>JAYTOP010000040.1:0-18454 GCA_043747745.1 Pseudomonadota bacterium
GCCTGCCGTTCATCCCGATGACGGCGAATCGCCGCACCGGCATCGTCTCGCGTGGCGGCTCGATCATGGCCAAGTGGTGCATCTCGCACCACAAGGAAAGCTTCCTGTACGAGCACTTCGAGGACATCTGCGACATCATGAAGGCCTACGACGTGAGCTTCTCGCTGGGCGATGGCCTGCGGCCCGGCTCGGGCGCCGATGCCAACGACGAGGCCCAGTTCGCCGAACTGCGCACGCTCGGCGAGCTCACCAAGATCGCGTGGAAGCACGACGTGCAGACCATGATCGAGGGTCCCGGCCACGTGCCGATGCATTTGATCAAGGAGAACATGGAGCGCCAGCTTGCAGTCTGCGGCGAAGCACCGTTCTACACGCTCGGCCCGCTGACGACCGACATCGCGCCCGGCTACGACCACATCACCTCGGCGATTGGCGCGGCGATGATCGGCTGGTTCGGCACCGCGATGCTCTGTTACGTGACGCCGAAGGAACACCTCGGCCTGCCGAACAAGCAGGACGTGCGCGACGGCATCATCACCTACAAGATCGCCGCGCATGCGAGCGATCTCGCGAAAGGTCTCCCGGGTGCGCAGGTGCGCGACAACGCATTGAGCAAGGCACGCTTCGAGTTCCGCTGGGCCGACCAGTTCAACCTCGGTCTCGATCCGGAGAAGGCACAGGAGTTCCACGACGAAACCCTGCCGAAGGACGCGCACAAGCTTGCCCATTTCTGCTCGATGTGCGGCCCGCATTTCTGCTCGATGAAGATCACCCAGGACGTGCGCGACTATGCGAAGCAGGAAGGCGTCGCCGATGAGGTCGAGGCGCTGGAGCGTGGGATGGCTGAGAAGGCGAAGGAATTTCGCGACGCTGGCGCGGAGATTTATCGCGCTGAGTGATGCGCATTGCGGCAGCAGAAGGCGCGAGCCACATCGCAGAGGGATCTCATTTGAAGATCGGTGAAAAGGTCAGGCACAGAAGTCGAGGGGATCTCGGTTTTGGTGTTGTGACGGCTGTCTACGAGGATGATCATTGCGACGTGGTCTTTGACACTGGTACGTTCAGTTGGGTCGGGATTGACAAATTTATCTCGGCAGAAGAGGAAATTCTCGCCGCACAGCGTGCAGCGCATCGCGAGCATGTCTTGAACCTGCTTCATGAAGGCGATTCCGCAGCGGCTGATCGACTCTATGCGGAAACCTGTTCGCCTTGGTGGCCAAGACCTGAATACGACGCCGAAAGACAGGTTGTCGAAGTAGCCGTGCTGGAGGCGAAGCGGCGCAGCCTGAAGGCCCGGGCAATGGACTTGCTGAGCGATGGCAACTTCAAGGAAGCCGATACAGCCTACAAAGAAAGCTGCGCGACATGGTGGGAGGCGACCGACTATGCTCAGCATCGCTTTCGTGCCTACGCGGCAGATGCGATAGCGACGCGCTACGCGACTTGTTCGCTCGGTCGATTGGACAAGTGGTTGATGGACGAACGTCTTGAGATTACATCTGCGGTAGCGGCAGCCTTGAAGCGATCGAAACTCGACGTGCGGCTGGCGCGATACGGCATCCCTCTCGATGAAGAACAACGATTGGCGTGCGCACGCCCCGAACGCCGGCTGCTGATCCGTGCTCGCGCGGGTTCTGGCAAGACCCGAACACTTGCGGCACTCGCAGCACTGGCAATGGACGACGAAGGGCTTGACCCGAATCAGGTGCTGATCCTGGCCTTCAACTCGAAAGCAGCCGAAGAGATCAGGAATCGCATAAAAGCGACGGCGGACGTTGCCGACTATCGCAACGCGCGCACGTTCCACAGCTTGGCGTACCGGCTTGCGGGCGCGACGGGCCGCAAACTGATATTCGACGATAGGCGTGGCGATACATCCAGACGCAAGCAATCGCAATTCATCGAGCGCACGATCCGCAACATTCTCAATCCAGCTTTCAAAGAGGATCTATACGCTTTTTTTCGGAAAGAGCTGGAGCAGATTGAACGTATCGGCGCAGACTTGCCGGAAGCGGAGTACTTCGCGCTCCGGCGGGCGATGTCACAGGTATCTCTCGTCGGCGAAGCCGTCAAGTCCAACGGCGAAAAATTCATCTCGGACTTCCTGTTCGAACACGGCATCAAGTATGAATACGAAAAACCTTGGAGTTGGGATCGAAAAGACCGGATCGATGGCGCGCCGTATCACCCCGATTTCAGTATCAGCTCAGGCGGCAAGGATGTGATCCTGGAGCATTGGGCGATCGATCCCGAAGACCCGCAGGCGGAAGTTCCCGCATGGTGGAAAAACACCGATACCAAGCGCTACCGGAACCATATCGTCGAGAAGCGAAAATTCTGGTCGACGCGCGGCATTACGTTGCTTGAAACCCATACCGGAATGTTGCGACAGGGACGGGTGGCATTTGAAGCGCAAGTCGGGCTGATCTTGGCTGGTGCCGGGTTGCGTTGCGAGAAGCTGGGCGAGTCGGAACTCGTTCGGCGCGTTGTCGAGGCACCCAATACGATTTCCCGCATGGCGGGACTGTTTCTTGCTTTCATCCAGCGCGCCAAGAAGCGCGGTTGGAGCGTGCGGACGGCCGAGGATGCGATTGCGCGCGACCCGGATCCAGAGCCGAGAAATCGCGTGTTCCATCAACTTGCCTTGCGCGCATACGGCGAATACGAACGCATGCTTGAGTCGGAGCCCGCAATGGACTTCGACGATTTGATGACGCTAGCCACCGAGCGGGTCAAGGAGCAAGGCGAAGCGGCGACAATCGCGCTTGACGACAAGTCCGTGATTGCACTGAAAGGTCTCCGTTGCCTGCTCATCGACGAGTTCCAGGATTTTTCCGAGCTGTATCACCGGCTGATCGACGCGATCCTGACAGTTAATCCGAAGCTTCGGATGGTCGTGGTGGGCGATGACTGGCAGGGGATCAATGGATTTGCCGGAGCGCAATTAAAGTTTTTCGAAGGCTTCTCCGAATATTTCCCGGATGCGGGGGAGGCTAGCATCGCCACGAACTACCGCAGCGCACCAGCGATTGTCGATGCAGGTAATCGGATCATGGCGGGGCGTGGACAACCAGCAAGCGCGAACAAACGTGGGCGAGCGGAGATTTCTGTCGCCTCTATCGACAAGCAATTTGTCGAGTTCAGGGTCGGTGTTGGGTATGAAGCGGATCGCAAGCGTGATTCTGTTTACTTCACCGGCACGCCGTTCGCGTCGGGTAAGCCACAACCGAAGGGGCCGTCAATCCCTCAGCAGCAAGCAGCGCGAGCGCTGAAGGCATGTGCCGAGTTCATCGTCGCATCAGCATGGCGCGATGGTGCCGACAAGCTCAGGTTGGGGAAGGTTCTCGTATTGGCGCGTACCGGGTATGCCTATGGCTTAGAGCTCGATGAGTTCGGCAAACGGCTACGCTGGATACTAGATGGCCATGCGGAACTTGAGGAGCTTGCATACGACATCGAACTCGAAGTAATGACGGCGCACAAGGCCAAAGGCAAAGAGGCTGAGACCGTCATCGTGCTTGAAGTCACGTCGCGACAGTTTCCGAAGGTCCATGCGGACAATGCACTGTATCAACCATTCGGTGTCACGGTGGCTGACACGCTGGCCGAGGAGCGGCGCTTGTTTTATGTCGCCATCACTCGTGCTGAGTCGCACTTGCTGTTGTTGACCGAGACGGATCAGGAGTCTGCGTATATCAAGGAGCTTCAACTTACGCAGGGATCTGCGACGTTGAAGGGATTGGCTGTTCCCAATGGGAACATGCCCATCAATACGCCATCTCTCAGCGAGATGGGAAAATTGATCCAAGCGCGGATCGAAGCGATTGATCCATGGGATCTGATCATCGGCAACGCATCGCCCAGCGCGGTAACGGTGTTGAAACAGCTGCGTGAACTGCGCTATCCGCCGCCGAAGGTGGGGCATGTCATTCAATCTGAGGCAGGCGAACTCTATGCCGAGTTCGCTTGGCTCAACCATAAGCCTTCAGCGGTCATCTTGGCGGGCCGACATGCCACGAAGGCTGAGCAGTGGCGGCGAGCTGGATGGCAAGTGCTGTTGCCGTGATTTTGCCTGTTGCGGACATAGACGCCTCCCGCACGGGAGTGGCTGAACCTCAGAAGTGCGGCTTCTCCGGCGTTGCCTGATAGCGCGCCACGCATTCGAGGATTTCGAAACGCGCAGCAGCCGCATCCTTCCAGCCGTCGATGATCACCCACTTGCCGGGTTCCAGATCCTTGTAGTGCTGGAAGAAATGACCGATACGGTCGCGCCAGTGTTGCGGCACGTCGTCGATGTCCTGCATGCGGGCATAACCGGAAAACACCTTGTCGATCGGTATCGCGAGCAGCTTGGTGTCGGCGCCGGCCTCGTCGGTCATGCTGAGCATGCCGACCGGGCGGCAACGGATCACCGAGCCGGGGATCAGCGGCATCGGCATCACGACGAGCACATCGACCGGGTCGCCATCGCCGCACAGCGTGTGCGGCACGTAGCCGTAGTTGCACGGATAGCGCATTGGCGTGGACAGCACGCGGTCGACGAAGATCGCGCCGGTCGCCTTGTCCACTTCGTACTTCACGGGCTCGGCGTCCTTCGGGATTTCGATGATGACGTTGATTTCGTCGGGTACGTCGCGGCCGGTGGGAACGAGGTCGAGGGCCATGGGTTTCTCCTGGAATGACTGCGCACGACGAGGTGCGGTCGGATGCGAAGGATACGATACGACAAGGATAGCGCCATCGCATCAGCGCATGGCTTCGCATACGCTTACGCACCATGCCGGGAAACACGATGAACTCCAGCGAGTACGGATCGGGTCCGACGATACTGACAAGCGTCCAACTCGATCAGCGCTCCCGCATGACCGCCGAACACGCCCGCGTCCCCCATGCCACTGTCCCAGTGGGCCGCACGTATTTCCCCTGGCTGGATGCATTGCGCGGGTTCGCCGCGTTCAGCGTGATCGTCTATCACCTGGTCGTGCTCGCGAATTTGCCGGTGCCAGCGACGATGCCGTGGCAGTGGTTCCGCTTCGGGTTTCTCGGCGTCGACCTGTTCTTCGCGATCAGCGGCGCGGTGATCCTGCTCGCTCTCGAACAGTCGTTGCGGCGTGCGCCAACGCGCTATCGACGCGATTTTTTTCGCCTTCGCCTCGCGCGTATCCTGCCGTTGTACGTGATCGCATGCGCAGCATTCGTCGTGTTCGTGAAGCCCGATATCCTTCACCGCGCCGACCTCACGCATCTGCTCATCGCGCAACTGTTGTTCGTGCAGAACCTGTCCGCATCGACCCACGGCGTCATCAACGGACCGAGTTGGTCGCTGGGTCTGGAGATGCAGTTCTATGTGCTGATGGCGCTTGGTGGCGCGCTGCTGTTGAAGCCGCGCGGATGGATGTTGCCGATGATGTCGTTCGTGATCGCCATCGGCTGGCGCGCGCTGGTCTGGTGGCAGGATGCGGGTTCGCATCTCGCCACTCCCGATCCAGCGCAGTTCATCCACGCGAGTCAGTTGCCTGGCGTGATCGACGCATTCGCCGCCGGCATGCTGGTGGCGTTGTGGCAATGCCGACGTCGCGCGCGTGGCGACGTGCCGCATGTGCGACTTGCGTTGATGCTGGGTGCGCTCGCGCTGCTGTGCTGGTGCGGCGCACTGGAATGGTTTGTCGCGCGCGCCGGTGATTACTGGGCGAATCCGCTCAGCGCGACCGGCTTGCGCAGCCTCACCGCACTTGCTGGTGGACTCACAGTCGCCGCCGCATTTGCCGCACCGACGCTGCGGTTCGGAAGCAAACTGATGATGTTGTGCGGCGATCTCAGCTATGGCCTGTATCTGTGGCACATGCCGGTGCTGCTGTGGTTGCAGCCGCGCATGCCGGGCGACGCGCCGTGGAGATTCGCCATTGCGACGTTCGCGATCACGATCGCGTTGTCCGCACTGACCTGGTTCGCGATCGAACGCCCGATCCTGCGTTGGGCGCGGCGGATGCGTGGAGCGAGCGACATTGCCTCAGTGCAGTGATATCCGCGCGGGTGATGAGACCGCGATGCAAGGGCGGTTTTCCCGCGTTGCGGGAAAACAAAAAAGCCCCGCAATAAGCGGGGCTTTGATTGAGTGCTTGGCGAGGTTTGCCCCTCACCCCTTGCCCTCTCCCGATGGGAAGCCCTCACCCCGTACCCTCTCCCGCTAGCGCAGGAGAGGGGGAGTGATCGTCACGCTTCGCATGACAGCGTCACATGATTGAAGCGGGGAGTGATCGTCGCGCTTAGCGCGACAGCGCTCTTTCAAAGGAGCGGCACCAGCAACAAGGCCACGATGTTGATGATCTTGATCAGCGGGTTCACGGCCGGGCCGGCGGTGTCCTTGTACGGGTCGCCGACGGTGTCGCCGGTGACCGCGGCCTTGTGCGCCTCGGAACCCTTGCCGCCGTGGTGGCCGTCTTCGATGTACTTCTTGGCGTTGTCCCATGCGCCGCCGCCCGTTGTCATCGAAATGGCAACAAACAAACCGGTCACGATGGTGCCGATCAGCACGCCGCCGAGCGCCTGCGCGCCGGCTTCGGAGTTGCCCGCGAGCCACTTGAAGCCGAACGCGACCACGACCGGAACCAGCACCGGCAGCAGCGACGGCACGATCATTTCCTTGATCGCGGACTTGGTCAGCATGTCGACCGCGCGCGAGTAATCCGGCTTGGCGGTGCCTGCCATGATGCCGGGGATATCGCGGAACTGGCGACGCACTTCCTCGACGACGGCGCCTGCTGCGCGGCCGACCGCTTCCATCGCCATCGCGCCGAACAGGTACGGGATCAGTCCGCCGATCAGCAGGCCGATGATCACATAGACGTTCGACAGGTCGAATGCGGTCGCGTGACCGAAGTGGGTGTCGAGGTTATGCGTGTAGTCGGCGAACAGCACGAGTGCGGCCAGTGCGGCCGAACCGATCGCGTAGCCCTTGGTCACGGCCTTCGTCGTGTTGCCGACTGCGTCGAGCGGATCGGTGACGCCACGGACTTCCGGCGGCAGGTCGGACATCTCGGCGATGCCACCGGCGTTGTCGGTGATCGGGCCGTAGGCGTCGAGGGCGACGATCATGCCGGCCATCGACAGCATGGCGGTCGCGGCGATCGCGATGCCGTACAGGCCACCGAGGTGGTACGCGCCCCAGATCGCGGCGCAGATCACGATAACCGGCAGCGCGGTCGACTTCATCGAGATGCCGAGGCCCGCGATGATGTTCGTGCCGTGGCCGGTGGTCGAAGCGGCGGCGATGTGCTGCACCGGACTGTACTGCGTGCCGGTATAGAACTCGGTGATCCACACGATCAGGCCGGTCAGCACCAGGCCGATCAGCGAGCATTCGAACAACTGCAGCTTCGAGATGCCGAGGCCGTCGCCGGTGGTCAGCCCCTGCGGCAGCAGGTCGCCGGTCACAAACCAGAATGCGACAGCCGACAACACCGCCGACACGATCACGCCTTTGTACAGCGCGCCCATGATCGAGCCGCCCTGTTTCACCTTGACGAAGAACGTCGCAATGATCGAAGCGATGATCGACACGCCGCCGAGCACCAGCGGATACAGCACGGCGTTCGTGTTGTTGGCGAAGGTCAGTCCGGCCAGCAGCATCGTCGCGATGATGGTCACTGCGTACGTTTCGAACAAATCGGCCGCCATGCCGGCGCAATCGCCGACGTTGTCGCCGACGTTGTCCGCGATCACGGCCGGGTTGCGCGGGTCGTCTTCCGGAATTCCCGCTTCAACCTTGCCGACCAGGTCAGCGCCGACGTCCGCACCCTTGGTGAAGATGCCGCCGCCGAGGCGCGCGAAGATCGAGATCAGCGAGGAGCCGAACGCGAGGCCGACCAGCGCATGTAGGGCTTCTTCGCCGACGATCCCCATGTGCCCGAGCGCCATCCAGTAGCCGGCGACGCCGAGCAGGCCGAGGCCGACAACGAGCATGCCGGTGATCGCGCCGCCGCGGAACGCGACGTCCATCGCCGGACCGATGCCGCGACGTGCGGCTTCGGCCGTCCGCACGTTCGCGCGGACCGAGACGTTCATGCCGATGTAACCGGCAGCGCCCGACAGCACCGCGCCAATCGCGAAGCCGCCAGCGGTGTACCAGTTCAGGAAATATCCCATCAGCACCAACAGCACCGCGCCAGCGACAGCGATGGTGGCGTATTGGCGGTTGAGGTAGGCCTGTGCGCCTTCCTGGATGGCCGCAGCGATCTGCTGCATGCGTTCGTTGCCTGCGGGCTGGGCGATGATCCAGCGTGCCGAAACGATGCCATAGACGATCGCGAGCGCTGCGCAACCCAGCGCCAGCCATAAACCATACTGCTCAAGCATGAACGCACTCCCCTGTCTGTAAAGGCCGGTTTGGACCGGTCGATTGTCGATTGAATGTGATTGGGTGGGACAAGGTGTTGCTGCATGCGCCGCCCGCCGAGCACGGCACAACCGTGCGAGTATGGCAAAGCTCGCCGCCCGAGCCAACCATTGTCGGGCAAGGTTCAGCGCCGACGTGGCAGCCTCGGCACTGTTTTGATCGAGGAATCGCCATGCGCAATCCGTCCATCCTGCTTGCCGCAGCCATTGCCATCCTGGCGCTTGCACCCTCCATGACCCGCGCGGCAGACAGCGCGACGCCCGAGATACAGCGCGAGATCGCCAGCCCGCAGCCGGTCGGCCAGTTGCATACCCTGCGCACGATCCCCGAAGCCTGCGTGCGCCTGCAAGGCCAGTTCACCGGCGATGCCGCGAAGCCTTATGCGTTTGAGGCTGTGCAGCGCGAGCGTTGCGCCCAGCGCGCGGTGTATGTCGCGGCAGCCACGATGAAGAAGCCGCCGACCGTGAAGTCCGGCTGGATTCTCAACGATCGCATCAGCGTTCCACGCACGGATGCGCCGGCGTGTGTCGCGGTGCTTGAGGTCTGGCGCCGTGCGGGCGATGTCGCGCCGCCAGTGCTCGATCCGCAGGGCCGTTCGCGGCTGTACCTGGACAAGCCGCAGCAAGCCGCTGCGGCGCCGCTGTTCACGGCAGTGCTGCGCATGCGTGGTGCCTGCGCGACAACAGCAAGCACATCTGAAACAGCCCACTGAGCGCAATTGAACCGTCTCACCTGCCAAGCCTGCGAGGCTATTTGCATTAGACTCGCGAGTCCAAGGGCGATCAGGGGATGGCATTGAAGACTTCAAGAGCAATTCTTGTTCTGGCGATAGCGGGGCTGGTTGCCGGATGCGCGAGCAACTCCAAGGACATCCGAGCCGCGTATGTCAGCCCAATCACATACGATGCTTATTCGTGCGAACAGCAGCTGCAAGAAGCCAATCGACTCCAAGCACAGATCACTTCTGTTGCTGGCGACGTGGACAAGCGGGCTTCGGGCGACAAGGTCAAGATGGGCGTGGGACTCGTGCTTTTCTGGCCGACATTGTTTTTCTTGAAGGGCGACGGCCCGCAAGCCCAGGAATATGCCCACCTGAAAGGCTCGTACGAAGCGCTCGAAGGAGCGTATATCCGCAAGAACTGCGCCGCGACCGTTGGTGCCGCACTTCCAACGTACGCAGCGCCTTCGGGTGCCGGAACATCGGAAACATCGGATCGTAGCGTCAGGGTTCGCAATACCTATAGCGACTCCGCCAAATCGGAATTGGCGAAGCTGCATTGCGAGCGCAACTTCAAGTTCGTCAGCGGCTCCAACGACCATGAGGTTTACCAGGCAACCTGTCAGAGCGGGAAGGATCAGCTGCTGGAGTGCGATTCGGTTGCCTGCAAAACGATGAAATGACGCAAATCCTGCGGTCGGTCACGGGCCTCTTCGGTCCGTGGCCGACCGTAGTGCGATCGACGCAGAGGCAAAGCGACCTAATGTGCAGGAGCACCGGTTCGAGCGAAAGCGATCAGCCGGCCCAGGCGGGCAGTTTTTTCGCCACGGCAATGTTTTTCAGCGCAACGTAATCCGGTAATCCATCGGTGCGATACGGCGGCGGCGCTTCCCCGCGCATCAACGGTGCCAGGTACTCGCGGGCTGCGGTGGTGATGCCGTAGCCGTCGCGACGAATGAAATTCGCCGGCAATTTTTTCTCGCGATTGGCCAGTGACGCGAGCGGTGCGGCTTCGATGGTCCAGCGATACGGCGCATCCGACGTGCGCACGATTACCGGCATCACTGCGTTCTTTCCGGCCATCGCGTACTCGACAGCAGCCTCGCCGACCGCCTGCGCGTGCTCCAGGTCGGTCGCCGAAGCCAGGTGTCGGGCCGAACGTTGCAGGTAGTCCGGCACCGTCCAGTGCACCTTCATCCCAAGCGCGCGTTTGACCAGTCCGGCGAGGAATGGCGCGACACCGCCGAGTTGCGCGTGGCCGAACGCGTCGGTGTTGCCGGCCTCGGCTAGGAAGCGTCCGTCCGCGTTGCGCACGCCTTCCGACGCGACCACGACGCACCAGCCGACGCGGGCGACGGTGGCTTTGACCTTCGCGAGGAATTCGGCCTCGTCGAACGCGCGCTCGGGAAACAGGATGATCTGCGGGGCATCGTTCGGGCCGCTGCCAGCCATGCCGGATGCGGCTGCGAGCCAGCCCGCATGGCGACCCATCACCTCATAGACGAACACCTTGGTCGAGGTGTCGGCCATCGCGGCGACATCCAGCGCGGCCTCGCGCACGGATACGGCGGTGTACTTCGCGGCCGACCCGAAACCCGGGCAGCAGTCGGTAATCGCCAGGTCGTTGTCCACAGTCTTCGGCACGCCGATGCAGGCCAGTGGGTAGTCGAATTCGGCGGCGATCTGCGAGAGCTTCCAGGCGGTATCGGCCGAATCGTTGCCGCCGTTGTAGAGGAACCAGCGTACGTCGTGGGCGCGCAGCACGTCGATCAGCCGCTTGTATTGCGCGCGGTCGGAGCCTTGTTGAGTCGGATCCAGGGATTTCAGCTTGTAGCGGCACGAGCCGAACGCGCCGCCCGGCGTGTGCGCGAGTGCGCGGATCGCTGCGATGGACTCCTTCGAGGTGTCGATCAGATCCTCGCGCAGCACGCCGAGGATGCCGTTGCGCGCGGCGAGCACCTTGACCTTGTACTGGCGCGCGCTCCGGATCACCGCCGAAGCGGTCGCGTTGATCACCGCAGTGACGCCGCCGGATTGTGCGTACAGCATGTTGTATTTGCGCATGACCCAAACCCCTCGAACGCTTGATTTGACTTGGCCTGCCGGCAACGGTTAGCGTGAACCCAGTCCGCATGGCGGCGTGGCTGTAGCCTGCATCGAGTGTAGCAATCCCGATGTACGCGCAGTCCGCGCGACGCGATGCGATTTTTTCGGGAATCCAAGCATGCGATTGGTACTTCTGGGCGCGCCGGGTTCCGGCAAGGGCACGCAGGCAACCCGCCTGCGCGACCACTACCGTGTCCCGCACATTTCCACCGGCGACCTGCTGCGTGCGGCCGTCAAGGCCGAGACACCGCTTGGCTTGCAGGCCAAGGCGGTGATGGAGGCCGGTGGTCTTGTGTCGGATGGGATCGTGCTCGCGATGCTGGAGGAGCGCCTGTCGCAGGGCGACACCGGCGATGGCTACATCCTTGATGGCTACCCGCGCAACCTCGCGCAGGCGAATGCGCTGGACGGGCTGCTTGTGCGCCTTGCGCAACCGATGGAGCGCGCGATCCAGCTCGATGTCGATACCGAATTGCTGGTCGCACGCCTTGCAGGCCGCGCAATGGCCGAGGGCCGCGCCGACGACAATCCTGAATCCGTGCGCAAGCGCCTCCAGGTCTACGAAGAGCAGACCGCGCCGGTGATCGAGTTTTACCGGCACCAGCAGAAGCTCACCGCAGTGGACGGCGTGGGTTCGATGGAAGACGTGTTCGAGCGCATCGTCGAGGCGCTGGCCAGCCGGTTTGCTTGAAACGGGGAACGGGGAACAGGGAACAGGGAACAGGGACAGCCTGAGTCAAGGCGGTTGTGGACGAGTCGGGACAGCGTCAGCTTTTTCCGTTCCCCGTTCCCCGTTCCCCGTTCCCCGACCACTGCTATCCGCGCGTGTTCTAATTCGCCTCTGGCTAAACCACGCAGGACTCCCGTTTGAAACTTCATATCCTCGGCATCGCCGGTACCTTCATGGGCGGCGTTGCGGCGCTTGCGCGCGAGCTTGGCCACGACGTTGCCGGCAGCGACCAGAATATCTATCCGCCGATGAGCACCCAGCTCGAAGCGCTGGGCATCGCGCTGTCACAGGGTTACGCGCCGGAGAACATCGCAACCGATACCGATGTCGTGGTGGTCGGCAATGCGCTGTCGCGCGGCAACGCATCCGTCGAGCACGTCCTCGACACGCAGATGAATTACACCTCGGGCGCCGAATGGCTGCGTGAGAACGTGCTGCCGGGCCGCACCACGCTCGCGGTCGCGGGCACGCACGGCAAGACGACGACGACCTCGATCCTCGCGTGGATCCTCGAAGCCGCCGACCGCGATCCGGGTTTCCTGGTCGGCGGCGTGCCGGAGAATTTTGGTGTTTCCGCACGGCTTGGTTCCGGCAGCGAATTCGTGGTCGAGGCCGACGAATACGACACTGCGTTCTTCGACAAGCGCAGCAAGTTCGTCCACTACAGGCCGCGCGTCGCGATCCTCAACAACCTCGAATACGACCACGCCGACATCTTCCCCGACATCGCCGCGATCCAGCGCCAGTTTCACCACCTTGTGCGCACGGTGCCCGGCAATGGGCGATTGATCGTCAACGGCGAGGACGCGCGCATTGCCGAAGTCCTCGCGATGGGCTGCTGGACGCCGGTCGAGCGCTTCGCGCTGGAAGGCGACGCCGAATGGACGACGCGCCCGATCGCCGAGGACGGCTCCGAATTCGCAGTACTGCATCGCGGCGTCGAGGTCGGCATCGTGCGCTGGGACCTGCTCGGCCGCCACAACGTGATGAACGGATTGGCTGCGCTCGCGGCTGCGCATGCGGTTGGCGTCGATCTCGCGCAGGTGATTCCGAAGCTGGCGGAATTCCGCAGCGTGAAGCGGCGGCTCGAATTATTGGGCAAGGCGCGCGGCATCACCGTTTACGACGATTTCGCACATCACCCGACCGCGATCCGCACCACGCTCGCCGGACTGCGCGCGCGCGTGGGCAAGGCGCGCATCGTGGTCGCGATGGAACCGCGCAGCAATTCGATGCGCCTCGGCGCGCATGCGGCCGAACTCGCGCCATCGCTCAATGGTGCCGACGTCGTCGTGTTCCTGCAGCGCGCGGAATTGCCGTGGGATGCGAGCGCGGTGATTTCGGCATTGCGTGGGGATGGCGCGGCGGTCGCCGATGTCGATGCGTTGATCGCGACGTTGGCAACGACGACGCGCGATGGCGACCACGTGGTGTTCATGTCCAACGGCGGCTTCGAGGGCGCGCCACGGCGATTTCTCGCCGCGCTGCATGTTGCCTGAGGCTCCATTGGCACGGCACCAGGAAAACAATGAATTATTTCCGTTCGTGGTGAGATGATTTCCGTTCGTGGTGAAATGGTTTCCGTGCGTGATGAGATGATTTCCGTGCGTGGTGAGCCTGTCGAACCATGATCGGAAATCGCATGGTTCAATCGTTAGGCGGGCAATTCGGAAGGCTCAAGGCGAACGAGTGCAATCGATCGGCGATTCCCTGGATGAGGCGTGATGCCGGCAAACGCGCTGCCAATGTTCCCGCTCCCCGCCGTACTGGTTCCCGGCGCGCAACTGCAGCTGCGGATCTTCGAGCCGCGCTACCTCGACCTCGTGCGCCAGTGCGGTCGCGATGCCAGCGGTTTCGGCGTTTGCCTGATCGTCGACGGCGATGAAGCGGGCAAACCTCCGTCGCCGGTAGCGATTGGCACCGAAGCGCGCATCGTCGATTTCACCACGCTGCCCGACGGCCTGCTTGGCATCACCGTGCAGGGCTCGCGCCGCTTCCATGTCGAGCACACACGCGTGCGCGACAACGGGCTGATCGTCGCTGATGTGGCGTGGCTGGACGAACCCTCGGCGATCCCGCTCGCGATTGAATACGACTTGCTCGCGACCTTGCTGCGGCGCCTGATCGAACACATGGGTGGCGTGCATGCACGCGCGGATGCGGCGGCTTACGCCGATGCGGCATGGGTGAGTTGGCGGCTCGCCGAACTGCTGCCGATCGCGCTGGCCGACCGCCAGGTGCTGCTGCAGGAATCCGGTCCGGAAGCGCGCCTACAACGCTTGCTCGAATTGATCGTCCAGCTGCAACCAGAGTAGCTGCAACCAGAGTCGATCCGAAGCCGGGGAGTGCCTCGCGGCATCATGATGAGCGGCCGCGCGATGCGCCGGATACACTCGAACCATCGTTCGTCAGGAGTGGGACCATGTCAGATCTGCGCGGCAAGACCTTGTTCATCACCGGCGCATCGCGCGGCATTGGACTTGCGATCGCGCTGCGTGCGGCGCGCGACGGCGCGAACATCGTGGTCGCCGCGAAATCGTCGGTCGCCAATCCGAAACTGCCCGGCACCATCCACACCGCCGCGCGCGCGATCGAGGAAGCCGGCGGCCGCGCGCTGCCGCTGCAATGCGACATCCGCGAGGAAGACCAGGTCCGCGCGGCGGTCGCCGCGGCGGTCGATGTGTTCGGCGGGATCGATATCCTCGTCAACAACGCCAGTGCGATCTGGTTGCGCGGCACGCTCGACACGCCGATGAAACGCTTCGACCTGATGCAGCAGGTCAACGCGCGCGGCACCTTCCTGTGTTCACAGGCGTGCCTGCCGGAACTGCTGAAAGCCCCGAACCCGCACATCCTCACCCTCGCGCCGCCGCCGAACCTCGACCCGAAATGGTGGGCGCCGCACACCGGTTACACGCTCGCCAAGATGGGCATGAGTTTCGTGACGCTCGGCCTCGCCGCCGAGTTCGGCCCGCAAGGCATCGCAGTCAACGCACTGTGGCCGCGCACGGTGATCGCGACCGATGCGATCAACATGATCCCTGGCGTGTCTATCGCGCAATGCCGCAAGCCCGAGATCGTCGCGGATGCCGCGCACGCGATCCTGGTCACGGCGTCGCGCGAACGCAACGGACGTTTCGTGATCGACGAGGACATCCTGCGCGAGCGCGGCGTCACCGACTTCTCGGGCTATGCGATGGATGCCTCGCAGTCCCTGCTGCCCGATCTGTTCCTGGACTGATGCGTCACTCAGGATGCGATTCGGTCGTAGCGTAGCTGACGCCATCGAAAGCGACGTTCGCTGGCAACAATGCATTCGCGGCTTGCGGATCGTCCTTCAATCGAGCCAGCAGGAAAGCCGTCATGAGGTGTTTGATCTGGTCGGAATAGGTGTCCCAGCCCAGGTCGTGATTGCCATGCTCGAAGACAACGAGCGCCTTCTGCGCGCTGCCGAGATGTTGGTAGATCGGATAGGCGCAGAACCTCGGATCGTTCGTGCGATCGTCTGATCCGGCCATGATCAGCGTAGGCGCCTTCAACGCAGCGATGCCCGCGTAGTCCGCACCCCAGAGATCGCCATCGGGCGACATCGCAATCACTGCAGCCACGCGTGGGTCGCTCTTCTGCGGCCACAGCCCCGTCGGCGTCGGATGCAGCCCCAGCATGGCTGCGATGTCCGACTGATGCAGCACGAACTGCGGGCAATTGCCGTCTGCGGGTTTGGCGGCAGGATCGGGATGGGCGCACCAGCCCAGATCCATCCGCGCTCCGCCTCCCATCAAGGCCGCCCATCCGCCCGCCCGGAGCGGTCAAATCGTTGCGTCGCCGTCGCGCAGGGCGAAGTCCTGTTGCCAGACCACGAACTCGCCTGCTGCGGCATACAGTGGTTTTGCGGGGCTCGCCAACCGCGGGGTCGATGGCGCGGAAGCGTGAGTTTGCATGGTTGCGGGAACTGATTGGCGGGCGGTTATCGGTGCGTTCGTCTGGGCCTGTGCGCCGGGGCAACAAACGGACATGGCGGACAGAAAGAGAACAACAACGAGGTTGCTCCCGGACATGGCGCGTTGCATCCTGCCGCCGAAGCGCGGCAGCATGCTGGAAGACGATCGGCTTGACGTGCTTGCAGCAGTATGCGTCTCGGGCTCGGCAACGAATTTGCGGCATTGCAGCATGTGTGGATTCACTGAAAGGCGCTTCCTGTCTTGGTTTCAGGGGTATTTACGGCAACTTTACACCCCTTATGAAAACGTTTACAGTCTAGCGCATTCGAGCCGGGGAGGGCTGTCGACAACATGCCAGGGGTCACCATCAAAGATGTCGCACGCGTGGCGGAGGTTTCTGTCGCCACGGTATCGCGCGCCTTGAACGGGCACAGCAATGTGGTCGCCGAAGTGCGCGACCGCGTGCTGGCGGTGGCCAGGGACTTGCGCTACACGCCCAATGCCGCCGCGCGCAGCCTCAGCAGTCGTCGCACCCACACACTGGGTGTCGTGCTGCCGGATCTGCACGGCGAGTTCTTCTCCGAGTTGGTTCGCGGTGTCGATCAGGTGGCGCGGATGCATGGTCTGCACCTGTTGGTATCGAGTTATCACGGCAATCCGGAAGAACAGAGCGCGGCATTGCGCACGATGCGCGGCCGCGTCGATGGCCTGCTGTTCATGTCGCCCTATCTATCCACCCCGGTCGCGCTTGCCGCTGATCTGGATACCTTGCCGGTGGTGCTGGTGAACACCCAGGCCGTGGCCGATGGGATCGCGGCGATCGGCGTCGACAACTACGGCGGCTCGGTGGCGATGGTCGAGCATCTGGTTGATGTCGGCCATCGTCGCATCGCCTTCATTACCGGGCCCGAAGACAATTTCGATGCGCACGAGCGCCGTCGCGGCTACTGCGATGCGCTGGCGCGGTTGCTGCCTGGCGTCGACGCGTGGATCCTGCCCGGCGATTTCGACGAGGCTTCCGGCCATCGTGCGGGCAAGACGTTCTTGGCGGCCCCGATCCGGCCCGATGCAGTGTTCGCTGCGAACGACATGATGGCGCTCGGCTGCATGTTCGCGCTCGCGCATGGCGGGGTGGCGGTTCCCGACGACATCGCCCTGGCCGGGTTCGACGACATTCCGCTGGCGCGTTACGTGCATCCGGGCCTGACCACGATGCGCGTGAATATCGCTGACGTCGGTGGGCGCGCCGCTCGCATGTTGTTGTCGCGCATCGGCAGCGCCCCGAATACAGCCATCGAAAGCGTGGTCCTGGCGACGGAACTGATCGTGCGCGAATCCAGCGCAGCGAGGATGCCGCATCGCCGTCGCGCCGACAGTTCGTGAGCGACGCACATTTTTTTGCCGGTACATGTAAACGCTTACAAGGTCAGTCGGAGGCGTCGCCCCGACTCGTTATTCAAGCAACCCGAATGCTCATGGAGAGGGAAACCACATGCAGTCGTATCCGCAGAAACTCCGCCGCCCAACCCCCACATTGCTGGCCTGCGCCTTGGCGAGCTGCTTGCTGATGTCCTCGCCATCGGTGCTTGCGCAAAGCACCGCCGCCACCGTTCATGGCCAGGTGACCGTGGATTCTGTCCCGGCCAAGGATGCGAAGGTCACCGCGACCAACACCGCCACCGGCCTGAAGCGCACGGTGCAGGTCGGGTCGAACGGCGGCTAGTGCATCGATGCGTCAGCAGCATGTGCCACAATGTGAGCGGCGGAGTCGGCCAGACAGTCGCGTCATCCGCAAGGGTGCCGAGGAAAGTCCGGGCTCCACAGGGCAAGGTGCCAGGTAATGCCTGGGCGGCGCGAGCCGACGGCTAGTGCAACAGAAAGCAAACCGCCGAACGGTCGTATCATTCCTTCGGGAGTGGCGAGGCGCGTGGTAAGGGTGAAATGGTGCGGTAAGAGCGCACCGCGTGCGGGGCTAACGTCGCATGGCACGGTAAACCCCACCTGGAGCAAGGCCAAATAGGGACCTCATGACGCGGCCCGCGTCGGGTCCGGGTAGGCTGCTCGAGCGTAACGGCGACGTTGCGCCTAGAGGAATGACTGTCCACGACAGAACCCGGCTTATCGGCCGGCTCCGCCACTTTCAATGTCTCATTGCTGCCGTAGATGCACAGAGGCGCTTGCATCATGTTGTTCGATACCGCAATACGGAATGGCGATTCAGTCGTCCCGTAGCGTTGTTGAGCCATTCGACGACACCGAGCTGGACCTTTGTTCTCTGGATGGCTTCGTGCCGGTATTCCCACGAACAGTCCGGGAAGGGCTGGTTCAGGGGTTCGAAAATTGATGAGCATCCATGCCCGACTTTCATCCTTGCGATGGTCGTGCGCCGCACGTCGATCGACTCTGGCGCCATCGACAGAATCGCATCGGGGCATGACAGCGCGATGACAGCGCGATGACTGCGTGGCCACCCAAGTTCCGCAGTTCGCCGCCGTAATTTCGCATTCCGATTTGGGACACGCCAACAAAGTCAACAACTTGGCGGCGACTTGGTGCCCGATTCC
>JAYTOP010000041.1:0-30486 GCA_043747745.1 Pseudomonadota bacterium
TTCAAATGCAGCCATTGCCAGACTTGCGCGCGGGAGATTTCGGCGGTGGCGGCATCTTCCATCAGATTATACAGCGGCACCGCGCCCCGGCCCTTCAGCCAGGCTTCAAGATATTGCACGCCAATGCGGATGTTTTCGCGCAGGCCCGCCTCGCTGTGGCCCCCGGCATGCACCTTGATCAGGTCTTCGCGCGTCACATTGACGTCCTCGCGCATTTTGGACAGCTGGTTTGGCCCGGTCAGCACCTTGTCAAACACCGCGCGGGCAATCGGCACCAGATCGGGGTGGGCGACCCACGTGCCGTCATGGCCGTTTTTGGCCTCGCGTTCCTTGTCCGCCGTCACCTTGGCGAAAGCGGCGGCATTGGCGGCGGCATCCCCCTTCACCGGGATTTGCGCGGCCATGCCGCCCATGGCGAACGCGCCGCGACGATGGCAGGTCTTGATCAGCAGGGCCGAATAGGCGGCGAGGAAATCGCTCGCCATCGTCATCGCGCCGCGATCCGGGGTGAGGAAAGCGGGCGTGCGGCCAAGCCGCTTGATGAAGGAGAAAATGTAGTCCCACCGGCCGCAATTCAGCCCGGCCATATGGGAGCGCAATTCGTAGATGATTTCGTCCATCTCGAACGCGGCGGGCAGGGTCTCGATCAGCACGGTGACTTTCATCGTGCCGACCGTCAGGCCGAGCGCGGTCTCGATGTGCGCGAGCGCGGCATCCCACAGCGCGGCTTCTTCCATGCAGGTGAGCTTGGGCAGGTAGAAATACGGGCCGCGGTCCTTCGCGTGCAGCGCCTTGGCGTTGTGGAAGGCGAACAGGCCAAGGTCGAAGAGGCTGCCGGACATTGCTACGTCATCGACCAGCAGGTGTTTCTCGTCGAGGTGCCAACCGCGCGGGCGCACCATCAGCACGGCCTGCTGCTCGGGCGGATTGAGTTTGTAGCGCTTGCCGCCGTCGGCGACGAACTCCAGGGTGCCTTCGACGGCCTTGCGCAGCGCGGCCTGGCCTGCGATCAGATTCGCCCAGGTCGGCGCGGTCGAGTCCTCGAAATCGGCCATGAAGCAGTTCGCGCCGGAGTTCAGCGCATTGATGACCATCTTCGGGTCGACTGGGCCAGTGATCTCGACGCGACGATCCTGCAACGCGTCCGGAATCGGAGCGGCGCGCCAGTCGCCCGCGCGGATCGCGGCGGTGTCGGCGCGGAAATCAGGCAGTTCGCCGGTATCGAAGCGGGCCTGGCGCGCGCGGCGCGCGGTCAGCCGGATCTTGCGCTCGGCATCGAAGCGGCGATGCAGACCGGCAAGGAAATCCAGCGCGGCGGGGGTCAGCACGGTCGTCTGCGACGCCGCAGCTTGGCCGGCGACGGCCGGGCCGATCAAGCGGACGCTGGACGTCGGCAGCTCGGCTTCGCTGGAATCCGTCGTGTCGTGGCTACGCTGGGTCGAGTCTGTCATCGAAACGCTCCTGTCCGGGGAACCGACCTTAGTTGCAGTGCAGCATTGTTGACAATCTATATGATTGAATGATTAATATTGACCAAGTTAATAAGTGGCGCTTTTGTGACCGAGTCGACACCCCGTTTCTACTACAAAGGCGAGCGCCTCAAGCCGTTGCGGGCGTTTTGTCAGGTCGCACGGCTGGGGTCGGTCTCGCGTGCGGCCGAGGCGTTGTTCCTCAGCCAGCCGGCGGTGAGTCTCCAGTTGCAGGCATTGGAGCGCGATTTCGGAGAGCGTTTATTCGAACGCGCCGGTAAACGGTTTGTCCTGACCCACGCGGGCGAGGCGCTCTACGATCTTGCGCGGCCTCTGGTGGAAGGGCTGGACGGGCTGGAATCGGAATTTCGCACCAAGCTCAAGGGCCTGGCTGCCGGCGCCCTGCACGTCGCGGCCGGCACGTCGACGATCCTCTACTTGCTGCCAGCGCTGGTGCAGGCGTATCGGGAGCGCCATCCGGAAGTCCAGTTGGTGCTGCACAACGTGACCGGCCAGGACGGCCTCGGCCTGCTGCGCTCGGACAGCGTGGACCTGGCGGTCGGTTCGATGCTCGATGTGCCAAGCGATCTGGACTACGCGCCGACCCATTCCTTCGACCCGATGTTGATCGTGCCGCTGGGCCACCCACTCGCGACGAAGGAACCACTGCGGCTGGAAGACCTGTCGCCGTACGGGCTGATCCTGCCGCCGCGCCGGTTGACCACCTGGCGGCTCGTCGATCTGGTATTCCAGCAGCGCCGGGTGCCGTACAGCGTCGCCCTCGAGGTCGGCGGCTGGGAAGTCATCAAACAGTACGTCGCGATGGGGCTGGGCATCTCGATCGTCACCGGCATCTGCCTGACCGCCGCCGACCGCGAACGCCTCGCGGTACGCAACCTGCGCGAATACTTTCCGCCGCGCAGCTATGGCGTGGTGATCCGCAAGGGCAAGTTCCTGAGCCCGCACGCGCGCGCCTTCGTGAACCTGGTCAAGCCCGGCCTGTTCGCGCGTGGAGATTATTTCGAGGCAGGGCATTCGGAGCGATAACCCCTCCCTTCAAAGGGGAGCAGATCTCATGTCGTCCCGCGGTTCTTGCCGATCCACTGGCGGTAATAGTCGCGCACCCGCGCCATGTCGCCCTTGAGGTCGGCCGTCATGTGCATCACCGGGCCGATGCCGACCGTCTTCGTCGGGTAGTGGAAATACGCGCACACCACCGGCACACCGGCGTCGCGCGCTATGTGCCAGAAGCCGGTCTTCCAGTGTTCGACGCGCTTGCGCGTGCCTTCGGGTGCGAGCACGAACCACATTGTGTCCGATTGCGCGAAACGCTCGACCACCTGGTCGACCACGCCGTGCGCGCGCGCGCGATCGACCGGCATGATGCCGAAGCGGCGCAGGAGCCAGCCCAGCGGCCAGCGGAACAACTCCTGCTTGCCGATGACCACGACCCGCATGCCCATCGCGACTTTCGCAGCCAGGCCCCAGACCGCGTCCCAGCCCGATGAGTGCGGCGCGGCGATGA
This sequence comes from Pseudomonadota bacterium, assembly GCA_043747745.1. Classification (GTDB taxonomy): domain Bacteria; phylum Pseudomonadota; class Gammaproteobacteria; order Xanthomonadales; family Xanthomonadaceae; genus SZAS-103. The sequence goes on from JAYTOP010000041.1 coordinate 2,995, forward strand.
TCACCAGCTTGGGTTCGCTGGGGAAATCGCCGGCCATCGTCCAGCCGCCGAGCCGGAGCACCGTGCGGCCCATCCATCGGGTGAATGCATTACCGGTGCGTGGCGAGCCGGGCGGAAGGGATGCGAGGCGAAAACTCATGCGTCGGAATCCACGCCGCGACCGCCACGGCCGCGTTTGACCTGCGCGCGCTGCTTCTTGCCGTCGAGGCGACGCAGCTTCGAAGCGCGCGTGGGCCGTGTGGCGACGCGGGTTTTCGGTATATGGGTCGCGGCCAGCACCACCGCAGCGAGACGCTCGCGTGCATCGGCGCGATTGCGGTCCTGGGTGCGGAAGCGTTGCGCATTGATGACGAACACGCCCTCGTCGGTCAGCCGGCGATCGCGCCGCGCGAGCAGCCGCACGCGCAGGTCTTCGGGTAGCGATGGCGAGCCTGCGACATCGAAGCGCAACTCGACCGCCGTCGAGACCTTGTTGACGTTCTGCCCGCCCGGCCCGGCCGAACGCACGAAGCGCTCGACGAGCTCGTCGTCGGCAATGGCGATGTCCGGGGTGATCACGAGCATGGCTGATTGTCCTGCATGTCCGGGATTTTAACCCGGCAATGGAATGCATTCGTCGCCGGTTACATCAACGCGCTAAGCTTCAGAAAATCCCAGGAGCTTTCGATGACGTACTTGCCCGATCTAATCACCCTGCTCGCAATCGCGGTGTTCTTTGGATGCGGCGCCGCAGTCGGGCGTGGGCGCGGCAAATACAACGTCGCGGCACCGGCTACCAGCGGCCACCCGGATTTCGAGCGCTTGTTCCGCGTGCAGATGAACACGCTGGAAGCGCTCGCGATGTTCCTGCCCGCGCTGTGGATCGCCGCGCGCTTTTCCGATCCACGGGTGGTCGGCGGCATCGGCCTGCTGTGGGTCGTCGGACGCATCTGGTACGCCGTCGCCTATGCAAGCGCTGCGCAAAAACGCGGCATTGGTTTCGGTCTCGGCATGCTTGCGACCTTGCTGCTGTGGACGATCGCGCTCTGGGGCGTGGTCAGGGCGATGATGACTGGCTGACGCGCGCTGCTGAATCGCCCATCAACATCGTCAGGTTCCAGCCGCACATCGCAAGCGCATGCTCGAACTCGACATCCAGCGGCGCAAAGACATCGATCCGTCCGCTGCTCTGCGGATGCGTGAAACCCAATGTGTGCGCATGCAGCAACATGCGATGCACGCCGCGCATCCGGAACGCGCGGTTGTGGCGACCGTCGCCATGGCTGCTGTCGCCGATCAGGTGATGGAAGATGTGCTTGAGGTGCCGACGGATCTGCCGCCAGCGGCCGGTTTCAGGCGTGCACTTGAGCAAGGCATAGCGTGATGTCGGAAAGTGTTCGGACTCCTGTTGCAGCTCGACGGTCGCGAGCCTGCAGTACGCAGTGACCGCAGGCTTTTTCAAAGGCTTGCCCGGACCACCGTCGAGTGGGTGATCGATCACCCCGGATTCTTCGGGCCAGCCGCGACAGATCGCGAGATAGGTCTTGTCCACGCTGCGATCCATGAACTGCGTGCCGAGCGCGGCGGCGGTCTCGCGATCGAACGCGATCAACACGCAACCGCTGGTCGCGCGGTCGAGGCGATGCACGAGCACTACAGTGCGCTTGAATTGTTCGCGCAAGCGATCGACCAGGAAATCGTCCTCGCCACGCGCCATCGGGCTCGCGTGCGCCATCAGGCCGGCGGGCTTGGCGATCACGGCGAGCGTTTCGTCGGCGTAGAGAATGGGTAGAGTGTCGTCGCTCATGCGGACATCGCAATCGTCAGCGGCACCAAATCAACGCCGCCGTGGCCACGCCGCAACAAATGCGGCCAATGCGCCCGCACCCGCGATCCATACCGCGAGCGGCGCGCCTGCGAATTCGCGCCCACCGATATGGAATGCATACAGCAGCACGCCACCGATCATCAGCGCTGCACCGAGCAGGGCCAGCACGGTTTGCCGCTGCGCCGCGCGCGAGCTTTCTGCGAGCGCGGCGAGATCGTCCGATTGCATGCGCAGCGCGACCTGGCCGCTGACGGCCTTGCGCAGGTAGTCGTGCAGTAACTGCGGAATCTCCGGCGCGCCGAGCAGCCAGCCCGGCACTTTCTCGCGCAGGCGTTCGAGCAACACGCGCGGGCTGCGTTCGCGTTGCAGGATCTCGGCGAGCACGGGTTGGGCAACGACCCAGATGTCCAGGTGCGGATCGAGCGTGCGTCCGATGCCCTCGATGTTGAACAGGGTTTTCTGCAGCAGGATCAGTTGCGGCTGGATCGTGAGCTGGTTCTTGCGCGCGAGCTTGAACAGCTTGAACAGCACCTCGCCGAGTGCGATCTCCGACAGCGGCCGGGTGAAGTACGGTTCGCAGATCGTGCGCACGTCGGCCTCGAGTTCGTCGAGCCGCAGCGTCGCCGGCATCCATCCTGCCTCGATGTGCAGCTCGGCGATGCGCCGGTAATTGCGTTCGAAGATCGCGGTGAAATTCTCGGCAAGGTAATAGCGATCGAGGTCCGGCAACGAGCCGACGATGCCGAAATCCAGTGCGATGAAACGCGGTTGCTGTGGGCGCGACAGATCGATCCAGAGGTTTCCTGGATGCGCATCGGCATGGAAGAAATTGTCGCGGAACACCTGCATGTAGAACAGCCGCACGCCGGTCGCCGCGAGCCTGGCGCGATCCGCCCCGACCGCATCAAGCGCAGCGATGTCGTCGGCGCGTACACCGTTCACGCGCTCCAGGGTCAGCACCTGTTCGGCGCTGTGGCTCCAGAACACTTCGGGCACGTAGAGATCGGTCGAGCCCGCAAAATTGCGCCGCATCAGGCTCGCGTTCGCGCCTTCGCGTTGCAGGTCGAGTTCGTTGAGCAGCGAGCGTTCGAGTTCGGCGACGATTTCCTGCGGCCGCGTGGTTTCCGGATCGGGGCCGATCTTTTCCGCGAGCCGCGCGATGCTGCGCAGCAATGCCAGATCCTGCGCGATGCGTTTCTCGATGCCGGGCCGCAGCACCTTGACCACCACCGAGCGCCCATCCGGGAGTTCCGCGGCGTGCACCTGCGCGACCGACGCCGAAGCGAGCGGCGTGCGTTCAAAGCTGCGGTACAACGCGTCGAGCGGGCGACCCAAGGCGGCGACCACGATCGCCTCAGCCTGTTCCCCAGGAAACGGTGTGACCCGATCCTGCAGGTGCGCGAGCGCATCGGCAATATCGGTGGGCAACAGATCGCGGCGCGTCGAGAGCACCTGCCCGAATTTCACGAACAACGGACCGAGTGCCTGCAGCGCGAGCCGCAAGCGTTCGCCACGCGGCAATTTGGCGATGTCTCCACGCACCGGAACGAACGGCCGCAGCAGCTTCAACCAGCGTGCAAGCCGCGTATCGTCGAGCAATGTGTCGAGGCGATAACGCAGAACGACGCGCAGGATCTGCAGGATGCGCGGAGCGCCGCTCACGCCTTCGACCCGTCACGGCCGGGCGCGGTTGCTTCGGCATCGGATAATTTGCGTTGCAGGTTCTGCATGCGCGCGGCAAGGCGCTCCACGCGGTCGCGCAGGGCATCGACATCGTCCAGGTACGCATCGAGTTCGTTGCGACCGATCACATCGCGCGATTCCTCGGTCAGGAACTCTGCACCGTGCCGCGCGAGTTGCGCCGCGCCATCGCGACCCGCGCGCAACGCAGTGCGCACGCCATGTGCGATCTGCACGCCGAGGACATCACCAAACACATCGGAAAACGCCAGGTTCCAGTCCGGGTCGTAGCGTTCGGCCAGGCGTTGCAACTGACGCGCCAGCTCGGCATCGCCAGCGATCTTCATCTTGCCGACGCCAGCGCCAGCATGCGGTCGCAGGAACGGCAATTGCCCCAGCAATCCAGAAAGCGTGCTGCGTACTGCAAGATCCGCTTCAGTCGTGGCATCGACTGGACCAACCGCGAGACGTCCATCGCGTACGGTCAACTCCAGCGCCAAAGCAGGCACTTGCATCGTCAGCTGGATGCGGCGACCTTCCAATCCGCACAATGCAGCGCGCGTATCCGGATCGAGTGCCAGCAGCCGATTGAGCGCAGCCTGCAGCGCGTGACCCGCAATGGGCTTGAATGCATCAAGGATCGATGTGCCTGGAACGGTCATTCGCCATTGTAACTGGCCCGTCGAGATGCCGACGGGCCAGCGATCCAGGCGACGCATTCGATCAGGTCGACTTCCTGAGGAAGCTGAGGACGGCTAGGATCAGAAAAACAAAAAACAGGATCTTGGCGATGCCGATGGCTGCACCAAAAATACTGGTAAAGCCCAGCACACCCGCGATGATTGCGATAACGAGAAAAACAACAGCGTAGTGCAACATGTCGCGCTCCCTATGGACCCGATGCCGTCATTGGCGTCACGACTATTGGCTTCTCATGCTGAACGTCGGGTGTCCCACGCCTGTGCGAGCCGTCGCAATCCCTCGTCGAAACTCACCTGCGGTACATAACCGAAATCGCGACGCGCGGCCGAGATGTCGTACCAGTGCGTCGTTGCGAGCTGCTCGGCAAGGAAGCGCGTCATCGGCGGCTCGCCTTTCAGCGGCAGCAAGGTCCATAAACCTTCCATGACTACGCCCACCGCATAGGCGACACCGAACGGGATCGTGCCTTCCACCAGCGGCGCACCAACTGCGCCAAGCAGCGCATTGACGGTCGCGCGCGCAGTGCGCGGGTCGCCGTTGGAAATGAAATACGGCTTGCCCGCGCATGCCGCGCCAATATCCAGATGATCGAATGCATCGAGGTGCGCCTGCGCAGCGTTCTCGACGAACGTGCTGTCGATCAGGTTGTTGCCGTCGCCGACGAAACGCAATCGGCCGGCGCGCGCGCGTTCGACCAGGCGCGGCAGCAACTGGTTGTCGCCCGGCCCCCAGATCAATCGCGGTCGCAGCGCGACCGTCGCAAGCGTCGCATCGTTCGCTGCGAGCACGGCTTTCTCGGCGATCGTCTTGGTGATCGGATACGCAGCCTTGAAGTGCTCGCCGTACGGCGTGTCGATCTCGTTGCCGCCTTCGACCGGATGGCTCGCGCGATGGGTCACGCTGGGCGTGGAGGTGTACACAAGCTTGCCAATGCCATGCGCGCGGCATGCGGCGAGCACGTTGTCGGTGCCGACGACGTTTGCGAGGCGATAGCTTTCGTAACTGCCCCAGGCACCGGCCTTCGCGGCGTTGTGGAAAATCGCATCGACCTCGCGCGCGGCATCGCGCACCGCATCGGCATCGGCGAGATCGCCGCGCAACTGGCGCACACCGAGCGCATCGAGTTCCGGATACAGGCCACGATTGAAGCTCGCAACTTCATATCCGCGCGCGACCAGCAACCTGCAGATCGCCTGACCGAGGAAACCGCCGCCGCCGGTGACCAGAATTTTCATGTCTCGACCCCCTTCCTTTCGCTTCGCGAAACGGAGGGGACGCGCTGCGCAGCCCACACCGCGAGCTTCTCGCGGCCGATCTTCGCGTTGTGGCGGATATCGACCGGGAATTTCGGGTGGAACAGGAAGCTTTCGATCTTCGCCGTATGCACGAATCCATCGGCAATGTGGCGCAGTGCGTCGGCGATGCGCGCGTGCTGGTTCTTGCCAATACCGGCATGCAATTCGACGCACAGCACGGGCTTGAATCCAGCTTGGCGGTCATGGAAAAAGACCAGGCCATCTCCAAACCCAGGATGCGGATTGGGCGCACGGCTTGCCTGCTGCCAAACACCGACCAGCGCGGTGCGTTTCACGTCTGGATGCGTGTTGAACACCGGCTCGATCTGCTCGGTATACAGCGGTCCATCCGTCGTCTCGACGCGATGCGCCTTGCGACCGCAGAACCACAGCCGGCCTTCGGCATCGAAATATCCGAGGTCGCCCATGCGATGCACGGTGCGCTCGTCGTCGTCGTCCAGGCGCTCGCGTATTTTCGCGAGTCGCGTCGCCTCGGGTCGATTGAAATAGCTATCTGTCGCGGTCGGTCCGGCAACCGTGATTTCACCAATGGCTGGCTTGCCGAATTCGCCTTGCGCGAGCAGCAGATCATCGGACCACTCCGCGATGGCATCGTCGGTGATACGAATGATGCGTACGTGGTTCGGCGGCACTGCACGACCCACGCATGTACCCGCGCCCTCCTCGGTCGCAGCGCGCGTGGACTGCAATTCGCGGCCCTCGATGACCGCGACCGGCAGGCATTCGGTCGCGCCGTACGGCGTCCACAATTGCGCATCGTCGGGCAGCAGGCTGCGCATCTTTGTGACGACGTCCGGCGGCACCGACGCGCCCGCGGACGTAACGCGCCGAATCGTCGGCAGCTTCGCACCGAAGCGCGCGAGCACATCGACCAGCGCCGGCGATCCGAACAGCTGGGTCACGCCGAAGCGCGCGATCGCATCGTGCAGTTTTTTCGGATCGGCCTGTGCGGGCCGGGTCGGGTTCATGTCGGGAATGATCGAGGTCAGGCCCATCGCCGGATCGAACAAAGCGAACGGAGGAAAGGTCGGCAAGTCCACGCCGCCGGGTTCGATGCCGAACGCATCGCGCAGCATCGCGATCTGCGCGACGAAATGCCGATGCCGATAAACCACGCCTTTCGGCACACCCGTCGATCCCGACGTGAACAGGATCGCGGCGACGTCATCGGGCTGGGTATCGGCAAGCTGTGCCGATGCGTTCGCGCCTGACGATTCGATCTCCTCCAGCGTCGCGCCGCGCCCGAACCAGCGCTTGCCGACGATGACGCCGATACGCGCGGATTTCGCCCAGCCCAGCACCTTCCGCGCAGCATGCGCGAGCGGAATGCCGATGAATGCATCGGGCTTCGCTTCATCAAGGCATTGCTTCAGCGCGCGCTTGTCGATGCCCGGATCGACCAGCACCGGCACTGCGCCGAGTTTGAACATCGCGAACATCAGCAGGAAAAACTCGGGCGATGGTTTCACCATCAGCACGCTGCGCACGCCGCGCACGATGCCGATGCGCTCGAGTCCTGCTGCGATCGCATCGCTGCGGCGATCGAGTTCGGAGTAGGTCAGGGTGACGTCGTAACGCGCGAACCCGGCGATGTCGCGCGAGCCCGGACAACGCATCGCGACCTGGTCGCCGCGCTCGGCCGCCATCTTTGGCAGGGTCGCGGCGATGTTGCACGGCTCTGTTACCGCCGTTGCATGCAATGCAGGGGAGGGTTGGGGAGGGGCGCTCTGTGCTTTGAGGTCCATAGACGCGAAAGCCTACCCCCTCCGAGCTTCCGGCCCTGCCGGGCGTTCTTCACCACACGAGTTGCTACTGGCAGCCCGAAAACGCGGCGCATCACCCTCCTGCTCGCTGGGCGAGCGAGGGGAGGAGACTAGCGGATGCGCATCAAGGAACCCGCGGATCGCAGGCACCAGCACCGCACGCTTGTCCTCGAGCACGTAATGACCTGCGTCCTCGAACGCATGCACTTCGGCGTTCGGCAGCGCATTCGTGAAACCTTCAAGGAAATGTTTGTCGAACACGAAATCGCGCAATCCCCAACCGATGAAGGCGGGGCGGTCGGCGTACTCGTGCAGACGTCGGCCTGATTCTTCGACCAGCGCCCACGCGGGATCGGCCGGCGACAACGGAATGTCCTGCACGAAACGCAAGGTCGCGATACGGTTCGCCCACGAATCGTACGGCGCAAGATAAGCGCGACGCACGTCGGATGGCATCGAGGTCTCGACACCTTGCGCAGCCGCGCCCGCAGCGAATGCGTTGAAGCCGCGAATCAAGCCAACGCCGAGCACCGATTCGCGCCCGAGTTTCAATCGCCACGGCAACGGCTTCGCGGTCGGCAAAGGGAACGCACCCGTGTTGAGGATCACCAGCCGCTTCACCCGCCTGGAATGCTTGAGCGCCCAGCCGAAGCCGATCATGCCGCCCCAGTCGTGCACCGCGAGCGTGATGTTGTCGCCGACATCCAGATGCGCAAGCAGCGCATCGAGATCGTCCACGCGCGATTGCAGGGTGTAGTCGTAGGTTGCTCCCGGCATCCTGCCTCCCGCGATACTTGCGCGTCCCTGCGCGGCGCGTGAATCGCCGGGCTTGTCCGACAGCCCCATGCCGATGTGGTCCGGCACGATGCACCGATAGCGGTCGCGCAGGCCCAGCACGAGGTGTCGCCAGTAGTAACTCCACGACGGATTCCCGTGCAGCATGACGATCACTTCGCCGTCGGTGCCCTGATCGCGCACCGGGCCTTCGTCGAGGTACGACATCGCGATGCCGGGGCGCACGTCGAAGCGCGCTGGTTTGAACGGGTAATCCGGGAAATTCATTGCGTAACCTGGGCGACAAGCGTGTCGATGGGTCTCATCTGGTTGCGAATCATCGCATTCATGCGCCGAGCAGGCGTTGCGCCAGCAAGCTGCGCATGTCGCGGCGGCCGTCGGCGATCAGATAGATCACGACGTCGCGATCCTCGATGCCGTAAACCACACGCCACGGCTTGATCATGGCCTGCCTGAATTCAAGGTTCCCCAGCATTTCGATCTCACGAGGGCGGCTACCGCGCTCCGGAAACTCGGCAAGGGAAGCTGTCAGTTGCAACAGGCTATCGGCGATACGGCCAGCCTGCGCGGGTGAGCCGGTCTCGGCGATGAAGTCGTAGATCGACTCCAGGTCACGCCGCGCGTCATCGGTGACGACAACACGATGCCGCATCAAGCCTTCTTCCACTTCGCGCGCAGGGCGGCGATGACATCTTCCACCTGAGTCACCTGGCCCGCTTCGACCTGGCGCTTGCCCAACGCGAGAATCTTCAGCAACGCCAGAGTTTCCTGCGTCTGTTCCCACGAGGCGATGTCCTGGATCACCGCCTTGGCCTCGCCGTTCTGGGTGATGATCATCGGTTCGCGGCTTTCCGCCAGCTCCAGCATCACCTCGGCGGCGTTCGCCTTGAAGTAGCTGATCGGCTTGATCTGGGTGGAATAGCGCATGGCCGGCTCCGCTGAATTGACAGGACTGAATATAGTCTTTTAATGGTCATGCGACAACGCGATGCGGTGGATCATCAGGCGTACTGCAACCTGTCGACGCTGAAATCCCCCGCCGTCCGCAGTTTGTCGCCGAGCTTTTGCAGGCAGAAAAACTCGCGCTGACCGCGTTCACGGCCGACCATGAACACGCTTCCGTAGTCGGCATGGCGCGCTTGCGCCTTGTCCACGTCGTGGTCGTTGCCCCAGAGGAAATTGCCCTTGACCTCCACCAGGGCGATACCGCCCGGCGTCTGCCGCTCCTTCAGGCTGACCACGAAATCCGGATAGAACCCATCACCGTCGTCCCAGCGATACAAGCCCAGCGCATCGGGCTTGCGCGGGTCAGCGGGATTGCGATGCCACCAGCGCACCAACTGGCTGCCATCGAGCATCGCGGCGATCGTCCGTTCGTCCTCGTTCAAACCCGGTGGATAGACGCCGTACAGCGCGCGGCGCGCCGGTTCGAGCCGCATGTCGCTGTGCAATTCGGCGTCCAGCGGCGCGTCGATCTCCACGATGTTCGCGTGCCGCGATCGCGTGAACGCATCGCGCAGCAGTTGCGGGTTGCGCACCAGCACCAGATCGAGCTGCTGCATCAGGATTTCTTCGTCGCCCGGCACCGGCGCGCCGCTGTGGCGGATCGCATCCGCAAACCGCTTGAGCAGCCGCGCATGCAATTCACGGTCGTTCGACTCCACCAATCGCAAACGGATCTGCTCGGCCTTGTGCGCGACCGCTGCAGGCGCAAGATTCACCCACACATCTGCATCGCCCTCGCCGACCGCTTCGCCACCGAACAGATCGGTTTCGTTGCGTGCCACTTTTTCATTGGAGCGCAACCGGTCCGCCAGCACCTTGTGGCTGAAGTCCACGTGCGCGGCGAGCTGCGCCTCGAAATCCTCGGGAGGTTTCGGCAAGCGCTCGCTGCGTAGCGACGCCGGCGCATCCGCGCGACGCGGGTAGCGATGCAGTTCCGCACGCGCCAGCGTCAGCAGCGCGGCGACTGGCGCGGCTGCGACACCGGCGGCCGCATTGCCAGCGCCTTCATCGCCAGCCATTTGCAGAAGATCGCGGCCTGTCTGCACCCACATGGTGCGCTCACCGCCCGAAATGTCTCCCGACCCATCGCCCGACAGCGGTGCCGCATCCGCCGTTCCCACCGTTTCGACAGCCTGCGCCGTCACCAGCAAACTCAACGGCTCGCCGCTGCGCACGATCTGCACTTGCTGCGTATCGCCGATCACGGTGATGACGGTCTGGGTGCCGATCTCGGGTGCGTGGGTGGTCAGCGCATTGATCTGCTTGCCGGCATCCAGAAGGCCTTCCTGCGATTCGGAGTTGGCGAGGAACACATAACCGTGATCCAGCAACGACGGCAGGTCGTCGCGCGCTTGCAGCAATGCATGGCGACGCACGATGCGGCCGATCACCTGCACGCCGAAACCCGCATCGCGCGCGCCGCGCAACGCGGCCAGGGTGAATGCGCGTGGCGCGTCGAAGCCGAGTGCGACCGCCATCTTGAAGATCAGCACCTCGACGGTCGGATCGTTCGCGAGCGCCAGCAGATCGGGATCGGGTTCCGCAGCGGTATGCACGCGCACCGCGCTTTCGCCAAAGCCCAGCGATTCGATGAGATATTTCTGCGCGTCCTTCTGCGCCTGCACGCCATCGGGAACCTGCACCAGCATCAGCGGCGTCATCGCGATGCCGTTCGCGCGCAAGCTGTCGGCGATCGTGCGATGCATCGTCGCGCACTCGCGCAAGGCCAGGTGTTCGAAGTCGATCAGTTGCGCCGCGTCGCCGTCGCGCGCGATGAAACGCACCATGCGCACACCGCGCTTGAGCAACTTCGCCTCGACCGCATCGTAGCGGCTCACCGACGCCCAGTCGGCTGGCTCGCCGACCCGGTAGCCGGTGTCTTTCTCGAACGCGAGCGCATCGGCGTCACGCGGCGTCGCGGTCATCATCAGCGTGTAGTCGGGCGCGAGCACGTCGCTGAAGAACGCACGCGCCTGCGCGGCGCGATGGAAGCCGTGGTGCGCTTCATCGACGACGCAACCGATGCGCATCCCGTCCGCGCGTGCCTGCGCGATCACCGCGTCGAGCGACAGGCCGGCGTCGCCGCTGGTGCGGGCGCGGCGGCTGTCGGCGCTGCGTGCGGCGACCGACGCCCAGGTGGTGACGAACACGCCGCCCGCGCTGACCGCATCCAGCCGGCGGTCGCTGTCGAGATCGAACAGGCGCAACTCCGGCGCATGCGCGGCGATCACCGCGCGCGATTGCTCGACAAGGCCGGCGAAGGGCGCGAACCAGAACCACAAGACCTTGTCGTCCTTCGCGAAACGGCGCAGCGCTTCGACGGCGATCAGGGTCTTGCCCGATCCGGTCGGCGCCTGCAGCACCACCGCGCCGTCGCGTTTGCGCGCGCTCGCGATGGTCGCGTCGTCGGCATTGCGCAGCCCGTCGTACAACGCACGTACATTCGCGAAGCGCGCGACGATGCCGGCGCAGACGTCGTCCTGGAATTGCTTCAGTGTGGTCGGCATATCAGGGAAACCTCAAAGTGCCGTCTGAGGGGCAAGGCGATGTGTTCGGCATTTCAGCGTCCAAAGCGTTCACGCAGGCGTTGCGGTATGGGTTGCCAATCGGCGTCGGGCGCGAGGTCGCGCGCGCGCTCGGGCGCCCAGCAGTAGATCGTGGCCGTCGCGGCGTCGAGTCCGGCCAGCCAGTTCCGCAGATGCGCGACATGCGCTTCGCGGAAATCGGCGAGGTACGCGAGCGGCGTGGCGGCGGCCGTCGCATCGGCGGCGAAGCCATGGCCGGGCCACGGTGTCAGCGCGCGGCGATGCATCAGTTGCAATGCGTTCCAGACTTCGGCGTGATCGAGTTTCTGGCTGAGCCGATGCGCGGGGATGCGGCGCACGCGCAGGTAGGCGAAGCCGCCGCCGAGCCCTTCGACGCGCTCGCCCTTTGCGTTGGTGTAGCCGCCGAGAACGCGGCGCACGCGTTGCGCGCACACATCGCGGCACAGGTTCTTGTCCGGCGCATCGACGGTGGCCTCGGTGCTGCTGACGAGGATGAACCGGCGGCTGCCGCCGTCTTCTGCGTTGAGCTTGGCGACCGCGTGACCCATCGTCCCTGAGCCGGCGAAGAAATCCAGAATCGTGTCGCCGGGGTTGGAAGCAATGCGCAAGATGCGTTCCATCAATTGCACGGGCTTGGGCGTTGAAAACACATCCGCCGATGACTCAAAGCTCAGCACGTCGAGCAACTGCTTCTTCGCATCCTGTGTGTGGCCAACTTCCCCATACGTCCACAGCGTTTGCGGTACAACGCCCTGTTTGACTTCTGACAAAAAACGTTTGCCCGCGGGAATATTGGCACCGTCCTTGCCCCACCAAATGCGTTCATCCGCATCCTGTTCTTTGAACTTCGGCTCTGCGATTACCCAATAGCGACCTGATGGAGGGCCGGAGATAACACGACCGGACGGAGACGTAATTGGATAGGTGCCTTCGCCATAGTAATTGCGGGCCGAAAGGTCACTTGGCTTCCACGGTCCACGCGGATCGTTGTCAGGGTTCTTGTACGCCTTGTCTTGCGCTGCACTACGCGGCACGGGATTGGGACGCCATAACATTCGATTGCGCGCATACACGACCACGTACTCGTGATCATCAGAGAAATGCTGGGCTGTATTTTTCGGTGAATAGACCTTCTGCCAAATCACATTGGCAATGAAGTTGTCTTCACCAAACACCCGATCCATCAGCATCCCAAGACGGAACAACTCGTTGTCGTCGATCGACACGAAGATCACGCCGTCGTCGGCCAGCAGTTCCTTCGCGAGGGTCAGTCGCCGGTACATGAACTCCAGCCACAGCGAGTGGCGGAAGCGGTGGGTCTTGTCGACGAAGCGGTCGTTGTAGACGAAGTCGCGGTTGCCGGTGTTGTACGGCGGGTCGATGTAGATGCAGCGCACCGCGCCCTTGTGGCTCATGCGCAGCGCGCGCAGGGCGTCGTAGTTGTCGCCCTCGATGATGAGGTTGGTCCACGGCGCATCGCCGTGGCTCAGCGCGGGGTCGAGGTCGAGCGCGACAAAATCGTCGTTGAGCGCCGCGTCGGGGTCGATCTCCTCGCGCTCCCACACCAGCCCAAGCTGACGCTGCGCATCGCGCCGCTGCAGCAGCCGGATCAGGGCGTCCTTGTCGAGGTGGTCGTATTGCGACATCGGGTCAGTCCTTGTCCGACGCTTCGGTTTCGCCCGGGTCTTCAATCGCGGCGAGCACGCCACGCGCAAGATACAACCTGCCCCAGCCGCGCCCGGTGGTTTCCTCGATCAAGCCGGCGGCTTCGAGGGTGCCTAGCACCTTGCGCGCGGTCGGATCGCTGACGCCGAAAAAGGCCTTGATGCGATTGGCGTCGAGGTAGGGATTCTCGAACAATGGATCGACGAATGCGAATGCGCGCGGCGCGGACGCCAGTTTCTCCCGCATCGCTTCGCGCAGCGCCAGCAATTGCCGCGCCTGGCGCACCGCGCGTAATGCGCTCCATTGCACGCCGGCCAGGAAGTAATGCAACCAGCCGTTCCAGTCGCCATGGGTGCGGACGCGGTGTAGGCCACGGTAATAGTCGTCGCGATTGCGCTCGATGAACTCCGACAGATACAGCAGCGGCTGCGAGAGGCGGCCGCGTTCTATCAGGAACAAGGTGATCAGCAGACGCCCGACGCGCCCGTTGCCGTCGAGGAACGGGTGGATCGCTTCGAAATGTTCGTGCATGAGCGCGCACTGGATCAGGTCGGGCAGTTCCTCGCGGCGATGCAGGAAGGTTTCCCACGCGGCGAGTGCTTCGTGCATTTCCTGCGGGGGCGGCGGCACATAGGGTGCGTTGGCGGGGGTGCTGCCATGCGGGCCGATCCAGTTTTGGCTGCGACGGAACTCACCGGGCGTGGCGCGGTCGCCGCGCACGCCACGCATCAAGCGTTCGTGCAATTCACGCACCAACCGTAGCGACAACGGCAATGCTCGCAGGCGTTCGATTCCATATTCCAGCGCCACGACGTAGTTGCGGACCTCGCGCACATCGTCGGCAGGCGCCTGCGGGGTTTGCCCGGCCTCGTCGGAAAGCAGGTCCGCGAGGCTGGTCTGGGTGCCCTCGATCCGTGACGACAACACTGCTTCGCGACGCAGGTAGGGCGCGATCAACAGATGTGGGTTGGGTAGCACCCGGCCGAGGCCGGATAGCTCGCTCAGAGCCGCATCGGCGACTGACAGCAGCCTTACCAGTGCGGGCGAGTAATGCAGTTCCGGTGGCAACGGCGCGGGGACAAAGGCGCTGTAGCCTTGCGCTGTGCGGATGACCCGCCCGGCCTCGGGTGCCTGATATGCGCTGGCTTCCATCACGTCCCTTTGCAAGTGCGCTTGCATTGCGCTCGCAGCTTTGAAAGAAATCAGATGAATACTTTCAAAACATTGGGGGGAATGCAAGCAAACTTACATTGCGGGTGCCCGGTCTTACCAGACTACTTCAGCCATCGAGCAGTTCAGGCCCGAGCCGATGCCGAGCAGGGCGACGCGGTCGCCTTTCTTCAGGCGGCCGAGGTCGCGCAGCTTGCTCAGCACGATCGGCACCGATGCCGGGCCGATGTTGCCGTGTTCGGCGAAGATCGTGAGCACCTTTTCCGGGTCGATGCCGAACGCCTTGATCAGTGCCTGCGTATGCACCTGGCTGACCTGGTGGATGACGAACTCGTCGAGTTCCTCGACCACCCAGCCGAGCGCGAGCTTGGCGGCGACGAAGGTTTTCTGCGCAAGTTTCAGGCCTTCGATCAGCAGAGTCTTGGTGTCGGTAACCATGCGGTCGAGGTTTCCGCGGCACAACTTGTTCCACTCGGTCGCCGCGCGCGACACACCACCCTTGTAGCGCGGTGCATCCGGCGTGAGTTCCCGCCGCGAGAGCACCATCGCGGCGGCGCCACAGCCTAGCGTCAACGAGGCGAGTTCGTTGCGGAACTGTTCCTCGGTGACATCGGGCGCGCACAGGCGGGCGAGGGTTCTCTCGTACACGAGGTTTGCAGTTTCGCCATCGACGACCAGCGCGTAGTCGATTTCGCCGCGCTCGATCATCCGTCCAGCAATGTCCATGCCGCTGAGGAACGCGAGGCAGGCATTGGAGATATCGAAGTTCTGGCAGGTATCTCCCAGCCGCAGGTTGCCCGACACGATGCTCGCGGTGGACGGTTCGAGGTAATCGCGGCTGACCGAGGTATTGATCAGCAGGCCGATTTTTTCCCGGTCCACGCCGGAGTCGGCCAGCGCTTTTTCGGCGGCCATCGTGGCGACGTCGGACGATTCGATACCGTCGCCCCACATGCGGCGCGCATGGATGCCGGCAACGTCCCCGAGTACGTCGGTCTTGATGCCCAACCGGTCCATCGTCGGGCGCAGGCGGAGATTGATCGCATCCGAACTGAGCCGCTCGGGCGCGTCGATGTGCGCCAGACCGGCGATGGATACGTGTTCAAAAAGCATGGGCAAGGCCTGCAAGCGTAACCGGGCAACGCTACTAGGTTAGGGCCCGGGCCGCAACTTTCAACCCATTGCGGCGGTCGTGCGACTTGCACTGATCGACGTGGCCCTCGATACGTTCCCGATCAATCGGCAACAACCCGTTCAGTCAGTGGTCTGGCCGGAAATGCGTGGCCCGGGGCGTTGCATCATGGCGGATCGGGTGCCGTCCGCCTCGATGATGCGCATCCGATGCCAGACGACGAGGCCTTTCTGCCCCATGGCATCCGAGGCCTCGATCCGCGCGTCGGGCTTCCTGTCGAGGACCGTGTTGCGCCACGCGGTGTTGCAGCGGTGGTCCTGGTCGAGATAGGAGAACGCTTCCGCCTGCACGTCGGTGACGGTTTTCCAGCCTGCCTGGTTGAACTGGGCGTCCGCAGGCAGGTCGCTGCTGACGTCCACTGCCGACAGTGCCGGCTGCGGTTCCACCACCAGATACGGTGCCATTGCGCGCTGGTGCGCATGGCTGGATGCGAAATACCAGACGACGGCGATCAGTGGCAGCAACAGCAGCAAGCGCTTCATACGCACCCTTGGCATAGGACGGCCAGGCCGGGATTGGCGAGGGTACGGTGATCCGGATTGTTCAGAACCCCGCACCAATTATCCGGGCGCGCCACTGGTCGGATCATCATAGGGTCGCTGCCTGTTCCAGCCGTGGTGGCGGATGTCGAGGTACAGGTTGTAGCTGGCGATGAATGCCGGGAACAGGTTGCCCACCACGCCGACTGAATCGCCTTTCTCCGAGAACACGAAGTAGGACAGCGTGGTCGCGCTGCCGATGATGCTCATGTACCAGAACAAACGCGGCGTTTCCGGCTTGCCAGCGCGGCGCGATGCGCGTAACTGCACGAACCAGCGCGCGGAGAACATCAGCGCGCCGGAATAGCCGATCAGTTTCCACAGAGTGATGTGGATCCCTGTCCACGATAGCCACAGGATTTCGTCGTTCATCGCATTCTCCGGAGCAATTGACTCCTCCCCTTGCGCAAGGCGCAGGGGGAGGTTGGGAGTGGGTGAGGTTCGCCACACATGATCGCAGTCGAGCTAACCCCTCCCCAGCCCTCCCCTGCGCCTTGCGCAAGGGAGGGGGTTAATCGTCGGCGCGCAGCTCGGCGACCTCGGTGCGCTTGCCGCGCCGGATCAGCCACGCGACGCCGCGCAGGTCGCTGATGCCGACCAGGGCGCGGTTGAGGTTGTTGTACTTGGACACACCAGCCGTGCGGTGGCGGTGGTTGACCGGCACGCTGACCGTCTTCCAGCCGGCGCGCTGCATCAGCGCTGGCAGGTAGCGGTGCATGTGGTCGAAATACGGCAGTTCGAGGAAGACATCGCGCTCGAACAGCTTGATGCCGCAGCCCGTGTCCGGCGTGTCGTCGCGCAGCATCCGCGAGCGGATCGCGTTGGCCCACTTCGATGCCCAGCGCTTGCTGCCCGAATCCTGGCGATTCACGCGCCAGCCCGCGAACAACTTGATGCCGGCGTCGGCGGTCGCGCGCGCATCGAGCAGTTTCGGGATATCGGCCGGATCGTTCTGGCCGTCGCCGTCGAGGGTCGCGATCCATGCGCCGCGCGCGGCCTTCACGCCATTGCGCACGGCCGTGCTCTGGCCGGACTGCTGCAGGTGGCGGATCACGCGCAACTCGGGCGTGTCGCGCTGGAGTTTCTGCAGGACTGCGACGCTGGTGTCGCGGCTGAGGTCGTCCACGTAGACGATCTCGAACGGGATGCGCCCTCGCAGCGCGGCAACGATCTCGCCCACCAGCGGCGCGATATTGGCTTCCTCGTTGTGCACCGGCACCACGACCGACAGTTCGGGCGTGGTCATCGCGGTACCGGGGAGCAGGCGGACGGGAAACAGGATGCGATCACGGTCATTCCGCCATTATCGCGGTTACCGGCGTTGCTTTCACCTTTACGTCCGATCAGGGCTTGCCGCGCAGCCGTTCGAGTACGCCATCGAGGGCTTCGAGGCCGTGGTAATGGATCACCAGCTTGCCGCGGCCGCCGCGACCGTGCTGCACCGCGACCTTCGCGCCAAGGCTGTCGCTGAGTTCGCGCTCGAGCGCGGCGATGTTCGGGTCGGGTCGCGGCACGGGCTTGGCGACGACGGATTTCGCGCGGCCGGACTGCGCGAGCTGGGCGCGACGTTCGATCTCGCGCACCGACCAGCCCTGCGCTGCGGCGTCCCTGGCGAGTTCAAGAGCGAGATCGACGGGCAGGGTCAGCAATGCGCGTACGTGCCCCATTTCCAGCTGGTGGGTTTCAAGGAGTGCGCGGATGCCGGCCGGCAGTTCCAGCAGGCGCAGCAGATTCGAGACCGATGCGCGCGACCGGCCGACCGCTTCGGCGGCCTGCTGGTGAGTGAGGCCGAATTCGTCGATCAGCCGCGACAACGCCTGCGCTTCCTCGAGCGGATTGAGGTCTTCGCGCTGGATGTTCTCGATCAGCGCCATCGCGATGACCGAGCGGTCGTCGGCTTCGCGCAGCACCACGGGGACCTCTGTGAGCCCGGCTATCTGCGCAGCGCGCCAGCGGCGTTCGCCGGCGATGATCTCGTAGCTCGCCTTCGCGGACTTCGTCGCAGCGACCGCGCGGACCACGATCGGCTGGATCAGGCCCTGCGCGCGGATCGAGTCGGCGAGCTCCTGCAGGCGCTCGGGATCCATGCCGGTACGCGGCTGGTAACGGCCGGGACTCAGCGAGGCGACCGGAAGCGTGCGCTGCGCATGCGGCTCCGGCAGATCCCCGGATACCGCCTTGCCGGCTTGTCCGAGCAGTGCATCCAGGCCGCGGCCGAGGCCGCGCTTTTTCGCCGCTGCTGCCATTTAGGTCGTCTCCGATTTGCGTTCGCGGGCAAGGCGCAGGATTTCGCCGGCCAGCCCGAGGTAGGCGATGCCGCCGCGCGATGCGCGATCGTACGCGATGATGCTCTGGCCGTGGCTCGGCGCTTCGGCGAGACGCACGTTGCGCGGCACGATGGTGCGGAATACCTGCTCGCCGAAATGCGACTGCAGGTCGGCCGACACCGCGTTGGCGAGGTTGTTGCGCACGTCGTACATGGTGCGCAGGATGCCCTCGATCGCGAGGGTGGGATTGAGCCGTTTCTTCAGCGCACCGATCGTCTGCAGCAGCGAGGTCAGGCCTTCGAGCGCGTAGTACTCGCACTGCATCGGCACCAGCACGCTGTCGGCGGCCGCGAGTGCGTTCAACGTCAGCAGCGACAGCGACGGCGGGCAGTCGATGATGATGTAGTCGTAGTTCTCGCGAACCGGCGCGAGCGCGTTCTTGAGGCGCTGCTCGCGCTCGGGTTCGTCCATCAGCCGGATTTCTGCGGCGGTGAGGTCCGAATTGCCCGGAAGCAGGTCGAAGTGTTCGGGGCTGCGCTGCAGAATCTCGGCCAGCGTCGCTTCGCCGAGCAGCATTTCGCAGGTCGAACCGGCGAGTTCGCGCTTGTCGATGCCCGAGCCCATCGTCGCGTTGCCCTGCGGATCGAGGTCGACCAGCATCACGCGCGCGGCGGTGTAGGCCAGTGCGGCGGCCAGGTTCACCGAGGTGGTGGTCTTGCCGACGCCGCCTTTCTGGTTGGCGACTGCAATCACGCGCGCCTTGCTCATGCCGCCGTTTCCTTGTGGTGTCTCGCTTGCCCAAGTGCGTCGCGTTCGATCACGTCGTGCCGGATCACGTCATGCTCGATCACGTCGTGCTCGATCACGAACAGATGCCGCTGCGCCGCCAGGCCGGGCACATCCAGCGCGTGCGTCGCCGTGATGCGCCAGCCGAGAGGCAACGCCGCGATTTCGTCGGCAGGTTCCTGCCCTTTCATCGCGAGCAAGCGCCCATCGTCCGCCAGCAGATGGCCGCCGACCCGCACGAATTCCGCAAGACTACCGAACGCCCGCGACACAAGACAGTCGAAGCGTGCCGGTGCGTCCAGGGATTCGGCACGCGCCTCCGCCACGCGCAGGTTCGCAAGGCCCAGATGGCGTTGCGCCTCACGCATGAAACGCGCCTTCTTGCCGTTGGATTCGACCACGGTGACATTCAGGTCTGGCAAGGCCAGCGCGAGCGGAATGCCCGGCAATCCGGCGCCGGAGCCGATGTCGGCCAGGGTGCCGTGCACGAACGGGACGAT
The DNA here is from genome assembly GCA_043747745.1 of Pseudomonadota bacterium. GTDB lineage: Bacteria > Pseudomonadota > Gammaproteobacteria > Xanthomonadales > Xanthomonadaceae > SZAS-103. The sequence goes on from JAYTOP010000041.1 coordinate 22,728, forward strand.
CGCCAGCGAATCCAGCAGGTGCTTGGGTACCATCTCGGCGGGGTCGCGGATCGCGGTCAGGTTGTAGGTGCCGTTCCAGCGCACCAGCAGCGCCAGATAATCCAGCAGCCGCATGGACAACCGCTCCGGTTCAAGGCCGAGCGCAGCCAGGCCGGAATCGAGTGCGGGACGGAGGTGATCGAGTGAGGTCATGCGCCCGGCACGTTCGATAAGCCGGCGAGTATCCCGCAAAACGCGGTGCGAGCGGGCGAATCCGGTGTGCCGCGATGCGTCGGATCAGGTCGTATGCAGCGCGCAGCGGATGATCCGCAGCCCCATCCGGCCGAGCCGGCTGTTGAGTTCGACCTTCAGCGCATCGGCCATGGTGGACGTCCAGCCGGCCTGCTGCTGCGGCAGCTGCGCGGCGACACTGGACAGCGCGTCGTCGGCTTGGCGCAGCACCATCTCGTCCACTGTCTCCAGGCCATCACCGGTCGGCATCGGGTCGAGGATCTGGTAGTACAGGTCGGCGCTGGCGCTGTCGGCGCCGAACAGCCGTGTCGGCAATTCGATGTGATGGCCGGTCAGATGCACTTGCCGTGCAATCCGGTCGAGCAGCGGCCACACCGCATGCGTGCCCGGCTGCAACGTGCGCACGTAGCGCCCGAAACGATGCACCGTCCATGCCTGCCCATCGGGCACCCGCTTCATTGCTGCCAACGCCATCGCGAGCAGGGTGAGGGTGATGATTGCGAGCAGAACGTTGATGGGCAGCTCCAGCACAAACAGCAGGTTAGGTAGTGTTCGTGAGGTCATGCTTTAACATGCTAACGAAATCTTTGCAAGAGGTTAGCGCGAAATTAACGAATTACGCCTGAAGTGCCGGAAAGAGTCCCAAGAAGACATCAGACCACAAGCCAGATCGTGGAAAAGTGATGCGCTGCGCATCGCGGGACAGCCGGAAACGCCTCTGCGATACGTATTTCGGTGATCGTGACCGCTTGTTTCGGTTGATCGTGACCGCGCGCCGTTGAGTTGTTGTGGTCGGGTTGAGTATAGGGTTGGCGGTTACGCCGGGTTGATCGAGGGGGTCTTCGCTGGCGGTTTTTTCCTTAGTGAGTCGCCCTTGAGCGCGATGCGGTGCGAGCGGTGCACGAGGCGGTCGAGAATGGCGTCGGCGACGGTGGGATCGTTGAGCCAGGCGTGCCAGTGCTCGATCGGGAGCTGACTGGTGAGGATCGTGGAGCGCGCGGTGGTGCGATCGTCGATCATCGGGCAGCCTGGTCGAGCGGGGTCATGCCTCAGTCGTCGAGCAGCAGGACATCGATGCGGGCCAGTTGCACGAGCAGCCGGCCGAAACTGCCATCGGCGTGGGCCACACGCAGCGACTCGGTGAGCCGTGGCACGCGCTGATAAGGCACGCTGGCACCCTGGCGACAGGCCTGCTGGCCCAGCGCACACGCCAACCATGTCTTTCCGGCACCGGTCGGTCCGGTGAGGAGAATGCTCTGGCCCTGGGCGATCCAGTCGCCGCCGGACAGGCCGGCGATCAGGCGCCGGTCCAGGCCGCGACCGGGGCTGTAGTCGAGGTCTTCCAGACAGGCCTGCGGGTGCTTGAGCTTGGCTTGACGCAACAGGCGTTCGAGTCGGCGGTTGCTGCGCCAGCTCGCTTCGCGATCGACGAGCAAGCCGAGTCGATCCTCGAAGGCCAGCTCCTGGCAGGCCGGTTGCTGGCGTTGTTCTTCCAGGGCGCGGGCCATGCCATCGAGTTTGAGTTCGCGTAACCGGTCGAGAGTGGGATGGGTCAACATGGGAACTCCTTCAGTGGGTGGTGGGTGGGACGAGGTAGTACGCAGGGCCGCGCAGGTTGTCGTGCTCGGGGCTGATCCAGTCGGCCTGCGCGTTGGCGCCGGGCAAGGGCTGTCGGTCCAGTCCGCCCTGCAGGATCGAGGCGACCGAACGGCGGGTGCGTGCGTTCATGGCCAGCGCCCGCGCGCACGCCGCCTCCAGCCGCGCAGGACTGTATTGGCGGGCCAGCGCGAACAGTCCAGGCAACTGCGATAGCCCATCTCCGGATGCGGCCGGTGGCTCAACAGGTGATCGACCAGCTGATGGGTGGACGCGCCGATGTCGCTGGCCCACTTCAGGAAGCGGCCCGGTGTCCATTCGCGGTGCGCCTGATGAGCCGCGGGCATGCGCTCGGCCATGGTGGTATAGCCCCCACGCGTGCCGGAACGGACATGGCTGGCGACCCGTTTGCCGGCGTGCACGATCTCCACGGTCCGGTCGGTGATGCGCGCCTCGAGCTTCCTGCGCACCAGCGCATGCGGCACCCTAGTAGTAATGCCGGTCGTTCTCGACGTGGTAGTCGATGTTGACGCGCACGTCCTTGAACCATGCGATCTCGTAAGGCTGTGCGGGCAGTGGCCGAAGGGCCGGGCGATCGAGGGTCTCGAACCACTCGCGGCGGTTGCCGGGCAGCCTCCGGAACGGCCGTGCGTTGAGTGCGTCGAGCAGCTCGGCGATGGCGCGGTTGAGCGCGGCGAGCGTGAAGAAACACTGGTGGCGCAGTCGCGTCAGGATCCAGCGCTCGACGATCTGCACGCCGACTTCGACCTTGGCCTTGTCCTGCGGCTTGCGCGGACGTGCCGGCAGGATGGCGGTGCCGTAGTGCTCGGCACAGGCCAGGGTGGCGCGGTTGAGTTCGGGCTCGTAACGATCCGGGTTTTTGATCAACGCCCGCAAGTTGTCTGGCACGACCAGGGCCGGCACCCCGCCATAGAACGTCAGCGCTCCGCTCAGGTCGCGCAGCCAGTCGACCTGGGTCTCGCCCGGAGTCGCACAGGCGTAGGTGTAGTTGGATGTACCGAGCACCGCGACGAAGATGTGCGCGCGGCGCAGCTCGCCGGTGTCCGGGTTGACGATCGCTACCGTCGGCCCGGCGTAGTCGATGAACAGCTTCTCGCTGGCGTGATGCACCTGGCGCATCGAGCGCCGCAGCGAGCCGGCGTAGTCGTGGTAGTGCTGGCAGAACTGGGTGTACCGATAGGTCGCACGATCCGACTGGGCCTGGCTGTACTCCTGCCACAGCAGCTGCAAGGTCACGCCCTTGCGGCGCAGCTCGCGGTGCACCCACGCCACGTCGATCGCGGCACGCTCGCCGCGCACCGCCGGCGGCGCCACGCACAGCCGCGCCGCGATCGCATGCTCCTCCAGAACCGACAGTGCGGCCCAGTCCAGCCCGGCCGCCTGCGCGCGGGCCACGTACTTGCTGACCACGCCCTTGGACAGCCCCAGCGAACGCGCAATGCGTTCATGCGGCAGACTGCAGTCCAGCTTGAGTCGAAGACATTCCTTGATCTTGTGCATGGCCACTCGCTGTGTCGGCATCGCTCACTCCGAAAAATCGGCGAGGATGCCGGCGCGTTGAACAGATGCACAACAAACTCAACGGCGTCTCGGAAACGCCAGCGATCGGTCACGATCGACCGAAATAGCCGGTCACGCCTTACCGAAATGAGCGGTCACGCCTTAGCGAAATGGGCGGTCACGATGGACCGAAATACGCAGCCGTGCTGGTCGTGTTGGGTTTGCTGTTCTTCCTGTTGCGCTGGTGGCAAGGTCCGAGCGTGGCCGCGCACCGAATAGAGTCGCGCCCGCGGCCTGTTGGTAGAGGTGGGATTGGAAAAATTCGTCGACCGCAAACCCAATCATCTGTCCGGCGGCCAGCAACAGCGCGTGGCCATCGCCCGTGCCCTGGTCACCCGGCCGGCGCTGCTGTTGGCCGACGAACCCACCGGCAATCTCGACACCAAGACGGCGGCGGATGTGTTCGCGTTGTTTCGCCAGTTCAATGAAAAATTCGGCTACGCGTTGTCGCTGGTGACCCACGATACCTTGCTGTCGGATGCGTGCGATCGACAGATCCGGTTGCTGGATGGGGCGATCGCCCAAGGCTGACCAAAAAAAGCGCAGACCGTGTCGCTACCGCTGTGCCAGCCGGTGCGCCAGGGCTTGGGCGCCGATGGCATCGCGCACGGGCGCGTCGAGCCGCGACAGGTTTTTCAGCTGCATGCCCATCCGTGGATTTTTCTTGAGCAACGTCTTGTGGCGCATCAGGAAGTCCCAGTACAGGGTGGTGAAGGGGCATGCCTTCGCCCCCGTCGACAGCGCCGGGTCAAACCGGCAGTCCTTGCAGTGGTTGCTCATGCGCTGGATGTATTTGCCGCTGGCCACATAGGGTTTGCTGGCCATCAGCCCGCCATCGCCAAACTGGCTCATGCCCAGGGTGTTGGGCAGCTCAACCCATTCCACCGCATCCACGTATACGCTCAGATACCACGCATGCACGGCCTGCGGCTTCACGCCCAGCAAAAGCGCATACAGGCCGGTCACCATCAAGCGCTGGATGTGGTGGGCGTAACCGTGCTCCAGGGTCTGGGTGATGGCATCTTTCAGGCAGGCCATCTGCGTCTGGCCGGTCCAGTACCAAGCCGGCAAATCGGCTTGGGCATCCAAGGCGTTGCGCTCGAGGTAATCAGGCATGTGCAACCAATAAATTCCACGGACGAATTCACGCCAGCCCAGAATCTGCCGGATAAATCCTTCCACCGCTGCCAGTGGCGCGTGGCCATCGCGGTAGGCGTCCTGCGCGGCGTGCACCACTTCACGCGGATTCAGGAGTTTTAGATTGAGTGCGCAACTCAGGTGCGAGTGGTAGAGCCATGGCTCACCCGACCACATGGCGTCCTCGTACTGCCCGAACAACGGCAAGCGCTGATCGATGAAAGTGCTTAACGCCTGCAGTGCATCTGCGCGCGTCACCGGCCAACCAAAGCTGTGCAACGTGCCGGGGTGGCTGGCAAATTGCGTGTTCACCAGCGCGATCACTTCTTGCGTAACAGCGTCCGGTTCAAAGCGTGTCGGCGGCGGCACAGCCTGCGGCCCGGTCTTGCCGAAGGATTGCCGGTTGTCGGCATCGAAGTTCCATTGCCCGCCAATTGGGTCTTTGCCGTCCATCAGAATGGCATGCTTGTGGCGCAGTTCGCGGTACCAGTATTCCAGGCGCAGTTGCTTGCGGCCTTTGGCATGTGCTGCGAACTCGCTCACGGTGCTGAAGAAGTGCGTGTCGTTACGCAGGTCGAGTGCTAGTTGCTGTTCTGCGGCCACGGCGCGCAGGCTTTGCAATACGCGCCAATCGCCGGGGGTGGTCATCACTAGCGCGGCGGGTCGCAGTTGGGTAATGGTGTTGCTCAGCTCCAGAGCCAGGGTTCCGTGGTTGTCGGCAGCGTCCAGGCGCGTGTAGACCAGTGGCATGCCCTGCGTGCGCAGCCCCTCGGCAAAGTGGCGCATGGCGCTCAGGAAGACGGCGATGCGCTGCTTGGCCGACCATACATGGGTGGACTCTTGCGCTACCTCGGCCATCCAGACCACGTCCTGTGCCGGGTCGAAGTCCTGCAAAGCCGAGGACTGCACGTCAAGCTGGTCGCCCAGCACGATGACCAGGTTACGCATGGGCTTTCTTCGCGCGGCAGGCATCCGAGCAGTACCGAACCGATTCCCAGTTTTTGGCCCAAGCCTTGCGCCAGGTCATGGTGCGACCGCACACGGCGCAGGGCTTGCTGGGCAGTGATTGCTTATTGCCTTTGAAATCATTTTTCACCTTCATTGGAACGAGTGCACGGTGGCACCCACGCACGACACGCTGGCAACGGCGGTAAGGATGAGTCGCATCCCTAGCCAGCCCTGCAAGCCCAATCGCGGGTAGACACAACGATCCACACCCCAACAGGCCCACAGCCCGGCCGCCAGCAACCACAGGCCCCCGCTTGCACCCCACACGAGTGCAGCCCAGGCCACCAGGCTTGGGATGACGCTCCACACCAACATGGCAATCGGCGGATCGGTCGGATCGCGCAAAGCCAAGCCCCAGTGGATCGCGCCGAGAAAGCTCAGGATGGTGGCGCCGTAGGCAAGCAAAACAAAAGCCGCTTGCGCCTGGCGCGAGTCCTGCAGCATCCATGTCGCCATCGCCAGCGCGATAAACGGTAGCAGGCCGCCATAGCCGAGCCACTTGGCCGATCGTGAAGGCAGCTCACTCGCTGGAGATGGAGAATGTGAAGGCATGAATATTCGAATGGGCACGGGCCTTAAAGCCAACGTCAAGCCGCCCTAGTATGGCGCCTTGGGGCGGGACGCTTCGTCACGTTTTAATCACTGAAGTGCGGCCAACTCCACATCGCCCTCAACGGGCCACGTGGCTTTACACAACGTAGTTTGACCAGATAGTGCTGACGAGGCCGGGCGGATGCGCGTTCCTGCATACGCCAGGCGGGGCGGCCGGTGACGAGATGGCAGACGACTAGGTAAACATACTCAAGGAAACGAAAGTGCGTGCTTATCCGTTGGTCACGGCTCGGCCCGAGGGCAGGCTTGGCGAGGAAGCCAGCCCGGTGACCGGCCCTTAGCAATGGGCCGGCTGCGAGCCGCCAGCGCGCTCTGGCAGCTGGCTTGAGTACTACCTTGGTCCAGCCCTTCTTTCTCGCATCGAAGTTCTTGTACGCTTCGGGCGCGGCCTCCAGCGGCAATTCATGGGACACGATGAAAGATGGGCTCGCCTTTCCTGCTTCGATCAGGTTGCTCGGCCTGCGGTTGTAGGCCTTGACGTTGCACTGGCCGGTTCGGATCTGCTGGCCCTTGAACCAGAACTCGCCAAAGTTGAAATCCATGTGGCCCTTTTTCATCAAATGGTCTTCGGCCTTGGGATCTGTGGGGACAAAAACGCCCACCACGTCAATACTGCCGCTCGGCTTTACGGTTTTCACCAGGTTGTTCATCGTCAGGTTCGGCACTTCGTGGTTCTTGTTGTTGCAGCACTGGTATCCGACGCATTCGCAGCCCCGGTCCGCGCCCTTGCCCCTGGTCAACTCAAGCACCTGATCCACGCCCGACTGCTCGTTGTCGTCGATGGCTATGGCGCCGAGCTTCTTGGCCAGCGCCAGGCGATCCTTGTGAGTGTCCACCACCATCACCATGGCTGCGCCCTTGATGAAAGCCGACATGGCCGCCATCAGGCCGACAGGGCCGGCGCCGTAGATCACCACCGACTCGCCGGGCAACACACCGGCCAACTCGGTAGCGTGGTAGCCGGTCGGAAAAATGTCGGAAAGCATCACGTAGTCGGACTCCTTAGCTGTCCGGTGGAGACCGCTGCAAGCGGCCGCGACGTGCCGAGCTCATGCAAGACGCACCGTGACCACACGCAACACGCCAGGACGTCAGTCAGCCCGGACGCGCCGGCGGCAATGCACCCGGATAGTGCTTGGCAATGATGCTGTTCAGTCGGTCAATCAGGGTCGGGCACCTGAACGTGATGTGGCCGTTTCCGTTCTTGTACCAGCGCATCGAAAAATAGGCCGTCTCGCACGTAGTCTTGCCCTCGTTCTGGGCGGCGCGCAGCAGCGCACCGACACCCTTGCGATGATCGGGCTCGGGCAGATTGTCGAACAGGCACAAGGCACGCATCAGGTCGTCGAGCTGGTCGGTTGTACGGCACCGGTAACTGCGCAGGTACGACACGATCAGGCGCTTGCCGAAGCGCACCGGCTGGTTGGTCTTGTAGTGCCACGACAGCCCACGAAAGACCTCGATCACGCCGCGCTCGACCATGTCCGCACGCGATGCATGCAGCACCCGAAACGTCGCGATGAGATTGTCGCGCGTGAACGGCGGCGCTTTCTTCTCGTGGATGCTCTTGTCCCATTCTGCGCGGGCGGTGCTG
>JAYTOP010000042.1:0-77311 GCA_043747745.1 Pseudomonadota bacterium
GCGCTCGCGGTTCCGCCGCGAAGGCCGGGTGTACTACCAGTGCCGCGCCTGCCGACACCAGACGACGCTGGTCAGCGGCACGTTGTTCGAGGGCACCAAATTGCCGTTGCGAACGTGGTTCATCGCGCTCTACCTGTTGACCTCGGCCAAGACCAACCTGTCTGCGCTGGCGCTCAAACGTCATCTGGGCGTGCGTTATCGCACCGCCTGGCGGCTCAAGCACAAGGTCATGCAGGCGATGGCCGAACGCGAGCAACCGCGCCAGTTGAAGGGCTTCGTGCAGATCGACGACGCCTACTTGGGCGGCGAGCGCAACGGCGGCAAGCGCGGGAGGGGTTCGCAGAACAAGCAACCGTTCGTGATTGCGGTGAGCACCGATGAAACGTTGGAGCACCCCACGTTCGCGGTGATCGAGCCAGTCAAGACCTTCGACAACGCCGCGATCGACGACTGGGCGCAGCGTCGCCTGGCCCCGGACGCCGAGGTCTACAGCGACGGACTGGCTTGCTTCCGGCGAGTGGTCGGCCATGGACATGCGCACACCGTGCTCGACACGGGCGGCGGACGCGCCGCCACCGAGGCCCGGGGTGCGCGCTGGGTCAACATTGTGCTCAGCAACCTCAAGCGTTCGATCGATGGTGCCTACCATGCGATCAAGCAGCACAAATATGCGCGACGCTATCTGGCTGAGGCGGCGTACCGGTTCAACCGCCGGTTTCGCCTGCCCGAGATGCTGCCGCGACTGCTCCGCGCGATGGCCGTCTGCAAGCCTTGTGCGGAGCCGGTTTTGCGGACGGCCAGCAATTATCATGGCTGAGGGTCGGGGCTAATCAGGATTGTTTATGAACCCGACCAACAAGATCCACGAGAGAATACAGCCCGGTTTCAATGACAGCCCCAGAAAGAATGGAGTGAGTGAATAAGGAGCGATGTGCCCCGATACCGAGCATTGAAATATCTAGATCCGGTACGCCTCCATCTCCATCCAGTCCACCACCAGCAAAATAAAACGAGAGGGCTGCGACCAACATATCGGGACCAACTCCACGCGGGTCTTCACGAAACGCCGCCACCAGAGACCTCAGCTTCAACTGAAGCTGTTTCATCGTATTCGTTGCAACCTCAACGCTTTTATTGGCTAGCGCTGTGATGTGTGCATTTGTGTTTCTATTTACTACTGCGACTGTAATGTCGATGATCTCGCGCCCGACTACTTCAAACACCGTCAGACCAAGATCGACAAAGTTGCCGACGCGACGTGCAAAAGAAACACCAAATAATCTTAGTGTGTGATTGACCCAGGCTCGTATTTCAGTGGCTGGCGCTTTGTCGATGGCGTGTCTCAATTCACCTGCCATACGTGCGAGACGCAATTGACGCATTACGTCATGGCTCGGGGGCGATCCATTGGTCGCACTCACCTTTCCGTTACTCGGAGCAATCGGCGGCTCAGTCATCCCCATCGAGAAAGAGCTCACAGCGCTGGCTTCGCGCGCGCGAATGTTGGCGAGCAATTGAGCAGAGATCAATACCGCAAACCCCTTCTCAGTCCGCTTAGCCCTTGTGACTTCGGAATACTGAGATGCCAATCGCTTTGCTTGGCTAGATGCCTCAGCAAAAGTCGTGTGCTCTTCAAGTACTACCAAGCACTCGACAAGCTTGTACGTCGCCACTAACGTCTCTCCCAACACTTAATGATTCAGTAGGGCGTCGATTCCAAGCTAACGAAGAAAATTCACGAACGCTGCTGCGCGCCCGATAATGGAACAGTCCAGCATCTTACCAATCCGCCACCTTGTAGTCCTTCAAAAACTTCCCCCACACATGCTCGCCGGTGTTGAAGCCGCTGATGATCGGGTCGACGATGCGGGCGGCGCCGTCGATGATGTCGAGTGGCGGATGGAAGCGTTCCTCGATGACCTTGCGCTCGGCGAGTGCTGCGGGATCTTCGTCGGTGACCCAGCCGGTATCGACCGCATTCATGTGGATGCCGTCGCCCTGGTAATCGGTCGCCGAGGTACGCGTCATCATGTTCAGCGCGGCCTTCGCCATGTTCGTGTGCGGGTGGCGCGTAGTCTTGAACTTGCGGTAGAACTGGCCCTCGACCGCAGACACGTTGACGATGTGCTTGTCGCGCTCGGGACTGCGCAACATCAGCGGCTTCAGGCGCGCGTTGATGAGGAACGGCGCGATCGCGTTGACGAGTTGCACTTCGAGCAATTCCACCGATGGCACTTCGGCCATCAGCAATCGCCATGAATTGCGTTCGCGCAGGTCGATTTGTTGCAGGTCCTGATCGAGCCGGCCTTGCGGGAACAGGTGCTGCTGGTTCGCGAAATCCTCCGCGAGCAACGGCACCTGCGACAGTTCGGCAGCGCGCGTGATGCCTGGAATGTCATCGGCCGTTCTTGTTGCCAACGACGACGCTTCGGCTTCCGGCAACATCGAGTAGCGACGCAGTCCTTCGTAACCGCCGAGCAGTTTGCGCAAATGCTGGGGCACGTCGTGTGCGGCTGCGGTCTCGCCTTCCATCATGTGCGCGTAGAACTCCGGCGGACGGCGCACGGTCTGGCAGGCGTTGTTGATGATGAAATCGAGGCGGTCGCGCGTCGCGACGAGCTCGTGGCAGAACGCTTCGACGCTCGGCGTGTGGCGCAGGTCGAGGCCGAAGATCTCCAGCCTGTCGGCCCAGTCGCCGAAGTCCGGTTCCTCGGCGTAACGCGCAGCCGAATCGCGCGGGAAGCGCGTCGTCACGATCAGGCTCGCGCCCGCTCGCAGCAACTTGAGTCCGGCCTGGTAACCGATCTTGACGCGGCCGCCGGTCAGCAGCGCGACGCGTCCGCGCAGGTCCGCGGTCTCGGTACGCTTGGCAAAATTGAAGTCCGCGCAGGCCGGGCACAACTGGTCGTAGAAATGATGGATCAGCGAATACTTCTGCTTGCAGACATAGCAATGCTGCGGCTCGGCAGATTCGCGGCGCTCGCGGCCGTTCTCGTCATTGGCGTTGTCGGCAACGTCCTCCTGCACGAAGCCTTCCGGCGCGAACACGTTCGGCGTGGTGAACACCGGGCGCCGGCGCAACTCGCGGATGCCGGTCGTGTGCAGCACGGCTTCTTCTTTCGCGACCTGCGCCGCATTGCGCTCGCGCGCCTGCGCCTTGCGCTTGCGGCGCCGGTGCACCGGGTCGGGATGATAGAAGTGCCCGACCGCCGCATGAAACCGCTGGCGATCCTCTGGCGGAAGGCGATCGAGCAGCGAATGGTCGGCGGCGATGCCTTCGAGCAGCGCGGTGGCGTCGCGGACTTCGTCGGCGAGCGTGTTTTTTTCATCGTGCAGCGGTGATTGCATTGCAGTCCTGGGCTTATCGGGGTGACGATTAAGAACGATTCCGTTCAAGGTTTCTTAAAGCCTATCCAGTTGAACCTTGACCTTGCGTTCCTTCAGGCGCTTTCGAACTGCATCAGCCAATTCGGCATCCGAACTTTTCAGCAAACAACTATAGAACCGGTTCGGCGACAGATGCGCCGTATGCAGGCAAGAGCCCTTCCATCTTCGGCGTCTTATTCGGCATTGCATCTCGCAAGTTCCTCATAGCGGCATGCATGGTTCAACAATCGGAAGAAAAAAGGGCAGAGGTTGTCAGGCGCCTTATTCCTTCCATCTTCTTTCTATCCGATGCGACGTGATCAGCGGATTCCGCTGGAGCTTCTACGGCATCTCCGACGTCAACGTCGTCGTCAGCGCAGGCATGGCGCTCGGCTTCCTCATGCTGTGCCTCGCGGCGGCGTGGTGGATCTTCAGGACGGAGTACAAGCTCAAGGCGTGATCACCGGAAGATCGCTCGCTGAAAAAAGGCGTCGCTAGGCTGCCTTGGGATGCAAACAACCATAAGACAGTGCGAACAACTGAACCTTCTTACTTATTCGTTCTAGTTGGCTTGTTGAGGTGTGCGACGTGTAGTCAACCAAAGCATGGGAAGGCGAATCCGCTATGGGATCGCTGTATGCACTCAATGTAAGACCGTGGAATTCCGCTACTTTTACGCACCACGATCCAGCAGTGCTGTTACCTCTGCTCAAATATGCTTCATAGGCTGCGCGAGCCGATGTCAGTGTTCCACGGTCTACTGAGAATTCACCGTTATCGCCTGAGTTGGGACGGAATGCTTGGCGGGTTGGACGCCCATCACGAATGAAGGACGGATGGACTTGGCGATACAAGTCTTCGTCTGACGGAGCTATCAAATTGTCAGAATGAATCGGCATTCTCAGCCCCTGTATCCCGTGACATCAAGTTCCAGAAATCCGCCATCCGCGCAAGCGCATGATCTGAGTCAATCTCAAACGAATCTTCCAATACTTCATCGCTGTCGATATTTAGAGCGTGCAAAGCAATTACGGTTGTCCCAGGCATAAGAGTGGCGCTTACTTCCCAATCGCCATTTGGCCATTCGCCTGTTACGCCACCCTCTGTTGTCGGATACAGGAACGGAACTTGAAAGTGGTGTTCGTCGACTATTTGAGCCAGAAGATTGCCGATTCGGCTTATCGTCATGGCATCTGGCGCAGGCGTGTCGGCGCGGTACCAGCCAGCAGGAGTCTGACGAAGTGTTTCAAGCTGCTCACTTAGCGGAGTACTTGGCTCATCTTCGCTGTAAAGAATTTCAGACGCTTCGATGATTTGCTGCAATTCGTCGCGACGATCAAATAGCCCGAAACCAATCAAGCGAGCATGCTGTTTCACGTGCCCCAAAGCCTTCAGGACGCGCGCCTCGCTTTGGTCACGCAGCTCAAAACTTTTATTCGTCTCTTCAGAAAAAGTAAAAATCTTTCTGGTTCTTGTGTCGCCGCCCGTTACTTGGACGCGCAAGTCAACGATGTCTTCGTAAGTAGCGTCAACTGTCAATATGATTCGTTTACGCACTTCACGAGTAAAGCTCGCGGGCGTAACAGTGCCGGGGTGTGACAGATCGATTGCCTCACCTTTCCTTAAGCCTTTGCCAAATAGATTGAATTTCTTAGCAAGGTCAATCGGAAAGCCATCTGGCATTGCCTCGTCGTTGGCAGCTCTGGCAATAACCTGATCGATCAGATCGCGCGCTTCATCGAACTCTGTGAAATGCTGAACAGCTAAGTTTGCTTGCCGTGGCACAACAAGAGGCGCTACAGGAATGCGTTCTGCAACAGCAGTTGCGCTATTCCCGCGAACTACGTCCACCAACCCCAACTGGAATGACTCTACAAAGCCCTTCGGTACCCTGACGCGTCCAGCATTGCGGTCGAGGAATATGCGCTTTGCCACTTCAACCAGAAGATCCCGGTAAGCGGCCAAATCTGATAACACATCGAATGGAATAGCGTGCGCCGCAAAGCGCCCACCATGAAACCGAGCTCTCACGAACTCAGTTGGCGTGCTCTCTGCTGGCGAATTTTCGCTATCCGGGACGTAACTCATATTTTCCTCAGCACCTCAAGGGATGTAGCCGAGACTCCTCCCAACACGAACTATCGCACAAGCAGGAAAATAGTGGCTAGAGTGCGCTTTCCAAGCACCATCACACCATCGGCAACTTCAGTCCCTGTTCTTTCGCGCATACCTTCGCGATCTCATACCCCGCATCTGCATGCCGCATCACGCCGGTGCCGGGGTCGTTCCACAGCACGCGCGCGATGCGCCGGTCTGCGGCTTCGCTGCCGTCGCAGACGATCACCACGCCGCTGTGCTGCGAGTAGCCCATGCCGACGCCGCCGCCGTGGTGCAGCGATACCCAGGTCGCGCCGCCGGCGACGTTGAGCATCGCGTTGAGCAGCGGCCAGTCGGATACCGCGTCGCTGCCGTCCTTCATCGATTCGGTTTCGCGATTCGGCGAGGCGACGCTACCGCTGTCGAGATGATCGCGACCAATCACGATGGGTGCCTTCAACTCACCATTGCGGACCATTTCGTTGAACGCGAGGCCGAGCTTGTCGCGCAGGCCGAGGCCGACCCAGCAGATGCGCGCGGGCAAGCCCTGGAAGCTGATGCGCTCGCGCGCCATGTCGAGCCAGCGGTGCAACGCCGCGTCGTCGGGGATGAGTTCCTTGACCTTCGCATCGGTCTTGTAGATGTCCTCGGGATCGCCGCTGAGCGCGACCCAGCGGAACGGGCCGACGCCGCGGCAGAACAGCGGACGCACGTACGCGGGTACGAAGCCCGGGAAGTCGAACGCGTTCGCGCAGCCTTCGTCCTTCGCCATCTGGCGGATATTGTTGCCGTAGTCGAACGTCGGGATGCCCATCTTCTCGAACGCGAGCATCGCCTCGACGTGCACGCGCATGGATTTTTTCGCGGCATCGCGCACGCCATCGGGATTGGTCTTCTGTTCGGCGAGCCAGCGTTGCACATTCCAACCGATCGGAAGATAGCCGTGCACGGGATCGTGCGCGGAAGTCTGGTCGGTGACCGCATCGGGGCGCACGCCACGCTTCACGAGTTCGGACAGAATTTCCGCCGCGTTGCCGAGCAACGCGATGGATTTCGCCTCGCCGACTGCGGTGTATTTTTCGATGCGCGCAAGCGCGTCGTCAAGATCGGCCGCCTGCTCGTCCACGTAGCGCGTGCGCAGGCGCATGTCGATGCGCGACTGCTGGCATTCGATATTGAGCGAGCACGCACCCGCGAGCGACGCAGCAAGCGGTTGCGCGCCGCCCATGCCGCCGAGTCCTGCGGTGAGGATCCACTTCCCGACGAGGCTGCCGTTGTAGTGCTGTCGGCCCATCTCGACGAACGTCTCGTACGTGCCCTGCACGATGCCCTGCGAACCGATGTAGATCCACGAACCAGCCGTCATCTGGCCGTACATCATCAAACCCTTCTTATCGAGTTCGTTGAAGTGTTCCCACGTCGCCCAATGCGGCACGAGGTTGGAGTTCGCGATGAGCACACGCGGCGCGTCGGCATGCGTGGGGAACACGCCGACGGGTTTGCCGGACTGGATCAACAACGTTTCATCGTCGCCGAGTTCACGCAGCGACTTCAGGATCGCGTCGTAGCAATCCCAGTCGCGGGCGGCGCGGCCGATGCCGCCATAGACGACTAGCTCGGCGGGATTCTCGGCGACTTCCGCATCGAGGTTGTTTTGCAACATGCGGTACGGCGCTTCGGTGAGCCAGGACTTGCAGCTCAGCGCTGTGCCGCGCGGGGCGCGGATGACGCGCGAAGGGTCGTTGCGGTTGGTTGCGGACATGCTGACTCCCGGTGCCGTGCGTGGCGTAGCCGCAGATTATCGCACCTGTTATCGCCTCTCTCAGGCTGGCTGATCAGAGTGAACGGCGATCACCCCCTCTCCCTGCGGGGTGAAGAGGAGTGCTTGCGAACCACCGGTTCGCGCGACGATGAGCGCCAGAGCGCCAAGCGCGAGGGCCGGGGCGCGCAGCGGGGTGGCCGAAGGCCGGGTGAGGGGCGAGCGAAGTCATGCTCCCAACATTCCGTTCGCCCCTCACCCCTACCCCTCTCTTGTGGGGCGAGAAAATCTGTTCGGTCCGCCCAATGACCATCGACACTGGCGCAATCGATGGCGGCCTGCGGAAATGCCTGACCGCCGCCATGACCGGAGAACCACCATGCGCTGGACGATCATCGGAACCGCCCTTGCCGTTGCCCTGTCCGTATCCGTAGTGCCCGCGTTTGGCGCTGCGACCGCGCCAACGAAGATTCCCGCTTACGTCGCCGCTGCCGTCGCCGACCCATCGCGTGGTGCGGACGCGACCATCGACGCCCGGCGCAAGGTCGCCGAACTCACCGCATTCGCTGGCATCAAGCCCGGCGACAAGGTGCTGGAACTGGTTCCTGGCAGCGGTTATTTCACCCGCGTCTTCAGCAAGGTGGTCGGCCCGAAGGGCCATGTCTATGCGGTCTGGCCCGACGCGTACGACAAGGAATCGGGCGACGATTCCAGCAAACTGCGCACGCTCGCGACGCAGCCTGGCTATACGAACATCAGCGTCGACATCCAGCCGGTAGCGACATTGACCGCGCCGAAACCGCTGGACGTCGTGTTCACGTCGCAGAACTACCACGACTATCCGGACAAGTTCATGGGCCCGACCGATCCGGCGATCCTCAACAAGAACGTGTACAAAGCGCTCAAGCCGGGCGGCGTGTTCATCGTCGTCGACCATGTCGCCGAGGCGCGATCGGGCCTGCGCGATACCGATACGCTGCACCGCATCGATCCGGAAACCGTGAAGACGCAGGTCACTGCGGCGGGCTTCGTGTTCGAAGGCGAAAGCGGCGTGCTGCGCAATGCGGTGGACGACCACAAGGTGAAAGTGTTCGACAAGTCGATCCGCGGCCACACCGACCAGTTCGTGTTCAAGTTCTGCAAGCCGAAACCCGGGCGCTGCGAACTGATTCCATAGCGAAACCTGGCGCGCGAACCAGCACCAGGCATTGATGTCCGAAAACGGCGAATCATCGCCACGGACGGATCGTATGATGCGCGCATGTCCTACCCATCGATGCCATCGTCCACCATCTGCGACCGTGCGCGTGCCGCGCAGGACGCGCGTTTCGACGGACTGTTCTTCACCGCCGTGCGCAGCACCGGCATTTATTGCCGACCGGTATGTCCGGCACCGACGCCGAAGCGCAGCAACGTCTCGTACTACCCGAGCGCCGCTGCAGCGACTGCTGCCGGCTATCGGCCGTGCCTGCGTTGTCGCCCGGAACTATCGCCGGAAGCGCACGCGCGCGGTAGCGACGACACGGTGCAACGCGCGCTCGCGCTGATCGCGGACGGCGCGTTGCAGGATGCGTCGATCGAGATGCTCGCGGCGCAGGTCGGCATCGGCTCGCGCCAGTTGCGCCGCGTGTTTCTCGCGCACACGGGTGCAACGCCGATCGCGGTGTACACGACGCGACGCCTGCTGCTCGCGAAGCAATTGCTCACGGAGACGACGTTGCCGATCACGCAAGTCGCGCTCGCGGCGGGCTTCAACAGTTTGCGTCGCTTCAATGCGGCGTTCCTCGATGGCTGCGGCATGCCGCCAACGGCCATTCGCCGACAACGCACCGAAGCGCCGAGCGGCACGCTGACGTTGCGGCTCGGCTATCGGCCGCCGCTGGATTTCGCGGCAATGCTCGCGTTCATGGCGAAACGTTCCATCCCCGGCATCGAACGCGTGAGCGCGGACAGCTACGAGCGCGTCGTCGGCCCGACGGATGCATCGACATGGATCCGCGTGACTGCTGGGAAGGCGAAGCCGGAACTGCTGCTGGAAATCTCCGGCACCGATCCACGTGCGATCCCGGCCATCGTGCGGCGCGTACGGCGCATGTTCGACCTGGATGCGAATCTCGCGGCGGTGCATGCGGTGTTGCGCGACGAACCCCTGCTCGCAAAGGCGATCGCGAATCGGCCGGGGTTACGCGTTCCGTGCGGGTGGGACGGTTTCGAGATCGCGGTGCGCGCGGTGCTCGGTCAGCAGGTCAGCGTCGCAGGCGCGACGACGCTTGCACGACGGCTCGTTGATGCGTTCGGAGAGCCGCGTCTGCAAGCGCGAGAAGGACTCGACCGCGCGTTCCCGACGCCACTGAATTTGCGCGACGCACCGCTGGAAACGATCGGCCTTCCGAAATCGCGCGCCGCGACGTTGCGTTCGCTGGCCACGGCTGTCATCGAAGGCCGCGTTGCATTCAATGCTGGGCATCGCCTCGATGCGTTCGTCGAACGCATGACCATGCTGCCGGGCATCGGCGCATGGACAGCGCACTACATTGCGTTGCGCGCACTAGGCCATCCGGATGCGTTCCCCGCTGGCGACCTGGTGCTGCAACAGGTTCTTGGCGACGACAAACGCCTGAGCGAACGCGCGACCGAAGCACGCTCTCAGGCATGGCGGCCGTGGCGGGCGTATGCGGTGCTGCACTTGTGGCACCTCGCGAACGACTGAGGTTTGAGCTGCTCCGCTTTCGCTCTTCCCATTCGCGATTCTCGATTCCCCATTCCCGGAGTTTTTCCATGTGGTTCGATGCGTTCCATACGAAGATCGGTCTGCTGACCGTTGCGGCGGATGCGGCAGGAGTCCGCTACATCCTGTTCCCGGACAACAAGTACGCCGCACCGAACCGAGACGAATGGAAAAGCGACGCTGCAGCACTGCGCGAACCGCGCGAGCAATTGCTCGCGTATTTCGCTGGCGATCGAACGGAGTTCGACCTTCCGCTGGCACCGCAGGGCACGCCATTCCAGCTCAGGGTGTGGAGCGCGCTCGCACGGATTGCGTTCGGCGAAACGCGCAGCTATGCGCAGATCGCCTCGGCCATCGATGCGCCGAAAGCGGTGCGCGCGGTCGGTGCCGCGAACGGACGCAACCCGTTGCCGATCGTGCTTCCCTGCCATCGCGTGATCGGTACAAACGGCAGCCTGACTGGCTTCGGCGGCGGCTTGCCGCTCAAGCAGTTCCTGCTGGAACACGAAGGAGTGGGACAGACGCGACTTGCGCTCTAGGCACCGCAAAAATTACTTCGTCGATTGCGGGCATTCTTCCGGCAGCGATGCGATGAGTTTTGCGACATCGTCTGCGGTTGCGGCGTGCATCGGCGCGGCACCACCGTCGAACAGCACGCGCCATTTGCCGTCCGCATCCCTGATCCAGGTCGAGATGAACTCGCCGATCTTGCAATGCCACTTCTCAATTAGATCAGGCCGCAGATCCTCTTCAAACGAAGGGCCGCGCGAGATCGCGAGGCCGCCATCGGCGCCGATTGTCACGACACCGGGCGACCAACGCAACTTGAACGACTTGCCATCGATGACCGCTTTCCAGTCATGGACGTTCGCCGCACGTCCATGCGTCGGAACAGGCGAACCAGCGCCGAATGCCGCTTGCGCATGTACGTGGTCCGCGAACGCTGCGGCGTCGTGATGCTCGACCGACGCCGCGAAACTTCGTTCGCGATTCCAGACTTCGCATTCGGCGGCGCTCATGCTTGCCTTCGAAGGTGCTGGCGTCGTAGGCAGGACAGGTTTAGTGGTCGTCGCTATTGACGGTGCAGCGCTCGTCTGAGCGAACGCGCTGGCAATCGTAAGCAGTCCACTCGAAACGATGCAAAACAGCGCAATCGGTTTCATCGTATCCATCGAAAATCCTGCGGGTGATGCATCCCATGATTGCAAGATGCGTTGTTGCGGCGTGCTCACAGCGTGCCGAAAGTCAGCTCCGGCGACGCAGCGCGCGCCGGGTCAGCCATTCCGATGCTGCGAGCGCACCCAACGACAGCAGCACCGAGACAATCGCGAGTCGCCAGATGCCCGGTTCACCGTTTGGCACTTGGGTGAGCGAGTGGATCGCGAGGGCGATCGTGCGCGTCTGCCCTGGAATGTTGGATACGAACGTAATGGTCGCGCCGAATTCGCCGAGTGCCTTCGCAAACGCGAGCGTGGTACCGGCCGCGATGCCGGGCAGGCTCAACGGCAAGAGCACGCGCAGGAACCGTTGCCATGCACCCGCACCGAGGCTCGCGGCGATCTCATCGAGTTCGCGCGGAATCGCTTCGATCGACAACCGCACCGAACGCACGAACAAGGGAAACGCCATGACCGCTGCAGCGATCACCGCGCCGGTCCAGCGGAACGCGATGGTGATGCCGAACCAGTGCTCAAGTCGTTCGCCAATCGCGCCATGCCGTCCGAACAGCACCAGCAGCACATATCCAGTCAGCACTGGCGGCAACACCAGAGGAAGATGGACAAGCGCGTCGAACAGGATCTTGCCGCGAAAATTCCAGCGCGCGAGCATGTAGGCAACTGCCACTGCGAACGGCAATGCGACGATGACCGCAAATACCGCAACCCGCACCGACAGTGCGATCGCATCGGTTTCTTCGGCAGTGAACGCGATCATGTTGTGCGCGGCCGCATTCAGCGACCGTCGATGAAGCCGGCATTGCGGAAGATCGCGGCCGCCTGCTTGCCGCGCAGGAATTCAAGAAACGCAGCCGCAGCCTTCGGATCGGAAGCGGACGTGGTGCGGGCGGCGGGATACGCGATCGCCTCATGTGTCTTGTCGGCGAAGGTCGCCAACACCTTTACCCGAGGCTCGGCGCGCGCATCGGTCAGATAGACGATACCCAGCGGCGTATCGCCACGTGCGACGAATTCAAGCGCCGCGCGGACGTTTTCGCCCTGCGCCAGATGCGCGGATACATCATTCCAGAGCCCGAGTGCTTCGAGGGTCTGCCGCGCATATTTTCCAGCTGGAACGCTCGATGATTCCGCAACGGCGAGACGGCCGTCGGCAAGCGCAGCGAGTACATTCTTCCTTGTCGGATCGAGGTGTTGAAGTATCGAGTTCGTGGGCGCGATCAGCACCAGCATATTGCGCACCAGCACGAAGCGCGACGCCGGTTCGATGAGCTTGCGGTCCTGCAGATAGTCCATCCACTCGGTATCGGCCGAAATGAATACGTCGGCTGGCGCACCCTGTTCGATCTGCCTGGCCAGCGCAGAACTCGCTGCGTACGACACCACGACCTTGCTGTGACCTGCGGCTTCCCATGCGTGCACGCCGTTGTCGAGGCTTTCGCGCAGGCTCGCGGCAGCGAAGAGCGTCAGCGGCCGATCGGCGGCTGATGCAGTTGTGCAGCAGGTCAGCGCCAACAATGCGGCAACCCAGAGTTTCCGAAGCATGCGCCAACACCGATGGTAGGGTAGCCCAAGCATATCGCAGGCATCTGCTGGAGCGGCGACGCTCGGTCTGCGCGAACGCGCCATGCCTGGATCCATGCAAGCGGAGTGCTGATCGGCGCACTCCGCACGACGAACATCAACGCATCGACGGATTCAATCGACAGGCTGTCTCAATGGATCGATGGATCCAGGCGACGCAGCGCATCGGCGGTCGTGGTCGCACCCGTGCGCTCGATGTCTTCACGGGAATATGCGCGGCCCGGAGCCTTTGCGCATTCGACCGCATGTTGATTGTGATCAGTCGTGATCGCATGCAAATGCGATCCGGTTTCGCGAAGGCAGAATCTGTCGGCAGATTTTTCGGCGGCAGTCTGCGTGGCCGTCTTCGTCTCGACCTTGCCTTTGTCGTCGGTGGTCGTCAAGGTTGTGGATTGTGCAATGGCACTGCTGACGCCCATGGCGAGCAATGCGGAGATCAGGATCTTGTTCACGGTCTACTCCCTGGACAAGCGAATGAATAGAACACCGCACGTCGGCGGCCCCTTTCGATCTTTTATACGCCGGGCGCTGACCGCTGTCCCTGAACCGGGACGGGCTTGTTTATGCAGGCGTCAGCAGCATGAAGGCGACCGCTTCCTGCATTTTCCGGCCGTCATCGGGCGCATCGTCACATCATGCCAGCCAGTCGCTGCACGCGAGCGCGGTAACGCGCAGCGATGTGTTCAGACGCAACATGCCGACCATCACGGACGACGCAGCGACCGCCAACGAAGACATCGCGCACCAGGTTGCGATTGCCGCTGAACAACCAACTATCGATCAGATGCGCAGGCCCGCGCGCGGCGAGTTCGGGCGCATCGGCATCCAGCACAATCCAGTCGGCGCGCTGGCCCGGCGCGAGTGCACCGAGCGCGACACCGCTGCTCGCAGCCGCACTGCGTGCGACGCCATGCAACAACGTCTCGCCAACCGATGGCAAGCGTGCATCGGCAGCGACATTGCGGCTGCGGGTGCCCAGTCGCTGCCCATATTCGAGCCAGCGCAGTTCCTCGACCGGCGACACCGAACTGTTCGAGTCCGAACCGATGCCCCACGCGCCGCCCGCATCGAGATATGCGCGCAGCGGAAAGAGTCCATCGCCAAGGTTCGCCTCGGTGGTCGGACACAGCGCAACTGTCGCACCGCTCGCCGCGATACCGCGCAATTCGCTTTCGTCCAGATGGGTCGCATGCACGAGCGTCCATGACGCATCCAGCGACGCGTTGTCGAGCAGCCAGCGCACTGGGCGCGAACCGCGCAACGCGATGCACTCGTCCACTTCGGCGAGTTGCTCGGCGATATGGATGTGTCGCGGCAGATCCGATGGCAACGCGGCGAGTACCGTGCAGAGCGAATCCGGCAGCACCGCGCGCAGACTGTGGAACGCCATGCCGATGCGCAGCTGCGCGTCTTCCTCGGCGCGCAGCATCTGCAGCAATCGCAGGAATGCATCGACGCTGTGCCCGAAACGCGCCTGCCTTTGCGACAATGCGCGGCCATCGAAACCACCGCGCATGTACAGCACCGGCAGCAGGGTCAGACCGATGCCGGTCTCGCGCGCCGCGGCGATCAATGCGCGCGACATCGCGGCCGGGTCAGCATACGGCTTGCCGTCGGGTGCGTGATGCAGATAGTGGAACTCGCAGACGTGCGTATAACCTGCCTGCAGCATCTCGACGTAGAGCTGCGCTGCGATCGCGTGGAGGTCGTCGGGCGTGACCAGAGCCGCGAACGCATACATCGTCTCGCGCCAGCTCCAGAACGAGTCGTGGTCACTACTGCGACGTTCCGATAGTCCGGCCATCGCGCGCTGGAACGCGTGCGAATGCAGGTTCGCGGTGCCGGGCAGCGCCCAGCACGCGCTGTCCTCGCCAACATTCGCCGCAGCTTGCGCAACGAACAGGCCATCGGCAGCGCAGTCGAGCCGCACATCACGCGCCCAGCCATCGGGCAGCCAGGCGTTCTCGGCACTCAAACTCATTGGAGTCGTGTCCATCCAAACAGGGTAACGGCTGCCCGCGCAGGCTGCCAGCGCGGATATGATGCGTGGATGAATCGCACCGCTTCGACCTGAGCCATCGATGCCCGCACGCTGGGACGTCCTGCTCACCGATGCCCGCCTCGCCACATTGGCTGGCGACGCTGGCTATGGCCTGATCGAAGCCGGTGCGATCGGCTGGAAGGATGGTGCAATCGCGTTCGTCGGGTCGATGGATTCCCTGCCCGTCTCACCGGAAGCGCTCGCGCGCCACATCGAATCCGCGCACGGCGCACTGATCACACCGGGATTGATCGATTGCCACACGCATCTGGTGTTTGCCGGCGACCGCGCGCACGAATTTGAACTGCGCCTGCAGGGCGCGAGTTACGAAGAGATCGCGAAAGCCGGCGGCGGCATCCTGTCGTCGGTACGCGCGACCCGCGCCGCAAGCGAGGACGAACTGCTCGCCGCATCGCTGCCGCGTGCACGCGCATTGCTGCGCGATGGCGTGACCACGCTGGAGATCAAGTCGGGCTACGGCCTGGATACCGAAACCGAAATGAAGATGCTGCGCGTCGCCCGACGGATCGGCGTCGCACTCGGCATCGGCGTGCGCACGACCTTCCTCGGCGCGCATGCATTGCCACCGGAATATGCAGGCCGGGCGGACGATTACATTGCCATGGTCTGCGACACCATGCTGCCTGCGGTCGTCGCAGTAGGACTCGCCGATGCGGTCGATGCGTTCTGCGAAGGCATCGGTTTCAGCCTTGCGCAGACGCAGCGCGTCTTCGATGCAGCGCAGGCGCACGGACTGCCGGTCAAGCTGCACGCCGAACAACTGAGCCTGCTCGGCGGCGCGGCCATGGCGTCGCGTTGCGGTGCGTTGTCGGCCGATCATCTGGAATACATCACCGATGCCTGCGCACTGACGATGGCGCAAGCCGGCACTATCGCGGTGCTGCTGCCGGGCGCGTTCGTGTGCCTGCGCGAAACCAAGCTGCCACCGATCGACAGCCTGCGCGCGCATGGCGTCGCGATGGCGGTCGCGACCGACTGCAATCCGGGCACGTCGCCATTGCTGTCGTTGCGACTCGCGATGGCGCTGGCCTGCGCGCAGTTCCGGCTGACGCCCGAGGAGGCGCTGCGTGGCGCGACGATCCATGCTGCGAAAGCACTTGGGCTGAACGACCGGGGATCGCTGCGCGTCGGCCAGCGCGCGGATCTGGTGCTTTGGGATGCGCGCGATCCGGCCGAACTTTGTTACTGGCTGGGCGGAACTCCTGCGCGTCGGATCGTTATCGGCGGCCGATTCGTCGAGTAGTCCATTCGACGCTGCATGGATCGACGTACAAAAAACCCCGCACAAAGCGGGGTTTTTCATTGCGGCGCGTGGATCCCGAGCCTTACTTGGCCGGAGCCTTTTTCACTACGGTCTTCGCCGGTGCCTTGGCGACGGTCTTGGCCGGAGCTTTCGCTACGGTCTTGCCTGCTGCCTTGGCTGCGGACTTCGGCGCAGCTTGGCTGACCGCGCCATGCGGACGGACGTTGCCATAGCTGCCGGCGCTGCGCTTTCCCTTCGGGGTTTTCTTGTCGCCCTTGCCCATGTTCGTTCCTGCGTTGCGGTCAATGTGGCGCGTAGCCTAACACCGACGCGCCGCGAGCAACACCGAAAGCCGACTCAATGCTCGCAAGCAGCGCCACGCACATGCCCGTGCGACAGCCGCAGGTTCAGGATATGCGCCGTCGCGATCAGGCTGCCACCACAGGCCATCGCGACCGCGTGCGCAATCAGGTTTTCGTGCAGCGGCTCAATCAGCACTGCAGACCACAGCAGCGCGATGCCTGGCAGCAGGAACAGCAGCGCCCGTCCAACCCTGTGCTGGCGATAGCCAAGAATCAGGCTGGTCAGCCCCAGCACGCTCGCGAACCCAATGAAACCGTACTCGAACGTCGCGCTCCCGAACCAGGCGCCGAACGCAGGCGCGAGCACCAGCACCAGCGGCAGCGCTGCGCAGTGGATCGCGCACAGCATCGAGCCAGTCGCGCCGAGGCGATCCAGCAACTTTCTACGGCTTGGCGACGGCTGCAGGACTGCTTGCATTGCAACAGTATAACATTTGCCAGCAGGCATTCGACTGCGCTCGCGGCGGCATTCGGAGACCGATTCAGCTTGCCGGCTTGCTGCAATCCACGCATATGCCATGCACTTCCAGCGTCTGCGATTGCGGCGTGAAACCCAGCGTGCGGGCTTTTTCATCGAGCAGGTGACCGATGCGCTCGTCCTCCATCTCGATCGCCGCATGGCAGGTATCGCAGATCAGGAACGGCACGGTGTGCTGCACGCGCGGATGGTGGCAGGCCATGAACGCGTTGATCGATTCGAGCTTGTGTATGAAACCGTTGTCGAGCAGGAAATCCAGCGCGCGATACACCGTCGGCGGCGCAGATGCGGCCTTGGATTCGCTGATCCGCGCGAGCAGGTCGTAGGCTTTCACCGGGTTCTTCGAGTCGGCGACCAGCCGCAGCACATCGGCGCGCAATGGAGTCAGCCGCAGGCCTCGTTCAACGCAGGCCTGTTCGACTTCATGGACATACTCGTCCGCGTGGTGGACGTGGTGACCGGGGTCGGTACAGGCGGCGGCGTGTTTATGGCTCATGCCCAATCAATCGTAGCAGGTCGTCCAAAGATCAAGGTGTCGCCGCACGTCTGGCAATCAACTCCAGCGCGGCGTCGATGCGCCCGAGCGCCTGCTCGCGCCCCGCCAGGAACACCGTGTGCTCGATCGACGGCGATACCTGCGTCCCGGTGATCGCGACGCGCAGCGGCTGCGCGATCTTGCCGAGGCCCAATGCCAATGTCTCGGCGGTCTGCGCGAGCACTGCATGCACGGCAGCAGGCGTCCATTCCGATGATCCAGCCAGGCCATCACGCACCGATTGCAATGGCGCGACAGCCGCATCGGTCAGGTGCTTGGCGACAGCAGCAGCGTCATGGTCGGCGTCGCGTAGTGGCTCGAACCAGACCTTCGCGCGATCGGCCATTTCCTTCAGCGTATGCACGCGGTCGCGCAGCGCGACCACGACATCCGTTGCAGCTGGGCCATTTGCGAGGTCGTAGCCTGCTTCGCGCAGATGCCACTCCAGATGCACGCCGACCGCTGCCGGTTCATCGTTCTTCAGATATTGCTGGTTCAACCATTTGAGCTTCTCGACGTCGAAGCGCGAGGCGCTGTGGTTGACGTCCTTGATATCGAACAGCTCGATCATCTGCTCGCGCGAGAAGATTTCCTGGTCGCCGTGCGACCAGCCGAGCCGCACCAGGTAGTTCAGCACCGCATGCGGCATGTAGCCGTCGTCGCGGTATTGCATCACCCCGACCGCGCCGTGGCGCTTGGACAGCTTCTGCCCGTCCGGGCCGAGGATCATCGGCAGGTGCGCGAACACCGGCACCGTTGCACCGAGCGCTTCATAGACATTCACTTGGCGCGGCGTGTTGTTGACGTGGTCGTCGCCACGAATGACTTCGGTGATGCCCATGTCGATGTCGTCGACGACCACTGCGAAATTGTAGGTCGGGAAACCGTCGGAACGGATCAGCACGAGGTCGTCGAGTTCGGAGTTGCTCCACTCGATGCGGCCCTTGACCTTATCCTCGAACACCACCGATCCGCCGACCGGATTCTTGAAGCGCAAGACGCGGTTCGGGTCGTCGCGGAACGGCTCGTTGCGCTCGCGGTAATAGCCGTTGTAGCGCGGCTTCTCGTTCTTCGCCATCGCATCGGCGCGCATCGCATCGATGTCTTCGCGACTCTCGTACGCGTAATAGGCTTTGCCAGCCTGGTGCAACTCGGATGCGACCTGCTGATAGCGATCCATACGCTGGGTCTGGAAAATCGGACCCTCGTCGTGATCGAGACCCAGCCACTCCATGCCGTCGAGGATCGCCTGCACCGCCGCATCGGTTGAGCGCTCGCGGTCGGTATCCTCGATGCGCAGGATGAAGTGGCCGCCCTGCCGGCGCGCCTCCAGCCAGCAATACAGCGCAGTGCGCGCACCGCCGATGTGCAGGTAACCGGTCGGGCTGGGGGCGAAGCGTGTGCGGCAAGTCATCGGGTGCGCCAGGCTGTGCGGATCGACGATTTTAACGGATTGGAAAAGCGGTCAGAGCGAAATTCGCGTGCGATGCGCCGTTAATTTCGCGGGATCGATCCAGACAAAACTTCACTCCGACCCCTGTTCCACTGCGCGCACGGCACTACAATGGCGCAGTTTGTACGAAAGCCCGACATCGGAGTGACCGCAATGCGCATCCGCTTGAACCTGTTGCTGGCCGTCCTGCTGTTGCCCGCGTGGGCAACTGCGCTGGCCGCTCCATCCATCGCCTCGCACAAACCAATTCAGACCAATAGCGATGTCAGCACCAGTGTGCCGGTGGCATTGCAGGTCGGCCCGCGCGTCACCCTGCACACCAACCTGGGCGACATCGTGATTGAATTCTACCCGGACAAGGCACCGAAGACGGTCGACAATTTCCTGACCTACGCGCGCGAAGGCTTCTACAACGGGACCATCTTCCACCGCGTGATCGACGACCTGCTGATCCAGGGCGGCGCCTACACGGCCGACCTGCAGAAGAAACCTGCGCATCCGCCGATCCCCGACGAGGCCAACAACGGCTTGTCCAACCAGCGTGGAACCGTCACAGCTGCACGCGGCCAGGTGCCTGCATCGGCGACCTCGGAATTCTTCATCAACCTGGTGGACAACCCACGTTTCGATTACGTGTCCGACGCCAACGCAACCACGGCGGGCTACGCGGTGTTCGGCAAGGTCGTAACCGGCATGGACGTGTTGGACAAGATCCGCATGGTCAAGACGCATCCGCAGGGCAAGTTCACCGCCGATGTGCCGATGCCGCCTGTGACGATCGATCGCGTCGAGATCCTGCCAGCCCCAACGCAATAAGCGTCGCGCATGACGACGCTCCTCGTTTCCGACCTGCATCTGGACGCCGCGCGTCCGGGGCTGGTCGCGCTATTCCTCGACTTCCTGCAAGACGAAGCCGCGCACGCAGATGCGCTCTACGTGCTCGGCGACCTGTTCGAATACTGGGTCGGCGACGACGATCCGCAGCCGGTCGGCACCGAAGTGGCGAACGGATTGTCGGCACTCGCACGTTCGGGTGTTCCTGTCTGTTTCCTGCTCGGGAATCGCGACTTCCTGCTCGGCCCGGACTATGCCGCGCGTTGCGGCATGCGCATCCTGCCCGATCCGTGCGTGATCGATCTGTATGGCCGCCCCACCCTGCTGATGCATGGCGACCTGCTGTGCACCGACGACACCGACTACCAGGCGTTCCGCCGCCAGTCGCGCGATCCGGCATGGCAGGAATCCTTCCTCGCGCAGCCGCTGGACGCACGCATCGCATTCGCACAGCGCGCACGCGCGGCGAGCATCGAACACCAGCGCACTGTACGAGACGACATCGCGGGCGAGGACATCACCGATGTCAGCCCGACGACGGTCGCATCCACGTTCGCGCGCTACGGCATCGACACCTTGATCCACGGCCACACCCACCGCCCAGCGATGCACAAGCACAACATCGGCGACCGTCCGCGCACGCGCATCGTACTCGGCGACTGGTACGAACAAGGCTCGGTGCTGCGCGTGGATGCGGATGGCGCTAGCCTGGCGTCGCTGTAGCGCATGCGGGGCTCCATGTCCCTGAAACGGTTGCTGCTGCGCTTCGCCGTGATCGTCGCGCTGCTGTATCTCCTTGCATGCATCGCCCTTTACACGATGCAGCGTTCGTTGCTGTATTTCCCGCAACCGATGCTCGCTGCACCCGATGCGCAGACCATCTCGATTCCGTCAGGCAGCAAGACCTTGCAAGGCTGGGTCGTGAATCCAGGACAGCCCCATGCCCTGATGTATTTCGGCGGCAAGGGCGAACGCGTCGAACGGGATGTCGATTTCTTCCGCAGCACGCTGCCCGGATACAGCGTTTATCTCGTTCCGTACCGCGGCTATGGGCCGAATACGGGCGAGCCGACCGAGACAGGTTTGTACGCTGACGCGCTCGTCGAATACGCTTGGGTGCGCGCACGCAGCGCGCATGTCGCAGCGATGGGTCGCAGCCTCGGCACCGGCGTTGCGACCTACGTCGCATCCAATCGCGAGGTCGAAATGCTTGTGCTGGTCACGCCATACGACAGCGTTCTCAACATCGCACGCGACCGCTATCCGATGTTTCCCGTTTCATTGATCCTCAAGGATCGCTATGAATCCTGGCGTCGTGCCGGTTCGATCAAGGCTCGCGCACTGGTCGTGCTTGCGAGCGACGACCAGGCGGTGCCGCGATCGAATTCGGATGTCCTGATCGATCATTTCCGTCCAAAACCCGACGTGATCGTGATCCCGCATTCCGGCCACAACAACCTTTCCAACAGCGCGGTCTACGCACACGCAATCGCGGACTTCATGCGCGTTGCGACGGTGGTAAAAGCTGCGGCGCCGCCAGCAACTCCATCTCCGCAGCACTGAACCCTGCGGCCTGGCGCGCGTCGAGATTGAACGGCCCGCGCACCGAACCGCGTGCGTGCAGCGCGATCAGCCGTGCGAACTCGGCATCCGGATCCATGCCATCGCGTTCGCAACACCAGCGGAACCAGCGCGAACCTGTGGCGACGTGCGCGACTTCCTCGCGCAGGATGATTTCGAGAATGTCCGCGGTCGCATCGTCGCCGACGCCGCGCAGGCGCACGATCATGCCCGGCGTCACGTCGAGTCCGCGCGCTTCCAGTACGCGCGGCACCAGCGCCATCCGTTCACGGCACGAGTGCGCGGTCTTCTCGGCCATTTCCCATAAACCGTTATGCGCGTCGAAATCGCCGTAATCGTGGCCGAGTTCCCGCAGGCGCTCGCGCAACATCGTGAAATGTCGCGCCTCGTCGGCTGCCACGCCGACCCAGTCGGCGTAGAACTGCTCGGGCATGCCGCGGAAACGATAGATCGCATCCCAGGCGAGGTTGATCGCGTTGAACTCGATGTGCGCGATCGCGTGCACGAAGGCGGCGCGGCCCTCTGGCGACCCGAGACCGCGGCTGGCGACATCGCGGGGATGGACGAGTCGGGGACGTTCGGGGCGACCGGGCGCGGAAAGCACTTGCGCGGGCTCGTCGTATCGGCCGACGACCAAGCCGCCAGCTGAAAACAGCGCAGAAAATGTCGTGGTCAGCTCGACCTTGCGCGCAGGATCACTTGCTTGCAGGCACTCCAGTGCAACGCGCTCGATCGCATGACCGCTTCCAGTTTCCACCACCATGATCAACGGGCAGGCGGCGTAGCCGGAGCGGCTTCGGGCAGGTCCCAGGGCTTGGCACCCTTGGCAGCGCCGGGGAAGACCAGACGCGATGTCCTGTGGGAGGCGTTCGGCGGCTCGACCACGGGAATCTGCACCGCGACGATGTGGACCCCCGACGCGCCGCCGACCTGCAGTTCCCAGCCTCCCGGGAACAATCCCTGCAACTTGTACGGCACCAGTGCGCTCGCCTTTCCGTCCGGCTGGACCTGCATGTTCTGGTCGTCGGCAATGACCTGGACGATCTCGCCCTTCGGACCGACCATGCGGACCGCGAGATGACCGTTTGAAGCCCAGCCGTCGACCTGCAGCAGGAATCCGGGCCCAACTGTTCCCTGGTAGCGGCCGTGCTCGACGTGGAGCGCGACCGGGCCGGTCGCGGGACCGGCGACGGGGGTCAGCTGGATTTCGTGGACCACCTGCCCCGGCGCGGCGGCCGGCACTCCGGAAGCCGGCACCGCAGGAGTCGGCGCAGAGCCGAGCAGCATGGCGAACAAGACGGTTGCGATCATCCGACCCGCCGCTGCTTCTTCGCCTCATCCGACCGCTGCTGCTGGATGCGCTCGAAATAGCCAGGCTCGATGCCGGTGACGTATTCGCCGCTGAAGCAGGACGTGTCGAACTTGCGGCCGGGGAATTTCGGGCCGGCGACGGCGGTCTCCAGATCGGCTAGGTCCTGATATATCAGCCAGTCGCAACCCAGCAGCTTTTCGATTTCCTGGTCGGTGCGGCCGTGTGCGATCAGTTCGTCCACCGACGGCATGTCGATGCCGTAGACGTTCGGATAACGCACCGGCGGTGCGGCAGAAGCGAAGTACACCTTGCGCGCACCGGCATCGCGCGCCATCTGCACGATCTGCTGCGAGGTGGTGCCGCGCACGATAGAGTCGTCCACCAGAAGCACCACGCGGTTCTTGAATTCCAGCGGGATCGCGTTGAGCTTGCGGCGCACCGATTTCACGCGCTCGCCCTGCCCCGGCATGATGAAGGTGCGTCCGACATAGCGGTTCTTGATGAAGCCTTCGCGATATTTCACGCCGAGCATGCTCGCGATTTCCAGCGCGGCGTCGCGCGACGTATCCGGGATCGGCATCACCACGTCGATGCCGTGGTCCGGGCGCAGTCGCTGGATCTTGTGCGCGAGGGTGACGCCCATGCGCATGCGCGCCTTGTGCACCGAGATTTCCTCAATCATGGAATCCGGGCGCGCGAAGTACACGTACTCGAAGATGCACGGCGCGTGTTCCTGCGGCTCGGCGCAAATCCGGGTATGCAGTTCGCCGCGCGCGGTGACTACCACGCATTCGCCGGGCTTCACGTCGCGCATGCGCTCGAAGCCGAGGATGTCGAGCGCGACGGATTCGGATGCGATCGCGTATTCCGTGCCGGTCGATGTGTCGCGCTTGCCGAGAATCAACGGACGGATGCCATGCGGATCGCGGAACCCGACCAACCCCAGGCCCAGTACCGTCGCGACCACCGCATAAGCGCCCTTCGCGCGCCGGTTGACGCCTTCGACCGCCATGAAGACCGCCTCGGGCGTCAGCGCTTTCTGGCGGTCGAGTTCGTGCGCGAACACGTTGAGCAGCACTTCGGAATCCGATTCGGTGTTCACGTTGCGCAGGTCCTGCTCGAATACCTCGCGGCGCAGCGCGTCGGTATTGATCAGGTTGCCGTTGTGCACGAGCGCGATGCCGTACGGCGAATTCACGTAGAACGGCTGCGCCTCATCGGAACCTTCCGAACCTGCAGTCGGATAGCGGCAGTGGCCGATGCCGACGCGCCCGACCAGCAGCCGCATCGCGGCCTCATCGAAGACGTCCTTCACCAGTCCGTTGCCCTTGTGCATGCGCAGCTTGTTGCCGTCCACGGTCGCAATGCCGGCCGCGTCCTGGCCACGATGCTGCAGGACGGTGAGTCCGTCGTACAACGCTGCCGCGACTTCACTGGTGCCGACGATTCCGACGATGCCGCACATGGTTGAATCCTTGAAAGAATGCCGATTTGTTCAGTTCTTGCCGTGGTGCTTCGAACGGGATTGCGAAGATGTTTCTTCATGCGGCGAATCGTTGCCTTGCGACTCTTCCGGCGGCGGTGTCGGCAACATCCGATCCTGCAACGCCTGCATCACCTTCTTCTTGCCCTGCTCCGCGACGGCGTCGAAACTCACATGCTGGGCAGCCGATGCTGGCAACCACGCTTTCATCCATTCGGCACCGCGCTGAAATTCCGGTATCAACGGCGACGCGTGCCACGATTGATCCTTCGGCAACGCGGTCAAACCCAGCACCAGCACCAGCACGCAGGCGAGCGCACAACCACGTACCACACCGAACAACAGTCCCAGCACACGATCGATGCTGCCCAACCCGACCGAACGCACCAGCTTGCCGATCAACCACGTCACCAGGCTGCCGACGATCATCGCCGCGATGAACACCAGCGCATATCCAACCAGCAATCGCGCGGCCGGATCGTGCACCTGCGTCGAGAACCATGTCGCCACGTCCGCGCCGTAGACGAATGCGAGCCAGAACGCCGCGATCCACACCACCAGCGACAGCACCTCGACCACGATGCCGCGTATCGCGCCCATCAGCGCCGACAGGGCGACCACGCCCAGCAAGACCCAATCGACTGCACTCAACATGCGTCCGCGCCGTCCGATCTCAAGCGCTCCAAGTGTACGTCGCACCGCGACACCACAGCCCCTCTCCCTCCTCGGGAGAGGGGGGAACCACCGGCAGAACCGGTGGTGGGGTGAGGGCGATCACGCCGCCAAACTTTCATCCGTTGCGCATCACCCATGCGTGATCGGCGGACTCATGGATACGCCACGACCATGCCACTCAATCCCATCTTTGCGGACAATTCGGTGCGCAAATGATCGGCCGTATCGCGGTCGGCTTCCGGTCCGATTCGCACCCGATACAAGGTGCCACTGGCGGCCTGGACGCGCTCGCTGAATGCGGTGAACCCGGCCGCGCGCAATTTGTTGCGCAATGTGAGGGCTTCGTCTTCGGATCGGAACGCGCTGACCTGCACCGCGTAACCACGACTGCTGGCGGCTGGCGATGGAGTGGCGGGCTCGGCAGGTGCGGGAGCCGCAGGGACTGCGGCTGGCGGCTTGGTTGCCGAAGTGGCTGGCGGCTTGGTTGCCGAAGCAGTTGCCTGTGCAGGCGGCGCGACAGGTTTCGTCGTCGCGGCTGTAATCGTCACAACGGGTTTGGTTGTAATCGCTACTGGCACCGAAGCGGCAGCCGGTTTCGCTGTGGTCGGGGCAGGCTCCGATGCGGCGGCCGGTTTGTTCACTGGCGCTGTCGGCACAGCCGGGGCGGGTGCGGCGGCGTCGAGTGCGGTCACACTGGCAGGCATGTCCTTGCGCACTTGCTGGGCCTTCAGGCGCGTGGCCTCTGCATCGCCGCGTTGCCCAAACGGACCGATCCGCACGCGCATGGCCTGCTTGCCCGCGACAGTGACCGCTTCGGCATACGCCGGCAGTTGCGAACTTTTCAGCGAAGCGACCAGCGACTGCGCATTGGCCGCATTGGAATACGTGCCCAGGCTGACAACGTAATGGCCGCCTGCATTGGCCGCCGGAATCGGTGTACTTGGTGCAGTCGCCACAGTCGGCGGCGGCACAGTGGCGAGCGGCGGAGCCGCGGGCGACGTCGCCATGCCATTCGCTGGTGCTACAGATGTTGGTGCTGCTGCATTTGGAGCTGCCGCATTCGGAGCTGCGGCAACCGGAATGGCGGCAACCGGGACTGCCACGCCGACCGCAGGCGGCTTTACGACCGGCGCTGCTGGTGGAACCGACGATGCGGCGGCAGTTGCCGTGGACGCCATGGGCGCAGGTTGCACGCCCGCCGGCACATTGGCGCCGATGGCTGCAGCGACGCTGGTCGCAGGCACGGGCGCAGCCGGATGACTCGCGTCCATGCCGAGCACTCCGGCCTTCGGCACGTCCGATGTGGGCGCGACCAGCGGCAATTCCCTGGTCTGGAACTCGCCGCCTGGAGCACCAGGCATCGTCAACGGCACATCGGCGGCGGTGTTGTTCTTGTCGCGACCGACGATCAGCATGGGCAGGAAAATGATCGCCAGCGCAGAAAGCACGGCGGCACCGATCAGGCGGTGTTTCAGGGCGGGGTCCATCGAGGCGGGTCCGAACGTCCGGAAAGGTGTCGAGTATACCCGCCCGACGCGGCACGGCGGCGCACGAGGACCTGGCGCTAGTCGATCTCCAGCGCGCGCAAGGCGTCGGCGGCCGTATGGAACGAGCCGAATACCAGGATACGATCGCCTGCTTTCGCGACTATGCGCGCGGCGCACAGGCCCTGTTCGACATCCGTTTGCACCACGACCTCGCAGCCGCCCAGCGCATCGCGCAAGCGCTCGGCCAAGGCATCGCCGGACAGGCCACGCTGCGTGTCGTGCAGGCCGCACAGCCACCAGCGCGCGATGCGGTCTCTCAGTGGCGCGACGATACCCGGCAGATCCTTGTCGCCGAGCGCGCTGAAGACTGCGAAGGTCCGCCCCAAGGCCGGATGCGCGGCCAGCCAGAGGCCGAGTTGCTGCGCAGCCTGCGGGTTGTGGGCGACATCGATCACGATCTCCACGCCCTCGCGCACGATCGTCTGCAACCGCGCCGGCAAAAGCGTCGCGCGCACGCCCTGGATGATCGCAGCGTCCGCAATCTCGACATCCAACGCGCGCAACGCGGCAATCGCGGCGGCGGCATTCGTACGCTGCGCGGGCGCGGTCATGGCAGGATCGGGCAGATCGATCGCGTAACCGGGCTCGCGCCAGCGCCAGCCTTCGGGCAAGTCATCGATCAGATAATCGCAGCCTGCGCGAATCGCCACTGCGCCGATCCGGTACGCATGCCGCAGCACGCTCGCCGGCGGATCGCGTTCGCCCAGAACGACCGGCTTGCCGGCACGCATCACCCCGGCCTTTTCGAGGCCGATGGATTCGCGGTCGTTGCCCAGCCAGTCCTGGTGATCGAGATCGACCGTCGTGATGACTGCGACATCGGCATCCACGACATTGACCGCATCGAGCCGCCCGCCCAGCCCGACTTCGAGGATCGCGAGATCGAGGTGCGCGGCTTCAAACAAGAGCAACGCAGCGAGGGTTCCGTATTCGAAATAGGTCAGTGGAATCGGTTCACCCGCTCCCACCAAACGCACTGCCTCGATACGCTGGAACGCCGCGACCAGCGCAGCAT
This sequence comes from Pseudomonadota bacterium, assembly GCA_043747745.1. Taxonomy (GTDB): domain Bacteria; phylum Pseudomonadota; class Gammaproteobacteria; order Xanthomonadales; family Xanthomonadaceae; genus SZAS-103. Next base: position 27,290 of record JAYTOP010000042.1, read on the forward strand.
CGTCGGCATCCACACCATCGATGCGCACGCGCTCGTTGTAGCGCAGCAGATGCGGCGAGGTGTAAGCGCCGACGCGCAGCCCGGCCGCGCGTGCGATCGCTTCGATGAAAGCGACCGTTGAGCCTTTTCCATTGGTTCCCGCGACGGTGATGACGTGCTGCGTGGGTCGCGTCAGTCCCAGTCGGTCTGCTACCACGCGCACACGATCGAGTCCAAGCGCGATGGCATCGGGATGCTGGAGCTGCTGATGGGCGAGCCATGCGTCGAGGGTCATGGAATAGCGCGTCGAAGAGTCCGCACAGTCTGACGCATGGCCATGGATTGGCAAGCAGACCTGCCGGAGTAGACTCAAGGCCGGGGACACACACTGGAGAGACCGCATGCGCCGCAGCGACAGCCTGGCTGCCCAGCTCCTGATTGTGCTCAGCACGCTCTGCACGTCCTCCGCATTCCTTGCAGCGACTGCACAGGCGCAATCCGGCACGGATGCGTTCACAGCGCAATTCAACACAGTCTGCGCGGGCGCGGCATCCGGTTCCGCGCTCGCCGGGCGCTGCGCGGTGGTGCTGGCCAGCGCGGATCCAAACGCGCGCGCGATTGCCGTGAACTTCAACGACCTGGAAGAAATCCCCGGCGCAGGCCGTGGCGCCGCGCGCGATCAATGGCCGTCGCGTGAAGAGATCAGCACTCTGGTCACGCCGAAGCTGGCCGTGTTCGCGAGCGTCGATCATGCGCACTCATTCCGCAGCGACGACACCACCGAAGCGGCGTTCGACGCGGATTCAACGACATTCACGGTGGGCATCGACTGGCACCCGGCCAATCGGTGGCAGCTCGGGTTGACCCTCAACCACGCCCGCGACAACCAGGTCTTTCGCGGCTCGGAGGGCCGGACCGAAGCGAACGCTACCGGTGCGATTGCGGTGGCGAGTTGGGATGCGAACGACCACGTCGCGCTGAACGGCTACCTCGGCCGGACCCAGGGCAGCCAGGACATCCGCCGCGTGGTGGCCTTCATCGACGGTAGCGCACCGGTCGCGGAAACCGCTTCGCCCGCGCTGCATCGGACCATCGGCGGCGCGGCCGTGGATGCGAATTTCTCGCACGGAGCGCTGGAATGGCGCGGTTCGGTGGGATTCGATGCGGCGCGCACGTCGATCGATGGCTATGCCGAGAGCGGCGGATCGGGTTTTGACCTGGTCGTGCCGGGGCGATCGATCGTGACCGAACGCGGCCGCATCGACCTCGCCCTCGCGCGCACATTTTCTGCGCACTGGGGCGTCTGGCAGCCGGAACTGCGCCTGGGCCTGGTCCACGAATTCGGCAACGATGCACGCACTGTCGGCGTGCGCTTCCTGCAGGACACCAGCGGCAGCGTCGTGGCCTTCGACACCGGCGCGCCTGATCGCGACTGGGGACAGGCTACGTTCTCCTCCACGTTCGTGCTGCCGCACGGCAACTCCGGCTTCATCACCGTCGGGCGTGATTTTGGTCACAGCACCTCGACCGCGATGCAATTTGCGATCGGATGGCGGCTCGAGTTGAAGTAGTACGCTGGGCCGCGCGATCCAACGCCGCGATACACTCCGCAATCTCCGCAACAGCGCACGCACTGGATCTCCCATGTCGCAAATGATGAAAGCGCTGGTCAAACGCAAACCCGAGGAAGGCATCTGGATGGAGCAGGTGCCGATTCCCGAGGCCGGCGCGAACGAAGTCCTGATCAAGCTCGAGAAGACCGCGATCTGCGGCACCGACCTGCACATCTACAAGTGGGATGCGTGGAGCCAGCGCAACATCAAGCCGGGCCTGGTGATCGGTCACGAGTTCGTCGGCAGGATTGTCGACATCGGTCCGGGCGTGACCGGCTACCAGCTCGGCCAGCGCGTGTCGGCCGAAGGCCACATCGTCTGCGGGCATTGCCGCAATTGCCGGGCGGGCCGCCAGCACCTGTGTCCGAACACCATCGGCATCGGCGTGAACCGCAACGGCGCATTCGCCGAATACATTGTGATGCCAGCCACGAACCTGTGGCCGATTCCCGACCAGATCCCGTCCGAACTCGCAGCGTTCTTCGATCCCTATGGCAACGCGGCGCACTGCGCGCTCGAGTTCGACGTGATCGGCGAGGACGTGTTGATCACCGGTGCGGGCCCGATCGGCATCATCGCTGCGGGCATCTGCAAATGGATCGGCGCGCGCAACGTGGTCGTCACCGACGTCAACGACTATCGCCTCAAGCTCGCCGCCGACATGGGCGCGACACGCGTGGTCAATGTGTCGAAGCAGTCGCTGAAGGACACCATGGCCGAGTTGCACATGGAAGGCTTCGACGTCGCACTCGAGATGAGCGGCAATCCGCACGCGTTCAACGACATGCTCGGCGCGATGTACAACGGCGGCAAGGTTGCATTGCTCGGCATCCTTCCGAATGGTGCGGGCATCGACTGGGACAAGGTCATCTTCAAGGGCCTCACCCTGCACGGCATCTACGGCCGGCGCATGTACGAGACCTGGTACAAGATGACCCAGCTCGTGCTGACCGGATTCCCGCTGCAGAAAGTGCTGACCCACCAAGTGCATATCGACGACTTCCAGCGCGGCTTCGACCTGATGGTCTCGGGCAACTGCGGCAAGGTGGTTTGTTCGTGGAACTGAGGTGCAGCGAGGGCTGGGGACTCGGGGCTGGGGACTGGTGGAAGCAGAGCCTCGCTCAACCGTTTTTCTCCTGATTCCAGATCGCAAAGGCCCGCGATTCCACGTGACGTTCGCCACCAGACCCCAACCCCTAAGCCTTCGGCCCTCCCATGTCATTGACCCAACGCTACGCCGACGAACTCGAATCCATCCGCGTGCAAGGCCTGTTCAAGTCCGAGCGCGTGATCGCGTCGCCGCAGTCGGCCGAGATCACGCTCGCCGACGGCCGCAAGGTGCTGAATTTCTGCGCGAACAATTACCTCGGACTTGCCGATCATCCCGAGGTGATCCAGGCCGCGAAGGACGCGCTCGACAGCCACGGTTTCGGCATGGCATCGGTGCGTTTCATCTGCGGCACCCAGGACCTGCACAAGGAGCTCGAAGCCACCATCGCGGCGTTTTTCGGCAAGGAAGACACGATCCTGTATGCGGCATGCTTCGACGCCAACGGCGGCCTCTACGAACCGCTGCTCGGCGAGGAGGACGCGATCATCTCCGACGCGCTCAACCACGCCTCGATCATCGACGGCGTGCGCTTGTGCAAGGCCAAGCGATTCCGCTACGCCAACTGCGACATGGCCGATCTCGAAACGCAGCTGCAAGCAGCCGATGCCGCCGGCGCGCGGACGAAGCTGATTTCGACGGACGGCGTGTTCTCGATGGACGGTTTCATCGCACCACTCGACAAAATCACTGCGCTCGCCGCGAAATACGGCGCGCTCGTGCACATCGACGAATGCCACGCGACCGGTTTCCTCGGCGCGACGGGTCGCGGTTCTGCCGAAGTGAAAGGCGTGCTCGACAAGATCGACATCGTCACCGGCACGCTCGGCAAGGCGCTCGGCGGCGCGCTCGGCGGCTTCACGACGGGCAAGGCCGAAGTGATCGAGATGCTGCGCCAGCGCTCGCGCCCGTACCTGTTCTCGAACTCGCTGCCGCCGCACATCGTCGCGGCCGGCATCAAGGTGTTCGACATGCTCGCGTCCGCAGGCGACCTGCGCGACACATTGACGGAGAACACCCGCTATTTCCGCGAACGCATGACAGCCATCGGATTCGATATCAAGCCCGGCGTGCATCCGATCTCCCCAGTGATGCTGTACGACGCGCCGCTCGCGCAGAAATTCGCCGCGCGTCTGCTGGAGGAAGGCATCTACGCGATCGGCTTCTTCTTCCCGGTCGTACCGAAGGGCCAGGCCCGCATCCGCACCCAGATCAGCGCGGCGCACACGCGCGAACACCTCGACCGCTGCATCGACGCGTTCACGCGCATCGGCCGCGAGCTCGGCGTCCTGAAGAGCTGACCCGGAGCGCGGCGTGGGCGTTCTCGCCGCCGCGTTGCATCTGCTGCCGGAAGCGCCGCTCGTCGTCGGTTTCAGCGGCGGGCTCGATTCGACAGCACTGTTGCACGCCCTCGCTGCATCGACGGCAGCGCGAGCCCAAGGCTTGCGTGCGCTGCATGTGCATCATGGCTTGCATCCCGATGCCGACGCATGGGCGGAGCATTGCGAACGCATCTGCGCCGGACTCGATCTGCCGCTGCGCGTATTGCGCGTGCAGGTCGATCATGCGGACGGTCGAGGCCCGGAAGGCGCAGCACGCGCGGCACGACTGGCCGCATTCCGTGCGGCGCTCGATGCGGACGACGTGCTCGCGCTCGCGCATCACCGCGACGACCAGGCCGAAACAATCCTGATGCGATTGTTGCGCGGCGCAGGCGGCGACGGCCTCGCGTCGATGCGGCGACGCTCGCGACTTGGCACGCTGCATCTATGGCGCCCGCTGCTCGACCTGCCGCGTGCGGCGCTGCGCGACTACGCGACGGCGAACGCATTGCGCTGGATCGAGGATCCATCCAACGCGGACGCACGCTACGACCGCAACTTCCTGCGCCATCGCGTGCTGCCGCTGTTCGCGGAGCGCTGGCCGCATGCATCGCGCAGCCTCGCGCGCAGCGCGGCGCTCATCGCCGAACAGTCGCAACTGCTTGCCGCTGCGACGACGGTTCAACTCGATGCGCTGCAGGTCTCACCAGACGCGCTGTCGCTTCCGAACTTGCTCGCGCATCCGCGTGCGCAACGCACCCGCATCCTGCGCGCGTGGCTGATGCGCCTCGACGGACACCCGCCTCCCGCCAGCATCCTTGCCGCGATCGAACGCGACCTGCTGCACGCGCGCGCCGATGGCGATGCGTGCGTGGCATGGGCGCATGTCGTCGTCCATCGCTGGCGCGATCGCCTGCATGCGATGCATCCATGCGCGCCGCTGCCGACGGACTGGAGCGCGCGATGGGACGGACACTCGCGGCTGTGCATGCCCGATGGAGCGTCGCTCGAACTGCACGTTGCCGATGGTTTCGACGCACCGCTGATGGTCCACGCGCGTCGCGGCGGCGAGCGCATTCGCCTGGCTGGACGCGAGCATAGCCACGCGCTCAAGCATGTGTTGCAGGACCGCGGTGTGCCGCCCTGGACCCGCGCGCAAATGCCGCTGCTGTTCGCCGACGATGGCGAGTTGCTCGCCGCCGGAGACAGCCTGGTGTCCGCACGTATGGAGAGATGGTTGCACGCGCATGGCGCGCATCTGCGCTGGTCGCCAGCCGCCAGGGCGAGCGCTGCGGATTGACCACCCGCGCGCACGGCGACACACTGCGCGCATGGTAAAGAAATCCACCCAATCCGCACTCACATCGAGCCCTCTCGAACCCGCACCCTCGGTGGTCGCCGGCTTCGAGCGTTCGCTCGACGAACTCGAACAACTCGTGCAGCGCATGGAGAAGGGCGAGATGTCCCTCGACGAATCGCTCGGCGCCTACGAGCGCGGCGTCGCTCTGTACCGGCAATGCCAGGGCGCGCTGCAACAGGCCGAGCTGCGGGTGAAGTTGCTCAGCGACCTCGGCGATCCGGACCATGCCGAACGCTTCGCCCCCGATGACGACTGAACAGGCGTTCGCGCGCCGCGCCGCGCGGCTGCACGCGGCGCTGGATCGCGTCCTCCCCGACGACGCGACGAGTCCGCAACGGCTACATCACACGCGATTGCAGCAGGCAATGCGTTACGCCGTGCTCGGCGATGGCAAGCGCATCCGCCCGCAACTGGTGTATGCAGCAGGCGTCGCCTCCGGCGCCGACGAAGCCGCGCTCGATGCGCCAGCGGTCGCGGTCGAACTCGTGCACGCGTATTCGCTCGTACACGACGACCTGCCAGCGATGGACAACGACGCGCTACGACGCGGCCGCGCGACCGTACACGTCGCGTTCGACGAAGCGACCGCAATTCTCGCCGGCGACGCATTGCAGGCTCTCGCATTCGAAGCGCTGGTTTGCGCCGACTGCGACGCTGCGCTGCGCATCGCGTTGATCGCGACACTTGCCAGCGCGAGCGGCACCGCAGGCATGTGCGGCGGACAGGCACTCGACCTCGCGGCAACCGGCCGCGTGCAGACGCTCATCGAACTCGAGCGCATGCATGCATTCAAGACCGGCGCGTTGATCCGCGCGGCGGTACGCATGGGCGCGTTGTGCGCGCATGCTGACGACAGCACGCTGCAACGGCTCGACAACTATGCGCGTGCCATGGGACTCGCGTTCCAGATCCGCGACGACATCCTGGATGTCGAAGGCAGCTCCGCGGACTTGGGCAAAACCGCCGGAAAAGACGTCGCGCAGTCGAAGTCCACCTATCCCGCGCTGCTCGGGATCGAGGGGTCTCGCAGGTTATTGGATGAACTTGGCGAGGCAATGCGGGATGCGCTGAGGCCGATGGAATCGGCTAGTGGGGAGTTGTTGGCGCTTGGGGAGATGGCGGTGTTGCGTAGTCGCTGAAGTCGCATTGACCATGTGCATGACAGCGGCGCACGATAAGGCTTATCGCCCCGGATGCGGGGTCCAATTTTAGTTAGGCCGCTCCTGTCATGACGAATTCTGATCACTACAACACGGTCAATCCATTGCTCCAATTCGATGAGGCCTCACTCACACCTCGAAAGCGCGAGATTCTCATTTGGCTCGAACAGAACAAAGTCTCTCTGAGGGTCTTAGATTGCAATGCCCCGCAGAGCATGGCTACCCTCCGGGTGTACATCCCTCAGAAATTGAGTAGAGCTGCACAATCCAACGATCAGGTCCCGAATGCCGGTGTTTTCACCATCCTGCATGAACTCTTCAACGGCCAATTCACACTTGATTACGCCGACAGTTACCCGTGGGAAGAAGACAAGTATCGATTCCTTCCGATCTCCTTTTCTCAGTGAGAGCACGCTTTTTAAACTCCCCGCGTCGGCCTAGCTATGCTCAAGCGAACCGTGCAGGATGAAGTTTTCGGTGCAATCATGCGTCACGGCCAGCACGGCCACTTATGCTTGGGCGATGACGATCAAATGATCAGCAAGTGCGTAGGCTGGGTTGTCAAACCCAGCGCTTTTCTGTGTGGAACAGGCTGGGATTGCATCCCAGCCTACTTGCTTGTGCCGAAACAGAAATGACTCGCGCGCGCAGCGCTTGAAAGCTTTGTTCTTAGCAATTCCATTCATGGTTCCCATAGGCTCACCATGAACGGAAGTAGTTGGAGATCCGATGAAGCGCGGCGATACCAAGACGACGCGCGGTACATCCTGGACTCATTCATCAACTATCCAACGACAGGCTCGGCCAACCGATACCCCACCCCGATTTCGGTCAGCAGATACTTCGGCTTGGCGGGCTCGGTCTCGATCTTGCGCCGCAGTGCGCGCATGTAGATGCGCAGGTACTGCGGCGACTCCACGTGCGCAACGCCCCAGACTTCGCGCAGCAATTGCCGATGCGTAATCACCTTGCCCGGATGCTGGGCTAGCGCGACCAGCAGCTTGTATTCGATCGGCGTGAGATGGACATCGGCACCGTCGCGCAGCACGCGATGCGCGGCGCGGTCGATCGACAGGTTGCCGATCTGGATGATCGCCGTCGCGGTTTCGCCGATGCGTTCGAACTGATGACGCTGCGCAACGCGCAGGCGCGCGAGCAGTTCGCCGATGCCGAATGGCTTGGTGATGTAGTCGTCGGCGCCGATGTCCAGCGCCGCAACCTTGTCGGACTCCTGGCTGCGCGCCGACAGCACGATGACCGGCCCCTTGTACCACTCGCGCAATGCACGGATGACGTCCAGACCGGAACGATCCGGCAGGCCGAGATCGACCAGCACGATGTCCGGCTGCCGCACAGCCGCGAGGTGCAATCCTTCGGTGCCAGTGATCGCCGCAAGCAATTCGTAACCGTGCGCTTCGAGTGCAGCAACGAGGAAACGCTGGATCTGCACGTCGTCCTCGATCGCAAGCAGTTTCAGACGCGGTGCGTTCATGCGTCGCTCGACTCCGTGCCAGTCCGACCCATTGCAGTCCATTCCATATCGGTCAGCGGCAGGCTGAAGCGGAACTCGGCACCGCCGCCCATCATGTTGGATGCGGCGATGCTGCCGCCATGCGCTTCGACGATGTATTTGCAGATACTCAGGCCGAGCCCGAAACCGCTCTGCGGCTCTTCCGTGCGCACCCGATGGAATTTTTCGAAGACGCGCGTCTCTTCGCCGCTCGGCAAGCCCGGTCCGTGGTCGCGCACGCGCACGATGACGGTGCCTGCGACAGCCTCGGCAGCAATCGAAATCGCAGCGCCCTGCGGCGTGTGCTTGATCGCGTTTTCGATCAGATTGGACAGCACCTGCGCAATCAGCACCTCATCGCATGGCACCAATGCAAGGTCGGGCGCGACAGCGACCGTCACGTTCCGACCGACCAACGCCTCGTCCAGCCGCGCGAGCACAGCGCCGACGAGTTCCTCGATCGACACCCATTCGCGCTTGAGCGCAATCTTCCCCGAACTCAATCGCGTCAGGTCGAGCAGGTTCGCCATCAACCGATTCATGCGCTGCGCTTCGTCGAGCAACCCGCGCAGCAAACTCGTGCGCCGTGCGTCGTCGCGTTGCACGGCATCGCTTTCGAGCAGGGTCGAGGCCGAGCCGATGATCGTCGCGAGCGGTGTGCGGAAGTCGTGCGAGATCGAACTGAGCAGCGCATTGCGCATGCGCTCGGTCTCAATATCGAGGCCGGCGGTCTGCGCCGCCTCGGCGAGCTGCACGCGCTCCATCGCAACCGCCGACTGGCTGACGAACGCTTCCAGCAGATGCATCTGCTCGGGTGTCTGGAGTTGCCGCAAATCGTTCGGCCTCACCGCCAGCACGCCGACGCAACGGCTCAGTGCCTTGAGCGGCAGGTATATCGCATCGGCACCTGCCAGCGTACCGGTGTTGAGGCCGGTCATTTCCTGGTGATCGAAACTGTATTGGGCGATACCAAGTTCGTTGCCGGGCACTGGCAACCGGTTCATCGCACCCTGGGTGCGCACCTGTCCCCTCGAACAGAAATTCGAGGGATCCTGAATCTTGCGCTCGCCATCGGGCAGCAAGACCACCGCGTCGCAATCCATCGATTCGATCACATGCCGGCACAGGATCGTGCAGAGTTCGTCGAGATGGCGGCTACCAGCGAGCTCGCGACTGAGTTCGTAGAGTTCGCGCGTGCGCCGCTCGCGGTGGCGCGCGACCGCCGCCTGGCGTCGACCGAACGCGGTCAGGCCGCTGATGATCAGCCCGATCACCAGCATCACCGCGAAGGTGATCGCATACTGGGCGTCAGAGAAAGCGAACGAGTAATACGGCGGCACGAACAGGAAGTCGAACAGCAGCACGCCGAGCACGGTCGCCAGCACCGACGGCCCGCGACCGAATCGCCACGCGGTGACCACCGTCGCGAGCAGGTACAGCATGACAAGGTTGATGCGATCGATATGCGCGCTCAGCGGCAGGCATACGACGGTCACCAGCGCCACCACGAGTGCGGCTTTCGCATACGCGGGCCAGCGGCTGGAACGGGGCGGGATTCGCGACGGCGTAACCGACGCCTCACCCGCTTCGCCGGTGATCACGTAAACGTCGATATGCCCGCTGGCGCGGATCACTTCGTCGACCAGCGATCGCTTGAAGCGATCGCGCCATCGCGATTGCAGCGGTTTCCCGACGATGATCTTGCTGATGTTGCGCTGACGTGCGAGCGCGATGAGTTCGACGGCCACGCTGTCGCCGCTGAGGTTCGCGGTCTCGGCACCAAGCTCTTCGGCGAGCTTGAGGGTCTGCAGGACGCGGTCGCGTGCTTGCTGCGGCAGTCGTTGCAGCGACGGCGTCTCGACGTACACGGCCAGCCACTGCGCATGATGCGCGAGCGCAAGCCGGCGCGCGGCGCGTACCACGCGTTCGGACAATGCATCGGGCCCGACACACACCAGCAGACGTTCGCCGGCAACCCAGGTCTTGGCGATCGCATGGCGGTCGCGGTATTCGCGCATCGCCGCATCGACGCGATCGGCAGTCGCGCGCAAGGCGAGCTGGCGCAATGCGATCAGGTTGCCCTTGCGAAAGAACTCCTGCAGCGCCTGCTCGCTCTTTTCGCCGCCGTACACCGTGCCCTCGCGCAGGCGTTCGAGCAGGTCGTCGGGCGGCAGGTCGATCAACTCGACTTCGTCGGCGCTGTCGAACACGCCATCGGGAATCGTCTCGCGCACGTGCACGCCAGTGATCTGCGCAACGACGTCGTTGAGGCTTTCGATGTGCTGGACATTGATCGTCGTGTAGACGTCGATGCCGACCTGCAGCAGTTCTTCCACATCCTGCCAGCGTTTGGGATGGCGCGAACCGTCGACATTGGTATGCGCGAGTTCATCGACGACGATCAGGCTTGGCTTGCGCGCGAGCGCTCCATCCAGGTCGAATTCGCGCAGGCCGATGCCACGGTGCTCGATGCGCTGCGCGGGCAGGATGTCGAGTCCTTCGAGCAGCGCTTCCGTCTCGGCCCGTCCATGCAGTTCGACGTAGCCGATGACGACATCCACACCGGCCGATGCCTGCTTGCGCGCCGCTTCGAGCATCGCATACGACTTTCCGACGCCGGCCGAGGCGCCGAAGAAGATCTTCAGTCGTCCGCGCTTCGAACGCGCCTCATCTTCCTGCACGCGAGCAAGCAGCGCGTCGGGATCGGGACGCTCGTCGGGAGGATTGGCGGGCATGCGAGCGGACATCACCTCAATGATGCGCGCTGAGGCGCGCGCATGCCTAGTCGGCGCACATGGTCTTGGTTACTTCTGCCGAAACAGAAGTGACTCGCGCGCGCAGCGCGTGAAAGCTCTTGCTTTCGCGCGCAGCACCAGTTCAATCGCCACAGTCCATTACTGTCGATCCAGCAGCAAATTCAGTTCAAGCACATTCACCCGCGGCTCGCCCAACACCCCGAACGTCCGCTGCTCGGTCGCCCGATCGATCATCTCCTGCACCTGCGCCGGATCGATATGGCGCACACGCGCCACACGCGCAACCTGGTATTGCGCAGCAGCCGGCGAGATTTGCGGATCCAGCCCGCTCGCGGATGCGGTGACCAGATCAACTGGAACCGCGGCCGTATTGCCCGGATCTACTGCATGCAATGCATCGATGCGCTGTTTGACTGCGTCGATCAATGCGGGGTTGGCCGTGCCCAGGTTCGATCCGCTCGACGATGCGGCGTTGTATGCCTGTGGCGAAGTTGCCGAAGGGCGCCCCCAGAAATAGTGCGGCGCATCGAACGGTTGGCCGATCAGCGCCGATCCCACCGGTTTGCCGACGTTCTCAATCATGCTGCCATTGGCCTGCCGTGGAAACGCCGACTGCGCAATGGCGGTCACCAGCAAGGGATAAGCAACGCCGGTGATCGCGGTCATCAGCACCAGCATCACCACGGATTGACGCAATAGTTTGATCATGGCGATGCTCCACTCAGAAAGTTGTTTGCAACATCGCGAAGCCGCGCAGGCCGCCGACATCGCGCGTGTCGGTCGGGTCAAGGAAGCTCGCGGTGTGGCCGTAGAAACTATGGTTGTCGGTATCGGTCGCGCCGAAGCTCGCCGACCAGTGCGTCGCGAACTGGAATTTCAGTGTGGCACCGAAATCGTTGTAGTCGGGATTGCGGGTCCCGCTCGGCAGAGGTGCCACGAGTTCGTTGGAAACGAGCGTGCGTGCGGCATGCAGGGCCACGCTCCACTTGTCGCTGATCGGAATGCTCGCATCGAGCTGGATGTACTGCGTCCCGTGGGAATTGCCGTCATAGCCCTGCTCGGTATCGATCGCGAAATAGTCGCCGAGCGAACGGTTGTATTTCAGCGTGAGCCACTTCCAGGTCAATGCCGCATTGGCTTCGAGCGTGTTGAACGAGCGCGACGGCAGCGCGGGCCTGGCCTTGTCGAGGCCGCCGCCCGGATACACGTAGCCGTACAACCCGACGCGCCACGACCAGTCCTTGTCGAAGGAATTTCCGTAGCTCGCGTAGAGATCCAGTTCAATCGCACCGCCTGGATAACTCTTGCGGCTGACGCTCGATGCCCAGAGCCCTGCGGCGAAACCGTTTTTCAGCGCGAGGTCGCCGCCGCCCTGGATCGCCGGACGACCCCAGGTCTGTGTGAGCCCGCGGAACATGTAGTCGGTTGTGACGGCGACGTTGCCGGTGATGCTGGTGCCCGACGCGTCATCCGCCAGCGCCACCGTGGGACAAACCGACAACACGAGGCCGGCAAGAGACGCGATCTGGAAAGACTTCTGGTGCATGTCGAGCCCCAAGGAAACAGACGGATTCACGCCAGCCCCAGCACGACCAACAGCATATCGATCAGCTTGATGCCGATGAATGGCACGATCATGCCACCGATGCCGTAGACAAGCAGGTTGCGGCGGAGCAGATCGCCCGCGCCGAGAGCGCGATATTTCACGCCCTTGAGAGCGAGCGGGATCAGGAAAACGATGATCAGCGCATTGAAGATCACCGCCGACAGGATTGCACTCGCGGGCGTCGCCAGGTGCATCACGTTCAAGGTGTTCAGCGCGGGATACGTGGTCGAGAACGCGGCCGGGATGATCGCGAAATACTTGGCGATGTCGTTGGAAATCGAGAACGTGGTCAGCGAGCCGCGCGTGATCAGCATCTGCTTGCCGATCTCGACGATCTCGATGAGCTTGGTCGGATTCGAATCGAGGTCGACCATGTTGCCGGCCTCTTTCGCGGCCTGCGTGCCGGTGTTCATCGCTACGGCGACATCGGCCTGCGCGAGTGCAGGCGCATCGTTGGTGCCGTCGCCGCACATCGCGACCAGCCGGCCTTCGGCCTGGATATCGCGGATGAGCTTGAGCTTGGCTTCGGGCGTCGCCTCGGCGAGGAAATCGTCGACGCCCGATTCCGCGGCGATCGCGCCGGCGGTCAGCGGGTTGTCGCCGGTAATCATGATGGTCTTGATGCCCATCCGGCGCAGCTCGGCGAAGCGCTCGCGGATGCCGCCCTTGACGATGTCCTTGAGCTCGATCACCCCGAGCGCGTTGCGCCCATCGGCCACCAGCAACGGCGTGGCACCCTGGCGCGCAATGGCATCGGCCGCGCGACGCACTTCTGCAGGCACGCTGCCACCCAGCGCGATCACGTATTTCTCGACGGCATCGATCGCGCCCTTGCGGATCTTGCGGCCGCCGATCAGATCGACGCCGCTCATGCGCGTCTGCGCCGTGAACGGCACGAACTGCATCTCGCCATCGTGCAGTTCGCGTTCGCGCAGGCCGTACTTTTCCTTCGCGAGCACGACGACGCTGCGGCCTTCCGGCGTTTCGTCCGGCAAGGATGCGAGCTGCGCGGCATCGGCGAGCGCTTCAACCGTCACGCCGGGCGCCGGATGGAAGGCGACCGCGTGGCGATTGCCGAGGGTAATCGTGCCGGTCTTGTCGAGCAGCAGCACGTCGACATCGCCGGCCGCTTCGACCGCGCGTCCCGACGTCGCGATCACGTTGGCCTGGATCATCCGGTCCATGCCGGCGATGCCGATCGCCGACAGCAGGCCGCCGATCGTGGTCGGAATCAGGCATACCAGCAACGCGACCAGCACGGTGATCGAGACCGGCGTGCCGTGGCCTGCGGCGTGCACGCTGTATAGCGAGTACGGCAGAAGGGTTGCGCATGCGAGCAGGAAAATCAGCGTGAACTTTGCGAGCAGGATGGTCAACGCGATCTCGTTCGGCGTCTTCTTTCGCGCGGCGCCTTCGACCATCGCGATCATGCGGTCGAGGAAACTTTCGCCGGGGTTGGCGCTGATGCGTACGACGATCCAGTCCGACAGCACGCGCGTTCCGCCGGTCACCGAATTGCGATCGCCACCCGACTCGCGCACGACTGGCGCGGATTCGCCGGTGATCGCGCTCTCGTCCACGGTCGCGGCGCCTTCGACCACTTCGCCGTCGCCGGGGATTACGTTGTTGGCATCGACCAGCACGAAGTCGCCAGCGCGCAACTCGCTTGCGGTCGTGTGGACGATCTGCGCATCGCGATGCGCCCCGGCGAGCTTGAGTGCGAGTACTTCCTTGCGCGCGCCACGCAGTGCGTTCGCCTGCGCCTTGCCACGGCCTTCTGCGATCGCTTCGGCGAAGTTCGCGAACAACAGGGTGAACCACAACCATATGCCCACGCCGAGGATGAAGCCGGCCGGCGCTTCGCCGTGGCCGAACAACGCCTGCACCCACAGCAGGGTCGTCGCGATGCTGCAGACGAACACCACGAACATCACCGGGTTGCGCACTTGCGCACGCGGCGAGAGTTTGCGGAATGCGTCGATGATCGCCGGCACCAGCAACTCCTTGCTCAATGCGCTGCTACGAACTGTCGTTGCGCTCATGGTTCAGTGCCCGGTGGTAGCGGTGAGGAAGTCGGCGATCGGGCCCAGGGCCAGCGCCGGCAGAAAGGTCAGCGCGCCGATCACGATCACGACGGTCGCGAGCAGCACCACGAACAGTGGCGTGTGCGTCGGCAGGGTGCCGGCCGATTCAGGAACATGCTTCTTCGCGGCCAGCGAACCGGCGATCGCGAGCATGCCGATCGCGAGCGGGAACCGCGCGAAGAACATGCAGATGCCGAGCAGACTGTTGTAGAACGGCGTATTTGCCGAGAGCCCGCCGAACGCGCTGCCGTTGTTGTTCGACGCCGACGAGAACGCGTAGAGGACTTCGCTGAAGCCATGCGCACCGGGATTCGCCATGCCGGCCAATCCGGCCGGTGCGAGCACGCCGATCGCGGTACCGAGCACGGTCAATGCGCACGGGATCAATACGACGAGGCTCGCCATCTTCATCTCGTAGGCTTCGATCTTCTTGCCGAGGTATTCGGGCGTACGTCCGACCATCAGCCCGGCGATGAACACCGCGACGACCGCGAACGCGAGCATTCCGTACAGACCCGAACCGGCACCACCGAAAATCACTTCGCCGAGTTGCATCAGCCACATCGGGATCAGCCCGCCGAGCGGCGTGAACGAGTCGTGCATCGCGTTGACGGAGCCATTCGACGCAGCGGTCGTCGCAGTCGCCCACATCGTCGAGTTGACGATGCCGAAGCGGGTGTCCTTGCCTTCCATGTTGCCGCCCGCCTGCGTCGTCGATGCCGTCTGGTCGATGTGCATGTGCGCAAGTGCGGGATTGCCGGCCTGTTCGGCAAGCGTGCAGGCAACCATCAGCGGAATGAAGATCGCGGCCATCGCTGCAAGCAGGGTCCAGCCTTGGCGGCGGTCGCCGACCATCGCGCCGAAGGTGTAGCAGAGCGCGGCGGGAATCAGCAGGATCGACAGCAGTTCGAGGAAATTGCTGAGCGGCGTTGGGTTCTCGTATGGATGCGCGGAGTTGACGTTGAAGAAGCCGCCTCCATTGGTGCCGAGTTGCTTGATCGCGATCTGCGATGCGGCAGGGCCGAACGGCAGCGTCTGTTCTGTCACCACGGTCTGCTTGGTGACGCCCTTGCCCTGCGCATCCTTGACGGAGTTGCCCGTTGCGTCCTTGACGGTTTCGGTGATCGTGGTCGGCTGCAGCAGCGGCACGTGCTTGTAAACTGAGAAGTTCTGCACCACTCCCTGCGAGACCAGCACCAGCGCGAGCACCAGCGAGAGCGGCAACAGCACGTACAGCGTGCTGCGGGTCATGTCGACCCAGAAGCTGCCGATGGTCTTGGCAGTGCGTCGCGTGAAGCCGCGGATCAGTGCGATCAGCACGGCGATGCCGGTCGCGGCCGAGAGGAAGTTCTGCACGCACAGGCCCAGCATCTGGGTCAGGTAGCTCATCGTCGACTCGCCGCCGTAGCCTTGCCAGTTCGTGTTCGATGCAAAGCTGATCGCGGTGTTGAACGCGGAGCCGGGACTCACCGCGCCGAAGTGCTGCGGATTCAGCGGCAGCCACTGCTGCATGCGCTGCAACGCATACACCTCGAGCAAGCCGACCAGATTGAACACCAGCATCGCCAGCGCATACCGGCGCCAGTGCATCTCCTCTTCGCCGCGGATGCCGCAGACCCGGTAGACGAAACGTTCGATACCGCCACCGAAGCGCGTCACCCGGTTCGGCGCATCGGCGAACACCAGCGCCATGTAGGCGCCGAGCGGCTTGACCAGCGCCAGCAGCACGCCCAAGTACAAGGCCATTTGCAGCCATGCATTGGCAGTCATTCGAACCACTCCGGCATGAGCAGGGCGACAAGGAGGTAGCCGCTTAGCGCCACCGAGGCGATCGCGGCGATCAGGTAGAGGACGTTCATTTGCCGTCCCCGAGGCGATCGCACAGCCACAGATAGCCCGCCGTGCCCAGGGTCAGGGCGGCGACCAGCGCGAGATAGACAAAATCCATGACATCGGCCCACAAGTGACGATGGCGCACTGTAGGAAGTGGCGCATATGGAAGCCGTAGGAATTGCGCGCTACAGAATAAAAATCGCGTAAAGATAGGCGCGAAGGTCGGTACGAGTCGGACCGTTCGCGCCCGGGCGATGCGCGATGTCCGCGCAACGCGTACATTGCGTCATTCCTTCAGCCATCGCCGGAGCGATCATGCGCACACACCGACTGCCGCTCGTCCTTGCCCTGCTCGCTGCCCTTCCTGTCGCCTCCGCGCAGGCGGTGATGCCCATGCCGCCGCCCACGCCGGTCGTCGTGCATTGCGGTCATCTGTTCGATTCGGAAACCGGGCGCATGCTCGGGGAAACCTCGATCACGGTCGTCGGCGACCGGATCCATTCGGTGCTGTCCGGTGCGCCGCTAGTCGGTGCGGACGTGATCGATCTGAGCCACGCGACCTGCCTGCCCGGCCTGATCGACAGCCACGTGCATCTCACCGATGAGACCAGCCCGACCAAGTACACCGACCAGTTCCACTGGAACGCGGCCGACTACGCGATCCGCTCGACCGTGTACGCGCAGCGCACGCTGATGGCCGGCTTCACCACCGTGCGCAATGTCGCCGACAACAACTATGATTCGGTGGCCTTGCGCAACGCGATCAATGCCGGCGTAGTGCCGGGACCGCGCATCTTTACCGCCGGCACCGCGATCGGTTCCACCGGTGGCCATGCCGATCCCACCGACGGTTACCGCCATGACCTGGCCGGCGATCCGGGCCCGAAGGACGGCATCATCAATTCGCCCGAAGACGCATGGAAAGCGGTGCGCGACCACTACAAGAACGGCGCGGACCTGATCAAGATCATGCCGTCCGGCGGCGTGCTCGATGAAAGCGCGAGCGTGGACAACGCGCAGATGACCATCGAAGAAATCAAGGCGATCGTAGCCGCTGCGCACGACTATGGATTCACCGTCGCCGCGCATGCGCACGGTGCCGAGGCGATCCGCCGCGCGGTGGTCGGCGGCGTGGATTCGATCGAGCACGGCACCTTCATGAACGACGAGGACATGAAGCTCATGAAGGAGCACGGCACCTGGTTGGTGCCGACGATCATCGCGGGCGAATTTGTCGGCGAGAAAGCAAAAATCCCCGGCTACTACCCCACACAGGTCGCGGCGAAAGCGTCGATGGTCGGTCCGGTGATCATGGCGACCGCAGGCAAGGCGTATCGCGCCGGCGTGCCGATCGCGTTCGGCACCGACGCCGCCGTATATCCGCACGGCCAAAACGCGCACGAATTCGAACTGATGGTGAAAGCCGGCATGCCAACCGCGTTCGTGATCCAGGCAGCGACCACGCACGCGGCGAAACTGCTCAAGCACGACAAGGACCTGGGCAGCATCGAAGCCGGAAAGTTCGCCGACATCATTGCCGTGCAGGGCGATCCGCTGGCGGACATCACGTTGATGATGAAGGTGAACTTCGTGATGAAGGCGGGCGTCGTTTACAAACGATGATGGCGAGCGAGCCGCACTGGCTCGGGCCAATGCCGGACCGTCGGCTGCAATTCGTGCGCATGGGCCTTGATGCAGGGTTCGGGCCGGAACGGTCCTCCGATCCACTACCGCCCTTTGCCTTGCATTCGCCAGGCGCTGGCACAATGTGCGAAGGATCCACCAGCCAGGCGACGCAATGAACGAGACCGCTGCCCACAATCAACACGCATCCACCCACGTTTTCGACGCCACCGTCGCCGGCTTCGAGGCGGATGTCTTGCAAGCCTCGCTGGTCGCTCCGGTACTCGTGGATTTCTGGGCGGAATGGTGCGGCCCATGCAAGACGCTGGGGCCGATCCTCGAAAAACTCGCGGCCGATTACAACGGCGCGTTCCGGCTAGCCAAGGTCGATGTGGACAAGGAGCGCGAGCTCGCTGCGGCATTCCAGATCAAGTCGATTCCGACCGTGATCCTGGTCAAGGACGGGCAACCGGTGGATGGTTTCCCAGGCGCATTGCCTGAAGGACAGCTCCGCGAATTCCTCAAGCACCATGGCATCGAGCCAATCGAGAAGATCGAGGAAGCAGTTGTGCCAGCGAACGACGCACCCGTCGATCCGCACACCGACGTCGTGCGCCTGCGCGCAGAGGTCGCTGCCGCACCCGAACAGGACGCCCTCAAGCTCGACCTCGCGCTGGCCTTGCTGAAAACCGACGCGATCCACGAAGCCGAACAACTGCTCGACGCCCTGCCCGCGAACCTCGCGACCGACGACCGTGCGATCCGCGCGCGCGCGCAATTGGGTTTTATCGCACTACTCCACGATGCACCCCTCGTCACAGTACTGGAAGCCGCGATTGCGGCCGATCCGGACGACCTGCACGCACGCCATCTGCTCGGTGCACACAAGCTGGTTGGCGGCGATGCGGCGGGCGGGCTCGAGCAATTCCTGGAGATGCTGCGGCGCAATCGCGGATTCGAGAACGGCCTGCCGAAGCAGGCGCTCATCAACGCATTTCGCACGATCGAGGATGCCGACCTGGTTGGCGTCTATCGCCGCAAGATGTCCTCGCTGCTGTTCTGACCGGGTGCGCACCAGCAACGCCAGCGCGCGCGGATTGCGGCGCATGCTCAACCTGTGGCCGCCGTACCTGTTCGCGGGCATCCGCGTGCGCGAGATCGACGACAAGCGCGTGTACGCGCGCGTCGAACTCACGTTGCGCTGGTACAACAGGAACGCGGTCGGAACCCATTTCGGCGGCAGCCTGTCGGCGATGACCGATCCGTTCTGGATGCTGCTCGCGATGCGCGCGCTCGGGCCCGACTACATCGTCTGGGACCAGGCCGCCGAGATCGTATTCGTCGCACCGGGTCGCGGCCGGGTGAGTGCGGAGTTCCAGATTGCCTCGACCACGCTCGATACGATCCGCGCGGCGACCGCGAACGGCGAAAAATATCTGCACTGGTTCGAGACCGAGATCCGCGCCGAGGACGGCAGCGTTGTCGCCCGTGTCCGCCGGCAGTTGTACGTCCGTCGCAAACGGCCGCAAGCCGCAACAAACTGAATGCAACCAACGCCGCACCGGCGCCATCGTCACAAGTCGGAGCTGGTGCGCGTGACAACGGCCGGACTCGCGGTCGGCAGCTCGGGTTACATGGCGCCGGAACAGACGCGCGGAGTTGGCCCGTTCCTGCAAGCCCCCCGAGCAACTGACGATAGCGGTCGCCAGGGACAACCATCGGAGCGCACTCGGCAGTCGCCAGTGAATGCAACCGCCGGCCAACACAATGATCGGCATGGTCGTGACGTCAGAGACCACATGCCGGGTTGGCTCCAGCGCTGCGCGACGCCGCGATGCCGGAATAAACTCCTGCGCTACGAGCAACACCATCCGGATCAACGCACAAACGATCATTGAATCGCAGGCCGGATCGTTGTCCTGATGGTCGGGATCGTACGCATCGCGGAACGATCGACCAGCCAACGCCGTCCTGGCACTGTGCGAATCGCCCAGACGCATGCAGGCGCTCGCTTCCGGGCAACACCGCCCTGCCGTATGCTGCAGCTACTCCCGTTGCGGGCCATGGACAGCATCGCCACACCATGCAAGTCCCAGCCCAACCATCCGATCCGCGCGCCACCGTCGTACCCGTCAACGACGAGGTGAACGTCTATCCGCGAATCCCGGGCTATCGCATGTTGCGGCGGCTCGGTCAGGGTGGCATGGCGACGGTGTACCTGGCGACCCAGGAATCGCTGGATCGTCCGGTCAGCATCAAGGTGATGGAACCCGATGCGCTGCTCGACGAGTCCAGCAAACAACGCTTCGAGAACGAAGCGCGCACCATCGCCAAGCTCGCCCATCCGGGCATCGTCAACATTTACGAAGTCGGACGCACCGGCGACGGGCGGCTCTACTACAGCATGGCGTACCTCGCGAACGGCGATCTCTCGCAGCGCGACCTGCGCAGCGAAGCGCACATCGTGGAAGTCCTGCGTGCCCTGCTGTCGGCCCTGGATTACGCGCACGCACGCGGTATCGTGCATCGCGACGTGAAGCAGGAGAACGTCCTGTTCGACGCCGACAACCGACCGTTGCTGACCGACTTCGGCATCGCGCTGTCCAAGGAGGACACCGTGCGCGTCACCACCGCCGGCCTGGCGGTCGGCAGCTCGGGTTACATGGCACCCGAGCAAGCGCGCGGTGCCGTGGTGGATCGGCGCGCCGACCTCTACAGCGTCGGCGTGCTGGCCTACGAACTGCTGACCGGCGCATTACCGTTCCAGTCGTCCGACGCGCTCGCGATGGCGCTCATGCACGCCCAGGATGCGATTCCGCGATTGCCTCCGGCCAGGAGCCATTGGCAGGGATTCATCAATCGCGCGATGGCGAAATCGCCGGGGCAGCGCTACGACAACGCACAGCAGATGCTGGATGAGCTGGATCGGATCGGCCGTCGCAGCGGCACCCAACTCTCCGGTCGCGTGCTGCGCACGTACGATCGCACGCTGGCGGGCAACGGCTGGAAACGGCCGCGCGTACTTGCGATCGCAGCAACACTTCTGCTCGCGGTCGGGCTGTACGCTGAGCGCGATCGACTACCGCATCGCGGCGCTACCGAAGCGCCCAAGCCGCAAGTTGTCGCGACATCGAGGCCAGCGATGCCTGCCCCATCGCCAGCGAGCACAGCCAGCAAGGGCCCGGTTGCAGCAACGCCAACCGCAGCAACCACGCCAGCCCACGATCAATCGACCACTGCAACTGTCTCGCCTGCCGCGATACCATCCAGCTCGCCAGGGGATCGGACATCATCACCGCCGACGGCGCAGCCCAGGACAACGCACAAAAAAACCAAGCATG
This sequence comes from Pseudomonadota bacterium, assembly GCA_043747745.1. Lineage (GTDB taxonomy): Bacteria > Pseudomonadota > Gammaproteobacteria > Xanthomonadales > Xanthomonadaceae > SZAS-103. The sequence goes on from JAYTOP010000042.1 coordinate 48,585, forward strand.
CGAAAACCGTGCGTCAGCGGCCAGCCAAACCCGGACTCATCAAGCGTTTCTGGCAACGGATCAGGCACCCGTCACGCTAGCCGCTTCGTCAGTGTCAGCTGCCGGATGCAGTCATCGACGACCGGTCGCGGCACCGCGGCGGCCCTGACCCTCTCCGCGACCGCACAGGCGCGTGCTTCCGGGCTGGCGCGGCCTGCCGTATGCTGTTGCCTTCCCTTCCGGGAATCCTACGGACCGCACCGCCGATGCCATGCAGGAACCTGTGACTCCAGCCGAACCACGCATTGCCCTGGTGCCGAACGCCGAAGGCGCAGCGGAGTTTCCGCGCGTCCCCGGTTACCATTTTCAGAGGCGGATCGGCCAGGGCGGCATGGCCAGCGTGTATCTGGCGACCCAGGAGTCGCTGGATAGGCCGGTCAGCATCAAGGTCATGGAGCGCGATGCGCTGCTCGACGAGATCAGCAAGCAACGCTTCGAGCATGAGGCGCGCACGATCGCCAAGCTCACCCATCCGAGCATCGTGAACATCTACGAGGTCGGTCGTACAGCCGATGGACGCATGTACTACATCATGCCGTACCTCGCGAACGGCGACCTGTCGCAGCGCGACCTGCGCACGGATGAACCACGGATCATCGACATCCTGCGCGCGCTGCTGTCGGCGCTGGATTACGCGCATGCGCGCGGCATCGTGCATCGCGACGTCAAGGAAGAGAACGTTCTGTTCGATGTCGCCGACCGCCCGTTGCTGACCGATTTCGGCATCGCCCTGTCCAAGCGCGACAAGAGCCGCATCACCACCGCCGGCCTCGCAGTCGGCAGTTCCGGCTATATGGCGCCAGAACAGGCGCGCGGCGACGCGGTGGACGGTCGCGCCGATCTCTACAGCCTCGGCGTGCTGGCCTACCAGTTGCTGACCGGCAGGCTGCCGTACCAGTCGCCAGATGCGCTCGCATTGGCGCTGATGCACGCGCAAAAACCGATCCCGCGCTTGCCGACGACGAAGAGCCATTGGCAAGGCTTCATCGACCAGGCGATGGCGAAATCGCCAGATCAACGCTTCCACAACGCCGCAGCGATGGTGCAGTCGCTGGAGCGGATTGCGCGGCGCAGCGGCGATCGGCTGAGCAGCCGGATGCTGCGCCATTTCGATCGCACGGCAGGCGGAAATCTGTGGAGGAATCTCGGCGTGCTCGCGCTCGTTGGCGTACTGCTGGTAGCATTCGGACTGTATTCGGGGCGAGTTCGCTCGCCAGCGATTGGTGCATCCGCAGGTTCGGCTCAGCAGGACCCGAATGCTGCCGCAGCAACCGCGTCCGCGCCGACCGCCGCAGCACAGGCATCGGCGGCAGCTGATGTTCGGGATGTTGCTGGAGCGAAACCATCCACACACATCGCAACATCGCCAAACGCAAGTCTCACGGCTTTCGCAATGGCCAGACCTGCGACGTCTCCGCCAGTTCCCGCGCCGCTGCCATCGGTTCCGCATGCGCTCAATGCCGGCATCATCAAAACGGCACCTGCAGGCCCGTCGATCTCACCCGACACCGCCGTGCTGGATGCCGCGCACGATGCGCTCGCGCATGCGAACCTCACCTCGCCCGCCGACCGCAACGCGCTCGATCTCACCAGGATGGCGTGGAAACTTTCGCCGGCCACGCCCGATACCCAGCGGCTGGTTTCCGATGTGCTGATCGCTCTGTCCAAGCAACAGGCGCTCGCGATCGGCCAGCATCACGATCCGCGCGTGATCGATTACCAGCAGAAAGTGCAGCAATTGGCGGATGCCACCATCGGTCGCACGACGCCGCTCTGGCATACGTTGCACACGACAGCCGCGAGCGCACTCGACAAGCGCGTACAGGCCGAATCCATCGCTTCAGACAAGGCCGCATTGACCCGCAGCGAGGCCCTGGCCAAACAACTCGATCTGACTGACACCTACACGCATTCCGTTGCGGCCGCACAGCAAGCAGCTCAGCAGACGGCCAACGCAGCCGCAGCTGCAGCGATCGATGTCGGGCCCGGGTTCGTGCTGCTGCATGCCGCATCCAGGGCGCATGCAGCCGTCGCTCTCGCGCGTACCGAAGTAACTCGCCATGAATACGCACAATTCGTGAATGCGACGCGACGACCGGCTTCGGCATGCACCAATGCGCAAGCCGTCGCCGATGCCAGCGCACGCAAGAACTGGACCGAGCCCGGCTTCGTGCAAACCAGCGAACAGCCGGTGGTCTGCGTGAGCTGGAACGATGCCAACGCGTACGCGCAATGGTTGAGCACGCACACTGGCCAACGGTATCGTCTGGCGAATGTCGCCGACTTGCATGAAGTCGGCACGACGGCGACGGATGCAGCGATCACCGGCAGTTTTTCCGGATGGCTGCAGAACTGCGCCTCCGGTTGCCAGCGCCACCTGGTTGCAGGACGTGCGTGGCGCGGTCGTGGGGATGCGCCCGCAGCGCGCGGAGCCGATCACGGGTTCGACGACGTCGGCTTCCGCGTCGTGCGCGAGATCGGCGGCACGCACTGAGCGTGTCCGCATCCAATCCCATGCCGCGCCCGACGACGCTTGCATCGTTGCGATCGCTATTCGTCTCTGGTCTGCTGACCCTGCTGCCGATCTGGCTGACCTGGGTGGTGTTCAAGTTCGTCTTCGGCATGCTGTCAGACCTGAGCCGTCCGCTGGTCGGCCCATTGCTCGCCGACATTGCGCAGCAGCATCCGCAACTCGGCTGGCTGGCCCATGCGTGGGCGCTGACCGCGATCGGCATGGTCGCGACGATCCTGCTGATCCTCGCGGTCGGCATGCTCGCGCGGCGTGTCGCAGGACAACGTGCGCTCGGGTGGTTCGAAGTCGCGATCCGCCGCGTACCGCTCGCCAAGACCGTGTACGGCAGCGCGCGGCAACTGCTTGACCTGATGCAGGCACCGCCCGATGGCGGCCAGCGCGTGGTCCTGGTCGCATTCCCGCATCCGGGCATGAAAACCGTGGGCTTCTTTACCCGTACATTGCGTGATGAAGCCACCGGCCGCGAACTTGCCGCCGTGTATGTGCCGACCACGCCGAATCCCACCGGCGGCTATCTGATCATCGTGCCGATCGAGGACATCACGTCGACCGACTGGACCGTGGACCAGGCGATGACCTTCATCATCTCCGGCGGCGCGGTCGCACCCGAGCGCATGCCTTATTCGGGCGTTGCAACGGATCTCGCTTCATCCAGCTGAGGTCGCGCTTCACCGAGTGCGCCGTATGACGTTCGACCTGCATGACGTTTGGCCCGCGCGGCGATCCTGGTGGGGCCGCACCATGCGCTTCGACTGACCTTCGTCAATCGCATCTCATCACTTCAGGGGTTTCACGATGCACAAGCCGATCCTCGTTCTCGCCATCGCCGTTGCACTGTGCGCCGGCTCGACTTCCACGTTCGCCGCCACCGCAGCCGTTGCAGCGATGGAAACGGCAGCGCAATCCCCGGCCAAGGCCGCGCAGCTGGACAAGCTGTACACGGACTTCTGGGAGGCCTCGCTCAAGTTCAACCCGATCCAGGCCACCTTCGTCGGCGACCCGCGCTACAACGACCAGTTGCCGAATTTCCTGTCCGACGATTTCCGTGAAAAGACGCATGCGTTCAATACCGAATGGCTGGCCAAGACCAAGGCGATCGGCCCCGATGGACTCAGCGGACAGGCGCTGCTGTCTTACAACATCTTCGTGAAGCAGCAGCAGGACCAGCTCGATGGCGAGCGCTTCCGCGGCGAACTGATGCCGATCGACCAGTTCAACAACCTCGCATTGCTCGCCGTGCAACTCGGCTCCGGCACAGGCGCGCAGCCGTTCGCGACGGTCAAGGACTACGACGACTGGCTCGCGCGCGCCGGCAAGATTCCAACGATCTACGACCAGGCGATCGCCAACATGCGCGAAGGCATCAAGGCCGGCATCGTGCAGCCGAAAGTGCTGATGCTGAAGGTCGTGCCGCAGTTCGACGCGGTCATCAAGGACAAGCCCGAGGACACCGCGTTCTGGGGACCGATCACGACCCTGCCGAAAGACTTCCCCGCCGCCGACAAGGCGCGCCTGACCGACGCCTATCGCCACATGATCGCCGACCAGCTGATGCCGTCTTACAGGAAGCTGCGCGCCTACATCGCCGACGACTACATGGCGCACACGCGCGACACCGTCGGCATGGATGCGCTGCCCGATGGCCAAGCGTGGTACGCGTACAGCGTGCGCATGATGACGACCACCGACGAGACGCCGGACCAGATCCACACCATCGGACTCAACGAGGTCGCGCGCATCAAGAAGCAGATGGACGCACTGCGCGTGAAGCTCGAATTCAAGGGCGATCTGCAGGCGTTCTTCCACTACCTCAACACCGACAAGAAATTCACCTTCCCGACCGAAAAGGCGCTGCTCGACGGTTACAACAGCGTGTACGCGAAGGTCCAAAAAGGCGTGCCGCGCGACTTCGCGATCCAGCCGAAGGCGAAGTTCGAGATCCGTCCGGTTGAGGCGTACCGTGCCGAGTCTGCGGCCGGTGGTTCGTACCAGCCGCCGAGCGAGGACGGCAAGCGTCCCGGCATCTTCTATGTCAACACCTACGACCTGCCCTCGCGCAAAACGTGGGAAATGGAAGACCTGTTCCTGCACGAGGCGATCCCGGGCCACCACTTCCAGCTGTCGATACAGCAGGAGCAGACCGGCCTGCCGATGTTCCGCCGTTTTGGCGGAGAGACCTCCTACGCCGAGGGCTACGCGTTGTATTGCGAGACCATCGGCTACGAACTCGGTATGTACACCGACCCGTACCAGAAGTTCGGCCAGTTGCAGAACGAGCAGTTCCGCGCGATGCGGCTGGTCGTCGACACTGGCCTGCACAGCAAGGGCTGGACGCGCGAGCAGGCGATCCAGTACATGCTCGACAACTCGGCGATGAGCAAGACCGATGTGATCGCCGAAGTCGAGCGCTATATCGCGATGCCTGCGCAGGCGCTCGCGTACAAGACCGGCCAGATGAAGATCACCGAGTTGCGTGCAAGGGCCGCGAACGAACTCGGCGCGAAGTTCGACGTGCGCGCATTCCATACTGAGTTGCTCAAGGACGGCGCATTGCCGCTGGCTGTGCTTGAGATGAAGATCGACCGTTGGGTTGCGTCTCAGAAACACTGATCGGAGAGCAAATCGCGATGAAAAAGACCGGCCTTGCGCCGGTCTTTTTCTATACCGCGCAATGTAACCTGGAAGGAGCGCAGACAGCAGCATGCTTTGCCTGGATGGTCATAGGTATGTGCTCAAGCGGACCGTGCGAGAGGAAGTTTCCGGTGCAATCATGCGTTGCGGCCCGCACGGCCGCTCAGGTCAGGCGTTATCGAGCCATCACCGAAACTCCCGCACCTCGCCATCGTCCTTCAGGCTGAAGGGATTGAAATCGGTGTTCGTGTCGTAGGTATCGGCGTGCTCGCGGCGCTTGAGGAATCCGACGACGGCGTAGGTCACCGGCGTCAGCACGACTTCGACCGTGACCTTCATGATCCAGTTGAATGCGATCACCTTCGCGATGGTCTGTCCTTCCCAGATGCCCATGAAGGCGATCGGGTAGAAGGTCAGGCTGTCGACGCCTTCGCCGACGATGGTCGATCCGATCGTGCGCGTCCACAAGTGGCGGCCGGCCGTCCACACCTTCATCTTCGCCATCACGTAGGCGTTGACGAAATCGCCGGCCCAGAAACCGACCAGCGACGCGAGCGCGATGCGCCACGTCGCGCCGAACACGGTTTCGAGCGCGGGCTGCAATTGCGCGTTGAACGGTTCGTTCGGCGCGACCGGCATGTGGATGATCGCCTGCGACATCAGCGTCGCAAAGATCAGCGCGCCGAAACCGGCCCAGGTTGCACGCCGCGCACGCGAATAGCCGTACACCTCGGTCAATACGTCGTCGAAGATGTAACTGATCGGGAAGAACAGGTTGCCCGCGCCGAACGTCAACGCGCCAATCAGCGGCAGGGTGATCGTGCTGGTTTTGGCCGGGCCGATGAGGTTCGAGCACAGCAGCACCGCGACCATGCCGCCGACCATCAGGTCGTAGTAACGGAATCCATGACGTTCGGGCGGTCCGGCATTTGTTTTCATGGCTGTTCTTGACCCATCGTGATGTTGCAGGAGTGACCTGTCGAAACCTTTGCAAGAACGGCGTCATTCCGGCTTTCGTCGAAGGGCCTTTCAACAGCGAAGCTGGTCAATGACGAGCATTCACCCGTCCTGCAACGTGTCCCAGAGGATGTCCTCGATCAGCAGGATGCCAGCGAGTCCAATTGCGCCAGCAACGCACAGCAAGGTCGCGAACCCGCGCCTCGGCAAATCGCAGCGTGCGGCGACCAATGCCGCGAGTATGCCCATTGCGATGGCCGCCATTCCCGGCAGGTATGCCTTCTCTCGCCAGATTTCGTTGTCGATGTTGGCTGCATGGGTGAATGGCAGCGACAGCGCGAACACGACCAGCAACGGCACCAGCACCGCCATGCGCCTGGTCAACAGGCACACGATCGGGAAGCCGATGTAGAACACTTCCTCGATCGATAGCGACCACAACACATCCCAGTTCCCCGGCAGGTATCCGGTGTGGCCTTCGTACCAGTTCAGGTACAGACCCATCGCGGAAGCGATCGCGCCTTGCAGGGACTGATCGGGGTGCGCGATCAGGTAGTCCTCGAAACCCGCCAGGTGCAAGACGCTCAGGACGAGAACCAGCAACAGCAGGCACGGAATGATGCGCGCGAAACGGCGCGCGTAGAACGCCTTGATATTGATGCGATCGAGGCTCCCCCAGCGCTGCAATGCATTGCCCGCGATCAGGAAACCGGAGATCGTAAAGAATACGAAGACCGATTCGTAGCCGTTGTAGTTCAGCGCATCCATCAGGCGTTTCGGAAGGAATGCAGCAAGCGCGGTGTGCTTGAGCGGAATGCGCAGGCCGATGTGGTGCAGCACGACGAGCAGGATCGAGAGTCCGCGCAGCAGGTCGATGCCGTGGTTGCGCTGCAGCGCATCGGCAGGGTCGACGGCTGGCGTTCGCTCGTCATTCCCGCGTAAGCGGTAATGATGATCAGGAGCATCTGTCGTCGCTCCAACCTTTACATCAGACATCGCGCGTCATGCCCGGCTGCGACAGAGTGACGTCGATGCCGAATTGTGCGCGCAGTTTAGCGCTCAGCGTTTCACGCGCCGGATTCTCGCCATGCACCAGCGCGACCGGCGGATGGTTCGGGCTTGCGCCGTACCAGTCCAGCAGACCCTGCTGGTCGGCGTGCGCGGACAGCCCACCGACGGTGTGGATCTGCGCGCGCACCGGCATGTCCTGGCCGAACAGCTTCACGTGTTTCAGCCCATTCACCAGCATGCGCCCGAGCGTGCCGTCGGCCTGGTAGCCGACGAAGATCACATGCGCATTCGGGTTGGACAGGTTGTTCGCGAGGTGATGGCGGATGCGCCCACCATTGGCCATGCCGGAACCGGCGATGACGATCGCGCCGCCCTGCACGAAGTTGATGCCCTTGCTCTCGTCGACGCCCGCAGTGACGCTCAGGTTCGGCATCGCGAACGGCTTGATCCGTCCCGCCCACACCTTCGCCGCATCGGCATCGAACAATTCCTCGTGGCGGTCGTACACGCCCATCACTTTCGCGGCCATCGGGCTGTCGAGGAAGATCTTCCACTGCGACAGGTTCCAGTCGTCGAAGTGCTGCGCGAACCAGTACAGCAATTCCTGGCTGCGCCCGACCGCGAACGCGGGGATGATCACGTTGCCGCCGTCGGCATGCGCCTTCGCGAAGATCGTGGCGAGCTCGGCGACGGTTGCGGCACGATCCTTGTGGTTGCGATCGCCGTAGGTCGACTCCATGAGGATCAGGTCGGCAGCAGGCGGCGTGGCCGGGTCGCGCAGGATCGGCGTACCGGGCAGGCCGATGTCGCCGGAGAACACCAGCGTCTTCGGCAGCGGATCGCTCGCCCTCAATTCCAGGATGGACGAGCCGAGGATATGTCCCGCGTCGTGTAGCCGCAGCGTCACCCCAGGCAGGATCTCGGTCACCGTGTCGTAAGACAGCGGATGCAGCAGCTTCTGCGCGTCCGCGACATCGTCCAGCGTGTACAGCGGCTCGACCTCGGGATCGTCGTGCGCGCGATGGCGGTTCGCCATCTCGGCACTGCGCTCGGACAACGACGCAGCATCGAGCAGCATGATCGGCAGCAGGTCGCAGGTCGCGGCTTGCGCGAAGATCGGCCCGGTGAAACCGCGCTTGACCAGCAACGGCACGCGGCCGATGTGGTCGATGTGCGCGTGGCTGAGCACCAGCGCATCGATACTGGCAGGATCGAACGCGAACGCTTTTGCGTTGACCGCGTCGGAATCGCGCCCGCCCTGAACCATCCCGCAGTCGAGCAGGATCCGCTTGCCCGCCGCCTCGAGCAGGTGGCTGGAGCCGGTGACCACACCGCCGGCTGCGCCGTAGAAAGTGACTTTCATGCTGTGACTCCGACCCGGATGACGGCGCGACGTTAGCACGCGCTGGCTTGTGGATGCCTGCGGCTGTACCGGACAACCAGATAGAATTGCAGTCCGGGCCAGGCATGACCTTCGACACGCTCGCCAATCGCCTGTGCGGCCTACAGTGCGCCCTTGCGCGTCCGCGCGCGATGGTTCCATGGCCGCGACCGCATGCAACCCTGCCCTGAGCCGATTTCAACCATTCCCATCCGCACCTGGAGAGCCCATGAAGACGCGTCCTTGCAACCCCCTCAACGTCGTTGCGCTGATCGCACTGGCGACATGCCTGCAGTCGGCCGCGATCGCCGCACCAGCCAATCTCGGCGCGGTCAGCACACTCAAGGTGTCCGACCTCGATACCTCGATCAACGCCTGCCAGAACCTCACCGGCTTCGTGAACAAGAAATGGCTCGCGGCCAACCCGATCCCGGGCGACCGCACCTCGTGGGGCAGCTTCGAGATGCTCGGTGAGCGCTCGGAAAATGCGCAGAAGGCGATCCTCGCCGCGCTGGCGAAGACCAAGCATGCCGATGGCTCGATCGAGCAACTCGTCAGCGACTTATACGCCAGCGGCATGGACGAGGCGAAGATCAACGGCGTACCGGCCGCGACCAAGCTAAAGCCCTTCATCGCGTCGATCGACGCGATCAAGACGTCGGATGATATCGTTGCCTACATTGATGCCAATTACAGCAAAGGCCTCGTTGATGTGTTTGGATTCGGCGGTCAGGCCGACTTCAAGAATTCGTCGATGACGATCGGCTATGCGGGCGGCGGCGGCACCAACCTGCCCGAGCGGGCCTATTACCTCGAAGACAAGTACAAGGCCATTCGCGATGCGTATGTCGCGCACATCGCCAAGACCCTGGAACTCGGCGGCGTGTCCGCAACCGATGCAAAGCAGCAGGCCGCCTGGGTGATGGCCGTCGAGACCGAATTGGCGACCGCTTCGCTGACGCCGATCGAGCAGCGCGATACCGCGAACCAGTACAAGATGACCAGCGTCGCCGATGCCGACAAGCTCACCCCGCATTTCTCGTGGGAAGGGTTCCTCGCTGGCATCCATGTGAAGGATGTCAAGGGCTTCTCGCTCGCGGAGACGAAGTTCTTCGGCGCGTTCGACAAGATGCTGACCTCGGTTCCGGTGCAACAGTGGCAGGCCTACCTGCGTTTCCACGCGATCGACAATGCGTCGCCGTATCTCAACGACGCGTTGGTCACTGAACACTTCGATTTCTACAACAAGACCCTGCGCGGCCAGACCGAACAGAAGCCTCGCTGGAAGCGCGTGCTCGCGACGGTGAACGACGACACCGGCGAAGCGCTGGGCCAGTTGTACGTCAAGGAATATTTCACGCCGGAAGCCAAGGCCGCGGCCGAGGAACTCGTGAACAACCTGCGCAACGCACTGAAGGCGCGTATCCAGAATGTGCCGTGGATGAGCGATGCGACCAAGGCCAAGGCAATGGAAAAGTGGGCCAGCTTCATGCCCAAGATCGGCTATCCGAGCAAGTGGCGCGACTGGACCGGCCTGACAGTTTCCCAGGACAACTATCTCGCCAATGTGCTCGCCGCAAATGCGTTCAACAACGAGTGGCAACTCGCCAAGATCGGCAAGCCGGTCGATCGCACCGAATGGGGCATGACGCCGCAGACGGTCAATGCCTATTACAACCCATTGCAGAACGAGATCGTGTTCCCGGCCGCAATCCTGCAGCCGCCGTTCTTCGACGCGAAGGCCGATCCGGCGCTCAACTACGGCGGCATCGGCGCGGTGATCGGTCACGAGATGACCCACGGCTACGACGACCAGGGCGCGCAGTTCGACGCCAAGGGCAACCAGAGCAACTGGTGGACGGATGCCGACAAGAAGGGCTTCGAGGAACGCACCGGCAAGCTCGTCGCGCAATTCAACGACTACATCGTGATGAAGGACCCGAAGGGTGCGGACCTGCACGTCAAGGGCGAGCTGACACTTGGTGAGAACATCGCCGACCTCGGTGGCGTCAACATTTCCTTCGACGCACTGCAGAAGGAACTCACGACCGATGCGAAGTACAAGCCCGACACCAAGGTCGATGGCTACACCGAGAACCAGCGCTTCTTCATGAACTTCGCAAATGTCTGGCGCCGCAGCTTCAAGCCGCAGGAAGCGATGGTGCGCCTGAACACCGATCCGCATTCGCCAGCCCAGTTCCGTGCGATCGGCGCGCCGTCGAACATGCCGGCGTTCGCGCAGGCATTCATGTGCAAGGCGGGCGATGCGATGGTGCGTCCGGCCGACAAGCAGGTGGTGATCTGGTAGTCGGCCATCAGTTGTACGTCACACAAGAACCCCCGCATTGCGGGGGTTTTTTTTGGTGCACGGAACGTGCGTATTTCGCTATGGCATGTCCGGCAGCGTGTAGTCGAATGCGTAGGCATGGTTTCCGTCGGCGATGACGATCGCCATCTTGCCGGCAAGGCCAGTGAGCTGACCGGTGCCGGAGTCCGGCACGACGGCAAGCGCCAACTGCGCATCGCCGCGCGTCATCGTGCCGCTGTGCTGAAGCACGAACGTGCCGCTGCGGCCATGCAGCGCACCGCTGACGACCTCCATCGCGACATAACCAGCCGAGCCCGCGACGCCCGAACGATGCGCCAGCATCTGGCCCTTGCTGGTCGCGTCCAGGTCGCCATGGAACCGCTTGTCGAGCGCCATCCTGCCGATCGCCGCGCCGCCGGTTGCATCCTCCACCGGCTGTGGCAGTAACTTCACGTCGAACGGTCCGCTTGCGTGCGTCGTCATCGGGGTTTCCTCATGGATCGGAAAAATCTGCGCAAGCAGCGTCGATGCGCCGCGACACGAGCAAAGGATAGCGCGTCGATCCAAGCATCGCTGAACGCCGCAGCCGCTTGTCGACTGACCGCACGCCATGGCTTGTTACACTCCGGCATCCCGATCAGGAGTTCGTCGATGCCCTCCACGCGCCACGCACTGTTGCTCGTTCCGATGCTGATGCTCGGCTTCAATGCACCCGCCGATGCCGCGAAGGCGAAATCGAAAACCGCCAAGCCCGCTGCCGCCGCCCCTACTGGCACGGCATGCAGCGACTACTACCAACTGGTCAACAGCGACTGGTTGAAAGCGCATCCGGCACCCATGGCTGGCAGCGTGTCGGCATTCGACGCGATGCTCGCCAATGCGCGCCAGCAGGAACGCACGCTGCTTGAAGAGGCGGCGCGCACGCCTCGCAATGATGCCGATCGCGCGCTCGGCGCGTTGTGGACCGATGGCATGAACGACGCCGCGGTCGATGCCGCTGGCACGGCGCCGCTGCAACCGCTGTTCGATCGCATCGCAAAAATCAGGAAGCCGAAGGATGTCGCCGCCGCGATCGCGGATCTGCATGCGGCCGGCGTACCGGTGCTGTTCAACTTCTCCGCGGACGTGGACCTCAAGGATTTCGACCGTCAGCTCGGCTATGCGAACCAGGGCGGACTCGGCCTGCCCGATCCGGACTACTACACGCGTACCGATGCTGACACGCGCGCGTTGCTCAGCCGTTACCGCACCTATGTCGAAACGGTCCTGCAACTGTCGGGCACGTCGGCCGACAAGGTTTCCATCGAATCGGGCTGGGTACTCGGCATCGAGATCCGGCTTGCGCAAGCCTCGTTGCCGTTGGTGCAATTGCGCGACCCGAACAACGCATATCGACCGGTCACCCTGGTCGAATTGCAGAAGACGTATCCGAGCATCGCGTTCGACAGGTTCCTGCGCGCGCAACGCGCCGACGACGACCATATCTCGCTTGCGCACGCGGGTTTCTTCGAAGCTGCGGATGGCTTGCTGGCTGGCGCTCCGATCGAGCAATGGCAGGCGTATTTGCGCTTCCACACCGCGAACGCGCTCGCGCCCTATCTGTCGCGCGGATTCCAGGACGCGCACTTCCAGATGTACGACCGCGTGCTCGATGGCGACCAGCAACCGCAGCCGCGCTGGCTGATGGTGCTCGATGCGGTCGATCGCGCACTCGGCGAACCGATGGGCCACGCGTATGCCGAACGCTATCTGCCGGACGCATCCCGGATGGCCGCGACCCGCGTCGCGGATGGCCTGCGCGCCGCGACGAAGACTGCGATTGAACACAGCACGTGGATGGATGCGCCGACCCGCGCAGCCGCACTGGCCAAGCTCGACAAGTTGCGCATCGAGATCGGCGAGTCGTCGCGCAAGGCGCCTGTCACGGGGCTCACGCTGGTCGGCGGCAACTTCGCGACCGACATGCTGGCTGTAGCCGCATGGAGTCATCAGCACGACATGGCATCGATCGGCAAGCGCACCAGCGAACGCCGCTGGTCGGTGCTCGCGCAGATTCCCGACGTGTCCTACGACCTGGTGCAGAACCGCGTCGTCGTCACCGCCGCGTTCCTGCAACCGCCGGTGTTCGACGCGAACGCGGATACCGCGCAGCAATTCGGCGGACTCGGCGCGCTGATCGGCCATCAATTGCATTACGCGTTCGATGGCAAGGGCCGCACCATCGATGCCAATGGGCAGCTGCACGACTGGTGGACGCCCACGACCTCGGCTGGCTACGAGCAGCGCACCGCGCAGATCGTCGCGCAGTACGACGGCTATGAGGTGCAGGGAGGCGTCAAGGTCAACGGCCACCTGACCCGCGACGAAAACCTCGCCGACCTGGGCGGCGTTGAACTTGCTTTCGAAGCATTGAAGGCAGCCATTGCCGGCCAGCCCGCAGCAAAAGGATCGTCGGCACCCGAACGACATTTCTTCGAGGCCTACGCAAAAGTCTGGCAGCGCAGCAGCGCGCCCGACACCTTGACGGCAGACATCAGCACCTCGATCCAGGCACCGGCGAAGTACCGCGTCAACGGCCCCCTCGCGAACGTCGCGGAGTTCGGCAAGACCTACGCATGCAAGGCCGGGCAACCGATGCAGGCCAAGGCACCGGTGTCGATCTGGCGCTGAACCTCAGCGCCGGATGCCACCATTGCGGGGGCGCTTGTTGAACGGGGGTTGGCCGCGCCAGTAGCGGATCATCAGCCAGCCGAACAGCATGCCGCCCAGATGCGCGAAGTGGGCGATGTTCGCGCCGACGCCGATCACGCCGCTCAGCAGTTCGAGCACGCCATAGCCGATCACCAGGGTGCGTGCGTCCATCGGGATCGGCGGGAACAACAGCATCACGCGCTGCTTTGGAAACAACATGCCGTAGGCGAGCAGCAGCCCGAACACGCCGCCGGACGCGCCGATCACCGGACTCTCGATGTGCATCGCCGCCGCCCATGCGAGATAGGTCAAGCCCGCGCCGACCACGCAGACCATGTAGTAGGTGATGAAACGCTGCGTACCCCAGGTGTATTCGAGCGGCGCGCCGAACATCAGCAGCGCGAGCATGTTGAAGAAGATGTGATTGATGTCCGCGTGCAGGAACGCATAGGTCACCAGCTGCCATGGCATGAAGTGCATGCCCGAAGAGAGGACATCCGGAGCGCCGCCTCCCAGCGGCCATAGCGCGAAAGGCGCGAAATGCGAATCGCCAATGATGTATTGCAGCAATAACAAGCCACCATTGATCCACAACAACGCCTGGGTGGCTTTCGGCAAATGGTTGAACATGCGGGCTCCGCGCAAACAAGGACGCCATGATACCGGGCATCACGTCACAATTCGCTGTACAAAACCCTGCTATCTCGGATTGGCGCAGGGATCAGCGGCGTGGCGGCGCCCAGACGAGGGTGTCGAGATCCTCACTATCGCGTGGCATGCCCCGCACGCGGCCGGACTCGACCTCAACTCCTTCAGCACGCAGACGCTGGGTTTGCTCGGCGTAGCCTTGGGAACAGGGAGGAAACGCGATGCGCCCGTCGCTGCGCAGGACGCGGTGCCAGGGCAAGCTCGGGTCGTCGTTGTTCGACAGCACTCGAGCGACCAGCCGCGCGCGACCGGGCAGCCCGGCGCGACGCGCGATCACACCATAACCGGCCACGCTGCCGACCGGGATCGCGCGGATTGCGGCGTGGATGCGCGTGAGCGCTGCCTTCGCCGACATTGGTTTGGTCGGGCCGGGTTTCACGGCTCCGGACCTGGCGGAACGGATCCGTTCGGTGGAGGGGTGCGAGAAGCCAGGTCGCGCGCTTTTCATGAGTCCCAAGTGTAGCGAGCAAGATGGCCGTGGTGTCACCGGAAGCGCAGGGTTAGCATAAGGCTCACCATTCGCGGGGCCATCATGCTCAACTTTGAACAGATCCGCGGCCACTTGCTCGCGCGCTACAAGCTGACCAGCAACGAGCCCTATCTTGTCTGCGTGCGGTTGTCGCTGGACCAAGGTCGTCGCCACCAGAGCATCTATCTGGCCGAACTCGAGGACGAGGATGGCCGCAAATATGTGCGCGTCAGCACCGTGCTCGCGCCGACCACCGGCGTCGATCTCAAGCGCGCGCTCGCGTTCAACTGGGAGAGCGCGGTCGGCTACCTTGCAATCAGCCCGCTCGACGATGTCCCGTACCTGCAACTGTGCGAAAACCGCCCCTACGACTGCCTCGAAGCTGCCGAGATCGATCGCCTCGTGCTGGAAATCGGCGGCCTCGGCGACCGCATCGAGCACTTGCTGTCGGCGGGTGGGGATTTGTTGTAACGATCAACCCGATCCCCGCCCCTTGATCATCGACCCCCGCCAGCGCTTCATCCGCCGCGCCGGCCTGTTCCTGTTGCTGATCTCGGCGCTGGGCGCGGCGTTCATCGCCTGGCTGCACACGCGTCAGGCCGCGCCGCAGATGCTCGATCTGGTGATATCGATCGGCTTGGCGTTGTCTTTGTCCAGCCTGTTTGTCTGGTTGCTGTTGCGACCCGACAGCATGACCCAGGTGATCCAGACCGGACTCATGCTCGACCTGGTTGGCCTCGCCGCGCCAGCGTGGGTGTGCCCGATCCGCGCGATGCAGACACCGGGCACCACCCTCATCGACAGCCTGCCGCCGATGAGTGCGATGTTGCTGCCGTTGATCCTGTCGATGATCGTGTTCATGCGCCCGCGCGTCGCGCTCATTGCAGCGTTCGTTGCGTGGGTGCTGGTGGCCGGACCGGCCCTGCCTTACCTGTGCACGCATCCGGCCGAACTGCACAGCCCGCGTGGCATGGACCTGGTCGTGACGCTCGGTCCGGTGATGATGCTGATACTGGTCTATATCCCGTTCCATCGCGGGATCGAGCGCTGGGTTTCCACGTTGCAACTGGAACGCGCGAAGATGCAGGCGCTGGCCGAACGCGACGGGTTGACCGGCTTGTACAACCGCCGCGCGAGCGAACACCTGCTGATGAACCTCGTCGCCGCGCCCGACACCAACGATGAGCTGATCCTGTTCGACATCGATCATTTCAAGAACATCAACGACACCTGCGGCCATCCGGTCGGCGACGAAGTGCTGCGCCAGATCGCACGCCGCTAGGAAGCGTTGCTGCGGCGCGACGACGTGTTCGCGCGCTGGGGCGGCGAGGAATTCCTGCTGCTGGTGCGCGGCGCACGCAGTGACGGCATCGTGCACGTGGCCGATACGATGCGGATGGCGATCGCATCGACGCCGATCGATCCGGCCAGAACGGTCACCGCATCGTTCGGCGTCGCGCTATTCCGCCAGCTCGACAGCCTGCCGACGTGGCTGCAACGCGCCGACGAGGCGCTGTATGCAGCGAAGGCGGCTGGGCGGAATCGGGTGGTTGTCGCCCAGTAGTCGTAGCGAATTGTCGGGCGGCGGGCGCCTCGTGCCAGTGGCTATCGACCACGCATTGCAATGCGCTGCGCGCGAAAGTCGTAGGACAAACGAAAAGCAAAGATCAAGAGCTTCAGCGCGCGCAGCGCGTTGCAGCTCTTGATCTTCCTTGACTTGTCTTGCCCTGCCCGACGTGCGAGTGCAGCGCATTGGTGTTCTTGATCAATTTTCTGGTTGTTCCACTGCTGGCAGATCACCCAGAAGTCAACCGCCATTGCGGTCGTCACCAGCCCACTCCAGCTTGTATCCAAGCCCGTAGATCGACGACACCGGGTCGATGCCGTTGCAGGTCTCGGACAGCTTCCGGCGGAGGTTCTTGATGTGGCTGTCGACGGTGCGGTCGCTGACCACGCGGTGGTCGAGGTACAACGCGTCGATCAACTGGCTGCGCGACAGCACGCGCCCGGGTCGCGCAGCTAGCGCGCGCAGCAGTCGCAATTCCACCGGCGTCAGCGGCAGGGCCTTGCCATGCAGCCGCGCTTCCTGGCGCTCGTCGTCGAACTGCAACGGCGAAGCCGCGCCCTGCTTCTCCGCACTCACCCGCCGCAGCACCGCCTTGACCCGCGCCACGACTTCGCGCGGGCTGAAGGGCTTGCAGATGTAATCGTCGGCGCCGAGTTCCAGGCCGAGCAGGCGGTCGATCTCCTCCACGCGCGCGGTCACCATCAGGATCGGCACGTTCGAGAACGCGCGGATCTCGCGGCACAGGGTGAGGCCATCCACGCCGGGCAGCATCAGGTCCAGCAGGATCGCGTCCGGCGCGTGCTCGCGCACCCAGCGCACGGCATCGCTGCCGTCCGCCAGCACGGTGACGCGATACGCGGATGCCTGCAGGTAGTCCTGCAACAACGACGCCAGCTTGGCTTCGTCCTCGACGATCAGCACATGCGGGCCGGCATTCATCTCGCATCGCCCGCGAGCGGCAGGCGCAGGCTGATGCACAAGCCGCCCAGCGCTGAGGGCGAGGCGACGATGTTGCCGCCATGCGCGAGCGCGATGTTGCGGCAGATCGCAAGGCCGAGGCCGGCGCCGCCGAACTCACGGCTGCGCGAGGACTCGACGCGGTACAGGCGATCGAACAAATGCGGTAGCGATGCCTGCGGCACGCCGGGTGCCGTGTCGTCCATTTCCACCACGCAATCGGTGCCCACGCGACGCGCGACGATCCGCACCTTCCCGGGCGCATTGGTGTAGCGCAACGCGTTGCGCAGCAGGTTGGCGAACAGCTGCATCAGGCGCTGCGCGTCGCCCTGCAACGGCAGGTTCACGACCGGAGACGCATCCATGGTCAATTCGAGGCCCGCGTCCTTCGTCGCGCCCGCATGCGACTGCACGACATCGCGCAACAGGTCGCCGAGGTCGAGCGGCTCGAACCGGTACGCGAGCGCGCCCACGTCCGACAGCGACAGTTGGTAAAGGTCTTCGACGAGGCCGGCGAGGCGGTCGCATTCGGCCTGCAACGAAGCCAGCGTCTCCGGCACCACCTTGCGGATGCCGTCCTGCAGGGCCTGGATCTCGCCACGCAGGATGCTGATCGGCGTGCGCAGTTCGTGCGCGATGTCGGCGCCCCAGCGACGCCGCGCATCGCGGTTCTTCTCGAGCGTCGCGGCAAGCCGGTTGAAGTCCTCGGCGAGCGCGCCGAGCTCATCGCTGCGCGTGGCCGGAATGCGCATCGCGAAGTTGCCGGCGACCAGCGCGCGCGAACCGGCGCTCAACGCGCGGATCGGCGCAAGCATCCAGCGCGCGAGCAGCCACGCCAGCAGCAACGCGCCCAGCAGCACCGCAAGCCCCATCAGCAAGGCGTGGTGCAACTGCGTCTGCGCGAACGACAGGTCGAGGTCGCCGCGCAGTTTCGGCATCGGTGCCAGCAGCAGGCGTCCGACCATCGCGCCATGGCTCAGGATCGGAATGAAAGGAGAGTCTGCCGGTACATCGGGATTGCCGACGACGACCGCGCCGTCCTCATCGACAAGCAGCAGGCGCGCCCGAAGGTCGAGTGGCCCGGCTGGCCTCGGCGGCGGCGGCGGTGGGCGAATCTGGTCGTCCGGCTGCGCTGAAGCAGTACGCGCGCTCGGCACCGCCTCCGCAGATCGGTCGTCCGGCGACGGGAGCTGTTCGTCTTGCGGCGCTTGTTCGTTGAGCCGGGCTGCATCGCCTTGGGTTGGTTGATCGTACGGCGGCGATTGATCGCGATGCGCCTGTGACAGGCGCTCGCGGGTTGATGGTTCAACGCCAGGTAACTCAGGTTGGCTGCCAGGAAGCGCGCCATCCGGAGCGGTTTCCGGGGGCGGAGGCCGATCACCCGGCTGACCAGCGGGCGGTGGCATGCCACCGGAACCGTCGTGCGGCGGTGGTGGCCACCCGCGAGGTCCCGGCGGTGGCGGTTGCTGGCCCGGTGGCGGTCGCTCGCTTGGTGGTGGTCGTTGGCCTGGTGGCGGCCTGCCGCCTGGCGGCCCACCGCCCGGAGGATGCCAGCGATCCGCTGGGTCAGGACCGCCCTGAAGGCTCCCGCCGCCGCCACGACCTCCCTGCTCCGGACGATCCGGCGGCCCGGGTGGCAGGCCGAGGGTGTCCATGAATTCGCCGGGCTGGCCGCGCACGAAATCCCAGTTGCCGGCGGTTTCGTAGCGCTTGCCAAGGCGCGCCGCACCATCGGCGATGCGCTCCAGGCTGAGCCGATTGAGGTAATCGAGAAAGCCGCGCCGCAGGTCCTGCTGCTGCAGCACTGCGAACGTCGCCAACGCAACGATGCTCATCCCCGCGAACGCGATGAAGAGTCGATGCCAGAGTCGAAGCCGAATGCGCATAGGGCAGTGGGTCGCAGAACGCGGAGCGGGAAGGACGATGATCACATTACGTTCTGTTCGACCCGGTTTGGGGACTGGCGCGAACAAATCCTTGATTTCTCCACGATGGCTCCATCGTCGCTGCGCAGTTGCGTCCCAGTCTTGACCTCGCCGCTGCATCCCCCGGCTGCCACGAGGAGAACGCCATGATCCGCCAGTTGACCTGTTCCGCCCTGCTGTTGCTCGCGATGCACGCTGGTGCCCAGGATCGCCGGCCGCCGCCCAAGGGGCCGCCGATGGACGAGATCGCGACCACGGTCGGGCTCAAGGACACGCAGCGCGCGTCCGTCCAGGCCATCCTCGAACAACACCACGCCGCGATGATGGCCATGCACGAGGCCATGCGCAGCAAACATGACGCACTCGACCAGCAGCTGCACGCGAGTCTGGCGAAAGTGCTGACGCCCGACCAGCTCACCCGCTTCGACCGCTGGCACGAGACGCACCGCCCGCCCCCGCCGCCCGATGGCCACGGCGGCCCCGGCGATCGGCGCGGCTCGCCCGGAAAACCTGGCGGTTACGGCGATCGGCCGACGCGCCAACAAGGTCCAGCGGGTCCGGGCGGTGGCATGCAAGGCGGCCAAGGTCGTCGCCCACCTCCACCGGGCGGCGACGGCGATCGACCGCCACCACCGGAAGACGACGGGTACGACGCGGCGCCAAATCCCCCACCGCCGCATGGAGACCAGCCATGAACGCACCGACATCTGCCACACGCCGACGCATCCTCGCAGTCACCATCCTCGGCATGACGCTGGTCACGGGCTACAGCCTGGCCGAGCCGCAGTTGGCCGTCCCCAAGCACGCGGCCCAGCGGCACCGGCCCGATCCCTACCGGGCGCAGGTTTCCGCACCAGGCAGCAGGTTCGGATCGCCGTTGCCGGGACTGACCGCCGAACAGATCACCGCCTTCGCCGCCGGCCTCGATGAGTTCCAGAACAAGGAAACCGCCGCCGGTGGACTGGGGCCGATTTTCAACAACTCCGCGTGCGCCGCATGCCACTCCAAGCCCGCAATCGGCGGCAGCTCGAACATCGTGGTGACGCGTTTCGGGCATGGGACCAACGGACAGTTCGATCCGCTGGCAAACATCGGCGGCTCGCTGCTGCAGGACAAGGCGATCGCGCCGGGCGCACTGGAGGTCATCCCGTCGCAGGCGACTGTCGTCGCGCACCGGCAATCGACGGCGCTGTTCGGGCTCGGCCTGATCGAAGCGATTCCCGATGAAACCATCCTGCAGAACGCCGCGCGGTCGCAGCACGATGGCTTGCATGGATTGCCGTCGATGGTCGCCGATGAAACCACCGGCGCGACGCGCGTCGGCCGCTTCGGATGGAAGGGCCAACACGCGACCCTGCTCGCCTTCGCAGGCGATGCCTACCTCAACGAAATGGGCATCACAAATCGTTTCTTTCCGACCGAAAACGCGCCCAACGGCGATCGGGTTCGCCTGGCCCGCTATGACAGGGTGACCGACCCGGAAGACACCGTCGACCCACAAACCGGACGTAGCGATATCGATGCCGTCGCCGATTTCATGCGGCTGCTCGCACCGCCGCCGACGCGGCAGCCGAGCGCCGCAGCGCAAATGGGTGGGATGCTCTTCAGCTCCGTTGGCTGCTCGGGTTGCCACACACAGCGCATGCAGACCGGACCCAATGCCGTTGCGGCGCTGGATCGCAAGGGCGTCAATCTGTATTCCGACCTGCTGCTGCACGACATGGGCTCGCTCGGCGATGGCATCGTGCAAGGCATGGCGCTCGGAAGCGATATCAAGACGCCGCCGCTGTGGGGCGTGCGTACCAGTGCGCCTTATCTGCACGACGGCCGCGCTGCGACCCTCGATGCAGCGATCCGGGCCCACGATGGCGAAGCCAGACGCGCGCGCGACAGCTACCTGCACCTGCAGGAAGTACAACGCCAGCAGGTGCTGGCGTTCCTCGACTCGATCTGAGGTTCGGGGAGCGCCCATCAATAGGGCCGATAACAACGTGCGCAATGAAGCGCCGCCGCTGATGGTCGAATCGCCGGATGCCGGGGGACAAACCAACGACCGACCCCGGTCCATGTTCCGTTGCGGCTGCCGCCGATGATTCAATCCTCGAACTTCGGCCGACCGGAGAAACCTCCCGCGGCACGCAGGGCGTCGGCGTCCATGAGCTTGCCGTCCATCATGACGACCTTGGTGTGGCGCAGGTCGCCGATGTTGGTTTGCGGATTGCCGTCGACGAGCACGAGGTCGGCGGCCTTGCCGACGTGGATCGAGCCGGTGCGTCCGTCGGCGTGGACGTTGCGGGCCGGAACGATCGTCGCGCTGGCCAGTGCTTCGGATGTGGTGAATCCCGCGCTCACGTACAGCTCGAGTTCGCGCACGAGTTCCATCCCGGAACCATCGGTGCCCGCAACGATCGGCACGCCAGCCTTGTGCAGCACGCCGACGAGCGCCACGAGTTTGGCAAAGCTGGCGCGATAGTCAGCGCGCGTGAGATCCGACGGAACCGTGAAGCCTCCTTGCCGGAAACCGCGCTCCACTGCCGGAGGAAGACCGCCGACAAAAGGTGCGTAGGACGGCGACAGATCGCCATTCTCGGGAACGTACAGGCTCTCGGCGACGACCAGCGTCGGATCGACCACGATCTTCTTTTTCGCCATCGAGGCTACCAGCGACTTCATCGGCTCCGCATCGAGATCGACGTCCTTGGCATAACGCCCCGGACCTTCGAATCGCGCCATGCCGTTGGACTTCGATACCACCGAGTCCGGCATCGCCTGCATCATCACGAAGTAGATGTGGGTGATTTCGTCGTAGCCGTCGGCGATGGCCTCGGTGGTGCGCATGCCTGCGGGAAGATGTCCATGCACGTGCAGGCCGAGGCGATGCGCTTCCGCGGCTGTCGCCTTCACCCACGCGGGATTGAACGTGCCGTAGAACTTGATTGCGATGAATCCATCGGCCTTGGCCTTGCGCACGATGGCGAGCGCTTCACCCTGCGACGTTGCGACGCTGGCGACTTGCGCTGTATTGGGACCCTTGCCATCGACCAGCACCGACGCATAGATGCGCGGGCTCAGCAGTTCGCCCTTCGCACGCCGCGCTGCGCGCGCGATCGTGAGCTCGTTGACGTTGCCGGGGTCGCGCGCCGAGGTGATGCCAAGCGACAGCAGCATGGGCCCGCTGGCGTCTCCTTCGAAATGCCTGTGCGAATCCCACAGACCCGGCACGAGGGTCTCGCCCTTGCCATCGATCACCTGCACGTTCTTCGGTACGACGATCGAGCTCGCAGGGCCGACCTGGGTGATCAGGCCCTTGTCGACCACCACGGTCTGCCCTTCGACGAAGCGCTAGCCATCGACGAACGCGCGGACGTTGGTGAATGCGACCGCGCCCGATGGCGTCCTGGTGAGCTTCTGCACGAGCCCGCGGGTCGTCGATGCAAGCGCGTCGTCCTGCACTTTCTCAAGCACCGGCTGCGCGCTTTCATAACCCACCGGTATCCAGCTCAGGTAGCCGACCGAGGCAAAGAACCTGCCCGACTCGTCGGCCCAGAATGGCACAGGGGTATTGTTCAACCCGTGATCGCGTAGGCGATGACTTTCTTTTTCGCAGTGTCATTTCCGACAATCGCAGTCGCGAGCGCATCCGCATGCGCGCGGCCGCCGGGCAGAAGGGCGAGCGATCGGTCTGGTGCGACCAGCAAGGCTTCGAGGAAATCCGCGTTGAGCTCGATGGGCCCACCGAAACTTTTGTATTCGGCAGTGCCGTGATATGGAGCGGAGCCAGCGTCCACCTGACTCTTCCAGGAGGCTACGCCGTCAGCAATCGCGAAGGATTCGGCGGCATCGCCATTCGGCGTGTGGCCGCGAACCACAACACGATCGAGCATGCCGTCACTGCCGACATGCGCCGTACTGTCCAGCTCGAACACCTGGCCGCGCAGCACGAGGCTTTCGCGTCCTATCCTCGTGCCATCGGGACCGGTCCAGCGCGCGGACGTACCGTGCTTTCCCGCGGTCGACATGATGGTGAAGTGCTGGGCCGATGTTGGCGGTGTTGCGAAATCCGCGTCGGGCGTTTGCGCGGTGACGCGTTGCGCGACGACAAAACTGAGTGCGAGTGCGATGAGCTTGATGCGCATGCATCCATCTCCGATTGGCTGCCGAAGCAGCCCAGAGATTGCAGCGCATAAAAAGTGCCGTTCCCGCGATCTCGATGCGACGCCCCATCTGGTTCACGCTGGCGGGTCTATGCTGTGCTGCGGGCTGGCGCATCTGCGCCGGTGTCCATGGATCGCCGGACAAGATCGCACCGCAATCACTTTCAAGGAAGACAAGTGAATTTCTTCGCTCGATTGTTCAAGCACGATCCTGCGACTGGAACATCCGCTCAGTCCGTTCCTGACGCCGAATGGAGCCTGCCGTCCGACCGACTGTTGGCAGCGCTGGGTGCCGACGCGGGAGGACTGGCACCAGCCGAGGCCGCGCTGCGGCTCAAGCGTTACGGCCCCAACGCGCTCGATGCGAAGAAACAGGCGAGCGCGCTGGGACTGTTCGCGAACCAGTTCAAGAGTCCGCTGGTACTAATCCTGATTTTCGCGTCGGCGGTCTCGCTGATGGCCTCGGAGTGGGTCGATGCGGGCGTCGTACTGGCCGTCGTGCTCGGCAGCACGATCCTCGGCTTCGTCCAGGAATACATCGCCAGTAACGCGATCGAGAAATTGCGTTCGCAGGTCACCATCAATACCAATGTGTTGCGCGGCGGGAAGGCATTGACGCTGGCTTCGACGGACGTGGTGCCTGGCGACATCGTGCAACTGTCCGCAGGCAGCCTGATTCCGGCCGACGGCGTGGTGTTGGTCGCGAAGGACTTCTTCGTCAATCAGGCGGTGCTCACCGGAGAAACATTCCCGGTCGAAAAGAAGCCTGGCGCCGTCGCGGCCGATGCCGCCCTCGCCGAACGCAGCAACTGCGTTTTCATGGGGACCAGCGTGCGCAGCGGCACCGCGCAGGTGCTGGTCGTACGCACCGGCAAGGCGACCGTGTTCGGGCAGATCGCCGACAAGCTGTCGCTGCGCCCGCCGATGACCGAGTTCGAACGCGGCATCAAACGCTTCGGCTACCTGCTGACGCGGATCATGCTGGTGATGGTGTTGCTGGTGCTGGCCATCAACATCTTCATGCACAAGCCGCCGATTGCGTCGCTGCTGTTCGCGCTCGCGCTCGCGGTCGGCCTCACGCCGGAACTGCTGCCGGCGATCATCAGCATCACCCTGTCGCACGGCGCCAAGCGCATGGCGAAGCTCGGCGTGATCGTGCGGCGGCTGAACTCGATCGAGAACCTCGGCAGCATGGACGTGCTGTGCACCGACAAGACCGGCACGCTGACCGCGGGCGTGGTCGAACTCGACGGCGCGTTCGATGTTGCGGGCAAGCCTTCCGCCGCCGTGTTGCGCCTCGCCGCCATCAACGCACGCTTCCAGACCGGGCTTTCCAATCCGCTCGACGATGCGGTCAACGCCAGCGCGGAAAAGGCTGCGATCGACCTCGGTACCGAACACAAGGTCGACGAGATTCCGTACGACTTCGTGCGCAAGTGCCTGTCCGTGGTCGCGGCCGATGCGACGGGCGCACGCACCCTGGTAGCCAAGGGCGCGCTCGACAACATCCTCGCGATTTGCACGGGCGTGCAAGCCGCCACCGGCACGGTGCCGTTCGACGCCGCGCTGCGCGCACAAATCGAGACGCGTTACGACGCGTGGAGCGGCCAGGGTTATCGCGTGCTCGGCGTCGCCTCACGAACCGTTGAACATCGCGAAGGTGCCTACACGCGCGTCGACGAGAAGGACCTGTGTTTCGCCGGTTTCCTCCTGTTCCTCGATCCGCCCAAGGCCGACGTGCGCCAGACCATCCTCGACCTGGCGCAGCGCGGCGTCAGCCTCAAGATCATCACCGGCGACAACCGCAAGGTCGCGCGCCACGTCGCCAATGCGGTCGGGCTGGAGGTCGCCGGCAGCATGACCGGTCGTGAGATGAACGCCATGAGCGACGAGGCGCTGCTGCATGCGGCCGGACTCACGACTGTCTTTGCGGAAGTCGATCCGAACCAGAAGGAACGGATCATCCTCGCGCTGCAGAAATCCGGCCACGTCGTCGGCTACATGGGCGACGGCATCAACGATGCGCCCGCCCTGCACTGCGCGGATGTGGGCATCTCGGTGGACACCGCGGTGGACGTGGCGAAGGACGCCGCAGATTTCGTGCTGCTGCAAAAGGACCTCGGCATCCTGCGCGAAGGCATCGACGAGGGCCGACGCACGTTCGCGAACACGCTCAAGTACATCCTCACCACGATCAGCGCGAACTTCGGCAACATGTTCAGCATGGCGGCCGCCTCGATCTTCCTGCCGTTCCTGCCGTTGCTCGCCTCGCAGATCCTGCTCAACAATTTCCTGTCCGACATCCCCGCGACCACCATCGCCAGCGACAACGTCGATCCGGAATGGGTGGCGAAGCCGCGCCGCTGGAACACGGTGTTCATTCGCGACTACATGGTGCTGTTCGGGTTGGTCAGCTCGTTGTTCGACTTCATGACGTTCGGCGTCCTGTTGTTGCTGTTCCGCGCTACGCCCGAGACGTTCCGCACCGGCTGGTTCATCGAATCGCTGCTGACCGAACTCGTCATCGCGCTGGTCGTGCGCACGCGCCGGCCGTTCTGGCGCAGCATGCCGGGCAAGCTGCTGCTCATCAGCACAGTCATCGTGATCGTGGTCACGCTGGTCATTCCGTATCTTCCATTCGATTCGATCTTCGGCTTCGTCCCACTGCCCGCGTCGTTGATGCTCGCGATGATCGGGCTGACGCTCGCGTACGTGATCGCGGCGGAAGTGGCGAAGAAGTATTTCTATGCACGGACTGCGAACATGAAGGCTTGACGCTGTCCATCAACGTCTTTCTGGATTGCAGGCAATCCAGCGGACGTTCCTTCGGCATGCCGCTGATTTTGCTGGTTGATGGCTTCGCCCTTCCCTGTTCTGGTGGCCCTACCAGATCTGCACACGCTCGCCTTCCGGACGCCACATCGGCTGGCCTGGCTTGATGCCGAACGCTTCGTAGAACTCCGGAATGTTCGACATCGGACCGAGCACGCGCCACTTCGCGGGTGCATGCACGTCGGACAACAGGCGTGAGCGCAAGCGCTCTTCGCGCTGCTGCGACAGCCAGCCCAGCGCATAACCGAGGAAGTAACGCTGCAGCGGCGTCAGCCCGCCGATCTTCTTGCCTTCCCGGTACTGCTGCGTCTTCTTGAACGCATCCAGGCCGAGCAGGATACCGCCGTAATCGGCGATGTTCTCGCCGAGGCTCGCCTTGCCGTTGATGTGCAGGCCGGGCAGCGGTTCGTAGGCGTTGAACTCCTGGACCATGACCTCGGCGTGCTTCTGGAATTTCTCCGCGTCCTGCGCGGTCCACCAGTCGGTGAGGTTGCCTGCGGCGTCGTACTGGCGGCCCTCGTCGTCGAAGCCGTGGGTGATCTCGTGGCCGATGGTCGACGCGCCCGCATAGCCGTACACCACCGCGTCATCGACGTCCGCATCCAGCATTCCGGGAATTGTGAAGGACGCGGCCGGCAGCACGATCTCGTTGTTCGACGGGTTGTAGTAGGCGTTGTAGGTCTGCGGCGTCATGCCCCATTCGGTGCGGTCGACCGGCTTGCCGAACTTGCCGATCGCGTCGTTGAAACGCCAGCGCGCGGCATTCTTCATGTTCTCACAATACGAATTGCGGCCGACGACGAGCGCCGAATAATCCTTCCACTTGTCCGGATAGCCGACCTTCGGGGTGACGGCCGCGAGCTTGGCCTGCGCCTTGGCCTTGGTCTCGGGGCTCATCCAGTCGAGCTTTTCGATGCGGTCGTGATAGGCGACGCGAATCGCCTCGACGAGGTCGACGTAGCGCTTCTTCGCGGCTGCGGGGAAGTAGTCCGCGACGAAGATCTTGCCCAGCACCATGCCCATCGCACGACCTTCGGAATCCAGCACACGCTTCCAGCGCGGCCGCTGTTCCTTCTGACCGGACAAGACCTGGCCGAAGAAACGGAAGTGCTCGTCGTCGAACGCCTTGCTCAGGGTCGAGGAATACTCGTCGACGAGGTGTAGGCGCAGGTAGTCGCGCAACACCGCTTCGGGCGTGTGCTGCAGCAACTGGTCGACCGCCGAGAAATATTCCGGCTGCCCGACCACGATGACATCCGCATGCAGGTTCCAAGCCGCGAGGCGCTCGCTCCACACGATCGACGGCGTGTATTTCGCAGTCACTTCCGCGGGCGTCATCTTGTTGTAGTTCTTCTGCGGGTCGCGCAGGTCCTCGAGCTTGCGCGAGGCCTTCGCGAGCGCGGTCTCGAACTCCATCACGGCGGCTGCATCGGTCTTCGCGTGCTCGGGATCGCGTCCGAGCAGGGCGAGGGTGCGCGCCATGTGGGCGACGTACTCCTCTCGGATCTTGGCGACGCCCTTCTCGGGGTTGAAGTAGAAATCGCGCTCCGGCAGTCCCAGGCCACCCTGGTTCAGGTGGACGGCCATCGTGTTGCTGTCTTTTTCATCCTGGCTGACGCCGTCGTCGAAGAACGCGCCAACGCCCAGTGGCTGGATGTCGAACGCGACATTGAGCGCGTCGTGCGCGTTGTGAACGGTATCGATGCGCGCGAGTTCGGCATCCAGCGGATGCGCACCGAGCTTGTCGGCCTTGGCGGTGTCCATCGCGGTCGCCCAGAAATCGCCGATCTTCTGCTGATCGCTGCCGGGCGCGTTCTTTGTCGCGGCAGCCTTCTCGTTGATCCGGCGCAGACTCACGTTCAACTGCTCGTCCACCGCGTTGCCGATGCCCCAAGCCGATTCCGAAGCCGGGATCGGATTGCGCGCGAGCCAACCGCCATTGGCGTACTCGAAAAAGTCCTTGCCCGGATCGACTGCGGCGTTGAGGTTCACCATCAGAAAATCCTTCTTCGCGGCAGGACTCGACGCGACAGCCGCAAAGCCCGTGGAGGATGAGCACAACGCAATCAGAACAAAAGCTGCGAGTCGGTTGGAGCGCGGCATGAATGTGGTCATTGGAATTCCCTGTGCGAAGAGTGTTGTCGCGTAGCGCCGAGCCTGCTGATTCTCACCCGTCGGCACCATCATTGAATCGGACGGAAGTCATGCCTGCCGAACGCAGGAGACCCCTGCAGGCGGATGCGTCGTGTGCATCGCCTGCGCTGCGCGGCGCGATCCGGGCGCGGCGTCAGTTGTACCAGCCACCCATCCGCAGCCCCTCGACCAGCAACCATGCGATGCCGCCAGCCGCGGGAATGGTCAGGATCCATGCCCAGATGATGCGTTCGACCACGCCCCACTTGATTGCCGAGAGGCGCTTCGCAGCGCCGACGCCCATGATCGCGGCCGAGATGTTGTGCGTGGTGGAAACCGGAATGCCGAGGGTCGAGGCGATCATGATGACGGTCGCGGCCGATGTTTCCGCAGCGAACCCATTGATCGGGTGCAGCTTGACCATCTTATGG
>JAYTOP010000043.1:0-2698 GCA_043747745.1 Pseudomonadota bacterium
ATGAAGGCGGTCGCCGCCGGCATGAACCCGATGGACCTCAAGCGCGGCATCGACAAGGCCGTGATCGGCGCAGTCGCCGAGCTCAAGGCCATCAGCAAGCCGTGCAGCACGTCGAAGGAAATCGCCCAGGTCGGTTCGATCTCGGCGAACTCCGACGAGAACATCGGCGAGTTGATCGCCAAGGCGATGGACAAGGTCGGCAAGGAAGGCGTCATCACCGTCGAGGAAGGTTCGGGCCTGGACAATGAACTCGACGTCGTCGAGGGCATGCAGTTCGACCGCGGCTACCTGTCGCCGTACTTCATCAACAACCAGCAGTCGATGTCGGCCGAGCTGGAAGACCCGTACATCCTGCTGCACGACAAGAAGATCTCGAACGTGCGCGAGCTGTTGCCGCTGCTCGAGGGCGTCGCCAAGTCGGGCAAGCCGCTGCTGATCGTCGCCGAGGAAGTCGAGGGCGAAGCCTTGGCCACGCTCGTCGTCAACACCATCCGCGGCATCGTGAAGGTCTGCGCGGTCAAGGCGCCGGGCTTCGGCGATCGTCGCAAGGCGATGCTGGAAGACATGGCGATCCTGACCGGCGGCACCGTGATTTCCGAGGAAGTCGGCCTGCAGCTCGAGAAGGCCACGATCAAGGATCTCGGCCGCGCGAAGAAGATCCAGGTCAGCAAGGAAAACACCACGATCATCGATGGCGCTGGCGCTGCGGACGGCATCCAGTCGCGCATCAAGCAGATCAAGGCGCAGATCGAAGACACCTCGTCCGATTACGACAAGGAAAAGCTGCAGGAGCGCGTGGCCAAGCTGGCCGGCGGCGTTGCGGTGATCAAGGTCGGCGCAAGCACCGAGATCGAGATGAAGGAAAAGAAGGCGCGCGTCGAAGACGCACTGCATGCAACCCGTGCGGCCGTTGAAGAAGGCGTGGTTCCGGGTGGCGGCGTTGCGCTGATCCGCGCGGTGAAGGCTCTGGGCGACCTGAAGGGCATCAACGAAGACCAGAACCACGGCATCCTGATCGCCAAGCGTGCGATGGAAGCGCCGTTGCGCGAGATCGTCACCAACTGCGGCGAAGAGCCGAGCGTGGTGCTGAACCAGATCGTCGGCGGCACCGGCAGCTACGGCTACAACGCGGCGACCGGCGAATTCGGCGACATGCTCGCGATGGGCATCCTGGATCCGACCAAAGTCACCCGTTCGGCGCTGCAGAACGCAGCTTCGATCGCCGGTCTGATGATCACCACCGAGGCGATGGTGGCCGAGTCCCCGAAGAAGGACGAGTCGCACGGCCATGGTGGCGGTGGCGGCGGCGGTGGAATGGGCGGCATGGGCGGCATGGATTTCTGATCCAGCCCCACGACTCGCTCCTGAGCCCCCTCTCCCAACGGGAGAGGGGTTGAAGTGAGGGGTCGATTTCACGAAAAGCCCCGCACTTACGGGGCTTTTCTATTCCAGCGCGACACGCAATCGTTCGAGGAAGATGGAGACATACCCGCCCTCCGACGTTTGCGATTGCACAAATAATGTTTTCTACGAGACCAAGCGCGTGCGTACCGACTGCGTGTCCAGCGAAAACTTGAAATACGCGATGCGCGACGGCGCCGCCTATATCCGTCCCAAGTACAACGAGTGGGTGAAACTGCTCCTCCAAGACATAATTGCCAGGGTATCGATTTGAAGCGAGGCGTTGCGATACGCGTAGCAAGCGTATCCGCGATGGAGGCGGAGGCCGGGTCGAATACGGCTGAGTGGATGGGCACGGCGGAAATGGCTCGCCTGGCTGCCATGGGATCGCCGAAGCGGCGGCGGCAATTCATCGCCGGACATTGGCTGGCTCGAGCGATGGCAGCGGAATTGACCGGCACGCATCCCGCAGACTGGCTGTTGGGCGCGGCAGCGCAGGGTGCGCCCGAGCTGCGTTTGCGCGGCACCGACGCGGCACAGTGCATCCATCTGTCGCTGAGTCACAGCGGTGATGTGGTCGCCGCAGCGGTTGCAGCGTTTCCGCTGGGGATCGATGTGGAATCGGCAGGGCGCGTGCGTGACTGGCTTGCGCTCGCCGCACATGTGTTTGCGCCCGAAGAATGCGGACAGTTGCTGCAGCTTCCGGCAACCGATCGCGAGCAGCTGTTCTATCGGTACTGGACGCTCAAGGAAGCCCACGGGAAACGCGATGGCACCGGATTGCGCCTGTCGGAGTCCCGGACGCAGTGCGCCAGAGAATGCGATGAACGCGAAGCCATCGCGATCACCTGGCAATCCGACGGGCAATGTGTGGCCCTGGTGGGCGAGCGCGCCATGCAAATCAGCGCGCGTGGAATCCCTGCGACGGCACAGCAACGCTTCTGGCAGTTTTGAGCCAGAGGAGTTGGGGTGAGCGACGTCTTGCCTCGAAAGATAAAATCCCCGTAGCAATGCGGGACTTTTTTGGCGCGTCGGATCGGTGCGTCATCGATTCACTGAGTTATGGAAAACAGGATCAATCGGATAGTCTTCGGGGGCTGCCGATGCGCTGTCGGCTTTGGACGCCGCCGCCATGACGCACACTGAACTCAGCAATTTCATCTTCAGCATCGCCAACCTGCTGCGAGGGCCTTATCGACCAATGCTCTCAACTTAAGCCCTCAGCACGCAGATTTGTAGGCGAGGTGAAGATGCGGTTTGATTCTTGGTGGTCGCGGGTAATTGCGACCACGCTGCA
>JAYTOP010000044.1:0-26334 GCA_043747745.1 Pseudomonadota bacterium
GGAACACCGCTGCAAAGGACGAACAAGAGCTCGAAAACGCGTTCGCATCGCAACCAAAGATCAGAAGAAGCCAATCGCAGCTTCGTCAGAGAAGCGCGGCGCGAATTTCGGGAGGTATTTCAGCAGCCTGCTAGGGCCGAAGGAAGAAGCTGAGAAGGCACTTGTTGCAATTTTCGAGTGGTCGAACAAAGGGCTCGCGCATCTGACCACTGGCGTTCTATCTGACAATTACACGGGCCAACACTTGGATATCTCGTGCCGTGGTATTCCTGCGCTGTTGCACAATCACCTCTATGCAAAGCTTGGCAAAGAGGTTCCAAAGCCTCCTAGCGCGGTTCCGTCGCAAAGGCGTTAACTATCCCTCGTGTCAAGCGGCCAAGTGCTAACCGGCCTACAGCGTCTTCATGACGATGGAACTGGACGCGGATAGCTGACGGCTACGCTTCCGCAGCCTGATCGCCGGACCGGCCGAACGTCCTGTCCACGTAACCGTCGATCACCGCGACGAACTCCCGCGCAATGTTATCGCCGCGCAGGGTCATAGCCTTCTGACCATCGATGAACACCGGCGCGATCGGCGCTTCGCCGGTGCCTGGCAGCGAGATGCCGTTGTTCGCGTGGCGCGATTCGCCAGAGCCATTGACGATGCAGCCCATCACTGCAAGTGTGAGGCGCGCCGTGGGCGTTCGCCAGACAACAAACGGCGCGCTAAACTGGCCGCATCAGGAGATACACCATGAATTTCAATATCGAATGCGAGCAAGAAAGCGACGGCCGCTGGCTGGCCGAAGTGCCTGAACTTCCCGGCGTGCTGGCGTACGGTGCCACTGCAGGTGAAGCGACAGCCAAGGCAGAAGCATTGGCCCTGCGTGTACTTGCAGAGCGCCTGGAGCAAAAGGAGACGCGAGCGCTCAACATCAGCATCACCATCCCAGCCGCCGCGTGACAAGCTGGCCATCCACCAAGGCCAAGCGGGTGCTCGCCGCATTGCTAGGCATCGGCTGGACGGTTAAGCGCCAATCTGGATCGCACAAGACACTGTCGCGGCAAAGCTGGCCTGACTTCGTGTTCGCTTTTCACGATAGCGATGAGATCGGGCCCCGCATGCTGGCTCGCATCGCAAAGCACACTGGCCTTGCACCCGAAAACCTGTAAGCGCGTGAACGCGTAAGTCGCTGTTGCTCAGCCAAACGCCCTAGCCGCGTTGTCATCGATCACCGCTACGAACTTCTGCACGATGCCGCCGCCGCACAGGGTCATCGTTTTCATGCTGTCGATGAAAAGGCTCGCGGCGAACGAAAAACCAGCAGGTGCATCGCCATTCCCCATGCAACGCCTGCGCACCAGCCAGCCAGTACATCCGATGGATAGTGCACGCCGTTGTAGACGCGCGATGCGCCGACGAGCAAGGCGAATGCCGTCGAAAGCAGGAGGATCGGCCATCGCCAACGACCGTTCCAGGCTAGCGCCGTCACGACCACCACAAGCGTGGCATCCGCCATGGCGTGGCCGCTCGGAAAACCGAAACTGTGCTGGATCTCCGCCGGCACCCACAGCGTCGGCCTGGGCCGCGCAAACGCAAGTCTCAGGACCACGTTCGACAACAAGGAACCGCCCAGCGCCGCGAAAATGAAACCGGCGTCGCGGAACCGATGGCGCACCGCAAGCACGGCTATCAGCAGTACACCGAACGGGATCACCCCGTATCCATATCCGATGCGAGCGAGCCACCAGGCCACGTGGTCAGGGCCGGAACCGGCAATCCCGTGCACGGCCAACTGAAGCGGCTGGTCGAAGGCAAATGGACTTTCATCCTTTAGACCCCACGCCAGGAGAGTGAACACCGAGGCGGGCGTGAGGCACAGCCACCACCGGATGTTTTCGCGGGACATCGCGCGTGTGAGTTCGGGCGCGGCGACGGGATCACCTTCAGCCATCCTGTCGCACAGTCATGCCGAAATTGCGCGTCACGTAGTCATCAATGACCGCCACGAACTCCTGCGCGATGTTGTCGCCGCGCAGGGTCATCGCCTTCTGGCCATCGATGAACACCGGCGCGATCGGCGCTTCGCCGGTACCGGGCAGCGAGATGCCGATGTTCGCGTGGCGCGATTCGCCGGGGCCGTTGACGATGCATCCCATCACCGCGAGCGTGAGGTTCTCCGCACCGGGCCGGCTGATCTTCCATTCGGGCATCTTCGCGCGCACGTGTTCCTGCACGGCCTGCGCGAGCTCCTGGAAGAATTCCGACGTCGTGCGCCCGCAGCCGGGACACGCGGTGACCAGCGGCGTGAACGCGCGCAGGCCGATGGTCTGCAGCAGCTCCTGCGCGACGATGACTTCCTGCGTACGCGATGCGCCGGGTTCAGGCGTCAGCGAAATGCGCACGGTATCGCCGATGCCTTCCTGCAACAGCACCGCGAGTGCCGCAGTCGATGCAACAATCCCCTTGCTGCCCATTCCCGCTTCGGTCAGCCCGAGGTGCAGCGCGT
Source organism: Pseudomonadota bacterium (assembly GCA_043747745.1). Taxonomy (GTDB): domain Bacteria; phylum Pseudomonadota; class Gammaproteobacteria; order Xanthomonadales; family Xanthomonadaceae; genus SZAS-103. Next base: position 2,493 of record JAYTOP010000044.1, read on the forward strand.
AATCGCAGCGCGCCGCGAGGTCGCGATACACCGCGATCAGTTCCTGCACGCCGGACACCTTGCACGACAGCACGATACGTTCAGGGCTTAATCCAATCTGGACCGCGCGTTCGGCAGAATCCAGCGCCGAGCGGATCAGCGCCTCGCGCATCACCCGCGGCGCGTCCCACGGGTCGTCGCGCAGATGGTTTTCGTCCATCAGCCGCGTCGCGAGCGCCTGGTCGAGCGAACCCCAGTTGACGCCGATCCGGATCGGCTTGGCGTATTTGATCGCGAACTCGATCAGGGTCGCGAACTGCGTATCGCGCTTGCGCCCGAACCCGACATTTCCAGGATTGATTCGATACTTCGCTAGCGCTTCGGCAGCGGCAGGCTCCGTGGTCAGCAACTGGTGGCCGTTGTAGTGGAAGTCGCCAATCAGCGGCGCGTCCACGTTCATCATGTCGAGCTTGTCGCGGATGCGCGGCACCGCAGCGGCGGCTTCCGGCGTGTTCACCGTGATCCGCACGAGCTCCGAACCGGCGCGCCACAGGTCGGCGACCTGCTTCACGGTCGATGCGACATCAGCGGTATCGGTATTGGTCATCGACTGCACCACCACCGGCGCGTCGCCGCCGATCACGACCTTGCCGACACGCACCGCACGCGAAGCCCTGCGGGAGACCAAACCAAAAGCGTTGCTCATCCACGTACTCCGGAAGCGGTTGCGCATTGTATTGCCAGAAGCCAACTCAAGAGTCCCTCTCCCACCGGAAGAAGGGTTGGGGTGAGAGCGAACGGAGCGATGTGCTTCAATTCCCCTCATCCACCCTTCGGGCACCTTCTCCCGATGGGAGAGGGAAATTCGCGGCGGCGGCAGCTCGCGCCCCAGCGCAGTGAGCGATAGAGTGTCGGTAATGAATTCCATCGCGATCCCGCGCAATGTCCTGACCCCGAGCCAGCTCGGCGCACTCGCGCGCGACCTGCTCGAAGGCAGCTTCCCGCTAGTCTGGGTCGAAGGCGAACTGGGCGGCGTGTCGAAGCCCGCTTCCGGGCATCTGTATTTCAACCTCAAGGACGCGCGTGCGCAGTTGCGTTGCGCGATGTTCAAGCCAAAGAGCCAATACCTGCGCTTCGCGCCACGCGACGGTGTGCAGGTGCTGATGCGCGGACGCCTGACCGTATACGAAGCGCGCGGCGACCTGCAATTGATCGTCGATCATATGGAGGAAGCCGGCGAAGGCGCATTGCGTCGCGCGTTCGACGAACTGAAAGCGAAACTCGCGGCTGAAGGCCTGTTCGATGCGACCCGCAAACGCGCGTTGCCGAAATTCGTGCGTCGGCTCGGCGTGATCACCTCGCCCAGCGGCGCTGCGGTGCGCGACGTGCTGCATGTATTGCAGCGACGCTTTCCGCTGATCGATGTCGAGATCATTCCAGTCCCCGTGCAAGGCGCGATGGCAGCGCCGGCGATTGTGCAGGCGCTGCGTTGGGCAGGCGCGAGCGGGCGCTACGATGCGTTGCTGCTGACGCGCGGCGGCGGTTCGCTGGAAGACCTGTGGTGCTTCAACGACGAAACCTTGGCGCGCACGCTGGTCGCATCGACAGTGCCGGTGGTGTCGGCGATCGGTCATGAAGTGGACACGACACTCGCCGACTTCGCGGCCGACATGCGCGCGCCGACACCATCGGCAGCCGCTGAACTGCTGGTGCCGGATCGTATCGAACTGCTCGCCGCGTTGCATCGCCAGCGCGCGCGGCTCGACGAGTCGCTGCGTCGCCGACTGGATGCGCCAGTGCAACGCGCCGACCGCGCATGGCTGCGACTCCAGGCATTGCGCCCGCACGCGCGCCTTCAACACGATGCGGAACGACTGCTGGACTTACGGCGACGGCTCGACGACCAACTGCTGCAGCCGTTGGCGCGTCGGCACGAACGTATCGAGACGCTTGCGGCAAGGCTGCGACTGCTGCATCCGAACGCGATGCTGCAACTTCATCGCGAACGCCTTGCACGCGATGCGACGTCGCTGCAACGCAATTTCAGCGATGGCCTCGCACAGCACCGACTGCGCCTGCACGGCATCGTGCGCGCTCTGGATGCGGTCAGCCCGCTCGCTACGCTGCGGCGCGGCTTCGCGATCCTGCAGGATGCCGATGGCACAGTCGTCCGCAGCGTGGCGCAAGCGCATCCGGACCAACATCTTTCCGCATGGCTCGCCGATGGCAGGCTTACGATACGCGTCGAGCCATCGTCGTAAGCCGGGCGGCATCGCCGCGATCATGCACCACGCAAGGAGCGATCGGATGCTGAAGAAACGCTATCCCTACTATCTCGCCAACCGCGCCGTCGCGGCGAACCACGACCTCGAAGTCACCGACAAGTACACCGGCAAGGTCGTCTGCCGTGTCGCGATGGCAGATGCTTCGGCGATCGACAAGGCCATCGCCGCCGCAGTGAAATCGCAGAAGGAGTTGGCGAGCTACGCACCGGACCAGCGCCAGGCCGTACTCGAGCATTGCGTCGCCCGCTTCACCGCGCGCGAGGAAGAACTCGCGCTCGCGTTGTGCATCGAAGCAGGCAAACCGATCAAGGATGCACGCGGCGAAGTCACGCGCCTGATCGACACCTTCAGGATCGCTGCTGGCGAAGCCGTGCGCATCGATGGCGAGGTGCTTGAAATGGCGATCTCGCCGCGCACGCGCGGCTATCGCGGCTTCGTCAAGCGCGTACCGATCGGACCGTGTTCATTCGTGAGCCCATTCAACTTTCCGCTGAACCTGGTCGCGCACAAGGTCGCGCCGGCGATCGCCGCAGGCTGCCCGTGGGTACTCAAGCCCGCATCGCGCACACCGATCGGCGCGCTGATCATTGGCGAGGTGCTTGCCGAGACCGACCTGCCCCTCGGCAGTTTCTCGATCCTGCCCTGCCATCGCGACGGCGCGGACCTGTTCACCACCGACGAGCGCTTCAAGCTGCTCTCGTTCACCGGCTCAGCGGCGGTCGGCTGGGATCTCAAGGCGCGCGCCGGAAAGAAGAAAGTCGTGCTCGAACTCGGGGGCAATGCGGCATGCATCGTCGACGCGGACCAGAGCCGGGACCTCAACCATGTCGTCGAACGTCTCGTGTTCGGCGCGTTCTACCAGTCGGGGCAAAGCTGCATCAGCGTGCAGCGCGTGTACGTGCATGCCTCGCTGTACGCGGAATTGCGCAGGCGATTGGTCAAGGCGACCAAGGCGCTGAAGACCGGCGATCCGCGCAAGGAGACAACCTTCATCGGCCCGATGATCGATGTCGCCGCCGCTAAGAAGCTCGAAGACTGGATCGTCGATGCGCTTGCTTCTGGCGCGAAGGTGTTGTGCGGCGGCGAACGGCGCGGGGCGATGCTGCAGGCTACCGTGCTGGAAAGCGTGCCGAGAGGCGCGACGATCGAAGCAGAGGAGGCATTCGGCCCGGTCGTATTGCTCAAGCCGTTCGACACGTTCGAGCAGGCGTTGCGTGCGGTCAACGCGAGCCGTTACGGCTTGCAGGCCGGTGTGTTCACCCATGACATCCGGCACGCGATGCGCGCCTGGGACGTGCTCGAAGTCGGCGGTGTGATCGTCAACGACGTGCCGAGCTGGCGCGTGGACCACATGCCCTACGGCGGCGTGAAGGATTCCGGCCTCGGCCGCGAAGGCGTGCGTTACGCGATCGAGGACATGACCGAACGGCGTTTGCTGGTGATCAGGGATTGAGCGGTACGTGAATACCCGAGGAGAATCAGATGAAGCGACGCATTCGTTTGTCCCTGTTCGCAATCACACTGCAGGCCGTTGCAATATCCACTCCGGCGAGCGCCACCGACTCGCTTCCGGTCGTGGGCACGCGCGTACAGATCACGTTCGATCGCTATTCGCCGCTGGCCGCCAGCAATGAAATCGTGCGGCGCACGCTGAGCCCGATCGCCGCGGACCGCGTTCTGGGCTACCTGCACGACAAGTCGCAGCAGCTTCCGCAACAAAGCATCGAGCTGTCCGGCGAGCGCTTCGAGATCTACATACCGAACGGCGATCCCCCTGCGGAAGGCTATGGACTGATCGTGTTCATCCCGCCATGGGATGTCCCCAAGGTTCCCATGCAATGGCGTGAGGTGCTCGACAAGCATCACCTGATCTACGTGAGCGCCGACCGCTCCAGCAACGACGACAACATGCTCTGGCGTCGGTTGCCGCTGGCATTGCATGCCTACGAGAACGTCAATGCAAGTTACAAATTGAACCCCGAGCGCATCTACGTTTCGGGTTTCTCCGGAGGCTCGCGCACCGCGATGCGCGCAGCATTGTCGTACCCGGATGTGTTTCGCGGCGCGATCCTCAACTCGGGCAGCGACCCGTTCGGCAATGCGGGCATCGCGGTTCCGGCGGCCGATCTGTTCCGCGAATTCCAGCAGCGCAGCCGCGTGGTGCTGGTGTCCGGCACCCTGGATCTCGACATCGACGCGCGCGACGCCGGCATGCTCGATTCCGCGAACAGGCTTTGCGTCGGTGGCGTCAGCACGCAGCCGATGCTGCACACAGACCATGCATTGATGCGCGGTCCGATGCTTGAGCATGCGATCGAAGCGATAGAAGGCGACAGGACCGATGCTACGGCGCGCCATGCCGACGCAATCGCGCGTTGCCGCGCCGGAATCGCATCGGAGATCGCGCAAGGCCTGCAGCAGGCGCGCGCACTCCTCGCACAAGGCGACAGGACTGGCGCCGGTCATGCTCTGTCGCGAATCGACGAACGTTTCGGCGGACTGGCTGCGCCGGACTCGGTCGAGCTGGCGCGACAGCTCCTCGCGAAGTAGCACGGGCAAGGTCGAACACGGCTAACCCCATTCTTGCGGATGCGGCGTTGCATCGAGGGCACCCATCAAGGAGTCGTCCCATGCACCGCACACGTCTCGCCATCAGTATCGCCCTGTGCCTGCTCGCCGCAGGCTGCAGCACCACCCAGACACCGCAATCGTCGCAAGCCGCCGATGCGAAGCCAGCACCGACCGACCAACGCGCGCAAAGCGCCCACGACAGCAATGCCGTCGTACCCGTCGCACAAACAACGTCCACGCCAAACGAAACGACGCACCAGGAGCCGGCGCCAACCACCGTTCGCCGCGACGACGAAGGCCAGAGCGCAGTCAAGGAGGAAGACAAAGACCTGACCAAGGACGCAGCGGCCAGCGCCAGGTCGGAGCTCGCTGCTGTTTCCGACGGTCCCGCACCGATGTCCGCCCCCCCGCCGCCGCCGGCACGAGAAATGCAGTTGAAGTCTTCGGCCGGCTACGCCGTTGGCGGTCTCGACCGTGTCGCCGTCGTTGGTTCACGCGCCAAATCCGCCGTCGCAACGCCTGCGCCCGCGACGCCCGCATGGAATCCGGCGCAGGCCGTGTCCGCCGGCGAAAAGTACGCCACGCATGTCGACAATCCGGTGCAACGCACGGCGGAGAATCCGGTGTCCACGTTCTCGATCGATGTCGATACCGGCAGCTACTCGAATGTGCGCCGCATGCTCGTCTCCGGCCAGCGTCCGCCGGCGGATGCGGTGCGCGCAGAGGAGATGATCAACTACTTCGACTACGCTTACCCGACGCCGACCTCGCGCGCAACACCGTTCCGCGTGACCACCGAGATGGCGCCCGCACCGTGGAATACAAAGCACACGCTTCTGCAGATCGGCATCAAGGGCTACAACGTGCCGCATGCCGAGATGCCCCCGGCGAACCTGGTGTTTCTGATCGACACCTCCGGTTCGATGGACGAACCGGACAAGTTGCCGTTGCTCAAGCAGGCGTTCGCCCAACTTGTGCCGAAACTGCGCGCGCAGGATCGCGTCGCGATCGTGGTGTATGCAGGCTCGGCGGGCTTGGTGCTCGCGCCAACGCCGGGCGACCACCATGCGGAGATCCTCGCGGCGCTCGGGCACCTCGCGGCAGGTGGGTCGACGAACGGCGGTGCAGGCATCGGCCTTGCTTACGCGACCGCGCGCAGTTCCTTCGTCAAGGGCGGAGCGAACCGCATCATCCTGGCGACCGACGGCGATTTCAATGTCGGCGTGGACGATGTCGGTTCGCTGAAGGCAATGGTCGCCAAGCAGCGCGAAAGCGGCATCGCACTGACCACGCTCGGTTTCGGCGAAGGCAACTACAACGACACCATGGCCGAGCAACTGGCGGACATCGGCGACGGCAACCACGCCTACATCGACACGCTCAACGAAGCGCGCAAGGTGTTCGTCGAGGAAATGGGCGCGACATTGCTGACCATCGCAAAGGACGTGAAGATCCAGATGGAATTCAATCCTGCGGTGGTGAGCGAGTACCGGTTGATCGGCTACGAGGATCGCGCGCTGCGCCGCGAGGATTTCAACAACGACAAGATCGACGCGGGCGAGATCGGCGCTGGCCACAACGTGACCGCACTGTACGAACTGACCCTTGCCGGTTCTGGCGGCGAGGCGAACGATCCGCTGCGCTACGGCAAGACCATCGTCGCGTCGCATATCGACGGCGAAGTGGGCCTGCTGCGCCTGCGCTACAAGCAACCGGACTCGCAAGCCAGCAAGCTCATCGAAACGCCCTTGCAACTCGGCCAGATCGGCACGAGCGCCAGCCCACGCCTGCGCTTCGCGGCGGCAGTCGCTGCGTTCGCCGACAACCTGCGCGGCGGCCAGCATCTGAATGGCTATGGCTGGGACGCGATCGGCAAGCTCGCGCGCGGCACAGGCGGGGTCGATCGCTGGGGTTATCGCGCCGAGTTTGAGCAGTTGGTCGAGCGTGCCAGTGCGCTCGATCGCGGCGCGACGCCCGTCGCGACGGCACGCTGATCGCAGCCGCGATCCATGCAGCCATGAACGATGAGTCCGCGATGCTGTTCACGTTTCCGCACTGCGCGTCGCCGCATGACGCGCAGTGCGGGTCAGACGATCGATTCGGCCAACGGCATCGGATGCGCGAACAGGAAGCCCTGGCCGTAGCCGCAACCCAGCGCGGCAAGAAGATCGCATTGGGCGATGGTTTCGATGCCCTCGCCGACCACGTCGATGCCGAGCGATTGGGCCAACGCAAGAATCGCGCGCACCACCGCTTCGCTGCCCTTGCCGTCCGGATGCAGCAGGTCGGCCACGAACGAACGATCGATCTTCAACGCGCCGATCGGGAATCGATGCAGATACGACAGCGCAGAATAGCCGGTGCCGAAGTCGTCCAGCTGCGCCAGGATGCCGCCATCGCGCAGTTGCTCCAGCGTGTTGAGTACCATCTGCGAGTTGTCGAGCAGCGCGCCCTCGGTCAATTCGATGCGCAACCGTCCCGGTGGAATGCCATGATGTTCGACCAATGCGAGCAGGCGTGGCGCCAGGTCCGGCGAACGGAAATGCCTTGGCGCGACATTGATGCTGACGTACTGTCCGGCCTCCGTGACCGCATCGAAACGGCTGCAGGTTTGCTCGAACATCAGCCAGTCGATCTGTTCGATCAGTCCGCTTTCCTCGGCAACGGTCAGGAATTCCAGCGGCAGCAACACGCCGCGTTCGTCGTGTTTCCAGCGCAACAACGCCTCGTACCCGATGGTGGACCGATCGGACAAGCGCACGATCGGCTGGAAGTACGGAACGAAACTGCCTGCCGCGATCGCGCGACGCAGATCGCTTTCCAGATCGTGCACGCGCAACGCCTCGAAACGCAGCGCTTCGTCGAACAGCTCGAAGCGATTGCGTCCCTTGTTCTTGGCACGGTACATCGCAACATCGGCGTCGCGCAGCAGCTCTTCCGGACGTCGGTACTGCGGGCCGATCATGGCAATGCCGACGCTCGCCGAAGTGAACAATTCCTTGCCCGCGACCATGATCGGCGAGGACAGCGCGGCAAGAATCCGCCCGGCGACATCGCACGCCTCGTCCGCGCTCGTGATGTCCTCGACGAGCACGGAGAATTCGTCGCCGCCCAGGCGCGCGACCGTATCGGGCAGCCGGACTGCGGAAGCGATCAGGCGGCTGGCCTGCTTGAGCAACTCATCGCCGACCAGATGACCGGCGCTGTCGTTGACGATCTTGAAGCGATCCAGATCCAGGAACAGCACGGCAAAGCTGCGCTCGGGATCGCGCGTGTATGCGGCCATTGCGCGCTGCATGCGATCGAGCAGGCGCGTGCGATTCGGCAATCCGGTCAACGCATCGTGCAGCGCCTGGTGGGTCAGCGATTCCTCGGCGCGCTCGCGATCGGCGATCTGGCCGCGCAGCTTGCGGTTGGCATTGGCGAGCTCACGGGTGCGTTCCTCGACGCGACGCTCGAGTTCGGCATAAGCGGCCTTCAGGCTTTCCTGCGCACGCTTGCGCAGCAGGCCGCTGGCGATGTGGAACGACACGAACGTCAACAATTCCTGGTCGCGTACGCTGAACAAGATGTCGTGCGAGTAGCTCTGTACCGCAATGACGCCGACCGTGCGTTCGTCGCGCATCAGTGGCACGCCGAGCCAGCACACCGATCGCGGACCGAAGCTGTGCACCTCGCCGGCTTGCGCGAGCTTGTCGATCGCGGCGCGATCTGCGAGCAATGGATGCCCTGTCCGCAGCACGTAGTCGGTCAGTCCGCGCGCCAGTTTGCGTGGCGACCATTCGGTGTCGCGCTCGTCGACGGCGTATGGGAAGTGGATCTCGTCGCCATCCTCGGACAGCAACGCGATGTAGAAATTGCGCGCATACAGCAACTCGTCCACTTCCTTGTGCACGGACGCATAGAATTCCTCAAGCGTGTCGGCCGCGATCGACAGTTCGGCGATCCGGTACAAGGCGCGCTGCAGATGCTCGGCGCGCTGGCGCTCGACCACCTCCGAGCGCAATCCCAGGTTCGCCATCGCCAATTCGCGGGTGCGCTCGAACACCCGACGTTCGAGTTCGGACTGTTGCTGCTTGCGTTCCAGCGCTGTCAGGATGTGCTGTGCGACATACGTCAGCAGCGTGAGATCTTCATCGTCGTAGCCCACGCTGGCTTCGTAACTTTGCACCACGATCGCGCCGCGCACCTTGTTGTCGCTGAGCATCGGCACACCGAGCCACGCATAGCTATCGGGGCCATGCTCGTCGTCCTGGTCCATGCCCATCTGGTCGCGGATCGTATCCGACGGACCCATGAACGCACGCCCGTGGCGGATGAGACCGACAGTCAGGCTGTTCGGCAACGCCTCCAGCGGGATTTCCATGTCCGGATCAGCCTCGAACGTATCGAGGGCATCGACAAAATACAGGAAGCGCAGGCAATCGCTATGTTCGTCGTAGAGGGTGATGAAAAAGTTTTCGGCGTACATCAATCCCGCCACGATCTGATGCAGACCGCGCAGCATCTTTGGCATTTCCATCTGCGCGCTGGCCATATCGGCGATCGCATACAGGGCGCTCTGCAGTCGTTCGGCTTTCTGCAGCCGTCGCACGCGCGCCGTGAGATGGTTGCGTTCGAGCAGTGCCGCGCCGAACAAATAGGTGCGCTCGGTCAGCAGAGTCCAATCGTGCATCGGCTCAGCCGGATCGCACTCGACCGCCATTGCCAGCCATGTATCCGCTTGCTCGACCCGCCAGGCGATTGCGAGTCCGGGCACTTTGGGCCCGTTGACCAGCTGCCCATCCGGACGGGCGATCGCACGATCGAGCGCAGCGTCGACTTCCGGCGACAGGACTCCGCTGCGCCAGTCGGCACGTTGGCCTGCGTGATTCCACGCCAATGCGAATTGGCGAAAACTGGGCACCGCGCGGGCGCGCTCAGCCAACGCGAGGCCCAAATCGTGCATGGGGCCGGTTCCAGACGCCGGCAATGCGGAGACTGGCTCAGGAAAGGCCAAGCTGATGTGCGGTGATCGCTGCATGGCCCCGGTACGCTGCTCGCTCGAACCCAGCATAGCAATGCTGGCACGCGCTGTGGGAATCGCCCACGACCGCTTGCGGAGTGCATCGATTTCCGTTTCCCGCGCGCGACTGCTGGACAGGATGTCCCAATGCCGCGCCGCGGTCGCTAACGGCATCCTGCCTTCCGCGCAGCACATGGATGTGCAAGTGCCGCGAGCGGTCGCTTCCGGCTTCCTGCCTTTCGCTACACTTGTGCATCCATGCACGTCGCAGGATGCGCTGGACCGGCCGACATTCGCACATCCGTGTGCTTCGCAGGATGCGCAAGAGCGGCCACATCACGTAGGCTGTCCGGCATGGAAGCCGACCCGACGGATGAATCCCTGATGCTCGCCTACGGCCGCGGCGATGTGGGTGCATTCGAGGTGCTGTACAGCAGGCATCGCGGCGGGCTGTTCCGTTACCTCGTGCGGCACTTGCGCCAGCAGGCGCTGGCAGAGGAGTTTTTCCAGGATGTCTGGAGCCGCCTGATCGCCGCGCGCGAGCGTTATCGCCCGGATGCGCGATTCACGACATGGCTGTACCAGATCGCGAGCAATCGGCTCACCGACCACTGGCGTTCCCAGGGACGGCATGGCGTTTTCGTCGAGGATGGCGCCGAGCGCGCCGAGCGCGAGCCGGACCCATCCACGCCGGATCGCGAATTGTCGGAATTCGAGCAACGTCGCCAGTTGCAGCTCGCGCTCGAGGAATTGCCGCCGGACCAGCGCGAAGCCGTGCTGCTGCGGCTCGACCAGGAACTCGGCCTGGAGGAAATAGCCCAGATCACAGGAGTTGGACGCGAAACCGTGAAATCCCGTTTGCGCTACGCCATGGACAAACTGCGCGCGAGGCTGGGCTCATGACGCAACCACCATTGCCGCCGCAGATGCCGCCCGAGCCGCAGGACGCGCTGCCCCTGAACGAGCTGCCCCTGAACGATCAGGAGCGCGCGCTCGCGCGTGCACTGCGCAACCTGCCCGTGGGTGCGCCGCCCCCGGAACTCGACGCCCGCATCCTCGGTGCCGCGCGTCGCGCCGTGCATCTTGCACCGCCACGCAAGCGCGACAACCGGCACTGGCTGATCGGATTCGGTACCGCAGCGAGCGCACTGCTCGCGATCGGGATGATCCTGAAGATGCATGGCCCAGGCCAGGGCGCGATCTACACGCCATCCGCCGAGACCACGACAAACGCAGTATCGGCAGCAGCCAATGTGCCAGCAGCAGACGCCGCCGCCGCCGCAGCTTCCGCAGCGATACAGGACAAGGCAAGTACGTCGGCGGCAGCCGATGCAGGGGCGCCTGTCGGCAATGCAGCGCCGGCGGAACAACAGGCTGGATACGCCCGCGAGCAGGCGCAGCAGCCGATGGTTACTTCAGAGGAAGCCAAGCAGGCGCCGAGCGCGTTCCCGGCCCAAACCGTGTCGAAAGCAATACCCCCACCTGCGCCCGCACGAGCGCGCTACACGGCAGCTCCTTCATCGCCAGTCATGGTGGATGAACCCGCATCCGTGTCGGCACCGCCGCCCCCTCCTGCCCCGCCAGCGCCATCAGTACAGTCCATCGACGAGCGCGCGGAGCGCAAGGCCGAAGGATATGGTGCGACCCGTCGTGACGTGGAAGCCGATGCAGTTGCGGCTCCTGCATCGCCTGCGGCATCTGCTGCGGCGCTCGACCAGACTGCGCTGAGCAAGGAAAAACCGAACGCAGCCGGCACATTGAAATCGAACCAGTCCGCATCGGATTCATTGAATGCAGCCGAGGCAAGCAAGGACGTCAAGCTGGATCGCATCGAGGTGACCGGCAGCCGGGTCAAGCGCGACGCGGACCATGGCATCGCTGCCGGTGGTCAAGCCGCACGCCAGTTGGCGACGCTGCCTGCGGTCGACGACGATGCGAAGCTCACGTCCATGCAGTGGATCGAGCGCATCCGCGCACGCGTCAGGGCGACGGACGGCAATGCTGCGCGCGAGAGCCTGCGACGTTACCGCGTGCGCTATCCGGACGCAGTCATTCCGGACGATCTGCAGCCGTTGCTGAAATGATCGCGTCGTGATGCAGCCGGTTGGAATGCCCCGACCGTGACGGTCCTGGACACGCTGGCCGCACCCGCGCGCTTCGATCTGGTCGTCAAGAAAAGCCGTTTCCTGGCGCAGGCCATCGCAATCGACAATGCAGAACGCGCGCCCGCGTTCCTCGCATCGGTGCATGCAGCCGACGCAAGCCATCACTGCTGGGCATACCGGATCGGCGGCGTCTATCGCTCGTCCGACGATGGCGAACCTGCTGGCACCGCAGGTCGTCCGATCCTCGCCGCGATCGACGGACAACACTGCGACCGCGTCATGGTCGTGGTCGCACGCTGGTTCGGCGGTATCAAGCTCGGCGCGGGCGGACTGGTGCGCGCATACGGCGGCGCTGCGTCCGCGTGCCTGCGCGGGGCAGCACGCACGCCGCTGATCGAACTCACGCAGATCGCCATTGCCTGCGGCTACGAGCATGTCGGCCCCGTGCACCAACTCATCGCGCAATGCGCTGCGAGCAAGCGCGCCGAGACGTTCACCAACAACGGTCTGCATTTCGACATCGAATTGCCACGCGACCAGGTCGCGGCCTTGCAAAACGCCCTCCGCGACGCCACCCGTGGTCAAGCACGTCTTGTGGAAACATCCGAATGAATCAACCCGCAAACGAATCCACGTCCGCAGCAGCGGCCGCTGATGCAACACCCAGTCGTGCGAACCTGCGTCCATTGCGCGCGTTGTGGCCGTTCGTGCGCCGCTATCCGAAACTGATCGCAGGCTGGCTCGGATTCCTCGCGTTGTCGTCGGCTTCGACACTGACCCTGCCGGTCGCGGTGCGCTACATGATCGACAGGGGATTCAGCCACGCGCAGACCGGTTCGGTCGATCGCTGGTTCGTCTTGTTGCTCGCTGTCGCACTGGTACTCGCGTTCGCGACCGCCGGGCGCTTCTATTGCGTGAGCCTGCTCGGCGAGCGCGTGATCGCCGATCTGCGCCGCACACTTTACGACCGCCTGATGCGCCTGGACATGGCGTTCTTCGAGCGCACGCGCACGGGCGAACTGGTGTCGCGTCTGTCGGCCGATACCGAACTGCTGCGTACCGTGGTCGCGTCGAGCATGTCGATTGCCTTGCGCAGCGTGATTACCGTACTCGGCGCAGCGACGATGCTCGCGATAACGAGTCCGCGTCTCGCGGGTTTCGCGGCGATCGGCATTCCGTTGGTGATCCTGCCGATCGTGTTGTTCGGTCGGCGCGTGCGCGGGATGTCGCGCAACAGCCAGGATCGCATCGCCGATGCGAATGCGCGCGCGGGCGAAACCTTGAACGCGATGCACACCGTGCAGAGCTATGCGCGCGAATCGCACGAGAGCGAACGCTTCGCAGGCGCGGTGGAACGAGCGTATGCGGCAGCGCGCAAGCGCGTGCGCACCCAGGCAACGCTGACCGCATCGGTGATCATGCTGGTGTTCGGCGCGATCGTCGCGGTGTTGTGGATCGGCGCACACGATGTAATCGGCGGCGGCATGAGCGCTGGCACACTCACGCAGTTCGTGTTCTACGCGGTGTTCGGCGCAGGTTCGGTCGGCGCGCTCAGCGAAGTCTGGGCGGAGGTGCAGCGTGCTGGCGGCGGCATGGCACGAATCAATGAACTACTCGCCGAGGTGCCGCGTATTGCCGCGCCAGCGCATTTAAAAACATTGCCGACGGCAGGTACGAACACGATCGGCAATATCGTGTTCGAGCACGTGCGCTTCCACTATCCAGCACGACCCGACACCGCCGCGCTCGAGGATTTCTCGCTGACCGTGCGACCTGGCGAAACCATCGCCCTGGTCGGTCCATCCGGCGCTGGCAAGAGCACGGTGCTGCAACTGCTGCTGCGTTTCCACGATCCCGATGCAGGCACGATCCGCATGGACGGGATCGACCTGCGCGAACTCGATCCGAGCGCATTGCGCGAGCGCATCGCGCTGGTCCCGCAAGACCCGGTGATCTTCGGCGCTGACGCGCTCGAGAACATCCGCTACGGGCGGCTCGACGCGAACGAGGATGACGTGATCGCCGCTGCGCGCAATGCCGAGGCGCACGAATTCCTCAACGCATTGCCGGAAGGCTACCGCAGCTTTCTCGGCGAGAAAGGTACGCGGCTGTCGGGCGGCCAGCAGCAACGCCTCGCGATCGCGCGCGCGGTGCTCAAGGATGCGCCGATCCTGCTGCTCGACGAGGCCACCAGCGCGCTCGATGCACAAAGCGAACGCGCAATCCAGCAGGCGCTCGAACGCCTTATGGAAGGCCGCACGACCCTGGTGATCGCGCACCGTTTGGCAACCGTACTGCGTGCCGACCGCATCGTGGTGCTCGACCACGGCCGCATCGTCGCCACGGGCACGCACGCTGAACTGGTCGAGCAAGGCGGCCTGTATGCGGAGCTGGCGCGCTTGCAGTTCGCGCCGTGAGCCTCAACGAGCCCTAGTCGTAACGCCGTCGCTTGATCGCCATCGGTGCGATGAAGTTGACAGCGCGCTGCAGCGCCACACGCTCCTGAGTCAGCGGCGGAGCAATTTCGACCACGCGCTTCACGGTCGCATCGAGCGCGTCGGTCACGGCATGATCGTCGGGCATTTGCGCGATCATGCATTTGATCAATTCGCGCAGCACGGCCACTTCAGCACGCAGGTTGATCTCTTCAGCGGGATTCATGGAAGTCTCCTTGCAGGTGGCGTCGATTCTGGCATGCGGTATCTGCTGCTGTCTCGCATGCGGGTCGATCTGTGAGAGCACCGTCCCGACACGAACAGAAGTGCGCATGTTTCGCAGCTGGAAAGCCTGCCCGCCCTGATCCGGGACGCCTCCCACTTTGCTCATGTCAGCTGCACCCGATGCCTGTTGTGCACTTCCTGCATCCCCCTCTCCCGGTGGGAAAGGGATTTCAACATCGGCGGCGCGGGTGTCGATTTGCTATGTTCGCACCCTGACCGCACGCCGCAAGGCGCATCCGACCGAAGCCCCCGGAAGCCGACGATGACCAATCCCGCCGTGAACCCGCCCGCCCTGCCCGACAACGCACCGCGCAAGGAGCTCACCTTCCGCGGCATCGTCATCGGCGTGGTCATCACCCTGCTGTTCACCGCAGCAAACGTTTACTTCGGACTCAAGGCCGGCCTTACGTTTGCGACATCGATTCCCGCTGCCGTGATCTCGATGGCAATCCTGCGCTATTTCAAGGGCGCAACGATCCAGGAAAACAACATCGTGCAGACCGTAGCCTCGGCGGCCGGAACCCTGTCTTCAATCATCTTCGTGCTGCCGGGCCTGATCATGGTCGGGGCCTGGACCGGCTTCAATTTCCTCGAGTCGTTCCTGGTCTGCGCACTCGGCGGCATCCTCGGCGTGATGTACTCGATCCCGCTGCGGCGCGCCTTGGTGACCAACTCCGACCTGCCCTATCCCGAGGGAATCGCCTGCGCCGAAGTGCTCAAGATCGGCGCCGGCGCGAAGGAAGGCCAGAGCGCGGAGTCGGCTGCCGAGGCAAACCGCGCCGGCCTGCTTGCGGTGCTATGGGGCTCGATCGTTTCGGCCGTATTTGCCGTCGTCGTCGCGACCCGCGTGTTCGCCGGCGACGTCGTGCAGTTCTTCCGCGTGGGCCAGGAAAAAGGCGGCGGCGTTTCCGGATTCGATTTTTTCCTTTCGTTCGCCTTGTTCGGAATCGGCCACCTGGTCGGACTGTGGGTGGGCATCGCGATGCTGGTCGGGGCGATCATCGGCTGGGCCTGGGGCGTGCCGCACTTCGCGGCCCAGGTCCACGACTTGGTCCAGCACAGCATGGTTTCCGGGCTGAAGCCCGACGTGATCGCTGCGGATCATTCCGGTAGCGTGCCCGACATCGCCAAGGCCATTTCGAAGGGCTACGTTCGCTTCATCGGAGCTGGTGCCATCGGCGTAGCGGCCGTATGGACCCTGGCCAAGCTGATCATGCCTGTCGCCAGTGGCCTGGCCTCGGCGATGGCGGCATCGCGCGTGCGCGCGCAGGGCAATGCGTTGTCGTTGCCGCGTACCGAACAGGACATCCCGATCGGCCAGGTCGCGCTGATCAGCCTCGCTTGCATGGTGCCGATCGGCTGGCTGCTCTGGAATTTCGCGGTCACCGCCGGGGGTGGTCTCGGCGACCACCTCGTCGTGCTGGTGGGTGGGGGCGTGGCCTTCATCGTGGTCATGAGTTTCTTCGTCTCCGCTGTGTGCGGTTACATGGCAGGCCTGATCGGTTCTTCCAACAGTCCGCTGTCGGGCATCGGCATCATCGTCGTGATCGCCGCAGCTTTGCTGCTGCTTTCGGGCATGCCCAAGGACATGTCGGAAAGCACCGGCAAGGCGCTGGTGGCCTTCTCGCTGTTCGTCACCTCAATCGTATTCACGGTTGCGGCGATCGCCAACAACAACCTGCAGGACCTCAAGACGGGGCAACTCGTCGATGCGACGCCCTGGAAGCAGCAGGTCGCGCTCGTGATCGGCGTGCTCGCGGGCGCAGCGATCATTCCGCCAATCCTCGACCTGCTCAACCACGCCTACGGTTTCGTTGGCGCACCAGGCGCCGGTGCCAACGCACTGCCCTCCGCGCAGGCTGGCCTGATTTCGACCCTCGCCAAGGGCGTGATCCAGCACGACATCCCGTGGGATCTCATCGAGATCGGAGCGGGGATCGGCGTGGCGGCCATCCTTGTCGACGAATTGCTGCGCAAAAAGTCGAAGAAGGTCCACTTGTCGCCGCTCGCCATCGGGCTGGGAATCTACCTGCCTACGCAGAGCACGCTGATGGTCGTGCTCGGCGCGATCGTGGGCGCATGGTACGAGCGCCGCGCCGACCGCAAGTCGCGCGACCCGGAGGCGACCAAGCAACTCGGCGTACTGCTCGCATCAGGCATGATCGTGGGCGAGGGATTGCTTGGCGTACTGTTGGCGGTGCCCGTCGCGTTCGCCGACAGATTCGCAGACCTCGTCGCCAGGCTCGGCATACACATCCCAGACAAGATTGTGCCGCTGTCGCTGGTCGGCGATGCATTCGCCAACGGTACCGCCGTGTGGATCGGCGGCGCCGCATTCGTCGCAATCATGGTGCTTCTCTACAGCTGGCTGATACGCCTGAGCCAGTCGACCGCACACGGATAAGCGATACCCCCGCGACAGGTGGGCGGCTGCACGGGCTTTTCCGGCTGCTACACTCGGCAGGATATCCGGACAGCGAGACGAAGCCCCACAAGCCGCAAGCGGTGCGTGAGCCCGAGTCCCTCCTCCGCTCCCTGCTCGGGAGCCAGGACATGCTTGGGATTGCAAAACGCACGCTGCCGCACTTGCGGGCGATGGGTTGCCAGTGGATACGGCTGGCGTGGAACACCCAACCCGGCAATGACACCGCAGGGCAGTGCTATCCGCTTGGCCCGGTCGACCCAAGCATTGCGGTGCTGCTGCCGCATGCCCGCCACCTGGGCCAAACAGTCGAACAGGGCAGCCCCGACGGCGACAGCATCGAAGGCGCCAGCCTGCTCTCGAGCACCGGCTCCCTGTGGGCGACCCTGGCCTATCGCCGCGATCTCAATGCTCTCGCGAGCCCTGCGCGCCAAACCCAGTGGCAGGAAACGCTGAACCTGCTGTCGCTGCGCTGCGAGTCCCTGCTGCACACCGAGCAATTGCGCATGGAGGTGGAGCGGCTCGCCCGCGCCGAACGTCTGCAGCGTGCGCTGTTCGCGATCAGCGACTGCGCGAGTTCCGACCGCGACACCGCCGACGTCTTGCGCGAACTGCGCCAGATCGTCGGTCGACTAATGTACGCAAAGAATTTCTTTATAGTCCGCTACACCACCGAACCCGAGACGATGTGCTTCGTCTACTTCGCCGACAGCGTGGATACCTATGTCTGCGATCCAGACGAGGTGCTGGCCACATCCATGCTGGTCAATTCGTTGACCCTGGCAATGCTGCGCCAAGGCATGCCGGTGCACGGCTCCGGCCATGCCCTGCACAAGCAGTTGAAGCTTGCGCGTGATGACAGCATCGGGCCTGAAAGCGAGGACTGGCTCGGCGTGCCGATGATCGAGAACGGGCATCTGCGCGGCGCGGTCGTCGTGCAGAGCTACGACCCTGCGGTGCGCTACAGCTACGACGACCAGACCTTGCTGGCCTACCTCGCGCAGAACATCCTGACCACTCTCGCCCGTCGCGAGGCGGTCGAGGAAATGGAACGCCGCGTCGCCGAACGCAGCCTCGCGCTGCGCAAGGAAATCACCGAGCGCCAGCGCAGCGAACGCCTGCAGACCGCGCTGCTCCGGATCGCCGAGATCGCCAACAGCGGCGGCAACATGGACAGCTTCTACGCAGCCGTCCACGGCATCGTGGGCGAACTGCTGGATGCGCGGAATTTCTACATCGCATTGCTGGACGAGGATGGCGACAAGCTCGACTTCCCCTTCAGCATCGACGAGCACCATCCGCGTTTCGAGTCACGGAAACTGGGCCATGGACTGAGCGAGTATGTGTTGCGCACCGGTTGCCCGCTGCTCGCCGACCATTCGAAGTTCGATGAACTGATAGCGGCTGGCGACGTGCAGTGGATCGGCATAGCAGCAATGTTCTGGCTCGGCGTGCCACTGATGATCGACGGCAAGGCGATCGGCCTGATCGCGGTGCAGAGCTACACGCCCGATTACCAATACACGGAGCGCGACAAGGAACTGCTGAACTTCGTTTCCTTCCATATCGCCAACGAGCTGGAACGCCGCAAGGCCAGCGAGTCGCTGCAGATGGCCAATCTCCAACTCGAGCACGCCAGCCAGACCGACCCGCTGACCGGCCTGCACAACCGCCGCTATCTGACCGGACAGATTCTCATCGACCTGGCGTACTACGATCACGAATACGCGCATTCCGGCGACAGCGAACAGGCGCTCGTTTTCGCGATTGTCGACATCGACCACTTCAAGCGCATCAACGACACCTATGGACATTCGGCAGGCGATCGCGCACTGCAAGGATTCGCCGAGGTACTGACCAGCATCGTGCAGACCGGCGACTACGTCTTGCGCTGGGGCGGCGAGGAATTCCTGCTGGTATTCCGACCGATGCCGCGTGACTGCGTACCCGCGCTCGGCGAACGCATCCGGCGCAAGGTCGCCGAGCATGTGTTCGACGGCGGCGATGGCCTGCGCTTGCCGCTCACGTGCTCGGTCGGCCTCGCCGAATATCCGCTGTTCCGCGACTCCCCGCATGAACTCGGCTGGGAACAGACCGTGGAACTGGCCGATGCCGCGCTGTACTAAGTCAAGGCCAATGGCCGCGACGGCTGGGCGGCACTTCGTCCGACCGAGTACAGCGAACGCGCCAACCTGCTGCAGAGCCTGCAATCTGGAGCACAGGCGCTGATCGACAATCGCCAGCTGAAGATCATCAGCTCGCAGGATGCCGTAGCGGCATAAGCCATAAGCATCTACCCGTCGCTCGGTTTGCGCACGAAGCGACAGCACTTCCATCAGCACAGAGCGCCGTTAGCGGATCGCGCTACACTCGTTCCGGATTCGCGGGCCCACTCCCGCCAGGAAGTGCACCATGCCGTTGCTCGTTCCGATTTTTTTGCTCGTGATGGTCGCCCTCTCCGGCTTGCGCGTCCTGCAGCAGTATCAGCGCGGACTGGTGTTCCGGCTCGGCCGTTACGCTGGCACGCGCGAGCCTGGCCTGACCTGGATCATCCCGGGCGTCGATCGTTTGATGGTGGTCGATATCCGCGTCATCACCCAGGACATCGAGCCGCAGGAAACGATGACCAACGACAACGTGCCGGTGAAGGTACGCGCGGTAGTGTGGTTCCGCGTGGTCAATCCAGAGAACGCGATCGTCCAGGTCGCCTCCTACGAAGACGCAGTGCGGCAAACCGCGCTCACCACCCTGCGCAGCGTGATCGGCCAGCATTCGCTCGATGAACTGCTGAAGGAACAGGAAAAGCTCTCGGTGATGCTGGGCGAAGTCATCGACAAGGTCACCGAGCCATGGGGCGTGTCGGTCGATCGGGTCCAGATCAAGGATGTGGAAATTCCCAAGACCATGCAACGCGCGATGGCGCAGGAAGCCGAAGCACATCGCGAAAAGCGCGCGCGCATCATCAAGGCCGAAGCCGAATTCGAGGCGGCGCTGAAGCTGACCGAAGCGGCCACCAAGATGGCGCAGACGCCGATGGCGATCGAGCTGCGCAGGATGCAGATGCTGACCGAAGTCGGTGCCGAGCAGAACACGATGACCATCGTGATGATGCCGTCCGAGTTCAGCAGCGCGGCCGGTGCATTGGTGCGGCTTGCGGACAAGGTCGCAAGCACCGACGTCGCGAAGACATAGTTCATCCGCCGAGCTTAAAGCCGCGTGCCGCCGCTGTTGCGGGCAGCGCATGCCCCGACGCTACGGAACTGCCCGCTGCCTTCTTCGGGAGAGGGTGGCCGAAGCCGGCCCTGAGGGGCAAATGGTCGACGATCCCCTTGGCAAAGAGAGGGCACCCCTCCTCGCCCCCCCTGCTCGGTCTTCAACGAGGAGGAAAACCCGCGCGCCGTTTACACTAGCCTTCTTTCCCCGGAGCCTGCCATGTCCCTCGCCATCTCGAAGGTCCCTACCCCCGTCAACGAGCCAGTCCGCAGCTACGCGCCCAAGTCGAAGGAACGCGCCAGCCTGCAGGCGAAGCTCGCGCAGATGTCCGGCGAGACGATCGACATTCCGCTGGTGATCGACGGCAAGGAAATCCGCACCGGCAACCTCGGTCGCGCAGTGATGCCGCATCGCCACAGCCATGTGCTCGCGGAGTTCCATAACGGCGGCGCTGCGGAAGTGAACCAGGCGATCGACGCCGCCGTACGTGCGCAGAAGGACTGGGCGAACCTGCCGTGGGAAGCGCGCGCCGCGGTGTTCCTGAAAGCCGCCGACCTGTTGCAGGGTCCGTACCGCGACACCCTCAACGCCGCGACGATGCTGGGCCAGAGCAAGACCTGCCACCAGGCCGAGATCGACAGCGCCTGCGAACTCATCGATTTCCTGCGTTTCAACGTCGCATTCTACGAGCAATTGCTGCGCGAGCAGCCGCGCAGTTCGGCGGGCATGTGGAACCGCCTCGAACACCGTCCGCTGGAAGGCTTCGTGTTCGCGGTCTCCCCGTTCAATTTCACCGCGATCGCCGGCAACCTGCCGACTGCGCCCGCGTTGTGCGGCAACACCGTCGTGTGGAAGCCGGCGAGCACGGCGGTCTACAGCGCGCACTTCCTGATGAAACTCTTTCGCGAGGCTGGCTTGCCCGATGGAGTCATCAATCTCGTCACCGGCAACGGCGGCGCCGTCGGCGATCCGGTGCTGGCCAGCAAGCATTTCGCGGGCATTCACTTCACCGGATCGACGCGCGTGTTCCACCAGATGTGGCGCACGGTTGGCGACAACATCGACAAGTACATCAGCTATCCGCGCATGGTCGGCGAGACCGGCGGCAAGAACTTCATCATGGCGCACCGCAGCGCTGATCCGATCGCATTGGCGACCGCGATCGTACGCGGCGCGTTCGAGTACCAGGGGCAGAAGTGCTCGGCTGCTAGCCGCGTGTACGTTCCAAGCAACCTGTGGCCGCACGTCAGGGACATGCTTGTTTCGGAAGTCGAGAGCATCAAGATGGGCGATGTGTCGGACTTCTCGAACTTCATGGGCGCGGTGATCGATGCGTCGAGCTTCCGCACGCAGTCCAACGCGATCGAGGAAGCGAAGACCTCGACCGATGCGAGCATCCTGGTCGGCGGCGGTTGCGACGATTCGGAAGGCTACTTCGTGCGTCCGACCGTGATCGTCACCACAAACCCCAGGTACCGCACGATGTGCGACGAACTGTTCGGCCCGGTGCTCACCCTGCACGTCTACGACGAGCACAAGTGGGAAGAGACCCTCGACATCGTCGACCAGACCAGCGCCTACGCGCTGACTGGCGCGATCTTCGCGCAGGACCGCTACGCGATCCAGCAAGGCATCGACCACCTGCGCAACGCCGCCGGCAACTTCTACATTAACGACAAGCCCACTGGCGCCGTCGTCGGCCAGCAGCCCTTCGGCGGCGGCCGCGCATCGGGCACCAACGACAAGGCCGGATCGATCCTCAACCTGCTGCGCTGGATCAACCCGCGCACGATCAAGGAAACCTTCGCGCCGCCGCACAACTATCGCTATCCGTTCATGGATGATGCGAAGCCATAAACTAAAACTCCAACGGCTCGTAACAGCCGTCACCACGGAGAGCAGCATGAAGTACACGTTGGCGCTGCTGGCCTTGTTGGCTGTCGGGGCTTGCATGGGAGCGCAACCCGCGCTCCTGCCAGCGCGCGTCGACAAGGCGATTCACGAACGCGTGGCAGCAGGTGAATATCCAGCATTGGTGGTTGCCGTCGTCGATGGCGATCGCAGTGGCGTCTATGGCTTTGGCAAGCTCGACAACGGCAAGGTACCCGATGCCGACACTGTGTTCGAGATCGGCTCGATCACCAAGACGTTCACAGCGACGTTGCTTGCGAAAGGTGCACTCGACGGCCAGTTCATGCTCGATGCGCCGATAGCGACTTTGCTGCCAGGTTTCAATATTCCATCCCGTAACGGCAAGACCATCAGCCTCGAGAATCTTGCGACCCATCGTTCGGGGCTGCCACGCATGCCAACGAATTTTGCGCCAGCGAACGAGAACGACCCCTTTGCCGACTACGATGGCGTAAAGCTCAAGGCATTCCTCAGTGGGTACAAGCTGACTCGCGATCCAGGCAGCGACTCTGAGTATTCCAATGTCGGGGTTGGCCTGCTCGGCTATGCAATGGCCCAGAATGCTGGCATCGGTTACGACGCGTTGCTGCATGCGCAGATATTCGATCCATTGGGAATGCATGCCAGCGACGATGCGCTCAGCGATCGGATGCGCGCTCACCTCGCCAGCGGCCACGACGAATCCAGCAAGCGCGTTGCCAACTGGAACTTCGATGTACTGGCAGGCGCGGGCGCTATCAAAAGCAGCGGTGCTGACATGCTGATCTTCCTCAAAGCCAATATGGGGCTCATGCGGACTCCGCTCTATCCAGCGATGCAATTCGCGCAACAGCCGCGCGCGAGTGCGCCAAAGATCTAGCCCGACGACCGCATTAGTCTGGTCTGGATGACGCTGCACGGCACCCATGGTGACGTGATCTGGGACAACGGCGAAACAGACGGCTACCACAGCTTCATCGGATTCACCGCCGACCTTCGGCGTGGCGTGATGGTGCTGACCAACACGTCGTTATCGGTCGACGATCTGGGCTTTGCCACTTTGCGACCCGGCGCCAAACTGGCGGCAAGACACAACAGCATACCTATCGCAGCAACAGCCGAGGACGAGTACGTTGGCAGCTACCAGCGAAAAATGCGCAACATGCTCAAGATTTTTCGCACTGGAGACCAGCTTTACGCGCAAGGTTCAGGACAGGATCCTTTCCCGATCTATGCGAGTGCGCGAGACGAATTTTTCGCAAGGGTCGCCGATGTCGGTTTCAGCTTTCAGCGCGATGGCAGCCATACGATCAAGGCATTGGTACTTCACCAGGATGGCGATACGGTGCTGCCTCGACTCAGTGACAAAGATGCTGCCGCTGCTGCTGCGAAGCACGATGCGCGAGCCAATGCAGCTTCAGGGCAACCAACTGTCGCTCTGGATGCTGCCACGCTTGCAGGCTATGTCGGACACTATCAACTGGCTCCGGACACGAGCTTCACCATCACGCTGACGGACGGTCAGATGCTGGTGCAAATCACTGGTCAAGACGCCAATGCTCTCAACTTAAGCCCTCAGCACGCAGATTTGTAGGCGAGGTGAAGATGCGGTTTGATTCTTGGTGGTCGCGGGTAATTGCGACCACGCTGCA
>JAYTOP010000045.1:0-15973 GCA_043747745.1 Pseudomonadota bacterium
CAATGGCGGTCATCATGGCAAGTTCTGCCACACCCATGCTGCCGCCTGTCGTCAGATCTCGCACAGCACCATACGACATGAGCTTCGGAGCGCAATAGGACAACCGCGTGCCCTGTTCCAGTTGCGAATTCTTGTTGTTGTCCATGAAAGCATCCCCTGAAGGTAATCTTGAATAGCCGTGGCGCTAGAACTGAGCGTGACGGAAATTTCGATAATCGTTTCCGTATCTGCAGTCGAGCTTGGCTGATGGTAGAGCATGCGACTCCCATTGTCACCTCGCCCCCGCCTAATGTTCAGATTTAGGCGACAAGCAGATCCTGACGGTTCATCCAGCCGTGAGCGGAGGAGTCTGTGTGGGATGTCAACGCATGAGGCAGACTTCCGGACCGGCCTCGTGCGATCAGGCCAAGGGGAGGCGCTGTCTGCGTAGCCATGACAACAGATGCCATGCCTCAAGCACCAGATCAGCGTATTCATTGTTGCTGTCGCGCCGGTAGTTCGCGATGTGCCGCCCAAGCCCGACCAGATCGACGTACGGCTCCAGCAGTCGACGATTCTCCCAGAGATCATTCAGATTGGCGTTCTGGTCGTGATCGAAGACCAGTTGGTTGTACCGCCCCCCCAGATGTTCCTTGCCACGCCGCCAGCACACCGCGTCCGGCAGCCGATTTGCGACCGCGTAGCGCAGTACGGCCTTGGTCCAGCCATCGCGCGCGCGCTGACGATCAGGCAGATGCATGCACAGTTCGACAAGGCGGCGGTCGAGGAACGGATGCCGGGATTCGATACCGTGCATTGATGCGGTGCGCCGATAGCGCTCGACTCCGGCCGCTATCGAAGCGCCGCAGATTGTGCTGCGACGTTCACGCAGCAAGGCCGACTCGTGATCGCTGCCAGATCGACTCGGCCGCCCGGATGGCTCGTGCAGTGCGATCCTCCAGGCAAAATCTGGAGCAATCAACGAATCACGCGCAGCAGCCTTGAACTCACGCCGCTGGCGCACTCCACGCACGCTGCGTTTGAGCAATTCGGGCACAAATGCAACTGGCGCAAGAACAGCCAACCGTTTCCATGCCGGCCAGCCCGGCCCATAAAACGGTGCCATGCCGACGGCTTCGCGATAGGCCGTAAACCAGCGCCCAGAACGCAGCAGTCGCATCAGGTGTCCGCCTTCCGAGAACAGTGCATCGGCATCCACGCCATCAAGCACTGCGCTGACGCCTACACGTGAGGCCATCGCGAATTGCGCGTGCAGCAAAGACATCGTGCCATCAAAGGGCTCTTCGGATGCGGCCATGCACTGCAGCAACTCGGGCAGGAAAGCGTCCATCTGTGCAGCATCGATCGTGTTGGACGCAAACCCTGGGCGCGCCAGCATCGCGCGGATCGCGCGCGTCTCGGCACACCCGGGATTCGCGCTGTTGATGGCGGAAAACGTTGGCAGCGCCCCCCTGCCATCGGCAGCCAGGATGTCGCTGGCGATCGCCGCGACTGCGGACGAATCGAGGCCGCCACTGACCATGCTGCCGATCGCTCCACCAGTCCGGAGCGTACCGATCACATGCTGGCGCACTGCGCGATCGAGCGCCTCACGCACGGCTTCGGTCCATTCCGCATCGCTGACTGGCACTACCGTTGGCGGACGATCGCCGGGGCTCCAGTAGCAGGTCTCACGATAGCCGCGCGCATCCATGCTGCACCAGTGCGCCGGCGGCAGCCGCCGAACCGCACGGTAAAACGTCGAGGTGACATCGCTGTCCTCGCCATTGGTCAGGAATTCGCCGATCCGCCGTTCGTTGAGCTCCAACGGCACCTGCGGCGAGGCGACTACCGCGCTGGCGTTCGACCCGAACGCGAACAGCACGCCATCGGTGTGATGGATGTACAGCGGGCGCACGCCCATTCCATCCCGAGCCGCGTATACGCGCTGGATGCGCGGGTCCCAGAGCACAAACGCAAAATCGCCATCCAGACGCTCGGCGCAACCCTCACCCCAGCGCAGCCATGCCATCAGGATCAATTGCGTGTCGCTGATTGCCGATTGCGCCGATGCCGGCAGCTCCAGTGCCGTAAACAGTTCTGCGCGCTCGAACAGCAACGCGTCGGCGACGATCATGCAACCCGATTCCGGATGCGCGTACAACGTCGGGTCGGCAATCGCATCCGCGACCGGCGACCATGTGATTCCAGCCAGGGCGGCGGCACCATCGCAGATGGACTGCCCCTGCGCTACGCCGCGACCGAGCAATGCAGTGCGCATCGCTTCGACTTCGCGCGGATTTCCGGGGATGCCGTCGAAGCGGATCGATCCACAAATGGCCTTCATGCGCTGACATCATCCTGCTGTCGATTGCAGCGACCTGCTGCTAGCATCAGTGTGATGCATCCGGAATCCACTTTGCACGACCCTTGGCGCGATTGGCTGGCCGCTGCGTTGCGTGGCGAACGGCCGGCATGGAACGGCGACGCCCTGGGTACGATCGAAGACCTGCTGGAATCCGCAGAGAACGAAGGCGTCGCCGCGCTGGTCGATGCCGCATTGCATGGCCCCGATACCGCATGGTCGCTTCCTCGCGCCCTCGATGAAGGTTTCGCAACCGCCGCGCGGGAACAGATCGCCGTCGAACTGATGCGCAGTGCCGAACTCACTCGCGTGATCCAGTCGCTGGCCGCAGCCGACATTCCGGTGCTCGTCCTGAAAGGCGGCGCGCTGGCCTACTCGATCTATCCCGCCGCGCATCTGCGCCCACGGATCGATATCGATGTGCTCGTGCCCGATGCCGATGCCGCCGAACGCAGCAAGCCCGCACTTGCCGCGCTCGGCTATGTCGCATCGCAGGTTCCCACGACGGCGGCAATCGGCTACGAACTGATCTTGCGTCGCGAAGCACCCGGCGGCTACGTCCATTGGATCGACGTGCACTGGGCGCTTGCCAACCAGGCCTTGTACGCAGGCGTATTCGGGTTCGACGAACTCTCCGCCGAGGCGATCGCGCTGCCGGTGCTCGGTGAAGCGGCGCGCGGGCTGCACCCGGTGCATGCGCTACTGCATGCGTGCATGCACCGCGTCGCGAACCTGCCCGCCGGCGATGGCGACCGACTCATCTGGTTGTATGATATCGACCTGCTCGCACGACGCTTCGCGCCGTCCGACTTCACGCGCCTGCTCGATCTCGCACAGCAGCGCGGAGTGGCCGGAACCTGCCGCGATGGCTTGCGGCAGACGATGGATGCATTCGCTACGCCGGTGCCAGCGGGATTGCTCGAAGCGCTCGAACGCAGCGCACGCAGCGAGCGCTTCGACATCCGCAAGGCGCGCAGCCGCTGGTATCAGGAATGGCACAACCTGCGCGCGCTGCCGATGCGCAAGCGATTGGCGTGGACGCGCGAGAAACTGTTTCCAGACCCAAGCTACATGCGCCAGCGCTATCTGGTGCACAGCGGCTGGGCTCTGCTGCTGGCATATGTACGCCGCTTCGGCACTGGGCTGAGAATGTTGCTGCGCGGCCGCGCGTTATAGCCAGACGCGCATCGCGCGCAACAAAGGCGGACCTACAAACCCTCGAACGGACGGTGCTGCAGGTCGGGCTGCGCAAGCGCAACGCCATCGAGTTCGACCCATGCATGCGCAGCGAACGTCGCGCCGCTGCCCAACGCACCGATCCGCAACTGCGGCGACAGGCTGCGGCGGCGCAGCCACCACCACACGACCAGCGATTGACGCAGACAACTCGCTGCGACCGCGCCACGCCGACCGGCGATCGAGGCGAGTTCAGCCAGCCGTTGCGCATCGGCCAGAGCGGCTGGCGTGCAGTCGGCGGATGAGTGGCGGATCGAGTTGCGCTCCAGCCAGCCGCGCACGCGCTGGAATCGGAACAACGCCAGCGCAAGATGCACCGGCGGCAGCAACAGCATCAGCACGAGCAACCGGCGTTTGTCGCGCCAACCCAGCGCACGCCAACGCGCAAAACCCGAGCGCGGCACCGCCGAACGCGGCTCTAGTGAAGGCCGCTCTGGCGAAGGCCGCTCACTCGATGGTGACAAGTCCGGCATCGGCAAGTTGCCCGACCAACGCGAGTACGTCCTGCTCCAGCTGCTCGGCTGGCACGTCGTACTCGGTCAGCACGGTATCGAAGGCTCCGCGCAGATCGGCACCACCGTCGAGCAACCGCCAGATCCGCGTACCGACCTGATTGAGGCCGAAATAATTTTCGCTGGCGATGTCCAGCAGCACCGCTTCACCGCCGGTTTCCTGCAACAGCACATCGGGTGAAATGCGCACGCGGCGTGCCAGGGTAATCGTGTGTGCTGTAATGGTGGGGTTGGTTTCGTTGGTCATCGTCTTGAGCGGGATATTGGCGACATGGTTGGGGAACGATCCTCGGAAGCCGGACCGCATGACCCGGCCAGTATAGCCGCAGCGACTGCGAGCGCGTCGAATCGCGCGCAGGGCCGTCGCGACCTGCGCTTCCTGCTGTCGCTGACCTTGCCGTATCGCGGCGCGTTGCTGCTTGCATTGCTGTTGCTGTCGGCTGAGAGCATCGCGGCGCTGGCGATGCCGTGGCTGGCCGGGAGGTTTTCCGATGCCTTGTTGCACGGTCGCGCAGTCGCCGACCTGCTGCTGCTGTCGCTGGCGTTGATCGCGGTGCAGTGCGCACTGAGTTACGGCAACGCGGTGATGATCGAACTGACCGGAACGCGACTGATCGCCGATGCCTGCGCGCGCGTGTACGACCATCTGCAATCGCTGCCCCTGCGCTGGCACAGCGATCGCCGACGCGGCGACGTGTTGTCGCTACTGACGGACGACGTCGTGCGGCTCAGCGTTTTTCTCACCGGCGTGGTCACGCCGTTGTTGCCGTTGCTGCTCACCTGCGCCGGAGCATTGGTCATGATGCTGCGGATTCAGCCATGGATCGGGCTGCTGATCGGGCTGGTCGTACCGATCTTCATCATCGTGCTGCGCATCATCGGTCGTCGACTGCGGCCGTTGTCGGCCGAAGTCATGCAGGCTTACGCGACCAAATCGGCGATCGTCGAGCAGAATCTGTCGATGCTGCCGATCATCAAGGCGTACACCGGCGAAGCGGTGGAGTCCAAGCGCTTCGGCGCGCACATCGCACACCTGCGTGCCGTCGAGATACGACTAAGTCGCCTGCAGGCGGTGATCGGCCCCGGAGTCAGGTTGCTGGCGGCAGCAGGAATCATTGCATTGCTGTGGTTGAGCAGCCGCGCCGTTGCGCATGGCGCGATGCAGCCGACCGATCTGGTCAGCATGTTGTTGTACGGATTGCTGCTGACCCAGCCGGTTGGCCAGCTCGCTTCCGTGTATGGACAGGTGCAGGCCGCGCGCGGCAGTGCGCAGCGACTGATCGGGGTGTTCGCGGAGTCGCCCGAGCCCGACGATGGCGAGCGCGAACTCGACGTCGCGCGCGGCGAACTGCATTTCGAAGGCGTGCGCTTCGGCTACCCCGGACGCGACATCGTGCTGCGCGGGCTCGACCTGCAGGTGCGCGCCGGCGAGACGGTCGCGATCACCGGTCTCAATGGCGCCGGCAAAAGCACGCTTGCGCATTTGCTGTTGCGCTTCGCCGATCCGGATGCGGGCCGCATCGCACTCGATGGAGTGGATTTGCGCGAGCTGCGCCTGCGCAACCTGCGCGCGCACATTGCGCTGGTATCGCAAAACGTGCTGCTGTTCAACGCATCGATTCTCGACAACATCGCCTACGGTCGCGCCGATGCATCGCGCGCCGACATCGAACATGCAGCGATCGCTGCGCGCGCGCACGATTTCGTGATGCGGTTACCCGATGGATACGAGACGCTCGTCGGCGACCAGGGCATTCGTCTTTCCGGCGGCCAGAAGCAACGCATCGCGCTCGCGCGCGCCCTGCTCAAGGACCCGGCAGTGTTGATCCTCGACGAGGCGACCGCGATGTTCGATCCCGACGGCGAGCACGAATTCATCGCCGAGTGCCGCGAATTGCTCAGCCGCCGCACCGTCCTGCTGATCACCCATCGCCCGGCCAGCCTCGCACTCGCCGATCGCGTCCTGCGACTCGAGCACGGGCAGTTGGCCGACGTGACAAGCACTGAGCGCGATATGATGGCGCCAGCGACCAGTTGACGTGTGCTGCTCAGCCCTGCGCCGAGCGCACCAGCAGATGCTTGGCGAGCTGGCCATGCAGGTGGCCGATGCCGCGCGCAGCGTGCAGGAAACCGAACAGCAGCAATACGCCGACAGGAAACAGCAGCGGCGCGAGCCAATCCGGGTCCGGGCCGATGTAGCCATCCATCGACAGGCCTACATGTCCGCCGAACAACCACACGAACGGCGCGGCGATGAACGACAGCGACACCGACAACAGGGTCACGGTCAATGTGAAATAGATGATGCCGAGCGGCAGCATCAGCAGCATGTAAAGGATCGTCGACCAGCTGCGCGGGTCGGTGAACATTGCGCCGATCCGCGCCAGCATCGGTTTGCCACGCTCCGCATACAGCGGCCTGCGCGGCATGCGTTCGCCGAGCATCACCTCGACGATGCGCCCTTCCACGATCGACAACACGCGCACGCTGCCGAAGAACAGCACGATGAAGGGCAGCCCGATGATCAGCACCGACAAGCCGAGCGACAGGCTCAGCCCGGTCACCGCCCAGGTGAAGTAGAAGATGCCGGTCGCCAGCGACAGCAGCATGTAGAACACCGCCGAATAGGCGCGCGGATCGGCGGCAATCCCGAAGAATCGACCCAGCGCGGTATGCCGCGGCGGTGGCGGCGGCGTGCGCAATGCAGTCGCTACCTGGGTTTCGGTATCGCGATAGATGTCGGCGACCTCTTCCGGCGCTCCGTAACTGCTGGCGACAGCGGCGATCACGCTGGCCTCGTCCTCGCCGGAACGTTCGGCGAGTTCCGAACGCAGATATTCCTCGGCGTCGTACAGCGCATCCTGGATCAACGCCGGATCGGAACCGCGCAAGGCATTGCGCAACTGCGCGAGATATTCGGGGATCGTGCGTGGCATCGGTTTGCCGGATACGGATGGGTGCTTTGAAGCATTGGCGTTCATGGTTTGCTTTCCTGCAGAACGGAATCGACGGATCGACGGGTGGCTTCCCAGGTCGCGACCCAGTCGAGAAAAACCGCGCGACCGAGCGCAGTGATGCGGTAATAACGCCGTGGCGGACCTGCGATCGATGGCTCGACGTGACTGTCGAGCAAGCCGGACGCACTCAGATTGCGGAGTACCGGATACAGCGCGCTCTGCTTGCCGCTGAACAGGGCATCGCCGGACTGCTGAAGGCGCTTGGCGATCTGGTAGCCGTAGAGCGGCTCGCCGGACCCGGCCAGCACCGCAAGCAGCACCAGCGACACGGTGCCCGCGCTGAGCTCCTTCTGGAACTTGCGCAAATGGTTGTCTGTATCGATCAATGGGACGTTCATCGCGGGGGCTTGGGTGGACTGCGGTATGGCAATGACTTCACAATAGTATGAAGTTCGTACTAGCAAGCGTGCCGGAAGTCATTCTGGATACGGCGAGTGGACTTCGGTGCAGGCGCAGCAGGTACCAGCGAACACACGGCTCGCGGCGATCGCAAACAGTTCCCGCCAGCCCGTCGCTGCAACAGCGGTCAAAGCCCCTGCGCACGCGGATTTCAATGGCCCCTTGCGCGCCCGACCGTTTCAAATGAAAATCAATCGCATAAAACTCTCATCAGGCACGCCCATGTCCGGATTGACCAACCTCAAGCTCCCCGCTGCGGCAGGTGTCGTCGGCATCGCGGCCGCCGTGATCGGTATCGTCGTGTGGGACGCCCCCAGCCATGCCGCAGGCGTTACGTCATCGTCGCCATCGCGACAGGCGGCCAGCGGCCATGCCATGCAATCGCTACCATGGGCACGCGACGAATTGCTGGAGCCCAAGCTGTTCCAGAGCGACCGTGGCGTTCTCGACGTCCTGATGGTCGCGCACGAAGTACCAGTCGACCTGTTCTTCCCTTACCGCACGAACGCCTGGGTCTACGAGATCTGTCCCCGTCCCGCCAAGGGCGACCAATGTCCCAAAGGAAGCGCCAGCGACAATGAGTACGGCGGCACGCGCCTGCAGGTCGAACCGGGCGACACGCTCAAGGTTCGCCTGGTCAACAAGCTCCCCATCTTCACGCTGCCCACCGACCCCGACGCGCCGGTCAATCCCAACACCCCGATCAACCCCAAGGCAAGGGGCCGCTCGCAGAACCCAACCAGTCTGCATACGCATGGCCTGCTGGTATCACCGCATGCAGCCCTGCGCGAACCGTCGGGACAGACGGTCTGGGGCGACAATGCTTTTGCGCGGGTGTTCAACCTCGCCAATGGCACGGCGCCGGACTTCGAGAAAATGATGGGGCCGGTGGTTTACGACCATATCAACTATTCGTACGACATCCCGGCAACCCACCCTTCCGGCCTGTTCTGGTTCCATCCGCATGCGCACGGCCTGACCCAGGCGCAGATCACCAGCGGCTTGTCCGGAGTCCTGACGATCGGCCATGTCGCCGACGAATACTGCAGGGATGCGACCTGCCATAGCCGTCTCGTGCAGGTACCGCAGCGCCATCTGCTGCTCAAGGATTCGCAGATCGAATCCGACGAAAGCCTTAGGCGCGACCAGGACACCGGCTTTTGCGCGGTCGATGACAGCATGGGCTCGACGTCGCGTGAGCACCAGGGCGGATGCGACGGGACGGTCAGCAGCCCCGTCAGCGGCGCTGACCACAGCGGCGGTCGCTGGTTCTATACGATCAACGGACAGGTGTACCCCTCGATCACGGTCGGCAATTCGACGGGGCAGGTCTGGCGCCTCACCAACGCGTCGGCCAACACCACCTACGACCTCAACCTCTGGCTACCCGACGAGCGTCGGCAGATGGCCATGCAGATCCTGTCGATCGATGGCGTGAGCGTCGGCGCACCCCCGATCGCGCGACCGGGACAGCGCCAGACGACCCCAGCCGTCGCGAAAGGTCTTGTCACCTGCCCTTCCGGTTTCGAGCTGGCGATCGGGTTCTGCACGATGCGGCTGCACATGATGCCGGCCTCGCGTGCCGAAGTCTGGGTCGGCTACCGCGACGCACAGGGCTTTCCGCGTCCACAGCTGGCAGGGGCGCACGCGATCCTGCGCACCCCGGGCTATCAGACCGGACCGACCGGCGACAACTTCCCGGCCATCGACCTGGCCAAGGTGGACATCCAGGACGGACAGGTCGCAATGCAGGGCGACAGCGCGGTGAGCCCGCACAGGATCGCGGCGACCCATGCGGCGGTCGTGAATGCATTCACCAGCACCATGGCGGCACCCGCCAGGAACTGCGGAATGCTCGCACCGGGCCACATGCGGCGGATCTTCCTGAATGTACCGAAAGACCCCCGGATAGGGGCGACATTCGGTCTGGGCTACGAGGAACTCGACGCACACGGCAACCCGGTCCCGGGAACGTTCGTCGACGTGCGGTCCTTCGATCACATGAACGCGCCGCTCTGCCTGTCGCTGGCGCCCGGCAACCAGCCGGAAGTGGAGCGTTGGCAGCTCGTCAATCTCGCTGGCGAGGACCACAGCTTCCATGTGCACCAGGTGCGGTTCTCGGTGGTTTCCGCGCCAACGGTCGATGGCTCCGTCACCCCGCCGCGGATCGGCTTGCAACCGTCGCTGATCGACAGTCTGCCGCTCCCGCATGCCGATGGCGAGTGCGGTAGTGTCGATAACTGGCGGCGCGGTGCCTGCACAGCACACGTGGCGACCGTGCAGATACCCTTCACGATCGCCGGCGACTACCTCTACCACTGCCATGTCCTGGAGCATGAGGATGGCGGGATGATGGCGGCCATCCGGGTGCTTCCGAACAACGCGGCCGCCGCGCGCGCGCCTTAGGGCAAGGAAGCAATCGCCCCGCCCTCGCGGACCGGGATCGCCCGCCATTCCGCTTGTGCAGCAAGGCGCGAGGGCGCTAGGCTCATCGGATGACGAAGTCCTCGACGCACCACGGTCACGCGCGACCGATGCCGATCGTGTTCGTCGGTCACGGCTCGCCGATGAACGCGATCGAGGACAACGCATTCCATCGCGCCTGGCGCGCGCTCGGCGAACGCCTGCCGAGGCCGCGTTCGATCCTGTGCGTGTCGGCGCACTGGGAGACGCGCGGCGCGCGGCTGACCGGTGCGGGGCATCCGTCCACCATCCACGATTTCTTTGGCTTCCCGAAAGCGTTGTTCGACGTGCAGTACCCGGCGCCTGGCGATCCGAAACTGGCACGTCATGCGGAAGAACTGCTCGGCGGCATCAAACACGCGCAGATCGACGCGACGCGCGGCTTCGACCACGGGATGTGGAGCGTGCTCCGGGTGATGTACCCGGATGCCGACGTGCCGGTCGTGCAACTCGGCATCGACACCAGCCAGCCCGGCGAACACCACTACGCGTTCGCGAAGAAGCTCGCGCCATTGCGCGATGAAGGCGTGCTGGTGCTGGGCAGCGGCAACATCGTGCACAACCTTCCCCTGTTCGATCCGCGCAATCCGCATCCGCTGGACTGGGCGCAGCGTTTCAACGATGCAGTCAAGCGTCGCATCGGTTTCCGCGAACACATCGAACTGGCCGATTGGCCGCGCATGGGTGCCGATGCGCGCATGTCGATTCCGACGCCCGAGCATTACCTGCCGTTGCTGTACGTGCTCGCGTTGCAGCGCGACGATGATCGCGCCAGCTTTTTCAACGAAGCCGTGATCAGCGGCATCGCGATGACGTCGGTCGTCATCGAGTCCGCCGCAATGGGCCGCGCAGCATGACCGAGCCACGCCACGAGCGCGCCATCGTCGCGACAGCCGAAGCGCCGCAAGCGATCGGTGCATTGCATTACGAACACCTCGTGCAGATCAACGACCCGGCCGATCCGCGCGTCGTCCCGCTGCGTCGCGACCAGCTCTGGCGCGGGCTGGTGATGCGCGCCGAGTTCCCTGCGAGCTTCGTGCCGTGGCTGGACGATTGCCGCATCGAGCGCGATGGCCGCGATCTGCTGCGCACCTTGCGCTTTGGCGAAGCGATCGTGCGCGACTGCGTGCGCTTCGACGACGAGGAAGCGGTGGAATACAGCGTGCTGTCGGAGGACGGCACAGCGTTCCGCATGAGCATGCGGATCGAACAACCCGCCACGGATGCGCTCTTCGTGCGTTTCACCTACGAAGCCTACTCAGTGGATCATCGCGACGACGGCCCGCACGTCGGTGCGGTGAAGGAAGCCTATCGGCTGGCGGACATCGATACCGTGTTCCGCATCCGCCAGTTCGCCGAATCGGGATTGCTGGACGGCTGATACCCAGGTCCGCTTCGATACAACACGCTGTTCAGCGTTGCGTGCGGGGTCGATGTCCTGCAGCGACATCAGCACCGAGTCCGCTTCGATGCGACACGCTGTTCAGCGTTGCGTGCGCACGCGATGGGTCCATTCGATGTAACCGATCGCCTCGTAGGCGTTGACCACATCGAACACTTCGGCGAGAGGGATCTCGCTGACGTGCGCGATCTCATCGAGGCGCTGCGGCTTGATCATGTTCGAACCGATCCGGAACGCACGCGGATATTCCTGTGCGAGTTCGAGCCAGCGGGTCAATCGATAGCTGCCGCCAGGGTCCAGGTGCGTCGCCAGGTAGCCGTTCGAGCCGATGTAGCGTTCCAGCCATTGCAGACGCAGATAGGGCCGCGCCGGCACGCGTTCGCGCAACCCGACCAGTTCGGAATTGACCAGTCGCTCCCATGCATCCAGCCGCAGCGGTTGTCGGCAATACGGTTCCAGCAGCGGCAATTTGCCGAGCGCATGGAAGACCTGTTCCTTCGGATCGAGCACCAGCGCAGGCGTGCCCGGTAGCACGATCCGCGCCGGACCGCCGAGCAGGCGTCCAGTGAGATACGCACTCAGCGGATGCGCCTCGTCGCTGATCGCACGCGCTTCGCTGTCGTGCCGGAACGTCGGATCGACGCTCGCGGCGTCCAGGCCATCGCGCGCGAACGGATCGTTGTCGTCGGCGCGGGTTGCACTGCGCCTGGTGACCCCGCCGATGTATTCCACTCCCACGTTGGCACCGAGCTTGTCGGGCATCAGGATTTGCGGTTTTTCGGCCAGCGGATCGCGCCTGAACATCGCTTCGAACGCTTCGTGTTCGCGTTCGACATCGCTGCGTGCGTGTGCCACATGCAGCGACGGCAATTCGGTGGACGCATCGGATTCGCCCAGGTCCATGTCGAAGAAATCGTCGCCCTGGGTCATGATGGTCAGCGGGACGATCGTGCTTTCGACGACGCCGTTGAGCAGCGCGACCAGATCCTCGCGACGAAGCGGCTTGCGCAGATAACGCCCGTCCGGCGCAGGCGCATCCGCCTCGATCATCTGCGCGCAGGCGATCCCGCGCTGCAGGGTGCGCGGAAGCGCGGAATGACCGATCAGGCTGCGCACATCCACGATCACCAGGTCGGCCTTGCTCTCCGGCCCCCAGCGCCATGCGTCGTTGAGCTGCGTGGTAGCCGTGCGCAGCAGCAGGCGCAGGTGCGCGATGTCCTCGTCGCTCGCGCCGATGCATTCGATGATTCGCGTGCGTGCCATGTGCGTTGCGGCCTTGCCGACATCGATCTCCGGGTTAGGATAGTCCAGCCCGTGCCCCCCGACCATCGTTTGGCGCAGGGCGATTGCCTGGAGTGCGCATGCCGAAGCCCTACGACCGCCGCTATTTCGACCACTGGTATCGCGACGGCGACGCGGGTATCGGGCGCGGCGCATTGCTGCAACGCAAGATCGCGCTCGCGGTGGCGATGGCCGAACACTACCTCGGCCACCCACTGCGCAGCGTGCTGGATGTCGGTTGCGGCGAGGGCGTCTGGCGCGCACCGCTGCTGAAGTTGCGCCCGAAACTGCACTACATGGGCGTGGATCGAAGCGAATACGCCGTCGCCCGCTACGGCGCGAAACGCAACCTGCGGCTCGCGCGCTTCGGACAACTTGGCGAATTGCGTTTCGGCCCACCGGTGGATCTGCTGGTCTGCGCCGACGTGCTGCACTACCTGTCCGCAGCCGAACTCCGGCGCGGCCTTCCGGGCTTCGCCGAACTGTGCGGTGGCATGGCCTTCATCGAAGTGTTCTGCCGTGGCGACGCGATCGAAGGCGATGTGGACGGATTCGTGCCGCGCAGCGCCGCGTTCTATCGCCGCGCAATCGCCGATATCGGCTTTGCCGCATGCGGCTCGCACGGCTACCTGAGCCCGTCGCTCGCGGCGGACGCGGTTGCGCTCGAACTGACCGTGCCGCTCGTCCGCAGCAGTACGACGGCAGTCCGGACACGGTCGTCCTGAGCCGACTGGCCAGGGTCGTTGCGACGATCCGATTGACGGTCACACATGCCCGCCCCGGCTGCGGTAGTCTGGTGTCGCGTCACCCGGCCAGGAGTCGTGCCATGCCCACAGTCCGCTTTCGCATCATCGCCAGCGAAGACGATACGCAGGACGTCATCCATCATGTCGAAAACATCAACGACGACATCGAACGCGTCGAGGAAGTCGCCGACCTGATGCAGCACCGGGACGACAGCGATTCGAGCTCATCGGGCCTGTCCGAGGACATCGGTTCGGGTTTCCATTGCGTCGAAGTCGAAGCGCCCGATGACGATGTTGCAGAACTCGTGCGCGTCGTCGCCGAGGAACGCGCGATGCGCCTGGGCGCGGTGATCGAATTCGTCGATCGTTTCTGAACTGCCTTCACATCTTGATCGTCATTCAACCGGAGTATCCATGCGCCGTATACGTCTCGCCCTCATCGCGCTGACCTGCGCATTCGTGACGCAAAGCGCTTACGCCGCGACGACGACGAAGCCCACTCCAAAATACAAATCTGCACAGGAAATCCTCGACGCCGCGCCGACTTCAGCATGGCGCGACCTGGATCCTGAAAACACCCTGTACCTCGAACTCGCCAGCGGCCGCGTGGTGATCGAACTCGCACCGCAATTCGCACCGCAGCACGTCGCGAACATCCGCACGCTTGCGCACGCGCACTATTTCGATGGCCTCGCGATCCTTCGCTCGCAGGACAATTTTGTCGTCCAATGGGGCGACCCGGATGCTGGCGAGAAGACTGCGAAATCGCTCGACCCTGCGAAAGCCAGACTTCCGGCCGAATTCACGATCGCAACGAAAGGCCTGCACTTTCATCGACTGTCCGACAGCGATGGCTATGCGCCGCAGGTCGGATTCGTCGATGGCTTTCCTGCCGGGCGCGATCCGAAGCATGGACAGACCTGGCTGACCCACTGCTACGGCGTGCTGGGCGCAGGCCGCGATGTCGCCGCCGACAGCAGCAACGGCAGCGAGATCTATGTCGTCAGCGGGCAATCGCCGCGCCAGCTCGACCGCAACATCACCACGCTCGGGCGCGTCGTACAGGGCATGGAGTTATTGTCGGTACTGCCGCGCGGCACCGGCGCGCTGGGCTTCTACGAAAAACCCGAACAGCGCGTGCCGATCAAATCCGTCCGCCTCGCCGCGGACGTGCCTGAAGCCGAGCGCACGCCGCTGCAGGTAATCCGCACCGATACGCCGACCTGGGACGCGGTGGTGGAAGCGCGTCGCAACCGTCGCGACGATTGGTACAAGCGTCCGGCGGGCCATATCGACCTGTGCAACGTACCGATCGCCGCCCGCGCTCCCGTTCAACCCGCCGCAGCTGCGGCGGCGACCTCGCACTGATCCAGCGCATGCGCACGACCCTTCCACGCAACCGATCGCGTGGTCCTGCCGTTGCGTGGACATTGCTGTACGCATTGCTGGCGTTGTTCGCGGCACTCGCGTTCGCGCTCGATCCGGACGTCCCGTTCCATCACTAACGACTCGACCGCTGGGGCGTGGATCAAGGGCTGCCGCAGATCAGCGTACTCAGCATCACCCAGGGCCGACGCGGTTATCAATGGGTCGGCACCCAGAGCGGCATCGCCCGTTTCGATGGCAACCGCTTCACCGTGTACGACCGCACTACCAGCGGCGTCGGTACCACGAATGCCGATGTCTCGCTGGCCGCCGCCGATGACTCGATCTGGTTTGGCACGCCGCGGGGCTTGCTGAAGATCGAAGGCGAAACAGTCACCGCGCTCGACAGTGGCTCCATGACCAGCGTGATCGGCCTCGCACAAACCGTCGATCGGCGCTTGCTCGCAGCCAGCAAGTCGGGCGTGTACGCCGTCGATCACGATCGACTCGTCGCAATCGCGAATTTGACCACTTCAAGCGCATCAACGATCTCTATGGACACGCATGCGGGGATGAGGTCCTCATGGTGTTGAGCCAGATCCTGCGCGCGAACATTCGCGCCGACGATCGCGCGCTGCGTTGGGGCGGCGAGGAGTTCCTGATCGTGTCGCCAGGACTGGACATCGATGCTGCGCTGATTCTCGGCGAACGCATCCGCCAGGCCCTGCGCGACCATCGCTTCGGCAACCACGACGGTACCCCGCTGCGGGTCACCTGTTCGATCGGCATCGCGTCGCTGCCGGTACACCCGCAGCGCGCCAACGATCTCGACGCCAGCATCGCGCTCGCGGATTTCGCGCTGCACCACGCAAAGCACCTGGGCCGCGATCGCATCTGCGCGGTGGCGCTGCCGTCCGATGCGTCGCCCGGCGTTTCGCAGGGCGACCTGCACGAGGAAGCCGAACGCCTCGATGGATTGGGTCTGTTGCAGTGGCGGACGCCGTCGAACGCGCGTCCACAACACGAGTGGCTGCAGTGACTACAGCCTCAAGGAACATCTATTTGAGCAACTATCAGTCGATATTTGCTCGAATTACATGGAAGCCCTGAACAAGAAATGGAGCGGAATCCGCGAATCGGTGCAAGCAGATGCTGCTGTGCCATTGCCAGGGTCATTCGATAAAGAGTCGAGGGACCTCAGGCCCGAT
>JAYTOP010000046.1:0-26543 GCA_043747745.1 Pseudomonadota bacterium
CCTCCGTGCGCGGTCAGGTAGTCCGATACCTGCGTCGTCAGCGAAAAGCCGCCCGGGGACAGTCCGCAGGTGAAACCGCCAGCGACATTGGCCTGAACGCAGGCGCCGCCATAGGCGTAGTCGGTGCCACTGGAGCCGGGAATGAATTTCGAGATGTTGGTCTGGTTGAAGCCGTATTCAGACGCGATCAACTGCACGGCCTCCGGATCGGGATTGGTGGTGAAGCTGTTTCCCGCGGGTAGGCCATTGAGGGCGGCCACATTGCCGTCGTCACTTAGGCTGTCGCCAAAGCTGATGACGCCAGTGAACAAAGGCGCCTGCGCAGTCGATGCGGCGGCCGTGGAGATGGAACAGATCGCAAGCGCAAGGGCGCTGGCAAGAAGGCGAATACGGGGCATGGGAAGACTCCTGGACGCGATGAGGTTCGGAACGGGGAGGCAGGCCGGCAACCCGGCATCCACCCGTCAGCGCAATGCTGGCGTAACGGTATCTTAATACAAGCCGAACGCAACCGCACTAGGCCGTATGGCGGTCCTGTTTCGGCCGATCGGCGCGCCGGGTCAGATGAACCAGCAGCAGCGAGATCGCGGCCGGGGTGATGCCGGGGATGCGCTGGGCCTGGCCGACGGTTTGCGGGCGGACCTTCGAGAACTTGGCCAGCACCTCGCTGGACAGCCCACGCACGCCGGCATACTCGAATCCTTCCGGAATCGCGGTGTTCTCGTGGCGGCGCTGGCGCGCGATGTCCTCATTCTGGCGTTCGAGGTAGCCCGAATACTTCACTCCGATCTCGACTTGCTCCGACACTGCGGGGTCGTCAACGCCAGGGCCGATCGCATCCAGTCGCATCAGCGCGGCGTAGTCGAATTCGGGTCGTTTCATCAACTCCAGCACCGATGCATCGTGGCTGAGCGCGACCCCGAGAGTGGACTCGATCGCGCGACCGAGAGCATTGCCCGGCGCGGTGCGCAGTGCGGACAGGCGCATGGTTTCGTTCGCGATCGCATCGCGCTTGCGCGCGAAAGCCTCCCAGCGCACGTCGTCGACCAGCCCGAGTTCGCGTCCGGTTTCGGTCAGGCGCAGATCGGCGTTGTCCTCGCGCAGTTGCAGCCGGTACTCGGCGCGCGAGGTGAACATTCGGTAGGGCTCGGTGGTTCCGTGGGTTATCAGGTCGTCGATCAGCACGCCGATGTAGGCCTGGTCGCGTCGCGGCGTCCACGCATCGCGGCCCTGTGTTTTCAGCGCGGCGTTGAGGCCGGCGATCAGTCCCTGCGCGGCGGCCTCCTCGTAACCGGTGGTGCCGTTGATCTGGCCCGCGAAGAACAGGCCTTCGACGGCCTTGGTCTCCAAGGACGCTTTCAACCCGCGCGGATCGAAATAGTCGTATTCGATCGCATAGCCGGGCCGCGTGATGTGTGCGTTCTCGAAGCCACGGATGCTGCGCACGAGGTCGAGTTGTGCATCGAACGGCAGCGAGGTCGAGATCCCGTTCGGATAGATTTCCTGCGTATCCAGGCCTTCGGGTTCGACGAAGATCTGGTGCGAAGTTTTCTCCGCAAACCGCACGATTTTGTCCTCGATCGACGGGCAGTAGCGCGGGCCGATGCCTTCGATCGCACCGGTATACAGCGGCGAACGATCCAGTGCGCCACGGATGATGGCGTGGGTGCGCTCGGACGTATGCGTGATCCAGCACGACACCTGGCGCGGATGTTCGGCGCGCGATCCGAGGAAGGAAAACACCGGTGCGGGATCGTCGCCCGGCTGCTCCTCCAGCAGGGAATAATCGATCGTGCGGCCATCGATGCGCGGCGGTGTGCCGGTCTTGAGGCGATCGACGGTGAAGCGGCCTTCGCGCAACTTGTGCGCGAGCGCGGTCGCGGGCGGGTCGCCAGCGCGACCACCGGAATAGTTCGCGGGACCGATATGGATCTTGCCAGCGAGGAAGGTACCGACCGTCAGCACCACGCACGCTGCGTTGAAGCGCAGGCCCATCTGGGTGACGACTCCGACGACGCGATCGCCCTCGCCCGCATTCGATAGAATCTGAAGGTCGTCGACCGCCTGCTGGAACAGTTCAAGGTTCGGCTGGTTTTCCACCGTGCGCCGCACGGCCGAGCGGTAGAGCGCGCGGTCGGCCTGGCAGCGGGTTGCGCGCACTGCCGGACCTTTGCTCGCGTTGAGTCGGCGCCACTGGATGCCTGCGCGGTCGGCGCAGCGCGCCATCGCACCGCCCAAAGCATCGATCTCGCGCACCAGATGGCCCTTGCCGATGCCGCCGATCGCCGGATTGCAGCTCATCGCGCCGACCGTCTCGATCGCATGCGTGAGCAGCAGTGTGCGCGCACCGGCACGCGCGGAGGCGAGCGCGGCTTCGGTACCGGCGTGGCCGCCACCGACGACGATGACATCGTATGCCTGGGAGTGCGTTGTCATGGATTCGTTGCTGCCGAAAATGTGTGGCCAATCCTGGTCATGCGGCCCGCCTGCCCGGACCGCGGAGAGCATTCTATCGTTTGGAGCCAGTGCAAGCCCTGATCGCGTCCAAACGTTGGCACGTTTCATGCTTTGCACCAATAGCACCGGCGGCTTCGCGCCGCACGCCTAGCTGGCATTGGGAACAGGGACAGCGATCGCGTTTGAGGGGCACGGCCGGGAGTCTCGGGGGAGACTCCCGGCCATATTTTTTTGCGCGCTCGCAAATTCCGGCTAGTCGGCAGCGTGAGCATCGGCTGCAAAAGCCGACGCCCGGCGGGTCTTCAGGAACAGGGGGATCCTTGGTACCGGGTGCCGGGCGTCGGGCAGGTCTGGCGCGCGTCGCGCCTTGTCGTGCTGCGTCGCAATGCGACGCGTGTTGTCAGTCGCGCATCATCTGCGCTGGGCTTAGTGTGTGCAAGTCGATCCGCATAAATCGCGACTGCCGTCACAATTCAGCGCTGTGTCGCATCGTGGCGGAACGGCCGACCGCTGGATTCGTGGCGCGGCGCGCGCGGCGCACCATCGAAATTGCGCTCGCGTGTCGGCGCCACGCTGCGGATCGGGTCACGTTGATAGCGGACATCGCCATCGCCCCTGCGTGGGTTGCGCGGAATCCTGTCCGTGCCTCTGGCTGCTGCGCCGACATCCTTGCCGGGTGCTGCAACAGACTGCATCTGCACACCATGCATCTGGCCAACGCCAACCGCCGTCACCCGGGTGTTGGTCGGCACGGCATGATGATGCGGCCATCGCCGATGCCAACCGTAGGGATCACCATAGCCGTACCACGGTCGGTAGTACCACGGGTCGTAGCCGACCCCGAACCCAAACCGCCCCGGGAAGTAGCCGAACCCGTAGCCGAATCCTGTGTACGGATAACCGTAGCCACCATAAAACTCATTGACTACCACTTCGGGACGGTCGTAGTAGTAATCGCCATAGCCACCCGCAGGCGCAGCGTAGAAACCGCCATCGTAGTTGCCGCGATAACTGCCATCGGCGGAAGCCGGGCGGTAGTTAGAGTCGTAGATGGCACAGCCGCCCAGCGCAAGCGCGAAAGCAGCAACAACGATGCGACGGATCATGGCGAGTCCCCTTGCCTGCATGCCGAGTGTTGTCCTTGCGCGGTGAATCCGTGCTTAATTTTTCCATGCTTGATGTATCGGTGCATCGCAAAGCGCCAATGGCAGTCGGTGCATTTCCTGCCCGCATCCACGGATGTTAAGGTGCGGATTCAATGTGCGGATTCACGGGCTGGTTCATGCAGGATCGATCGATGGCACGACCGCATGCTTCCGTGCCATCACGCTTGGCAACATGGCCCACCGATGCAGGCAAAGGCTGCGTGCTGGGCAACGCAGCCATGATTGACTACCTCATCGCGATCCACATGTTCCGACTGCCAGAGACACCCGGCGCGTGACTTCGAGCGCGGATCTCACAATCCTTGGTGGCGGCCCGGCCGGCCTTGCCGTGGCCCGCTACGCCCAGGCGACCGGGCTGTCCTTCGTCCTTCTCGAAAAATCGGCGGAACTCGGTGGGCTCTGTCGCACGCTGTCCTGCGGTGCGCACCGCTACGACTCGGGGGCTCACCGTTTCCATGATCGGGATGCGGAGGTGACCGCCGATATTCGCTCGTGGCTGGGCGACGACCTGCTCGCGGTCAATGCCCCCAGCCAGATCTGGCATCGCGGCCAGTTCATCGATTTCCCGCCGAGCCCGCTCAATTGGATCCGTAGCCAAGGTTGGCTGGAAGGCGGCCGCATCGCGCTGGAGATTGCCTTGGCGCGCCTGCGCCCGCGACCGGAGCGGACATTCGAGGATCTTGCGATCAATCGCTATGGCCGCCGACTCGGCAAACCCCTGTTGATCGATTATTCGGAAAAGCTCTGGGGACTGCCGGCCGCCGCGCTCGCAACGGATATCGCGACGCGCCGACTCTCGGGGCTGGCGCTCGCAACGCTCTTGCTCGAGGTCTTCCTGCCGCGGCGAAAGACCCGTCACCTCGACGGCGATTTTCTGTATCCGCGCAGCGGCTACGGCATGATCGCCGAGCAGATGGTCGCCGGACTGCCGCGCAATCGATTGCTCACCGGGCGCGACGTGACGGGATTCGATCTCGATGGCGAACAGGTGGTCGGCGTGCGTTGCGCCGACGGCTCCGTGGTTCCGGTCGGGGGGCGCGTCGTCAACACCCTGCCGCTGACGATCGTTGCCCGATTCCTTGGCGACACCCTGCCGGAAAGCGCGCGGCGCGCGGCCGCAGCGTTGTCGTTCCGCCACGTGCGCATGCTGTTCCTGCGCCTGTGCGTTCCACGCTGCACCAACAACGCAACCATCTACCTGCCAGATCCGCTGCTGGCGATCTCGCGCATCTCGGAACCGCGGAACCGCTCGGCAGCGCTCGCGCCAGAGGGAGAAACCTCACTCGTGGTGGAGATTCCGTGCTCGACCGGCGACCCGCTTGCAGCACTCACCGACGAAGCCCTGGCTGCGCGCGCAATCGACGAGCTTGTGGGCGTTGGGCTGATCAAACGGGAGAACGTCGTGGAATGGCGCCACCATTTCCTGCCGAACGCCTATCCGGTGTATTCGCTCGGCTACCGCGAGCAACT
The DNA here is from genome assembly GCA_043747745.1 of Pseudomonadota bacterium. Taxonomy (GTDB): domain Bacteria; phylum Pseudomonadota; class Gammaproteobacteria; order Xanthomonadales; family Xanthomonadaceae; genus SZAS-103. Next base: position 5,094 of record JAYTOP010000046.1, read on the forward strand.
GGAAGAGGTCAAGCGCGGCGTCGCCGGCGTGCAAAATCTCGATCTGCTCGGCCGCAATGGCCGCTTCTGGTACAGCCATTTGCACGATCAGTTGCGCGCGGCGAAGGATTACGTGCGATCGCTCACGTCATCGGCGGGGATCACGGGTGCGGGGTGCGAGCCGAACCCAAGCATTGAAGAACACATCCGCAAATCCGCCAGAAAACTCCAGTAAGGGCGGCCGCTGTCTGTAGCGCGGCGGAAAGCGAGTTTTGCCCGCAACGCACCCAGCAGACTCGCCGCCGGCCGTGTCCACGAGGTCGGTCGGTTGTGTTCGACCAACAGATGGCCCAGCCAGCAGGGAAGTATGCCGGCGAACGGAACGCCGACCAGCGCCAGCCAACTCCGATCCACGACGGCCACCACGATGAGCGCAGCCATCGCGAATTTCGCGAACAGATGCAGCGCGCGATTCGCTGGATGCCGATGCTGCGCCAGATAGTTGACGTAGAACGCGTCGAATGATGGCGGCTGCGCTGTCATCGATCGGCTCCGCCTCTGCATGCATTCCCGGCCATTATCAGATCCTTGGCGTCACCGCGATCACGGCGAGTCGGTTCCGTTTCCGGCCTGCCCGAATGTGCCGGAAGCTTACATCAGCGACACGCGTCGCATGCGATCGACATGCCCCGCCCGTCAACGCTACCGGGGATCGCCTGGGCCTAACCCAAAAGCCGCGTCAGCAAGTCGATGCAGTCCGGCGACGTCAGCTTGCCGCGCAACGACTCCAGCGCGAGCGCGGCTTGATCATGCTGCGCACCGCTCAGGCGTCGCCAGCTCTCGAAACCCGCCAACAAGCGCGCGGCTACCTGGGGATTGATCGCATCGAGCGTCGGCAACTGTCCGACCAGCAGGGCATACCCGGCAGCATCCGCGCGATGGAACGCAGTCGGATTCATCCGCGAGAAGCTGCCAAGCACCGCGCGCACGCGATTGGGATTGGTCGGCGTCCACCACGGCGATACCAGCAGCGCGCGCACGCGATCGACCGTATCGGCATGCGGTCGCGTCGCGGCCACGGCGAGCCATTTGTCGGTAACCAGCGGATCGCCGCGATGGCGGTCCGCGAACGTACTCTGCACCTGCGCGGCGATCGGCGCATCGGCATGCACGAGACAGCGCAGCGCGCCGAGGCGGTCGGTCATCCGCGTCGCGGCATCGAACTGCGCGATCGCAAGCGACCCGCGCGGGTCGAGATCGGTCAACCATGCCAGGCACATATTGCGCAGTCGGCGCGCGCCCATCGCGACGCCATCGAGCCCGTCCGCGGCTAGCGGTGCGAGCGCGTCGTAGCGATGGCGCAGCCGCGCCGCGTGCGTTTGCGCGAGGTTGCGCAGCAAGCCGGTCCGCGCAGCCAGCACTGCATCGATGTCGATCGTCGCCAGCGCATCTGCCAGCGTGTCGAAATCCGGCAGCTGCATGCATTCGGCAACGAACGCCGGATCGGCGGCATCGTCGCCGAGCAGGTCGCCGATCGCGAGCGACAGCGAAGCCTCGGCAGATGCGTGCGCGTCGAACTTCCGCAGTAGCACGCCGAGCGCGAGCCGTTGCAGCATGTCCCAGCGATTGACGCCATCGCGTTCGCAACGTGCGAGTTGCGCGAGCGCATCGGACGTGTAGTCGTAACGCAGCTTCACCGGCGCACTGAAGCCCTGGTTGAACGACGGCAGCGGACGTTCGCGCAAGCCATCGAACACCAGGGTGTGATGCTCGCCGATCAATTCGATCAGGTCGCCTTTGATCGAATCGGCATGCACTGCTGCATCGCCGCTGCACCGTGCATCGATCCTGCTGCCGTCGGCCGCATACAACGCGAATCGCAGCGGAACCAGCAACGGTTGCGCGTCCGCGCCAGCGGTTGGCGACTGGCGCTGGGTGAACCTCAACGTGTAGCGACCGCTGCCGCTATCGAAACTGTCCTCGACCTCGATCCCGGGCGTGCCTGCCTGCGTGTACCAGCGCGCGAACTGCGCGAGGTCGCGGCCCGATGCCTGCGCATGGGCTTCCAGAAAATCCTCGATCGTCGCGGCGCGGCCATCGTTGCCTGCGAAGTAGCGATCCATGCCGGCGCGAAACGTCGTCTCGCCGAGCAGCGTATGCAGCATGCGCACGATTTCGGCGCCCTTCTCGTACACCGTGAGCGTATAGAAGTTGTTGATCTCGCGATAACGCACAGGCCGCACCGGATGGGCGAGCGCACCGGCGTCCTCGGCGAACTGGCGCGAGCGCAACAAGCGCACGTCCTCGATGCGCTTGACCTCGCGCGAATGCAGGTCGGACACGAATTCCTGGTCGCGAAACACGGTCAGGCCTTCCTTCAACGCGAGCTGGAACCAGTCGCGCAGGGTCACCCGATTGCCCGACCAATTGTGGAAATACTCGTGGCCGATCACCGATTCGATGCCCTGGTAATCGGCGTCGGTCGCGCTGTCCTCGTCGGCGAGGATGTAGCGCGCGTTGAAGACGTTGAGGCCCTTGTTCTCCATCGCGCCCATCGTGAAATCCTGCGCGGCGACGACATTGAACACATCAAGGTCGTAGCAGCGCCCGAAGCGGCGCTCGTCCCAGCGCAATGCGCGTTCGACCGCACCCAGCGCATACGCACAGCGATCCATATCGGCTTGCGCAGCCCAGACCTGCAATCGCACGGCGCGGCCTTCGGCGGTGACGATATCCTTGCCAACGCAGTCCAGTCGTCCTGCGACCAATGCAAACAGGTAGCTGGGCGTCGGATGCGGATTGTCCCAGACGGACTCGTGACGGCCATCGTCGAGATCGCTGTGCGTCACCGGATTGCCGTTGGCCAGCAGGATCGGATAACCCACGCGGTCGGCGCGCAATGCGATGCGCCATGTCGGCATCACATCCGGACGATCGGTGAACCAGGTGATGCGCCGGAAGCCCTGCGCTTCGCACTGGGTCAGCAATGTGTCTCCGCTGCGATACAGGCCTTGCAGTTGCGTGTTGCGCGACGGCGCGATGCGCACGCGGGTTTCAAGGATGCAGGCGGCGGCGAGTCCGTTGATGGTCAGACCATCGGCATCGATGCGGTATCGCGCGGCGTCCAGCGGTGCGCCGTCCAGCGCGATCGCGAGCAACTCCAGATCCTCACCGTCGAGCACCAAAGGTATGCCGGGCAGTTCGGGGTCGGGCTGGAGATGCAATCGCGCGAGGACTTCGGTGGCCTCGCCATCGAGGTCGAACATCAACTCCGCATGCACGATCCGCCATGCGGACGCGCGGTATTCGGACAGGTGCACTTCGGCGTGGCCGGATGGCCTGGATTCGGACATGCGCGAAACCTGCGTTGGGAAGCGTGTTGTCGGGCCATTGGCGTCGGGAAACGATGCGCCACGATGCAATGGCTAGGCTAGCATGCCTTCCATGAAACCGAATCCGACTCCTGTCGCACATTTCATCGGCTTGCCCGCCATCCTCGACGCCGCGGCGCGCATCGCCCCGTACGCGCAGGTCACCCCGGTCTTGCACGCGAGCAGCCTCGATGCATTGGCTGGCTGCACGCTGCATTTCAAATGCGAAAATCTACAGCGCATGGGCGCGTTCAAGTTTCGCGGCGCGTGCAACGCGGTGTTCTCGTTGTCCGAACCGGGAGCGGCGCGCGGCGTGGTCACCCAAAGCTCGGGCAACCATGGCGCGGCACTCGCGTTGTCCGCACGTTTGCGCGGCATCGATGCGCAGGTCGTGGTTCCGGAGAATGCGTCGAAAGTGAAACGCGCCGCCATCGCACGTTATGGCGCACGCATCGTGGACTGCGCGCCGAACATGGCCGCGCGCGATGCCGCGACAGCAGCACTCATCGATCAAACCGGTGCCGAACTCGTGCATCCGTTCGCCGACCCGCGCGTGATCGCGGGGCAAGGCACCGTCGCGCTGGAACTGCTGCGCCAGTGCGAGGCGCTGGACGCACTGGTCGCTCCGGTCGGCGGTGGCGGGCTGATGTCGGGCTGCGCGATCGCCACGCGCGCGCTGTCGCCGCAAACACGGTTGTGGGGTGCGGAGCCGGCGTCGGCAGCCGATGCGCACGACTCGCTGCGTGATGGCCGCCTCATCACCGACCGCACGCCGCAGACGATCTGCGACGGCTTGCGCGGACACCTCGCGCCGATCACCTTCGGCATCTTGCGCAGCCATCTCGACGGCATCCTGCTGGCAAACGAGGATGAGATCGTCGCTGCGATGCGGCTGCTGTGGGAGCGCCTGAAGATCGTGGTCGAACCATCGGCGGCAGTCGGGCTTGCAGTCGTCCTTCGAGAACGCGAACGCTTCGCCGGTCAGCGCGTGGGCATCGTGCTCAGTGGCGGCAACATCGACCTTTGATGCATATGGAAGTGCGAATGCCGCGAGCGCATCGATGCGCAGGAGCGGCGATGCATTGTCTTGGTAGGGCACGGATTCGCACCTCAAGCGTGTCATTCTGGCAAACTCGAACGCATCTCCACTCCACGAGGAAGCACGCATGAGCACCTTGCCGCCGAATGTTTCCCAGGAAAACGTGGTCTGGTCCGGCACACCGTCGCAGAAGAGCAATCTCGGTATTTTCTCCCTGTGCGCGGTGGTCGCCATCGTGCTGGTCGTCAGCGCAATCATGGTCGGCGGCACCGTGCGCGCACTATTGCTGGTAGCGCTGCTGCTGCCGATCGCAATCGCGGGCTGGTACTGGCTCACGACCAGCAACATGATCTATACGTTGACCGACCAGCGGCTGAAGACGCGTCGCGGCGTGTTCAACCGCGTCACTGACGACATCGAGTTGTACCGCGTCAAGGATTCGCACTTTACCCAGCCGTTCATGCAGCGCCTGCTCGGCATCGGCACGATCACCCTGCGCACGACCGACGCCAGTACGCCGACGGTGGTCATGCTCGGCATGGATGGCCCCGAAGCATTGTGGGAGCGCATCCGGGCGCTCGTCGAACTGCGTCGCGACGCCAAGGGCGTGCGCGAGATCGATATGAACAGCGAGCGCGAGTCGAGCTGAGGCGAGACCTCATCGCGCGCGGCGGATCGGAATCGCGTTCAACGGCACCCGCGCGATCTCGCCGTCGTCGTCGCGGATCGGCTGACCGGGCTGCGGCGCGAATGCCTGCGCGTAGATCACTTCCCAGGTGCTCGGCAAGGCACCGTCGCGGCGCAGCGTTTCGTAGGTATCGAACACGCGTTGCATGCGCGCCTTGCCCATCAGGCCGCGACGGCGGTCGGTACGCGCGTTGTGTGCGCCGAGCGCGCGCAGTTCGCGCATCAGCGTCGTCACGTCGGGATAGGTCAATGTGAAGCGATCGCGATGCAGCACCGGGTCGCGGAAACCTGCGGCCTGCAATGCATCGCCGACCTGCTGGATCTGTGCGAATGGAGTGACCGGATCGCCCGCATCGGCATGCGCGAACGCCTCACGCAATTCGACCAGCGTGCCCGGCCCGAAGGTCGAGAACAGCAGCAAACCGCCCGGGCGCAGCACGCGTCGGAATCCGGCCAGCGCGCGCGGCAGGTCCGCGACCCATTGCAGGCACAGGCTGGAGAACAGCAGGTCGGCGCTGCCTTCGACGAACGGCAGCGCCGCAACATCTGCGCACACCGGCTGCAGCGCGCGACGCGCCGGGCGCCACCATTGTTGTTTGCGCATCGCGATCTGGCGCAACATGGGCAGCGCGAAATCCACCGCGAGCACATGCGCCTTCGGCCATCGCCTGCGCATCATCTGGGCCGCGCCACCCGGACCGCAGCCGAGGTCGAGCACGCGCGCGGGTTCACGTTCGCCGATCGCATCGAGCTGTTCGAGCAATCGCGATGCGACTTCGCGCTGCAAGGCGGCAACCGCGTCGTAGCCTTCTGCAGCGCGACCGAAAGCGCGGCGCAGGCGCGGCGTATCGATCGCGCTCATGCGCGCGCCTTGGCGTGCAGCAGCGCGCTGCATGCAGCCGTTTCACGCGCTGGCTTGCCGATCAAGACGTCATCCAGAAATGCGAGCACTGCTTCGGCCAACACATCGGCGTGGGTCAGGAACGGCGCGTGCCCCGAGTCCAGCCGCAGCGATTGTGCGTGCGGCGTCAATGCCGCTGCCGCAGCGACCGCGCGATGATCGGCCAGGCGATCGCGACGCGCGCCGATCCACAGGCTCGGCACACGCAATGTCGGCAACGCACCGCGCAAGTCGCAGGTTTCCAGCAGGATCAGGCCTTCGTCCAGCGCGCCGCGTGCAGGCTCGCCATGTGCGAAAGCCTCGGCGCGCAGCGTGCGCAATTCGGTGGTCGCACGCTCGCAACCCAAGGTTTCGAGCGCGAGGAAGCGTTCCAGCGTGCCGCGATAATCGCCGCCGAGGTCCGCGCCGAATTTCTGGAACACCGCGACGTCCATGCCCTGCGGCCAATCGTCGGCGCGCACGAAACATGGCGTCGAGCACAGCATGACCAGCGCCTCGACATGCGCGGGACGCGTCGCGGCCGCATGCAATGCGAACAGCCCTCCCAGCGACCAGCCCAGCCATGGCGCGGGCGGCGTCTGCGCAACAATCGCAGCAACGCAGCTTTCGAGTTCCAGAGGCGATACATCGTCGCGGCTGCGCCCATGCCCGGGTAGATCGACCAGGTGCAGCGTGCGTCGCTCGGCAAGACGATCGAGCAGGCCGCCGAACAATCCGGAGTGCATCGCCCAACCGTGGATCAGTATCAGCGGCGGCCCGTCGCCGCGTGTTGCGATCCACATCAGCAGGCCACGCCGTCAGGTTCCGACACGGCTTGCCCTCCGGTCGTGCGTTTCGCGAGGATCGCTGCCAGCGGCTCGAGCGCATCGAGCAATGCGTCCACATCCTGGTTTTCGTGCGCGACGGTCAAGGTGATGCGCAGGCGCGCTTCAGGCACGCTGGGCGGACGGATCGCGACGACGAGGAAACCGCGTGCTTCGAGATCGCGCGCGGCCTGCATCGCCTGTGTGTTGTCGCCGATCGGCAGCGGCTGGATCGGCGTGCCGGAAGGCAGCAATCGCAATCCGCGCTCCAGCGCGCCAATCCGGAATCGCTCGATCAACGCGGCGAGTTTGACCCGCCTCCATTCGTCCTGCCGCGCCAGCTTCACCGCAGCCAGCGCAGCGACCGCGAGTGCGGGCGGCAGTGCGGTCGTATAGATGTAGGGACGCGCGGTCTGCGCGATGTGTTCGATCACGCCTTCCTGGCCCACCAGCACCGCGCCATAACTTCCGAGCGCCTTGCCGAGCGTGACCAGCAGCAGCGGCACATCGTCGGGGCCGAGCCCGGCGGCGGCGGCGCTGCCGCGCCCCTGCGGACCGATCACGCCGATCGCGTGCGCCTCGTCCACGTACAACATGCCGTCCTGTTCGCGTGCAACGGCGGCCAGATCGGCCAGTGGTGCGACATCGCCGTCCATGCTGAACACGCCGTCGGTCGCAAGCAGCAGCGCGCCATCGGCATGCGTTTCGGCCTGCCGCCGCGCGGCAAAGGCATCGGCGTGCGGATAGCGCACCAGTTGCGCCTGCGATAGCCGCGCAGCGTCGATCAGGCTGGCGTGATTGAGCTTGTCCTGCAGGCACACGTCGCCAGGCCGCAGCAGGGCCTGGGCGACTGCGAGATTCGCCAGATAGCCCGAGCCAAAAAGCAACGCACGTGGATAGCCCAGCCAATCGGCGAGTGCGCGTTCGAGCGCGCTGTGTTCGGCATGGTGGCCGCAGACCAGGTGCGATGCGCCCGCGCCAACGCCGCAGTTCTGCGCCGCGACCTGCATCGCGCTGACCATCGTTGGATGCTGCGACAGGCCCAGATAATCGTTGCTGCTGAAATTGACCAGGCGCTGCCCATCCGACAGCACCCGCGCGTCCTTGCGCTGGGTCAGTTCGCGCCGATGCCTCACGAGGTCGTCCTCGACCCGCTGCTCAGCCGCTTCCTGCAGACGCTGGCGGATGTTGATCCTGTTGTTGACGCCCGTGTTCATGACACGCCCATCATCGGTCCCTGTAGCCGATGATGGCGCTGGATTTCGTCGTGAAAGCGAGACGTGCTGCGCGTTTTTTCCATATTTGTCGGCCAGAGCAGACCGCTTGTCCGACAAGATGGCTGCAAAGGATTTCATGCTGCGCATGCGGGCGCATCGACCGGCAGCAGCACGTCGGCATGGACGGTTATGGCTGGCATGGTTTCGATGGTCGTGATTTCCATCGGCCGCAGCCCGAGCCGCACGAACAATGCCTGGTCGCGTTCGACGTCCGGGTTGCCCGTGGTCAGAAGTTTCTCGCCGTAAAAAATCGAGTTCGCGCCCGCCAGGAAACACAGCGCCTGCAGTTCGTCGGACATCGACTCGCGCCCGGCAGAAAGCCGCACCATCGAACGAGGCATCAGGATCCGCGCGACCGCGATCGTACGCACGAACTCGAACGGATCAAGCTCTGCGATGCCGGCCAGCGGCGTGCCGGGGACCTGCACGAGGCGGTTGATCGGCACCGAATCCGGATGCGCGGGTAGGCTTGCGAGCGCATGCAACAGGCCTGCGCGCTGGTCGCGCGACTCGCCCATTCCAACGATGCCGCCGCAGCAGGTCTTCATGCCGGCGGCGCGCACGTGTTCAAGTGTGTCAAGCCGATCCTGGAACTCGCGCGTGTGGATGATCTCGCCGTAGAAATCCGGCGAGGTATCGAGGTTGTGGTTGTAGTAGTCCAGCCCCGCGCACTTGAGCGCGTCGGCCTGTTCACCAGTCAGCATGCCGAGCGTCGCGCAGGTTTCAAGGCCCAGCGCCTTCACCGCCGAGACCATCTCGGCGATCTTCATGACATCGCGGTCCTTCGGCGAACGCCACGCGGCACCCATACAGAAACGGCTCGCACCGGCGGCTTTGGCCTCGCGCGCCTTTTCCAGCACGGCTTCGGTCGTCATCAGCTTCTGCGCCTTGACCCCGGTCGCATAGCGCGCGGCCTGCGGGCAATACGCGCAATCCTCAGGGCAGCCTCCAGTCTTGACCGACAACAGGGTCGAAACCTGCACCTCGGTCGGATCGAAGTGCTCGCGATGCACGGTCGCTGCGCGGAACAGCAGTTCGGTGAACGGCAGCTCGAACAAGGCGCGCACAGCGTCGCGGGACGGAGCGGTCGGCTGTTGCAGGATGGCTGGCATGGTGGTCTCGGGACTGGCACTGTTGTCAGAACGCCAGTCTGGGAACGCTACGGATGCCTGTCAACCCGAGATCTTCGACCCATGTTGACGGCTGGTTCGCGCGCATGGGTCGCGTGTTGTTGCCGCCGCGTTGCCTCGTCTGCGGCGAAGTCGGTGTCGATGATCACGACCTCTGCGTGGACTGCCAGCGCGCGCTGCCGTGGAATCGCAGCGCTTGCGCGCGTTGCGGACTGCCGATGCCTGTGCCGGTCGCATCCTGCGGGCGTTGCCTGAAGAAGCCGCCGCCATTGGATCGCGTGCATGCGACGTTCCGCTACGGTTTTCCGGTGGACAACCTGCTGCCGCGCTTCAAGTTTCATCACGACCTTGCTGCCGGCCGCGAACTGTCCGAGGCGATGCAAGTCATGCTCGTCGACCCGATGTCCGTCGATACCGATCGTCCCCAGGCACTCATCCCGGTACCGCTGCATCCGAAGCGCTTGCGTCAGCGCGGCTACAACCAGGCACTGGAACTCGCGCGTCCGCTATCGAAGACATTCGGAATTCCGCTGCTGCACGATGGCCTGCATCGGATCCGCGACATCGCGCCGCAAAGCGGCCTCGGCGCACTCGCGCGGCGTCGCAATCCGCGCGGCGCATTCGAGATCGGCGCTGAGACGCTTCCCGGACATGTCGCACTCGTCGACGATGTGATGACCACCGGCGCGACCCTGTACGAGTGCGCGCGTGTGCTCAAGCGCGCTGGCGTGCAGCGGGTGGATGCGTGGGTCGCGGCGCGGGTGCCGCGTGGCTAGAGCCGCTCCCGCGACGGATGCCACTCACCCAGCGGGTTGATGATCTTTCCATCTCTCGTGGGTTGCCACGTCACTGGTGGGTTCAACGGGATATGGGCTGATTGCAATGCATGTTGCATCGCTGCCATTTCGCTGTTCGTCGTGTCGTATGCAGTGAGGTAGTCATCCATGGCGACTGCCTCCTGGCCGACGTTCAGACTGCCGAACTTCTCCTCCTGCCAGCGGAGTGCGCGCGCATCTCCAATATCACTTGCTCTCGCAGTACCTGACGTGCGCAGGACGAGAGCGCCCTCGAATCGCTCGAGAAGAAAACTCGAATGCTCGAGCAGCAGGCGTCCGATCGTTCCGCAGTCGTCGAAGCGCCGGGCAGATGCGTTCGGATTCGCCCCACGATCGCAGGCCCTTGCAAGCTTGGGATGCATCGGCCACGGCCCCTGCATCACCAGCACAAACGCGACACCCGCCGGAGAGCGATCGATGTCGTCCATCGATTTCGATTCCGTCCATTTCACCGACCCCTCGACGAGGCCGAACGCTCGTACGGTCAGGGTATCGGTCGTTGGACGGGGCTGCTTCGCGGGCGGGTAACGGCGAACAACCTCCTCCCATGCGCGGAAGGTCACGCCGAAGGCATCGTCGTAGTGGCTTGTTTCGGCCATCTTTCCGATTGCCTCGTCCACGGCAGCGATATCTTTTCGCTCCCAGGCGTCCGTGATCACGCTAGGCCAAGCAGCCCCATTGTCCGGATCGAGCCCTGCCAACGCGCCTGCACGATTCGGGCAGGTATTCGCCGTCCGGCAGCCACTGCGTTCGGGCGATTCCTGCACCCAAAGCCATTGGACGAGACGGTCGTCGGGTGCCGCAGCGGCGGCCTTCCGCACGAGATCGCCCCCACGGCGTTTCGTCGCTGCTGGCTGATCAGCGGGATAGGCCAGCAGCTGCGACGCGAGCGCCCAGTCGCGCGGCGAAGCGCTGTGTTCCAGCCAGCTTTCAAGGACGAGCTGGTTCTTGTGGAACAGAGCCTCCGTTTGCTTATCGTCGCCAGCAGGCGATGGAGCAACTCCGGCAGTCATTCTTGATGGAGCAGGCTCGAATCGGGTGCTCGCGCCTGTAAGCGACAGCAGGGCAAGCGAAGCGAAGACCAGAAAGTTCATGAAAATCCCCCAATTGATGACAACCGCAATCGCGACTGCACACCGCTCATATTCGGCATGTCAACGCATCGCCACACCTAGTACAATTCCTGCGAACACCGTCGCGCCGACCCAGTTGTTGTGCAGGAACGCGCGGAAGCAGCCGTCGCGGTCGCGGCGATGGGCGATCCGGAATTCCCATGCGATCAATGCTGCGGCGACCACCAGCGCGACGTAGTACTCCCAAGCCAATGTCGCGCGCACGCCGACGAAGACCAACGTAGCGATAAACAACGCATACAGCACGCCTTGCGCGACCAGGTCGGCCTCGCCGAACAGGATCGCGGTGGACTTCGCGCCAGCGCGCAGGTCGTCGTCGCGATCGACCATCGCATACCAAGTGTCGTAGGCAGTCGCCCACACCACGTTGGCGAGGAACAGCAACCACGCGAGCATCGGCACTTCGCCCTGTACGGCCGCGAAGGCCATCGGGATGCCCCAGCCAAACGCGAGTCCGAGGTACACCTGCGGCAGGTAGGTATGGCGCTTGAGGTAGGGATAACTCGCGGCGAGCAGCGCGCCGATGAAGCTCAATTCCACGGTGAGGCGATTGGTCAACAGGACGAGCCCGAACGCAATCAGCATCAGCGCCGCGAACACGATCAATGCCTCGCGCCCGCTGACTGCGCCGGTCGCGAGCGGCCGCGACTTCGTGCGTTCGACCTGCGGATCGAGCCAGCGGTCGGCGTAGTCGTTGATCACGCAGCCGGCCGAACGCGTCAGCCACACGCCAAGGGTGAAGATCACGCACACGCGCGTTGGCGGGAAGCCATCCAGAGCTGCGGCCAGACACAGCGCCCACCAGGTCGGCCACAGCAGCAGCAAGGTCCCGATCGGTCGATGCCCGCGGATCAGCAACCAGTACTGGCCGAACCGGCCGCTCCAGTGCAGCGATGCCAGCGGATCCGGCGGTGGCGCAGGCGCTGGCTGCGGCTCCACGAGAGGGAGCGACGCAAACACTGGCGCTGGTGGATCGACCGACTCCGGCTCGACCTCGGGCAGTGGCAGCTCGGCGGCTGGCGGAGACGCTTCGCGTGGCGGCTTCCTGGGCGACGGTGGTTGCCGCCCGGTGGACTTTATTTTGCGATTCGTCATCGGCGCAGCCTAGCAAACCCGCGCAGTCGGTCGAATCCTGCAATGGTGTGTCGCCGCGTGAGACGCGATCCGGTTACCTTGTTGCTGCACACGGCGACAGGCAGGCGGGGAATCGGACGATGACATCGCGGGACACCAGCACGAGCATCGCCGTCGGAATTGCTGTCTATCGCGCCAGCCGGCTCGAAGCGCTGCTCGATCCGTTGATCGCCCTGTTCGATTCAAACCCGCCCGATGCCGTGCTGATGCCGCAGACCGTGATCGCTGCGCATCCGGGCATGCGGCAATGGTTGTTCGGTGCGCTGGCACGCAAGCGCGGCAACGCCGGCATCGCCGCGAACCTCGACATCCTGCTGCCCAGCGCATGGCTGGATCGACTCGCCGAAAAGATCCTCGGCGAACGCGCGGTGGCGTTGCACGCCTATCAGCGCGACAACCTGCGCTGGCGCATCCACGACCTGCTCGACGGACTCGACGATCCACAGATCCATGCCTATCTGCGCGGCAACGACGTCGCGCGGCGGCGCTTCCAACTGGCCGACCGGCTCGCGCGCATCTATACGCAATACCTTGTGTACCGACCAGACTGGTTGCAGGCATGGTCGGCTGGGCGCAAGACAACGCCCGATCCCGGATTCCACGCTGTTCTGTGGCGGCAGTTGCGCACGCAGATCGGCATGCCGCATCGCGCCGAACGCCTGTCCCAATTGCTCGATGCACTCAACGACGCGAAGGACGCGGGCGGCTGCGAGCCGCTGCATGTGTTCGGCATCAGCCATCTCGCGCTGTCCGAACTCGCCGTGCTGCGCGCGGTGGCGCGGCATCGGCTGGTCGTGCTGTATGTACCCGATCCGTGCCGTGAATTCTGGGCCGGCATGCGCGACGACCGCAGCAGGTTGCGCGATCTCGTCAAGCACGACATCGATGCCGCCGCGACCGAAGCTGCATTCCTGGAGCAGGGCCATCCATTGCTCGCGAGCTGGGGCCGCATGGGCCAGCACTTCATGCTTGCACTCGAGGACAGCGATGCGGCAATCGACGAACGCCATCACCTGGACAAGCGCGAGGCGGCGATCGAACCGGCTAACCGGCTGCAACGGTTGCAGGAAAGCATCCGTGCCGCAGAACCAGCGCTGATTGCTTCGCCCAAAAATTCCATCGGGCAGCGCGCCGACCGATCGCTGCGCATCCATGCTTGCCATACCCGCCTGCGCGAACTCGAGGTGCTGCGCGATGCGCTGTTGCGCGAGTTGTCCGAACGGTCCGACCTGAAACCATCGGACATCGTCGTGATGGCGCCGGATATCCAGGCCTATGCGCCGCTGCTGCCAGCAGTGTTCGGCGAAGCCGGCGTCCACGCGGGACCGCTGCCGTACCATCTTGCCGATGTCGCGATCGCACGTTCACATCCGTTGTTCACCGCGTTCGGTCGATTGCTGGAATTGCCGCAGTCGCGTCTGACCGCGCCGGAAGTCATCGACCTGCTCACGGTGCCACAGATCGCGAACCGCTTCGGTGTGTCTGCCCGCGATATCGATGTGCTGGCTGGCTGGCTGAAAAACTGCCGCGTCGCGTGGGCGCTGGATGGATCGTTCCGCGCACGTTTCGATGTCCCTGCGATTAGCGAACACACCTTCGCATGGGGCATGGATCGGATGCTCGCCGGTTATGCGATGGGCGCGTCCGAAAGCGACGAACAGCTTGTCGTGACGTTGCCCGATGGCAGCGAGATCGCGCCGCTCGACGGCATCGCCGGGCCGCAGGCCGCATTGCTCGGCGCGCTCGACAACGCGCTCACGGAACTCGCGCGCTGGTGCGAACTGGGCGTGCGTCCGTTGCGCGCAAGCGCCTGGGCCGAGCGACTCGAAGAACGCTTCGATGCGATCTTCCGCATCGATGGAATGGATCGCGATGCGCGCGAAGCCGGCACCCTGCTGCTGCGCTTCATCCGCGCGATCGCCAGCGAACCGGCGCAGAGCGGGCTCGATCCGGAACTGGACTTCGCCGTGGTGCGCGACCTGCTGCGCGAGCGCATGGCCGCCGCGCCGGAACGCCAGGCTTTCCTGATGGGCGGCGCGACGTTCTGCGGGATGGTGCCGCAACGCGCGATTCCGTTCCGCGTCGTGGCAGTGCTGGGACTCAACGATGGCGAGTTCCCGCGCGCGGCCAGCAGCGGCGGCCTGGACCTGATGGACCGGCACCGCCGCATTGGCGACCGCGACGTACGCAACGACGACCGCTACCTGTTCCTGCAAACCGTGATGTCCGCACGCGCTGCATTGCACCTGAGCTGGATCGGACGGGACGTACGCGACGGCGAGGCACGCAACCCCGCAGCACCGCTCGCCGAGTTGTTGGCGGCGCTCGATGCAGCAGACGGTATCGATCCCGGAAAGGCCATGGACGCGGACGCGGATCGCCAGCTGCGACCGTGGCTGGTCCGGCACCCGTTACAGCCGTTCGATGCGCGTTATTTCGACAGCAGGGATGCCGCGCTGTTTTCGTATCGCGCGGATTTCGCGGAGATGGATTTCGCCGCCACGACGCGCGCAGTCTCCAGCCTGCCTGCTCCGCTGCAGGATGCGATCGCTGCACATGCTTCCGATACGTCGTCGCCTCCAGAGAACGAAGCGATCATCCTGCAGGACGTGTTGGCATGGTTCAAGGATCCATCCAGGCAATGCATGACGCGACGACTAAAGCTGCGACTGGATGCTTTGGAAGAGGAACGACTAGCCGACAGCGAATCGCTCGAAGCCAGCGTTGATGCGATCGAAACCGTTGCCAAACGCGTGTTCCTGGAATGCGTGGCGCAGGACATTCGCACATTACCTGTACGAGCGCCCGCATGGCTGCGCCTGACCGGTCTGTTGCCGCCGGGCCGCATCGGCGATGCGGCATGGGAAGCCGAGCGCGACAAAGCGCGTGAACTGCTCGAAAACATCGAAGGCAACACACTGTTCGCCGAAGGAATGCCGCGTCGCGCCGCACTTGCGCCGCTGCATACGATCGGCGACCTGCGCATCGAAGGCGAGCTGCCGCACGCATACGAGACCGATGCCGCGCGCTGGATCATGGATGCGTTTCCGGGCAAGGAAGAAAGCGGCCTCGACTTCAGGCAGCGCATCGGCTTGTTCATCGAATGGGCGCTGCTGCGCCTGCACGATCCGCATGGCGAACGGCCCGCGACCCTGTGCCTGTTGTGCAAGGGCAGGAAACATCTCTGGCAGGACGCAATCAACGCATGGGATGCGCGGTTCACGACCGCCGCGCGCGCCGGCGAGCATGCCACCGTCGCCGCGATGGCGGACAAGTTGCGCGCGCGCGTCGGTGAATGGATCGCGCTTTGGCGCAACTTCCAGATCGATCCGCGCTGGTACTTCCCGAAGACCAGCTGGGCTGCGGCCACATCTACCAAACCCGATGACCCAGCGAAGACCTGGCAGGGATCCACCGGGCGCTGGGGCGGCAAGGGCGAGCGCGACTACGAACCCGGCTATGCGCGGCTGCTGGCGCGGCTGCTGGTGGGCGACATCGGCTTCGACCATGGCACCAACGATTTCGACCTACTGGCCGAGAAGGCAGCCCTGTTGCATGCACTGATCGAACCTCCGCTTCACGAGGCGCCTGCCGCATGAACCCAACCGCCACGATGCATGCGGATCCGTTATCCGACTGGCGCGCGCTGCCGCTGTCGGAGACTTCCCGCTGCCTGATCGAAGCCAGTGCCGGCACCGGCAAGACCTGGACGATCGCGATGCTGTATCTGCGGTTGTTGCTCGACTGCGGGCGCAGTCCGCGCCAGATCGTGGTGACCACGTTCACCGTCGCGGCTGCGCAGGAATTGCGCGAGCGCATCCGTTCACGGTTGCTGGCCGCCGCCGCACTGGCCGAGCGCATGCTTGCCGATGCAGGCGTTTCCATCGGCACCGATGCGGGCGAACGCTGGCTGCTCGAGCGCTGGACGAACGTCGATGCAACGGTCCGCACCGACCTCAATCGCCTGCGCCTCGCGCAAGCCGAGCTCGATCTCGCACCGATCACGACCTTGCACGGATTGTGCCGGAAGATCCTTGCCGATCATCCGTTCGAGAGTGGCAGCGCGTTCGAACTTGGCGAACAGATCGCATCCGATGCGCTGGATGGCGCACTGCGCGACGACCTGTGGCGGCGGCTCGCGCAGGGCGACAGCGCGCTCGATCCCGGTGACCGTGCATGGTTCGGGTCCGGAAAATCAAAAGACCGCAAAACACTCGACGCCGCGTTGAAACTGGCGCTTGCGCCCGGTGTTTCGATCCGCAACATCGGCAGCGAGGCAATCGACGACGTCATGCGGATTGAAAACGCCGTCGCGCTGCGCGCATGGGTCGCCGATGCCCCATTCAAGTCGGCTGCGAGCAAGTTGCGTCGTGGTCTGTCGCAGCTCGCGGACTACATCGCAGCAGGCGACTCCTGCGCACCGTGGCCGAAAACATTGCAAGACGACCTCGGCCAGCCGCTCACGACGCAATTGAAACCGCAATCCGTCGAATCTGCGATGAGCGAACCGATCCTGCTGTTCGCTCAGCGCGCGCTCAAGGTCCTCGACCATGCGGATGCGCCAACGAGGGCCGCCGCGTTGATCCGCTATCGCACCGATCTGCTCGCACAACGCGAACAGCGGCTGCACGACAGCGGACTGCTGACCTTCGATGCGATCATCGCGCGCGCCCACGATGCCTTGCATGGCGACGCGGGCACGGCGCTTGCCAACTGCTTGTTCGATGCATGGCCGGTCGCGCTGGTGGACGAATTCCAGGATACGGATGCTCGGCAGTTCGCGATCATCGACCGCATCTACCGCGACGATGCGAGAGACCTGCGCGGAAACCTGGTGATGATCGGCGACCCGAAACAGGCGATCTATCGTTTCCGTGGCGGCGACATCCACGCCTACCTCTCCGCGAGGAACAGCGCGACCTGCAAGCTCGACCTGTTGACGAATTACCGCTCGTCGAGCGAATTGATCGACGCGATCAACGCATTGTTCGCAATGGCCGGCACGCGACTGGGCCAGTCCGCATCGACGCAAATCGCCTACGAACCGGTCGTTGGCGGCAGCGAGGTCGACGCCAAACCGTTGTCCGTGAATGGACAGCGTCATCCTAGACCACTCGCATTCCACCTGTCGGCGGATGGCGACGGCAACAAGGACGTGCGCCGCAACAATGCGCTGCAAGCCTGCGCGAACCAGATCGCCGACATGCTGCAATCACGCACGCTGCGGATCGACAGCAGGCAGCTCCAGCCCGGCGATCTTGCGGTGTTGCTGCCGACGAACGACGACATCGCGCGCCTGCGCAGCCTGCTTTCCGGGCGCGGCGTTCCCTGCGTCGGTGCTGGCAAGCAGAGCGTCTTCGGTACGGCTCTCGCACGCGATCTGCAAGTGTTGCTGCATGCGATCGCGCATCCGCGCGACGAACCTGCGCTCCGCGCCGCACTGGCTACGCAGTTCTTCGGGCTGGATTTCGATGCGCTGCGCGGATTGCTCGATGCGCCGGGCCGCTGGCAGGATCACGCGGATCGCTTCCTCGCATGGAACCATCTGTGGCACGCGAGCGGCGTGCAGTCAGCGATTCAATCGGTGGTGGCATTGAATGCCGGCACCTTCGCGGCGCGCGCGGATGGCGAGCGGCTGTTGACCGACATCCGCCACCTTGGCGAATTGCTGCAGCACGCAAGCGCGAGTTGCGACGGTCCCGAAAGCCTGCTTGCGTGGTTGTCGTCACAGCGCTCCGGCGAGGCATCCACCGACGATGCCGCTGAAGAGCAGCAACTACGGATCGAATCGGACGCGAAGCGCGTGCGCCTGATGACGTTGCATGCAAGCAAGGGCCTGCAATTCCCAGTCGTGTTCCTGCCATTGATGTGGGCCCATGAAGGCCGCGAGTCGACCATGCCGCTCGTGCATGATCCACGCACGGGCGGCCGCGTACTCGACCTTGGCAGCACGGACTTCGATGCTGCCGTCATGGAGGAAATGTACGCAGACCAGGACGAACGCTTCCGCGTGCTCTACGTCGCGCTGACGCGTGCGCAATACGCCTGCCATGTGTATGCGTTCGCGCACGACGCGGACCAGTCGACCGACCCGAAACGTGCTGCGCTGACGGCCCTTCTCGCGCGCATCGGCGAACGACTGCCCGCAGGGCAAACGGTCGCATCGAACAGCGCGCATATCCTGTGGTCGGAAGACGGATGGGCCTGGCCTCGGGTGGACTATCGTGCGGACGCCGAACCGGTGTTCGGTGTGCGCCAGGCATTGATGCCACCGCCATCGCCGCCATTCGAATCCCGCTACAGCTTCTCGGCCTTGACGTCGCATCGCGTCGGCCCGGCAAACGAAGAGGCTGCCGACGATGAGCAAGCCGATGCAATCGATCCTGCGACCGAAAGCGATTTACTGGCGCTTGTCGATACGCCAGCGGAACAGTCCGCTGCCGAATCCATCCATCCCCAACTCGCCGCACTGGGCGCGATCAAGGGCACGGACTTCGGCAACGCGCTGCACGCGATCTTCGAGGAGCGCGACGTCGGTCGGCTGATGTCCGCACAACATGAACTTGTACGCGATTGCCTGCTCGATGCGGGCGTGCGCCTCGGCGGTGTATCGCTCGATGCGTTTGTCGCGCTGGTCGCCGCGCGCTTGCAAGACACGCTCGATGCACCACTGCTGCCGGACACCGTTCCGACATTGCGCCTGTCCGCATTGCCGGTCGCGCATCTGCGCACGGAGATGGAGTTCCACTTCGTGCTTGGCGACGTGTCGATGCAGCGCCTGCGCGACGCGTGTACTGCGCATGGCGAACCAGACCTTGTGCCGCCCGGTTCCGGACATGCATTGCGCGGACTGATGACCGGCAAGATCGACTTGGTATTCCAGCACGACGCGCGATTCCATGTGCTCGACTACAAGAGCAATTACCTCGGCGAGCAGTTGTCCGGCTACGCACCGGCCGCGCTGCGCCATGCAATGGATCAACACCATTATCGATTCCAGGCGTTGCTGTATACCGTCGCGGTGGATCGCTATCTGCGCCAACGCATGCCGGACTATCGCCGTGCGCAACATCTCGGCAGCGCGATCTACCTGTTCGTGCGCGCGGTCGGACTTGCTCCGAATTCTGGCATCTGGGCGCATCGCTTCGACGATGCCCTGATCGAAGCAGTCGATGCAGTCTTCGCGAGTGAAGTGCACGAGGAGGCCGCATGAACGCCTGCGCATTCCGTCGCGATCCGAACGAGTCTGCGTACGATGCATGGCGTGCACTTGATCGCGCGTTCTTCCGTTGGGTGCGTGCGCATGGCGGTTCGGAATTGCTGGCGACGGTCGGTGCATGGACGAGTCTTGCCGATGGCAATGGCGATACCGCGCTGCCTTTGCACGACGCCACGAATCGCCATGGCATGCCGCGCTTGTCGGATGCGGACATCGCCGCGCTGCGCGATGAGTCCATGGTCGGCAATGGACGCGGCGGCGGCGTCAAACCATTCGTGCTCGATGCGGACGGCCGGTTTTATCTGTGGCGCAATCATCGGCATGAAGACGTCGTTGCCGCTGCGATCCGCCGGTTGCGCGCTGCAAGCCGAACGATCGCCGTCGTCGAGGACGATCTCGATGCACTGTTCCATGGCCGGCGCGACAGTGCGATCGCACCGCAGCGTGAGGCCGTGCGGCGTGTTGGCGGGCGCAAATTGTTCGTGCTCACCGGCGGCCCCGGCACCGGCAAGACCACCACCGTGCTGCGCATGCTGTTGATGTTGCAACGTCAGCAACAACGACTCTCGCCAACTCCACTGACAATGCAACTTGCCGCGCCCACCGGCAAGGCCGCGCAACGCCTGATGCAGGCCTTGCAACGCGGCAAGCAGGCTCTTGTCGCCACAAGCGACGCGCAACAACATCCGCAGATCCCGCTGCCGTCCGACTGGCATGGCTTGCTCGCGACCGTTCCCGATACCGAAGCGCTCACCCTGCACCGGCTGCTCGGTTACAACCCGCACCGCAACGCGTTCCGACACGACGCGCACCATCCGATCGCGGCCGATGTGGTCGTCGTCGATGAAGCGTCGATGGTCGATCTTGCGCTACTCCGCAGCCTGCTCGACGCGCTGCGACCGGATGCCACGCTGATCCTCGTCGGCGATCCCGATCAGCTTACCTCGGTCGCCGCAGGTTCAGCCCTGATGGATCTGGTATCGGTGATGGAATCCGGACACGCGCAGGACGCCATGCCTGACGACATCGTGAGGTTGCGCCACAGTTTCCGCGCTGAGCAATCCTTGGCCACGATCAACGAGTCCGTGCGCAACGGGGATCGCGCGGCACTTATCGATGCACTTGCGGCTGCCGATCACCAGGCTGTCCAGCATGCCGTGGCAGATACCAGTCAGTTGGCGATCGCGCTACGTCGCTGGACCGATGCACTCGTCATGCGCGAAGACGTGCGGCCCCAATTGCCGAACACCGGCGACGACGCAACGCAAGACGCCGCGCATGCAACCGTGCTCGCCGCCCTGGACGTACTGGCGACGCGTCAGCTGCTCTGCGCATTGCGCGAAGGCGAGTTCGGCGCGCAGACGATCAACACGCTCATCGAACGCCGCCTCAAGCGCGCATGGAAGATCGCCGATGCCGCAACCTGGTATTCCGGTCGCGCGATCATCGTCACCCGCAACGACTACGCCACGCGCTTGTTCAATGGCGATATCGGCCTGTGCCTGGCCGACGTCGACGGTCGCCTGCGGGTATGGTTCGCAAGCGTCGACAACGCAGGCCAACCCACCGCGCGCAGCTTCGACCCGCACGCGTTGCCCGCGCACGACAGCGCCTTCGCGATCACCATCCACAAGAGCCAGGGCTCCGAATACGACCACGTCGCCGTCCTGCTGCCGCCCGACGCGGATCACCGCATCCTGTCGCGGCAACTGCTTTACACCGGCCTGTCGCGCGCGAAACATGCAGTGGAATTATGGAGCACCGACATCGCGCTCGAAGCCGCGCTTGCGCAGCCTGTACATCGCGCAGGCGGTCTGGCGGCGCGGTTGTGTGACGACTAAGCGTAAGCGAGCGCCCACCCCACCTTGCGCTCAGCGTACGAACCTGATCAGTCCGCCGGTTGCCACCGATGCGGCAGCAGGGCCTCAATGTCGCGATCCT
>JAYTOP010000047.1:0-18136 GCA_043747745.1 Pseudomonadota bacterium
CACCCGCTTCGCACCTCAGTAGGGGTGGCCGGCATGGATCGGAATGCCCGGCCGGCATGCGTCGGAATGGGTGGCCGGCATGAGCGGAATACTCAACAGGGCTCGTGCAATTCCTGCCGAATGACGAAGCGATCGCCTTCGGCTCGACGGAGTTCATCGTGCTGCGCTCGCGAACACTGACACCAGAGTTCGTCTATCTTCTGGCGCGATCAGAGCCATTTCGCGACAACGCGATCAAGAGCATGTCGGGTGCTTCGGGTCGACAACGCGTTCGTGAAGCATGCTTCGATACGTACCTGCTGGCGAATCCTGATAGCGAGACGCTGGCAAGATTCGAGGCGCTGGTTCGGCCAATGTTCAAGCTGATTCATGCGCTCTCTCTCAAGAACACCAACCTCCGCACCGCTCGCGACCTCCTCCTCCCCAAGCTCATCTCCGGCGAACTCGACGTCTCCGACTTGCCCGAACCCGAGTCCGTCGCCGCATAACGGCCGAAGCAACCGATGGACCATCCGAAAACCACGCTTCGCGATCCCGACCTGCTCAACGTCGGCGCTGCGCTGCGGCGTTCCGCGGCGGACGCGTTGAGAATCGCGCGCCAGACAGGTACGCCCTGCTACGTCTGGGAAGACGGCAGGATCGTCGATATCGGCGCCGAATCAGTCGCTGCCCAAAAGTCCCGGGCGCTCCGCGCAGCACTTGCAATTCCAAATTATCGCATATACATTAATTCCAGCATGAGCCACGACCCGGCCAAGCGCCGCAAGAACCTGGACAAGCACCGCGTCGACCTGCCTTCCTGCATGGACGCGTTCGACTTTCCGATGCTCACGCGCGAGGACGACCGTGAGGATTACGGAGAGCTGCGGCTGGTCAGCCTGGGATGGGCGCACGGTCGTGTGGTCGTGCTGGTATGGACCGACCGCAAGGAAGGCCCGAGACTGATTTCCTGCCGGGAGGCCGAACCCCATGAACGAGTCGCGTACTACCGCACGTACCCGCAAGGCTGACGTGCCCTACAACCCCAAGAGCAAGGCCGCGACCCTCACCTATTGGGAGGGCGCAACCGCCCACACCGGTGTGGCGGAGTTGCGCGCCAAGCGCGGGCGTCCGGCGAAGCCAGCCGATGACCGCAAGGAGCAGATTGCCCTGCGCGTGGACAAGGAAGTCCTGGAGTGGTATCGCGCACTGGGGAGCGGATGGCAGACCCGTATGAATGCGGTCCTGAAGGCTTTCCGCGATGCGACGATATAGCGGCCAGGGACGGCCATGAACATCAAACCGATCAAGACCCGGACGGACTACAAGGCGGCCCTCAAGGCCATAGAGTTGCTGATGTCCGCGCGCGCCAACACGCCCGAAGGCGACCGCCTGGACGTGCTGGTGACACTGGTCGAGGCCTGGGAGCGCAAGCACTTCCCGATGGACCTGCCCGACGCGGTGGAAGCGATCAAGTTCCGCATGGAACAGCAGGGCCTGACCGCGAAAGACCTGGAGCCACTGATCGGCCGCAGCAACCGTGTGTACGAAGTATTGAACCGCAAGCGCGGGCTGACCCTGGCGATGATCCAGAAACTGCACGCGGGGCTGGGCATCCCGGCCGAAAGCCTGCTCAAGCAAACCGCAGCGGCAGCCTGAGCCGCCGCGCATGCGTCCGGGCTCGCCAGTTGCAGACATTCGCGGCAGCTACGGCGAACTCGCGCTGGTGGAACAACCAGCGATCGACCTGCTGCAATCGCTGGGCTGGACGCACGCCAACCTGTTCGCCGAAACCTTCGGCGAGCACGGCACCGAAGGCCGCAGAAGCGAACATCAGGTCGTCCTCATGCGACGACTGGATGCGGCCTTGCGCCGGCTCAATCCGGGGCTGCCGGATGATGCGTATGCGCAGGCCGTCGATCAGATCGCGATGGATCGTTCGAAGCAGATCGCAGTCAATGCCAACCGCGAGGTGTATCGGCTGCTGAAGGACGGCGTGAAGGTCACCGTGCTCGACGAGCACGGCGAACAGGTGACAGAAACCCTGCGCGTGATCGACTGGAACGATCCGCGCAACAACGAGTTCTATCTCACCTCGCAGATGTGGGTGGCCGGCGACATGTACCGGCGTCGCTGCGACCTGGTCGGGTTCGTCAACGGCCTGCCGCTGGTCTTCATCGAATTGAAGAAGCCGAGCGTGCCGCTCAAAAGCGCGTTCGACGACAACCTGCGCGACTATCGCGGGCAGTCCGTGCCGCAATTGTTCCATCCCAATGCCTTCATCCTGCTGTCGAACGGCTCCGATACGCGGGTTGGCACGTTGACCAGCGCGTGGGAGCACTTCTTCGATTGGAAGCGCATCGATGACGAGGCCGAGGTCGGCAGGGTGTCGCTGGAGCGCGCGTTGCGCGGCCTGCTGGAGCCGGCTCGGTTGCTGGACTACATCGAGAACTTCACGGTGTTCGAGGAAGGGAAGGGCGGGCTGATCAAGAAGGTCGCGAAGAACCACCAGTTTCTCGGGGTGAACAAGGCGATTGCGCGGTTGGTGGAATTGCGAACAGCTTCACCCTCACCCCCAACCCCTCTCCCGCAGGCTGGAGAGGGGAGAAAAAGGCTCGGCGTGTTCTGGCACACCCAAGGCTCGGGCAAGAGCCTGTCGATGGTGTTCTTCACGCAGAAGGTGCTGCGCCGGGTGATTGGCAGCTGCACGTTCGTGATCGTGACCGACCGCGAGGAACTCGACGACCAGATCAGCAAGACCTTCAAGAACACCGGCGCGACGATGAAGGACGACGTGCGCGCGACCAGCGCCGAGAACCTCAAGGAACTGCTGCGCGGCAACGAGCGCTACATCTTCACCCTGATCCAGAAATTCCGCACCGAGGCCGGCCAGCGTTACCCGGTGCTGTCCGAACGATCCGACGTGATCGTGATCACCGACGAGGCGCACCGCAGCCAGTACGACATCTTCGCGCTGAACATGCGCAACGCGCTGCCGAACGCCGGCTTCCTCGGTTTCACCGGCACGCCGCTCATCCAGGGCGAAGAGGAGCGCACCCGCGACGTGTTCGGCGACTACGTGAGCGTCTACGACTTCGCCAAGTCCATCGAGGACGGCGCGACGGTCCCGCTGTACTACGAGAACCGCATCCCCGAGGTGCAGCTCACCAACAAGGATCTCAACGACGACCTCGAAGCCCTGCTGGAGGCTGCGGAGCTGGACGAGGCGCAGGAGAAGAAGCTCGAACGCGAGTTCGCCCGCGAGTACCACATCATCACCCGTGAGGACCGGCTGGAAGCGATAGCACGCGACATCGTGGCGCACTTCACCGGCCGCGGTTATCGCGGCAAGGCAATGATGATCTGCATCGACAAGGCGACCGCGGTGCGCATGTACGACAAAGTGCAGGCGAACTGGAAGGCGGAGATCGAACGCCTGAAGGCCGAGCTGGCAGCGGCGAAAGGCGATGCGCGTGAAGTGTTGATCGCCCGAATCCGGTTGATGGAGACGACCGACATGGCCGTCGTGGTGTCGCAGGGCCAGAACGAGGTCGAGGACTTGCGTGCCAAGGGACTGGAAATCATGCCGCACCGCCAGCGGTTGTTGAAGGAAGATCTCGACGAGACCTTCAAGGACCCCGACAGCAACCTGCGTCTGGTGTTCGTCTGCGCGATGTGGATCACCGGCTTCGACGTGCCAACGTGCTCGACGATCTATCTCGACAAGCCGATGCGCGCACACACCCTGATGCAAACGATTGCCCGCGCGAACCGCGTGTCGCCAGGCAAGGAGTCCGGACTGATCGTCGATTACGTCGGCATCTTCCGCGCGCTGCAAAAGGCCCTCGCTATCTATGCGCGACCAACTGCCGGTGTCGAAGGGGGCGGAAATCCAATCGAAACCAAGTCGCTGCTGGTTGCCGCCTTGCGCGAATCGCTGGCCGAAGCACAGCAGTTCTGCGAGGCGCGTGGAATCGATCTTCCGGCCATCGCGCGGTCTGCCGAATACGAGCGCATCGGGCGGATCGACGACGCCATCGAAGCGATCCTGTATTCCGAAGCCGACAAGAAACATTACCTGCAACTGGCGTCGCGGGTGGCGCGTCTGTTCAAGGCGATCCTTCCGGACCCGGCGGCCAATGATCTGGCGCCGATGTCGATCCTCGTGGCTTACCTGGCGGCGACGATCAGGGCAAAGACCGATCCGCCGGATATTTCATCGGTGATGGGCGATGTGGAGGCACTGCTCAACGATTCCATCGCGACCGAGGGTTACCACATCGGGCCGGCGACGCGTCCCGAAGCGCTGATCAATCTCTCCGAGATCGATTTCGAGGCGCTTCAGCAGAAATTCGCCGAAGGCCACAAGCACACCCAGGCCGAAAAGCTGCGTCGCCTGATCGAAGGCAAGCTCGCCGAGATGTTGCGGATGAATCCCGCGCGCCTGGACTTCGCCGAGAAGTTCCAGAAACTGATCGAGGACTACAACGCCGGCAGCAAGAACGTCGAAGAGCTTTTCGCCGAACTGGTGAAGTTCGCGCACGAATTGACCGACGAGGAAAAGCGTGGCGTTGCCGAAGGATTGAGCGAGGAAGAACTCGCACTCTTTGACATCCTGACCAAGCCCGAACCGGTGCTGTCGAAGAAGGAAGAAGCCGACGTCAAGAAAGTCTGCCGCGAATTGCTCGACTCACTGAAGCGCGAAAAGCTGGTGCTGGACTGGCGTGAGAAGCAGCAGGCGAGGGCGGCCGTAATGCAGGCGTTGAAGCTGGAGATGCGCCGCCTCCCCGAGCCGTACACGAGGGACGTCCGCAACGAAAAGCTCGCGCGTGCTTATGCGCACGTGTATGACCACTACTTTGGAGCAGGCAACAGCGTTTATTGCGGGGCGAACGCGGCACAATCGGCCCACGGTTAAGAGAATTTGTGGCTGAAACTGGTTACTCAGCTCGATGGCACTGGAAGGAAGGGGGCAGAAACACTTCCTGACCCAATCTCTAGTGTGCCTCACCCGAGTTCGGTCACCCTCACCCCGGCCCCCGCTCCTCCAGCCGATGCAGCCGCTCCGGCACGTCGTGCTTGTTGAGGGACCGCATCAGCAAGCTCCCGAACAGCGCCACGGCAATAGTCGCAAGGATCGCCGCGACGAAATGCTTGCGCCGCCACTGCCCCGGCGCGGGTGCGAACGCGACCAGCGCGAACGCGGCGGCGATCACCGTCACCGCGTCGAAGCTCACGCGCTGCCAGTAGTCGCCGCCGAGGTGCAGCCACATGCCGAATTCGTCGAAGGTCAGCGCGAGGCCGATTCCGTAGAGCGCCGCGCACCAGGTGAGCCGCCGGCCCGTCGGTGGCGAGAGCAGGGTCCATGCGCCAGTGCCGACCAGCAGGAAGATCCCATAGTTGAGATGGTGGACGTGGGTGCCGCCCAGGTGCAGGTACAGGTCGGGCAGCCAGCGCTCCATGATCAGGAACACCAGGACGCGGCTCAGCACGAAGGTCAGCAGGAACACGAACAGCACGATGCGCGCGAGATGGCGCACGCCGTGCCTTGTCTCTATCGGATCCTCGTCGGCCATCGCATTGCCCTTTGGCGGTCGCCGCCACGATCCCAACCCCGGGATGCCGCGTCAAGCATCGAACCGGGGCAGCGATTCGCTAGACTTGCCGCTTCCCCGTCATCGGCGAGTTCCCATGCGCACGTTGTATCCCGAGATCGAACCGTTCGACAGTGGCATGCTGAAAGTCGATGGCCGCCATACGCTGCATTACGAGCAGTGCGGCAACCCGATCGGCAAGCCGGTCGTGCTGCTGCATGGCGGGCCGGGCGCGGGCTGCGGGGCGAAGATGCGGCGCTTTCACGATCCCGAAAAGTACCGCATCGTGCTGTTCGACCAGCGCGGCAGCGGACGTTCGACGCCGCACGCCGATCTCATCGACAACACCACGCAGCATCTCGTCGCTGACATCGAAACTTTGCGCGCGCACCTGCGCATCGCGCGCTGGCAGGTATTCGGCGGCAGCTGGGGCTCGACGCTTGCGCTGGCGTATGCCGAAGCACATCCGCAGGTCGTCACCGAACTGGTGCTGCGCGGCATCTTCATGCTGCGGCGCTGGGAACTCGAGTGGTTCTACCAGGAAGGCACCTCGCGGCTGTTTCCTGATGCATGGGATGGCTATCTGGCTGCAATTCCTTCCGTCGAACACCACGACCTCATCTCGGCCTATCATCGCCGCCTCACCAGCGACGATGAAGCGACGCGTCTTGCCGCAGCGCGCGCGTGGTCGGTGTGGGAAGGCTCGACCAGTTTCCTGCGCCAGGACCCGGACTTCATCGACTCGTACGAGGACGCGCGGTTCGCGCTCGCGTTCGCGCGCATCGAATGCCACTACTTCGTCAACGGTGGATTCTTCGAGGTCGAGGATCAGTTGCTGCGCGACGTGCACCGCATCAAGGACATCCCCGGCGTGATCGTGCACGGCCGCTACGATGTGGTCTGCCCGCTTGCGAGCGCATGGGAACTGCACAAGGCGTGGCCGAAGTCGAAGCTGGAGATCAGCCCTGCGTCTGGGCACTCTGGGTTCGAGGCCGAGAACGTCGATGCGTTGGTGCGGGCGACGGATGGGTTTGCTTGATGTTGCGCATGCATCGATCGGCGCAAAAATGCGCCTTCAGGTATCGCTGGATGCGAGGCGACGCTTGCGAAGCAGCCGCTCCCCGCGCAGCGCATGGACGATGAAGACGGTCTTGCCGTCGTGGCGATAGAACACGCGGCAAGGCGGCTCGACGAGTTGCCGGTAGCGTGAACCCTTGAGTTCCTGTGGCCGGCTGCCACTGTCGGGATGCTCGGCCAGTTGACCGACATGCTCGAGAACCCGGTGCACAAACTCCGAAGCCGCTGCGGGATTTTCAAGCGCGATGTAATCGGCGATGGCGTCGAGGTCGCTCAACGCAGGCTCGGTCCAGATTATTTCAGCCATCGGGCCATACGCACCTTCACCTGCGCATGCGGCAGCATGCGTCCCTCGGCAACGGCAACCTCGCCACGCGCGATGCCCTCAAGGATGGCCATGCGCCGCTGCTGCAGTTCGTAGCTTTCCACGTCGACCAGATACGCGCTCGGCAGTCCGTGCTGGGTGATGAGAATGGGCTGCTTGTCCCGCTCGATATCGGAGAGCAGCTCAGTCGCCTGGCGCTTCAGTGTGGTGACAAGTTCCGTACGCATTGAGTGACACTAAAGTATCACTTGCGAGGGCGCAAGCGATTCCCGGAGCGCAGGTCTTCAGGAATCGCAGGGTGGATTGGCCGCAACGCGGCGCAATCTGCCGTCAGCGAAGAAAATTCGTCGCGACTGGTGCTGGTTGAAAGGGGATTACGTTTCTCTAATCCGCCCTATGGCTGCGACCCATCCGGATTCCGATCGATCAACCACAGCCCCGCCCACAACTTCGGATCCATCTCGAAGCCTTCCGCCATCTTCTGTGCGAGCCAGCGCGGCGCATCGTTGCGCGGGACTTCGTGCACGGTGATGTCTTCGGTTGTGTCGCCACCGCCTGCGTGGATCTTCGTCAGGCCGGTCGCGCGCACGAAGGCGATGCGTTCGGTGCTCATGCCCGATGAGGTCGGGCCGATCATCAGCACCTCGCAATGCGCGGGACGCCAGCCGGTTTCCTCTTCGAGTTCGCGCGCGGCGGAGAGCTCCAGCGATTCGTCCGCGTCGATGTCGCCGACCAGCCCGGCCGGCATCTCGATCGTGCGTGCCTGCAGCGGCACGCGGAATTGTTCGACGAACAGGATGTTGTCGTCGGGCGTCACCGCGACGATGATCGCGGCCATGCCCTTGCCGTGCGTGCGCTCGGCGTATTCCCAGCGGCCACGGACCTGCATGCGCAGGTACTTGCCCTCATAAACCGTCTTGATGTCGTCGTCCATATGCCGATGCTAACCGGCTTGCATGACCGATTGCATCAACTGGCGAGTTCGGTGATTCGGCGCCGCGTCATCGGGCCGATGCGCAATTGCTCGAACAACTGCTTCAGCGCGGCATCGTCGTGCGGGCGGCGCGTGGCGTGGGTGAAGTCGTCGGGCATCGGTGCATCGAGCGCGATCGTCGCGAGTTGGCGGCAGAGCAGGGCGAGTTCGCGATGCGTACCCAGGCGCTCGGCATGCTGCGCCGCGCCGCGCAGGCGCAGGAATGGAATCTCCGCGCGCCGCAGCAACAGGTCGTCGAGCGAGCCGAACAATCCCAGCAACACCGCAGCGGTCTTCGCGCCAATCCCGGGCACGCCGGGAATGTTGTCGACTGCGTCGCCGGTCAGGCCCAGGTAATCGGCGATCTGGTGCGCGTGCACGCCGTAGCGCGCCTTCACGCCGTCGGCCTTCCAGCGCTGGTCGCGCGCGTAGTCCCACTGTTCGTCGTCATCCTGCAGCAACTGCGACAGATCTTTGTCGGCCGACACGATCACGCTGCGCCGCCCCTGCGCGCGCAAGCGTTGCAACGCGGTGCCGATCAGGTCATCGGCTTCGTAGCGTCCGTCCACAAGCACGCTCAATCCGAGCGCGCGGCACAGCGCTTCGCAATGCGCGAACTGACGACGCAGTTCTTCCGGCGCGGGATCGCGATTGGCCTTGTATGCCGGATACAGATCGTTGCGGAACGAGCTTTCCAGCGACGCATCGAACGCGACCACGATGTGCCGTGGGCGCTGGCGCTCGAGCAGTTCGAGCATGAAGCGCGTGAACCCGTGCACCGCGTTGACCGGCCAGCCATCTGCATCGAGCAGGTCCGGCGGGATCGAGTGCCATGCACGGAAGATGTACATGCTTGCATCGACAAGGTACGCATCGTTTGACGCTGCATCGTTGGAAGCTGCCGGGCTGCGATTCATGCCGGTTGCCAGTCGGTCAGCAGGGTTGCGGGATCGGGTCGCGCACGATCTTCGTGTGGCGCGATCGCGGTACCTATGTGGATGAAGCCAAGCACGCGTTCGTTCGCACCAACGCCGAGCATCTGAAGAATCTGCAGGTCGTATGCGGCCCAGCCGGTCAGCCATTGCGCGCCGAAGCCGAGCGCGTTGGCGGACTGCAGCAGCGAGAAACACACGCAACTGCCGGACTGAATCTGTTCGGATTCGGGAACCTTGTGGCCTGGCGTCAGGGTTGCAATGACCGCGATCACGCATGGTGCGTAGTTGAAGCGCTCGCGTTCCTTCGCGACTTTCGCCTCGGGCGCATCGGGTTCGCGTTCGAGGATGCGCGCGGCGAGCGCATGGCCAAGTGCGGCTCGGGCGTCGCCAGCGATGCGCAGGAATCGCCACGGAGCGAGGCGGCCATGATCGGGCACATGCACAGCGACTTGCAGCATGGTGTGCAGTTGTCCGGCGTCGGGGCCGGGCGCACCGAGTTTCCGTGAACTCGTCGAGTGGCGGGCGAGCAGGATGGGCAGTGGGTTCATTGCTTGCACATTCTGAGGTGGCTGAGGATGATGGCGGCGAAGCGTGGCCAGCGTCACGGTTCGCGCCGGGTTCATGTTGCATAGTCGCGTGCAACAGACCCGAGTGGATCGGGCCGAGATCGCCTGACCATCATCATACCGAAGCCTTCCCCCGATGCTTCCAACTATGTCCAAGACGCCATCACATCTCTCAGCGGTCGGTAGTAAACCGCAACCGCATGGATCGCAACAGCCTTCGCGGACTCCGCAGGCAGTACTCGATCGCATGCGCCAGGCCGCGCTGCCGCGATTGGAGTTGGCGTGCGGTGAAGCACTGAGCAAAGCCGATGATGCGATGTTCGATTTGGCCCAGCACGCGCAGAACAACTCCAGCCAGCAGAGCTACTTCGATGCAATGCGCGAGATCCGTCGCGAGCGTCGGCAGATGGAACTTCTGTTTCGCAGCCACATCAACGCCGGGTTCACCGAGTTCCTGCAACAAGGCGGCAGTGCGCCGAACATGGTGCCCGGCCAGAATGGGGGCGCGTTGAGCCTGCTGGCTCAGGAAGAGCTTGAGGAGCAGCTCGCCGCCGAGCAGAGCGCCAGTACCATCCACCGACGCTTCAAGACGGTGCTTGAGCCGATCACGCGCGGACTCGCGCGGATGGCGATATCGATCGCGCCGAACTTCGATCCGAGCTTTAGTCCGGTGGGTCCGGAACGCCTCGCGATGGCATTCCGTTGTGCGCTTGGTGGTTTTGCGGCACCTACCGAGGTCAAGCTGGTGTTGTTCAAGCTGTACGAGCGCGAATTGCTGCTCGCGTTGGAGGCTCTGTATCCCGAAACGATGCGTCTGCTGCTCGAGACCGGCTATATCTCCGGCCATGTGCCGCGCGTCCCGCAGACGTCGCCAGCACCGTTGCCCCGCAGCATGCCACCGGACTTCAACCTGACGGATCAGGTGCAGACTCGCGCGCGTGCGCCCGGCGAGCAAGCGCCCTATGAGGGCGCTGCGCAGGGCGGCTATCAGGCGCAGGGTGTTTACCAGGGAAATTATCAAGGCAGCTATCAGGGCAGCAATCAAGGTAGCGAAACCGACGACGGCATGCTCAGCAGCCTGCATGAGATGTTGCAGGCCTGGCGCAAGATGCAACTCAAGGATTCCGGTCAGGCCGCTCCTGCCGCTGCGTCAGAGCCAGCCGGGCCGGAGTTGAGTTCCAGCGACATGCTCTCCGTGCTGTCGTTGTTCCAGGCCGATCTTCCGGACGGTTTGAAAACCGCGTTGCAGTCGAACGACCACTCGCTCGCGCAGCAGCTCAAGCGCGAACTCATCACCGGCGCAGCTGCGCTCGGCATCAGCCAGGGCAATGCCAGGCTGGGCGACGCCGAAGAAGATGCGATCGACGTGGTCGGCATGATGTTCGAGGTGTTTCTCGACGAGCGCGATATCAAGCACGACATACGCAACCAGATCGCGCGCCTGCTGGTGCCTTACATCAAGGTCGCGTTGATCGATCGTCGGCTGTTCCTTCACAAGGCGCATCCAGCGCGTCGGCTGCTCAACGCGATTGCCGAGGCGTGCGAAGGCAATCACGGCGAAGGTCCTTACGAGCGCGAGTTGCTGGAGCAGGTCGGGCAATCGGTGGATCGGCTGGTTTCCGAGTTCAATGAAGACATCGCGATCTTCGAGTTGCTCGAACAGGATCTGCGCACCTTCATCGAACAGTACAAGCGCCGCGCCGATCTCGCCGAGCGTCGCGTTGCCGAAGCGCAGCGCGGCAAGGAACGCCTCGAAGAAGCGCGCATGCGCGCCGAGGCGTTGCTCAAGAAGCGCCTTGGCAGCCGCAGTGTGTCGACATTGGTGCAGGACGATTTGAGTCGTTACTGGGTGCATCACTACGCGGTGTTGTTCCTGCGCGAAGGCGAAGACGGCGAGGGCTGCACGCAGGCCGTGCGCACGCTGGACCAGATGCTCGCGCTGGCCGATGCGGCATTCCATACCGGCGGCCTGACCGCGCTTGCTGAAACCGACTCGCTGCAACCGGGGTTGATGGCGATGCTGGCCAGTTCCGGTCTGGCTGCGGAAGTCGCGGTCGACTGCGCACGCACGATCGCGCAACACCTGATGCAGTCGCCGCCGAAAGCGACTGCGCCGGGATCCGCGCACGCAGTCGATGCCGTTGGCGCCAGCCAGCCGCAACCGGCAATCGCACGTCCGTTGCCAATTGTCGAAGCGCCCAAGGCTGCGCCGCTGGATGTCGATCTCGCAGACGTCGCGCGGCTGCGCCAGTTGACGGTCGGCAGCTGGGTCGAGTTCGTTGGCGAGGACGACCGGCTGCAACCCGGCAAACTCTCGTGGATCAGCCCGATTTCCGCGCGCATGCTGTTCGTCAACAAGCGCGGTGCGCGCATGCACGTGGCGTCGGCCGAAGAATTGGCCGCGATGATGAAGGAAGGCAAGCTGCGCCTGCGCGTGGCCGATAGCGCCTTCGATCAGGCCATGCATCAGGTCCTGGGCCGATTGCGCGAAGGCACGACCGTCGGCGGCAGCTGACCAGCCTCGCGATTCGACCAATCCCCGCTGCCTCGACGGCGGCGATTCGATTACGATGCAGCGGTCTGCCTCATGTCGGAGCCGCGCATGCCGTTCACATTGGTTGTAATCCGTGAAACCGCGATGGGCGAGCGCCGCGTCGCAATCACGCCTGAAACCTGCCGCAAGCTGCGCGCTGCCGGTGCGACGGTGCTGCTGCAATCCGGCGTCGGCGAGAGTGCGTACTTCCCGGATGCCGCCTACGAGGATGCCGAGTTCAGTGTGGATGCCAGTAGCGCGCTGCAACGCGCCGATGTACTGCTGTGCGTGCAGCCGCCCGCCGCAGAACGATTAGCCGCATTGAAGGAAGGCGCGGCCGTGATCGGTTCGCTCGCTGTCGGTACCGATCCCGCCCGCGAAGCGCAGTGGATCGCGCGCAAGGCCACCACCTTTCCGCTTGAACGTCTGCCGCGCACCACGCGTGCGCAGGCGATGGACGTCTTGTCGTCGCAGGCCGGCATGGCCGGCTACAAGGCGATGCTGATCGCCGCCCAGGTCGCGCCGAAATTCTTCCCGATGCTGACCACCGCCGCCGGCACCATTCGTCCGTCGAAAGTCCTCGTGGTCGGTGCTGGTGTCGCCGGCCTGCAGGCAATCGCCACTGCGCGCAGGCTGGGCGCGCAAGTCGAGGGTTTCGATGTGCGTCCGGAAACGCGCGAGCAGATCGAATCATTGGGCGCGAAGTTCCTCGACCTCGGCGTCAGCGCGAAAGGCGAGGGCGGCTATGCGCGCGAACTCACCGCCGAGGAGCGCGTCGCGCAACAGCAGAAACTGGCCGAACACCTCAAGGGCATCGATGTGATCGTCACCACCGCTGCGGTGCCGGGTCGGCCTGCGCCAAAGATCATCAGCGCAGCGATGGTCGCGGGCATGAAGCCGGGCAGCGTGATCGTCGATCTGGCTGCGGAGTCGGGCGGTAATTGCGAACTCACGCGCGCTGGAGAAACCGTCGAGAGCGGCGGCGTCGCGATCGTCGGGCCGACCAACCTGGCCAGCCAGGGCGCGATGCATGCCAGCGAGATGTACGCGCGCAATCTGTTCAACTTCTCGCAGTTGTTGATCAAGGATGGCGCGTTGACGCTGGACTGGGACGACGAGTTGATCGCGAAAACCTGCCA
Organism: Pseudomonadota bacterium; assembly: GCA_043747745.1. Taxonomy (GTDB): domain Bacteria; phylum Pseudomonadota; class Gammaproteobacteria; order Xanthomonadales; family Xanthomonadaceae; genus SZAS-103. The sequence continues at coordinate 13,122 of JAYTOP010000047.1, forward strand.
TACCCACGACGGCGCATTGCGTACCGCCTGACCGGCTCGCTCAGTGCTGCGGCGGTGACGCGCGGTCGCCTGGGCTGCGCATGCCGCCCTGTCGCGCCTCGCGTTGCTGGCGGAAGCGCTGCATGAGCATCTTGCGTTGCTCGGGGCTGAGCGACTGGAAGCGCTGATACGCATCCTGCACGCGCTGGCGGTCGGCCTCCGGCATCGCCTTGAACGCTTGTTCGCCGCGCGACGCCTCACGCCGCTGTTCGGGAGTCATCTGCGCCCAGCGCGCAAGGCGCTGCTGGATTTTTGCCTGGCGCTCCGGCGGCAACTGCTGCCATCGCTCCGCATTTGCGGCCATGCGTTGCTGGCGGCGTGATGGCAGTTGATCCCATTGCGCCCGCAACGGTGCGAGCATCGATCGTTGGGTGGGGTTGAGCTGGCTCCAGGGCAGCGGCGCGGTCTTGATGTTGCCGGTGCCTTCATCGAAGGAACCATCGCGTCCGTTAGCGCGTGAATCCTGCGGAGATGGCGGAGCATCCTGTGGCGGTGCTGCCCACGCCGTACCGGCTAGAAGCAGCGCGGTTAGCAGCCATGCGTAACGGCGCATGCGGTTGCGGCGGGAATGGAGCGGGCGGGAACCCATGACTCAGCCTCCTGGCGAGGTGTTGGCCGGCTGCTTCGCAAGCCAGCCATAGAAGTCCAGGTCGCTGAGCATGTCCGGATCGACGGCTTCGAGTGAGTCCGAAGGTACGGCCGCAGCGACAGCGGCGATGCCGATGGGATGGAAAGCGGCCTGGGTCGCGGTGCGCGGTACGACCGCGACAACAGTCGCCGCTGGCATCTTTGCGGCAGGCGCGTGCGGCATGCGCGGCAAGAACACCACCAGTGCGAAAGCAGCAGTCAATGCGGCACCGACAGGCCATGCCCAGCGCGTGCTTGAATGGCGCTTTTGGGTGTGTTGCGCGCGCAGGCGCAATTCGCGCAGGCGTCGGCGCGTGTCGGTGTCAATGCACTCGACGCTGTCGTTGAATGCTGCGCGCGCGCGCAGGGCCAGTTCGATATCGTTGGCGTTCATCGCCAGTCCTCCAGTTGCCTGCGCAGCGCGTCCATCGCGCGCGACGTGTGGGTTTTCACGCTGCCTTCGGAACAGCCCATCGCGCGGGCGGTGTCGGCGACATCCAGGCCCTCCAGCACGCGCAATTGGTAGGCCTCGCGTTGTCGGCGCGGCAGCGCATGCAGTGTGGCCGCCAGCGCCCGATAACTTTCGCGGTCGCTGTGCAGGTGCGCTGGTCCGGGCGTTGGATCGACCGGCTCCCAGACCAGGCCTTCATCCTCATCGTTCGACGAACCCATCCATCCGACCAGCACCGAACGCACGCGTCGCCGCCTGCGGATATCGGTGATGCGGCTGCGCAGCACGCTCCAGAACAGCGGCGACCACTCCATCGAGGGCTTGTCGGCATAGCGCTGCACGAGCTTGAGCATCGCATCCTGCACCGCGTCGAGCGCGTCTTCGCGATGCCTGAGCGCGATCTCGGCATGCCGGAATGCGCGCCGCTCGATGCCGGCGAGGAAAGCCGGGAGGCTTTGATCGCAGGCCGTCATTGTCTGGATACTGCCGTCCATCATGCGTCCATCATGCCCGCGCTTCCCGGAATCCTGCGACAGGTAACGCCCCGCGACCGCGATGGTTGACACGCCGGCATCGCGCAACGCACCGGCGCGGTTATGATGCGGGCATCCGCACGCGATCGGAGGGGACATGAGCGACGGCTTTGTGGCGCTGTACATTTTCATGCTCGCGGCCATCTGCGGCCACGTGATCATCTCGCGGGTGCCGGTGATCCTGCACACGCCGCTGATGTCGGGCTCGAACTTCGTTCACGGGATCGTGCTGGTCGGGGCGATGGTCGCGCTGGGCAATGCCGACAGCACGCTCGAGATCGTCATTGGCTTCATTGCCGTGCTGCTGGGCGCTGGCAATGCGGCTGGTGGCTACGTGGTGACCGAACGCATGCTCGACATGTTCAAGTCGAGTCGGCCGGCGCCGGGCAAGGAATCGAAACCATGATCGCCGAATGGCTTCCAGTGCTGGTGCGCGCGAGCTACCTGCTCGCCGCGCTGCTGTTCATCCTCGGCCTGCAACGGATGTCCTCGCCGGTGACCGCGCGCAGCGGCATCCGCTGGGCTGGCGTCGGCATGGTGCTGGCAACTGTAGCGACGTTCGCGTTGCCGGGCATGCACAACCTCCTGCTGATCCTGGTCGCGGCCAGCATCGGCACCGTCGTCGCCTGGGTGTCCGGCAAGAAGGTTGCAATCACCGATATGCCGCAGATGGTCGCGCTCTACAACGGCATGGGCGGCGGTTCGGCGGCCGGCATCGGCGCGGTGGAACTGATCCAGTTCTCTGCCGGTTCGCCATCCACGAAGACGCAGTTGGTGCTCGGCGTGATCGGCGCGCTGATCGGTGCGATCTCGTTCTCCGGCTCGCTGATCGCGTTCGCCAAGCTGCAAGGCTGGATGGACAAGCGTTTCCTGTTCCCGGGCCAGCAGGCGTTCAATGCGCTGGTGTTCCTGGCTGCGATCGGCCTCGGCGTGGCGACGGTGATCTGGATGCAGCAGCCGGTGATCGTCGGATTCTTCGTCTGCGCGCTCGCGGTCGGGTTGCTGATGACGCTGCCGATCGGCGGTGCCGACATGCCGGTGGTGATCTCGCTGTACAACGCGCTGACCGGCCTTGCCGTCGCATTCGAAGGGTATGTGCTCGGCAACGAGACCCTGATCGTCGCGGGCATGGTCGTCGGCGCGGCGGGTACCTTGCTCACGCAGCTGATGGCCAAGGCGATGAACCGCTCCCTGGCGAACGTGCTGTTCGGCAATTTCGGCGCGGGCGGTGGTGAAGCGCAGGAAATCACCGGCTCGCAGAAGCCCATTGAAGCGAGCGACGTCGCCGCGATGATGGCCTACGCCGAGCGCGTGGTGATCGTGCCGGGCTACGGCATGGCGGTCGCGCAGGCGCAGCACAAGATCTGGGAGCTGACCCAGCAACTGATCAAGCGCGGAGTCAAGGTGAAGTTCGCGATCCACCCGGTCGCCGGCCGCATGCCCGGTCACATGAACGTGCTGCTGGCCGAGGCCGGGGTCCCGTACGACCTGATCGCCGACATGGACGACATCAACCCGGAGTTCCCGAACACCGATGTGTCGCTGGTGATCGGCGCGAACGACGTGGTGAACCCGTCCGCGCGCACCGACAAGGCCTCGCCGATCTACGGAATGCCGATCCTTGATGTGTCGAATTCGAAAAACACCATCGTGATCAAGCGCGGCAAGGGTACCGGGTTTGCCGGCATCGAGAACGCGCTGTTCTACGCTGACAATACCCGGATGCTCTACGGCGACGGTGCGGAAGCAGCGGGTCGGCTGGTGTCGGAGCTCAAGGCGCTCGACGGCGGCCACTGAGATCCGTGCCGGGTAGATGCGATCCGGCGCACCAAGTCGCCGCGCGCCGACCCGCGCTCGGTACAATGGCGGCATGTACAGCCGTAACAGCGAACCGTTCAAACTCGAGCGCGACTGCGCCGCCGTGCTGGTGCCGCAGGGCGACCGGGTCACTTTGCCTGCCGGCAGCATCGGCTATATCTCGCAGGCGCTCGGTGGCAGCTATACGGTGTATGTCGAAGGCAACCTGTTCCGCATCGCAGGTAACGATGCCGATGCGCTCGGCAAGGAACCAGTGGAAGCGCCCGAACTGCCCCCCGATGCCAGCGACGACGATGTCGAGAAGCTGGTCTGGCGCCAGTTGCGGACCTGTTTCGACCCGGAGATCCCGATCAACGTGGTGGATCTCGGCCTGGTGTACGACTGCGACATCGAATCGCTCGGTGACGGCCGCCGCAAGGTCAACGTCCGCATGACCCTCACCGCACCCGGCTGCGGCATGGGCGATATCCTGGTCAGCGACGTGACCGACAAGCTCGAACTGATCCCGACCGTCGACGAAGCCGACGTGAACCTGGTGTTCGACCCGCCGTGGAACCAGAGCATGATGTCCGATGCAGCACGCCTCGAAACCGGGATGTTCTGACGTGGCATCGCCGACACGGTATGCCGGATGGACTTGAATGTGTTGCGCGTTCTGACTCTGAACGTCTCTGCAACGGATCGTTTTGCCGCATTCATTGCATGATCGATGTTGCGCCGCAGTAGTTCAGTCGACGCATCGATTTGTGGCTCATTGCGTCGCAATGAGGTTTGACCTCTGGCCATCTGGCACATACACGAGCTGCGAATTCGGCAGTGCGTCACAAGATGCGTGTGCTCGGCGTGCTATTCATCATTGCACGCGGATGCCGAGCACAAATTTGTGCAACGCATCACATCATTAAAAATAATTAAGGAATTTTCTGGGAAGGCCGCTGCTACCGTCGGGCTCGTTCGCGCTGGAGGCTGGTGTCTGCGAATGAGATGGAATTCCGTAGTCATTGACACGTTCGTGCGTACAGCTTGCGAGGCAGTCATGGCAAACATCACCGTGACGTTGCATTGAGAGAAGCCAGGATTGGGGCAGGAGAATGCCCACACACAGCGCCGCAGGCAATCTTGTCTGAGTCGCACACCACACACAAAATCTGGGGTTACAAATGAACTCGACGTCATTTACCAGCTTGCGTAAAAACTCCCTCGCGCTGGCCATCCTGGCAGCCGGTGCCGTGTTCGTGACGCAAGCCAGCGCCGCAGGCGCGTTGGTTCATAACCCCTTTTCGCCCGCTTACGGGCACGAATATCGCCATGGCGTCATGCCGACCCGCGCCGTCCATGCCGCCATGCAGAAGTGGGAGCGCTCGCAGCTGACAACGCAGGCGGCGGGCTCCAAGACCCTTTCGAAAGGCGCCAGCGTCGCCGGCGTTGGCGTGCTCAAAGGCCAGAGTAAGGTTTATCTGGTTGTTTACGGCAACCAGTGGGGTACCCAGGGTACGGATGCAAACGGCAACCTGACCTTCACCGGCGACACCGCCGGCGCGGCGGTT
>JAYTOP010000048.1:0-7958 GCA_043747745.1 Pseudomonadota bacterium
CTATCCGATGGGCGTGTTCGGCTTCATCACGCTGACCTATTTCGTGATCGTCGGCACCTCCAACGCGGTGAACCTGACCGACGGCCTCGACGGCCTCGCGATCATGCCATCGGTGCTGGTCGCGTCCGCGCTTGGCGTGTTCGCCTATCTGTCCGGCCATGCCGAGTTCGCGCGCTACCTGCAGATTCCCGCAGTACCTGGCGCCGGCGAAATGGTGATCGTGTGCGGGGCGATCGCAGGCGCAGGGCTCGGCTTCCTGTGGTTCAACACGTACCCGGCGATGGTGTTCATGGGCGACATCGGCGCGCTCGCGCTGGGCGCGGCGCTCGCTGCGGTCGCGGTGATCGTCCGCCAGGAACTTGTGCTCGCGATCATGGGCGGCATCTTCGTGGTCGAAACGCTGTCGGTGATCGCGCAGGTCGCGTCGTTCAAGCTCACCGGCAAACGTATTTTCCGGATGGCGCCGATCCATCACCACTTCGAATTGAAGGGCTGGCCAGAGCCGCGCGTGATCGTGCGCTTCTGGATCATCTCGGTGATGTTGGTCCTAGTTGGCCTTGCAACCTTGAAGGTGCGCTGATGCAAGCCGATCAATCCAGACAGGCGCAGAAACTCGAAGCCATCACCGGCCGTTACGACCCGGTGCTTGCGACGCTTGCAATCCTGATCGCAGGCATCGGCGTGGTGATGGTCGGATCGAGTTCGATCGCGATGGCCGAAGGCCTGAAGCTCGGCCCGTTCTATTTCCTGATCCGCCACGTCGTGTTCGTGCTCAGTGGCGTCGTGATCGCGATGACGCTGATGCGCACGGAACTCAAATGGCTCGAACAGCGCAGCCGGCTGATGCTGATCCTGTGCTTCCTGCTGCTCGCTGCGGTGTTCCTCCCGGGCGTTGGCCGCACCGTGAATGGCGCCAAGCGCTGGCTCAACCTCGGCGTCTCTAATTTTCAGGCGGTCGAGGCGGTCAAGCCCATGCTGATCGTCTGGCTGTCGAGTTATCTTGTGCGTTATCGCGAGGAGATCCAGCATCGCTGGTGGCCGATCCTCAAGCCGGTAGGCATCGCGCTCGCGCTGGTCGTGATGTTGCTCGCGCAGCCAGACTTCGGCTCGGCATCGTTGATCCTCGCGGTGACAGGCGGCATGCTGCTGCTCGGCGGAGCGAGCCTGCCGCGCCTGCTCGGACCATTGATCGTGGGATTGCCCGCGTTCGCGGCGGTCGCGATGTCGCAGGCGTACCGCATGCGTCGGCTGACCACCTTCCTCAACCCATGGGCCGATCCGTTCAAGGACGGATTCCAGTTGACCCAGGCGCTGATCGCGGTCGGGCGTGGGCAATGGTTCGGCGTCGGCCTTGGCGGAAGCGTGCAGAAGTTGTTCTATCTACCCGAAGCGCACACCGACTTCATCCTCGCGGTGATCGCCGAGGAACTCGGTTTCGTCGGTGTCCTTGCGATCGTTCTGCTGTATGCCGCATTCACTGTGCGTTGCCTGCAGATCGGCTTGCGCGCGGCAGCGCTCGGTCGGCATTTCGCGGCGAACTGCGCATTCGGCATTGCATTGTGGTTCAGCCTGCAGGCGCTGGTATCGGTCGGCGTGAACCTTGGCATGTTGCCGACCAAGGGACTCACGCTACCGATGATTTCCTACGGCGGATCGAGCGTGCTGATGTCGGTCGCGGTGATCGGTCTGCTGCTGCGGGTGAGTTACGAAGTGGATCGCGCGCAGCGGCAAGTCGCACGTGCGCGGGCGGATGCCGGAGCGCCGATCGAGATCGCGCCTCAGTCGGCGTCAGCACCTGCGCCGCAAACGCCTGCACCGGTCGGCACGCGCGAACGCCCTGGCCCGCGCCAGCGCATCGAACCGCGCATCGGAGCAGCCGCTTGAACGCAACGGCAGCCACGTTGGATGGACGTCCGGTGATGATCCTCGCCGGCGGCACCGGTGGACACATCTTCCCGGGCATCGCGGTCGCGCGCGCGCTGCGCGAGCGGCAGGTGCCGGTGGTGTGGCTGGGGTCGGCTGGCGGCATGGAAACACGGCTGGTGCCTGCGCATGGCATCGCGATCGATACCTTGCGGATCCGTGGCTTGCGCGGTAAGGGCGCGCTCGCTTTGCTCATGGCGCCATTTCGCCTGGCGCGTGCGCTGTTCGATGCGCTGGCGATCCTGCGCCGGCAGCGTCCGCGCAGCGTGCTCAGCATGGGCGGCTTCGCGGCAGGTCCTGGCGGCATCGCGGCGTGGTTGCTGCGGCGTCCGCTGATCGTGCATGAAGCGAATCGTGCGCCCGGTTTCACCAATCGCGTGCTCGCGAAGTTCGCGTGTCGCGTATTGTGCGGATTCCCCGACAGTTTCGCGCATGCTGGCGAGACCGTCGGCAACCCGGTGCGCGCTGAAGTCGCCGCATTGCCGCCGCCAGTGCAGCGTTTCGCGGGTCGCGACGGTGCATTGCGCGTGCTCGTACTCGGCGGAAGCCAGGGCGCGCGTGCGCTCAACAATGCGGTGCCGAAGGCAGTGGCGGCGTTTCCGGAATTCCAGGTCGAGGTGCGCCACCAGAGCGGCGAGAACCTGCGCGCCGAAGCGGAGTCCGCGTATGCGGCGGCTGGCGTGAAAGCATCGATCGAGCCCTTTATCCAGGACATGGCCGCAGCCTATGGTTGGGCCGACCTGGTCATTTGCCGCGCGGGCGCATTGACGCTGGCCGAGTTGTGCGCGGCCGGTGTCGGCTCGCTGCTGGTGCCGTTTCCGCTTGCTGTCGACGACCACCAGACGCGCAACGCCGAATATCTTGTTGCGCGCGGCGCAGCGCGCCTGCTGCCGCAATCCGACGACCTTTCCATGCGGCTGTGCGCTGCACTGAGCGAACTGCTTCCAGATCGCCCGGCATTACTGGCGATGGCCGAAGCAGCGCGCGCCGCCGCGCTGACCGATGCGACCGCCCGCGTGGCCGACATCTGCATCGAGGAGGCGCGCGGATGATCCGCCACCTGCTCCAGTCCGATGACGCCGGGCGCAGTTCCGCCCGCGTGCATTTCGTGGGTATTGGCGGCGTCGGCATGAGCGGGATCGCCGAGGTGCTGTTGACGCTCGGCTACAAGGTCTCGGGTTCGGACGCGAACGAGTCGGCGAGCACGCGCAGGTTGTCCGCGCTCGGTGCGACCGTGCAGCGCGGCCATGCTGGCGAACATGTCGCTGGCGCGGACGTGGTCGTGGTGTCGTCTGCCATCAAGGCCGACAACGTAGAATTGCTCGCCGCACGCGCGCAGCGCATCCCGGTGGTTCCGCGCGCGGAGATGCTCGCCGAGTTGATGCGCTTCCGTCGCGGCATCGCTGTCGCCGGTACGCATGGCAAGACCACCACGACCTCGTTGGTCGCAAGCGTGTTGTCCGAAGGCGGCATGGACCCGACCTTCGTGATCGGCGGTCAATTGTTGTCGGCTGGTTCGAATGCGCGTCTCGGCAGTGGCAAGTGGCTGGTCGCGGAGGCCGACGAAAGCGATGGCAGTTTCCTGCGCCTGAATCCGCAGATCGCGGTGGTCACGAATATTGATGCTGATCATCTGGAGAACTACGGCGGCGATTTCGCGCGTGTGCGCGCGGCATTCTCGGAATTCCTGCATCGTCTGCCGTTCTATGGGCTTGCGGTGCTGTGCATCGACGATCCGGAAGTCGCCGCGCTCGCCGCCGAGATGCCGCGCCATATCCTGAGTTACGGCTTCAGGGTTGACGCCGATGTGCGCGCCGAGGATGTCGTGCAGGATGCCGGTCGCACGCGTTTCACATTGTGCCTGCCGGGATGCGATGCACTTGCGGTCACTCTGAACCTGCCCGGTCGCCACAACGTGTTGAACGCGCTGGCCGCAGCGGCAATTGGATGGCAGCTTGGCGTCGCGCCGGATTCCATCGCGCGTGCGCTCGATCAATTCCAGGGCATCGGCCGGCGCTTCAACGTGCTCGGCGAATTCGATTTCGGCAACGGCAAGGCCTTGCTCGTGGACGATTACGGCCACCATCCGCGCGAATTGCAGGCGGTCTTCGACGCCGCGCGTGCGGGCTGGCCCGAGCGCCGTCTCGTGGTCGCGTTCCAGCCGCATCGCTACACCCGGACGCGCGACTTGTTCGACGATTTCGCTGTGGTGCTGTCGAGCGCCGATGCATTGCTGCTGACCGATGTGTATGCCGCTGGCGAAACGGCGATTTCCGGTGCCGACGCAAAAGCGCTGGCGCGCGCGATCCGTGCGCGTGGCCGCATCGATCCGGTGCTGGTCGGGAACGTGCGCGAGCTGTCGACACTGCTGGCCGATGTGCTTGCCGAAGGCGACCTGCTGCTGCTGCTTGGCGCGGGCGATATCGGGCATGTCGCACAGGAACTTTCTGAACATTGCATCGGAGCCCGTCGCACATGAGTCTGGTCAACGATCCGCAGACATTCGGCCGCGTCGCCGTGCTGATGGGCGGCACCTCGTCCGAGCGCGAGGTCTCGCTGAATTCGGGCAGCAATGTGCTCGACGCATTGCGCGCGCGCGGCGTGGATGCCGAGTTGGTCGATGGAATCCCGGCACTGCTGGATGCGTTGCGCGCAGGCAAATTCGACCGCGTGTTCAACATCCTGCACGGTGGCGATGGCGAAAACGGCGTACTCCAGGGTGCGCTGGAATCCATGCACGTGCCGTACACGGGCTCGGGTGTGCTGGGTTCAGCGCTGACGCTCGACAAGATCCGCACCAAGCAGGTCTGGCTCTCCCTCGGTTTGCCGACGCCGCGCTATGCACGTCTCGTGGTGGGCGACGACGTGCGCGCGGCGGCGGCAAGGATCGGCCTGCCGGTGATCGTGAAGCCGGCCTGCGAAGGCTCCAGCGTCGGCGTGAGCCGGGTGTTCTCGGAAGCCGATCTCGATGCGGCAGTCGCTCTTGCCGCACGTTATATGGGTTCGACAGGTTCAGGCGACATGCTGATGGAGCAGATGATCGTCGGCGACGAGTTGACCGTGGGCATCCTCGGCGATGTTGCGTTGCCGTCGATCCGGATCGTGCCGGCCGGTGCGTACTACGACTACCACGCCAAGTACGTTGCCGAGGACACGCAGTACCTTTGCCCTGGCCTCGACGGTGCGGCTGAAGAAGAGATCCGCAGGCTAGCGCTGCAGGCCTTCCGTACCGCCGCTTGTTCGGGCTGGGCGCGCGTCGATGTGATGCGCGACCGCAAGGGCGATTTCTGGCTGCTCGAGGTCAACACCGCGCCGGGCATGACCAGTCATTCGCTGGTGCCGAAGGCTGCGCATCAGGTCGGCATCGACTTCGAGACCTTGTGCTTCGAGATCCTTGAGACATCGTTGCCCGGTGGCGCGAGATGAGGCGCTTCGCGCAGGGATTGGGGGCTAGGGGCTGGGGGCTGGTAGAAACCCGGCAGCTGCAGGCCGCTATCGCCTGCCCGAAACACGCAGCCGCCGTTTATAGCTTCTCACCAGCCCCGAGTCTCCAACCCCCAATCCCGGCCTCCTGCGAAGGCCGCCCATGAACGTCATCGTCCGTCTGCTCGCGTGGACGCTGGCGATCTGCCTGGTGGCACTGCCGGTCGTGGCGGTGCTCAATGGCTGGATCGCGGGCGACCGCTGGCCGATGCGTCGGCTTGAAGTCAGCGGGCCGTTCGCGCGGGTCAGTGCCGACGAAGTGCGCGCGACGGTGCTGCCGCAGGTGCAGAGCGGTTTCTTCGCGATCCGCATGGAGCCGATCCGCAATGCGGTCGCTGCGCTGCCATGGGTCGAACGCGTCGAAGTGCGCAAACGCTGGCCCGACCAGTTGATCGTTAGCCTGACCGAACATCGGCCGTTCGCGCGCTGGGGGCACGACAAGCTGTTGTCCGAGCACGGCGAAATCTTCGCGGCACCGGGCAATCCGGATCTGTCGAACCTGCCCGAATTCGAAGGCCCCGATGGCCACAGCTCCGACGTGGTCGCGCTCTACAACCAGGCATTGCCGCTGTTTGCCGGCAGCGGTCATCGCGTGCTCGCGGTGAGCCTGACCGGACGCGGCAGCTGGACGCTGCATCTACGCGACGGCACCGAAGTCGTGGTTGGACGCAACGATCCGCAGGAACGCCTGCGCCGGTTCGCGCACCTGTTGCCGCAGATCGCCGCAGCGCGCCAGGGAACGGCGCTGTTGCGCGCCGACCTGCGCTACACGAACGGATTCTCGCTGACCTGGCAGGAAGCTCCGGCCGCACCCGGCGCACCAAAACACCATTCACCAACTCCTTCCACTGCAGCAAAGCAACAGGCGCACACATGAATCGCAAAGGCGACAAGTCCCTGATCGTGGGGCTCGACATCGGCACATCGAAAGTCGTAGCGCTGGTCGGCGAATATTCGCCGGGCAATCCGATCGAGGTGATCGGCATCGGCTCGCACGAATCGCGCGGGCTCAAGCGCGGGGTCGTCGTCGACATCGAATCCACCGTGCAGTCGATCCAGCGCGCGGTGCAGGAAGCCGAGATGATGGCCGGTTGCGAGATCAGTTCGGTGTACGCGAGCATCTCCGGCAGCCATACGCAGTGCCGCAATTCGCCGGGCATCGTGCCAATCAAGGACGGCGAGGTCACTTATGCCGATCTGGAGAACGTGCTGCAGGCCGCGAAGGCCGTCGCGATTCCATCCGACCAGAAGATCATCCACGCGATCGCGCAGGAATACATCGTCGACAACTCGCAGGAAGGCATCCGCAATCCGGTCGGGATGTCGGGCGTGCGGCTGGAAGTGCGCGCGCACCTTGTGACCGGCGCGCAGTCGGCCGCGCAGAACATCGCCAAGTGCATCAACCGCTGCCACCTGCAGGTCGACGACCTGATTTTGTCCTCGATCGCGTCGAGCACGGCGGTGCTGACGACAGATGAAAAAGAGCTCGGTGTCGTGCTGGTGGACATCGGCGCGGGTACCACCGACATCGCGGTCTTCGTGCAGGGTGCGATCCGGCATTCTGCGTCGCTGCCGATCGCCGGCGACCAGGTTACCAACGACATCGCCCATCTGTTGCGCACGCCGACGCCGGAAGCCGAGCAGATCAAGGTGCGCTACGCATGCGCGCTCGCGCAGCTCGCAACTGCCGAGGAAAGCATCCAGGTTCCAAGCATTGGCGATCGTCCGCCGCGGCGGCTTGCGCGGCAGGCATTGGCCGAGGCGGTGCAGAACCGTTACGAGGAAATCTTCGAGATGGTGCAGGCCGAACTGCGCCGCGCGGGTTTCGAGGAGCTTGTGCGCGCCGGGCTGGTGCTGACCGGCGGCGCTTCGAAGATGGAAGGCGTGGTCGAGCTTGCCGAGGAAATGCTGCACATGCCGGTACGCGTGGGCATTCCGCAGCACGTCAGCGGCTTGGGCGAAGTGGTTGGCAACCCGGTCCATGCCACCGGTGTGGGCCTGTTGCTGTGGGGCAGCCAGATCGAACATCCGCGTCGGCCGGTGGTTCCCACGGGTCGGGTCGGGTCGCTGTTGACGAAGGTACGTACCTGGTACCGGGGCGAGTTTTAGAGACGAAGGGCGAGGTCGGTGCACGGACGGGTGCACGGGTTGGTGAACGGATGGATGGGCGGCGGACGGGAAGACGAGGGCGGTTGGCGGCACAACAGCAACACACAATTAGAACGACAACAATCCAACGGAGGATACGGACATGGCACATTTCGAACTGATTGAAAAAGTCGCGCCGAGCGCGGTCATCAAGGTCATCGGCGTCGGCGGGTGCGGCGGTAACGCAGTCGAGCACATGATCAAGAAGGGCGTTTCCGGCGTCGAATTCATCGTGGCGAATACCGACGCGCAGGCGTTGAAGCAAAGCGGCGCGCGCTCGCAGTTGCAACTGGGCGCAAACCTCACGCGCGGGCTCGGTGCCGGTGCGCGTCCTGAAATCGGCCGCGATGCAGCGCTCGAAGACCAGGATCGCGTCGCCGAGATCATCGAAGGCGCCGACATGC
>JAYTOP010000049.1:0-106435 GCA_043747745.1 Pseudomonadota bacterium
ACGACCGCCCGTTGATTGTCGCCGAGGATGGATCTCCGCTCAGCAAGTCCGGCTTCGACACCGCCTGGCAACGCATGATGAAAGCAGCGGTCGTGGCCAACATTCTCACCAGCGACCAGCGCTTCGGCCTGCACGCGATGAAGCATCGTGGCATCACCGACACCGTCGGAACCGGAAAAGAAAAGCAGCAAGCCGGAGGCCACCGCAGCGAGTCCATGACCCACCGCTACGACCACAGCTTGCCGCTCGTTGCACCGCCTGAAAGCGGTTTATTTTCAGGAGTATTTTCAGGAGCTGCGGAAAAAATCACCAAACCGCGCAGCTAAGTGAATGATTTTATTGGTGGGTCGTCCGAGATTCGAACTCGGGACCAGCGGATTAAAAGTCCGATGCTCTACCGACTGAGCTAACGACCCAAACTATTGCAGGAAATCGAAGTCGCGAGCAGCGCGATCATCGCTCCCCTCTCCTGTTGATGGGAGAGGGCAAGGGGTGAGGGAACGCTTGCTGCGATCCCGTACCGGACGCGCATTCTAGCCGACCGCGCTCATCCGCGATACCGCGTCGAGTCGGGAACACCTGCTTTGTCGAATCCTTCGGCGCGAAGGCGGCAGGCATCGCAGCGTCCGCAGGCACGTCCGTCGGCATCGGCCTGGTAACACGACACGGTCTGCGCGAAGTCCACGCCAAGGCGAATCCCTTCGCGCACGATCGCGTCCTTGCCCATGCGCATCAGCGGCGCATGCACGCGGATGCCTGCCCCTTCAACGCCGGTTTTTGTGGCGAGATTGGCGAGCTCTTCGAACGCGGCGATGAACTCGGGGCGGCAATCGGGATAGCCGGAATAGTCCACCGCGTTGACGCCGCAGAAGATGTCCGCTGCGCCCAGCACTTCGGCCCAGCCCAGCGCGATCGACAGCATGATGGTGTTGCGCGCGGGCACATAGGTGACGGGGATGCCGGCGTCCGCTGGCTCGCCGAGGTCGTGTTCCGGCACCGCGATATCGGCCGTCAGCGCCGAGCCGCCAATGCTGCGCAGATCCACCGCGACGACCTTGTGTGCGGCCGCACCGAGCGATTGCGCATTGCGCGCGGCAGCGGCGAGTTCGGACGTGTGACGCTGACCGTAGGCGACGCTAAGCGCATACGTCGCGTAGCCCGCTTCCCGCGCGAGTGCGAGCACGACGGCGGAATCCATGCCGCCGGAGACGAGGATGACGGCGCGTTTCATGGGGAACGGGGAGCGGGGAGCGGGGAACGGGGAAGCCAGACGCTGCAGAATCGGGTGTTAGCCAAGGAACTTGCCGACTGGAAAAGCCCAACGATAAACAGTTCACGTGCGAACAACATGAAGAGCCAGCCTTTTCTGTTCCCCGTTCCCTGTTCCCCGTTCCCTGCTCGACTCATCGCCCGATCTCCTCGCCCCACAGGATCTTGTGCAACTGCAACTGGAAGCGCGCAGGCACGCGGTCGGCGAGCATCCACTCGGCGAGTTCGCGCGACTGCAACTGGCCGTAGCTCGGAGAGAACAGCACGTCGCAGCGCGCGGGTAAATCGTGTTCGCGCAGCATCGCGAGCGCCCAGTCGTAGTCGGTACGATCGCAGAGCACGAATTTGACCTGGTCGTGCGCCGTGAGCAGTGGGATGTTGTTGAGGAAATTGCGCGCGTGCTCGTTGGAGCCGGGCGTTTTCAGGTCCATGACCCGCGAGACACGCGGATCAACGGCAGCGATATCGAGTGCGCCGGAGGTTTCCAGCGACACCTCATAACCTGCATCGCACAGCCGCGCGAGCAGGTCGATGCAGCGTTTCTGCGCGAGCGGTTCGCCGCCGGTCACGCAGACATGTTTCGCGCCATGCTTCGCGACTTCATCGAGGATCGCGTCGATCTCCCACCACGCGCCGCCATGGAATGCGTACGCAGTGTCGCAATAACCGCAACGCAGCGGGCAGCCGGTAAGGCGCACGAACACGGTCGGCCAACCGACGCTGCGCGCCTCGCCCTGCAGCGAATGGAAAATCTCGGTGAGCCGCAACCGATCTGGCGAAATCGAGATGGGGTCAGAGACCATTTGCAGTCCCGAACGTCATGAATCGGCATCCGTTGCAAAGAAAATGTTCTCTAACCCCATTTCCGCTGCACCAGCCGGATTAATGCCCGGCATCCATGCTCATCGCGCGCAGGCGGCTCTGCGCCTGCTCGGCCGCATCGGTGTTCGGGTACTTCTGGATGACGTCGCGCAGCGTCGCTTCGGCGGCATCGTGCTGCTTGAGGCCATCCTGACTGAAACCGAGCTTGAGCAATGCGCCAGGCGTCTTCGGCGAATCCGGATAACGCGTGATCACAGCTTTGAACGCTTCCAGTGCAAGCGTGTAGTTCTGGGTGACGTAGTACGACTCGCCCATCCAGTAGTACGCGTTGGCCGCGAGTGGGCTGTTCGGATACTGCTGCACGAAAGCGTTGAAACGCTGTGCGGAATCGGCGTACTGGTCCGCGCGCACGGCTGCGAGCGCGGCGTCGTAGACGGCCTGCTCGTTCGCAGGGCTCGCTGGCGCGGCTGTGGGTGCAACTGCCGGTTGCGCAGCAGCGCTCGCGGGTGGTGTGGCGGGCCGCGTTGGCACAGGCACAGGCGCATGTGTCAGCACCGGTTTCGTCGCAGTCGCGGGCGTTGCGGAAACGTTCTCCAGGCGGCCCAGGCGGCTATCGAGGTCGATGTATTGGGCCTTGTTGCGCTGCTTGAGTTGCTCGTTCTCGTTCTGCATCTGCTCGATCAGATTGCGCAGTTCCTTGACGTCCGATTCGAGCTGCGCGATCCGGTTGAGTTGCTCGACCGATTGCGAGCTCTGGTTCTGCTGCAAACGCGTTTCGAGCGCGGCAACGCGATCGGCGAGACTCGGCGGCGACTGCGCGGACGCATCGGCGGCGACCAGTGCGATCGCCGCGATGCAAGCCATCGCGATGCCTTTCATCCTGAACGTCATTCCAGTCGAGCGCATGCGCGTTTCCAGCGTCGGCATGGTCATCACTTGGCGCTGTAAACGAACTCGACGCGGCGATTCTTGGACCAGCAATCCTCATTGGATTCGGTGCAGACCGGGCGCTCTTCGCCGTAGCTGACCACTTCCATCTGACTGGCCGATGCACCACCGCCCTGCACTGCCGCCATCACCGCGTTGCCGCGACGCTCACCGAGGGCGCGGTTGTATTCGCGGCTGCCGCGCTCGTCGGCGCTGCCTTCCAGTGCCATTCGCGCTTGTGGGCGGTCCATGAGGTATTTCGCATGGCAGGCAACGATGGCCTGGAACTCGGGCTTCAACGTGTCCTTGTCGAGGTCGAAATACACCACGCGCTGGCGCAGGCAACTGTCGGTGTCCAGGTCGGCCGGAGAATATTTGCCGCCGGTGCTGGTGCCGATCGGCGTGGTGTTCGCCGAAGATGTCCCGGACGTCCCACTGTTGTTGCCCGTGGTGTCGTCCTTGACGTTCTTCTTCGTGCAGCCGGCCAGTGCGATGCACGCCACCGCCATGAACAGAAGGGTCTTGTTGGTGTTCATTATGGTCATCCTTAATTCGCGAGTCGGGGGCGGTGATTGGGTCGTGCGGATCGGTCAGCGTTGACGGTATGGCGACCATGCGGGTTCGCGCACATCGCCATCGGCCAGCACCAGTCTCTGCCTCACCCGACCGTCGGCCGACACGGCGTAGAGCACGCCGCGACTGCCTTCGCGCGCGGCGTACAACACCATGCTGGCATTGGGAGCAAAGCTCGGGGATTCGTCGAGGTTGCCGGGAGACAGCATCTGCCAGCGTCCCGAGCCACCGAGGCTGCGATCCAGCAAGGCAATACGATAGACGTTCCCGTTACCCTGCGCCATAGCAATTTTCTTGCCATCGTAGGACACCGTGGCGCGCGCGTTGTACTGGCCCTGGAAGCTCAACCGGGTCGGCTGCTGGCCGCTGGTCGCGGCAACCTGATAGATCTGCGGCTTGCCGCCACGATCCGAGGTAAAGGCCAGGCTGCCATCGGGCATCCATGCCGGTTCGGTGTCGATGCTGTAGTGGTTGGTGACCTGGGTCAACTCGCGGGTAGCCAGGTCCATCACGTAGATTTCCGGATTGCCGGATTTCGACAATGTCAGTGCGATCCGTTTGCCATCGGCCGAGAATGCGGGCGCACCGTTGATGCCCTTGAAGCTCGCGATGACTTCGCGTGCACCGGTACCGATTTCCTGGAGATAGACCGATCCGTTGTGGTGCTCATAGCTCACATAGGCGAGCTTGCGGCCATCGGGGCTCCACGCTGGCGACAGCAGCGGCTCGCGCGACTTCACGATCACCTGCGGATTGAAGCCGTCGGAATCGGCGACCATCAGCGCGTACTGCGTGTCGCTGCCGAGGCCGCTCGCGGTGATGTAGGCGATCCGGGTCCAGAACGCGCCCCGCACGCCAAGGATTTTTTCATAGACCTGGTCGGCGATCTGGTGGGCGACATCGCGCATCGCCTGCGGGCGCCCGGTCATCGCGAGGCCGAGGATGCGCTGCTGCTTGGCGATATCGAACAGCTCGAACTCGACGCGATAACCGCCATCGCTGCTGTCGAGCACGCGCCCGAGCAGCACGTAGTCCTGCTTGAGCAGGCGCCAAGTCGGGTACTTCATGTCGGCGCCGGTTTGCGGATGCTCGACGATGTCCTTTTCGGCCAGCGCACGGAACTGGCCGGAGCGGTCAAGATCGGCGCGGATCACCGACGCGACATCGGTGTCGGGCTTGGCGCTGCTGCCCTGGTATTCCATCGGCACCACCGCGATCGGCAGCGCGGCGTCGTTGCCGATCACCAGCCCGACATCGAGACCTTGCGCGTGCGCGGGCGCTACGATGTACGCGAGCGCGAGCAGTAGGCCAACAAAACAGTTCTTCATTTGCATGAATCCTCCGGATAACACATTTTGATGTTGAACTCTCGCAGGAATACGGATTCGTAACCAGCATAGGGCAATGGCGTCCGCTTGAATGCATCTTCCACCGATTGGCGACCGGCTGCGTCGTACGGGCAATCGGGGAAACTCACATCGAATACCTCGCCGCCGGGAAGTTGCTTGATGTGCGCCTTGCAAACCACGTGTTCAGGCGCATTCCCGGTTCGCCAATTCTGAAGGGCGACATCCTTGATCGCCTTGAAGTACCGACCCTGCATCTCCATCCCCTCACGTCCACTGCCAAGCGGTGGCCGTGGTGGCGTCGGCTGCGCAACAGCTGCGGGCGGCGCATCGTTCTGCGCCAGCTGTGTGGCCCGGTCCTGCAGCTGTTTGTATTTTTGCGCTTCAAGCTTGACCTGCCGCTCGGCATCCGCGCGCTGCTTGCGAATGTTTTCGAGCAACTTCTGACGGTCGAGCTCCTGCTGCGCAAGGCGCTGGCGATTCTCGGCTTCCTGCTGCTGCTTTTGCTGGTTGGTCAGATCGACCTGCGCCTGCTTGCGGCGCTCTTCCTGCTCCTGCAGCTTCTGCGCGGCGGCCTCATCGGCAAGCCGACGCACTTCGTCCTGGTCCACGGTATCGGGTTTTGGCAACGGTGCCTGCGGCGCGATCTGCTGCGGTTGCGGGGCGTCCTGCGGCATCGGTTCGGGCTTGGGTTGCGGCGGCGGAATGGCATCGTGATCGTCGCGATGCGCAGCCTGTTTTTCCGCAGACGCAATCGCTTTCGCAATCGCCGCCGATTGCTGCGGCGAGCTCACCAGCGTGGCCTCGACCATCGGTCCCTGGGCATCGGTTGCCGGGATGGGTTGCTGCCACCACAAGCCCACGAACAGCAACGCCAGCGCGAACGCGTGCACGCCCAGCGCGAACGCGACCGCACGCAGCTTGTCGCCGGTGGTCTCCATCGTCCTCAGTGCTTGCCTGGCTTGGCGACGGCGCTGGGCGCTGGCTGGCTCATCAACGCGACATGCGGAATACCGATGTTCTGCAGGATGACCATCAGGTCCATCACCTGCTGGTACGCAAGCTTTCCATCGGCGGCGATATACACCGCCACGTCGGGATTCTCGCGATGGAACGCGCCGATGCGCGTTATGAGGTCGGCCTCGCTGACCGGCTCCATTTTCGCGTCGGCCAACTTCAGCAGATAGTGACCGTCCTGGGTGATGGCCGCGATCACCGGATCCTTCTTCTGGTCGATCATGCTGGCTTTCGACTTCGGCAGATCGACATCCACGCCAAGGTTCAGCAACGGCGCGGTGACCATGAAGATGATCAGCAGCACCAGCATCACGTCGATGTACGGCACGACGTTGATGTCGGCCTTGAGCTTGCGTCGCTGGCGATGGCGGCTCATGGGTTGCGTCCTCGCGGCGCGATGCGGTTGTGCAAAGGCTTGCGTGCCAACGCGTTCAATGCGCGAATGGGGTTGCGGCTGCTGGACAGGTCATGCGCGCTCACTCTTCGACGTGCGCCTGCCGCTGCAGGATCGATGAGAATTCTTCGGCGAACGCCTCGTAACGCACGTTGAGGCGCTCGACCTTGGTCGCGAATCGGTTGTATGCCCAGACCGCAGGGATCGCGGCGAACAAGCCCATCGCGGTCGCGATCAGCGCCTCGGAGATGCCCGGCGCGACGGTGGCGATGGTGGCCTGCTTCATGCTCGCCAGGCCCTGGAACGAAATCATGATGCCCCACACGGTGCCGAACAGGCCGACGTAGGGACTGATCGAACCGACGTTGGCGAGGAACTCCAGGCTGTGCTCCAGCGCATCCACTTCGCGTGCGAGCTGTGCGCGCATGCCGCGCTGCGCGCCCTCGAGCTGGGTGCGCGGGTCCACACCCTTGCGCTGGCGCAGCCGCGAGAATTCGCGGAAGCCGGCCTCGAAGATCGCTTCGAGTCCCGCCGCAATGCGACTGCGTTCGGTCGCAGCGCTGTACAGCTGGGTCAGGTCGGAGCCCGACCAGAATTTTTCCTCGAAGCCTTCGGCGGATTTTTCCGCTCCGCCGAGAACGCGTTGCTTGCGGAAAATGATGACCCACGATGCGATCGAGGCGATCAGCAGCAACACCATCACGAATTGCACCGGCAGGCTAGCGTGCAGGACCAGCGTCAGCAGGTTCAGGCCGCTGCCGGGTGGCGGTGCAGGCGTCGAGGCCGCAAGCGCCTGCATCGCCGCAGGCGAGGCATCCGGCAAGGCTTCCACGGGCGCAGATTGTACGGACGCGGCCTGCATCGCGGCGAACACGTGGATCAGTGGATTCATTGCGTCACTCCGGTTCTGTCATGTCGCGTTCGATCAATGCAGCGGCCAGCGCCTCGGGCACTGCACGCGGACGGAAATCTGCGGCGGCCACGCAGGCCACCTTCACCTCGGCATCCAGCAGCAGCGTCTCGCCGCGCCGAATGGTTTGCCGCATCAACAGGCTGGCGCGCCTGCGTTCGCCGAGTGCGACGGCGACGCTCAACGCGTCGTCCAGCCGCGCCGGGCGCAGGAACTCCAGCCGCATCGCACGCACCACGAACACAACGCCTTCGCGCTCGCGCAGCGCGTCCTGCCCATACCCGAGCGCGCGCAACCATTCGCTGCGCGCGCGCTCGAGAAAACGCAGGTAACTCGCGTGATACACCACGCCGCCCGCATCGGTATCTTCCCAATACACCCTTATCGGCCAGATGAACGTCGGCGCAATCGGGACGCAACCTTTCGACAGCAGCGTGCTAGGCGAGTTCGCGCTCACGCGGTAGTCGACCCGTCGCCCTCGAACAACCCGGCAGCCGGCGCATTGCGCGGGCTCAGTCCGAACAGCCGCCATGTTTTCGCACTGACCATGCGCCCGCGCGCGGTGCGCAGCAGGTAACCCTGCTGGATCAGGTAGGGTTCGATCACGTCCTCGACGGTGCCGCGCTCCTCGCTGAGCGCTGCGGCCAGCGATTCCACGCCGACCGGGCCGCCATCAAAACTGTCCATGATGATATGCAGCAGCCTGCGGTCCATCTGGTCGAAACCCTCGGCATCGACCTTCAGCATCGCCATCGCACCGTCAGCGACCTCGCGGGTGATGACGCCGTCGGCGCGCACCTGGGCGAAGTCGCGCGCGCGGCGCAACAGCCGGTTCGCGATGCGCGGCGTGCCGCGCGAGCGCCGCGCGATCTCGGCAGCACCGTCCGCATCGCAGGCGATGCCGAGGATCTTCGCCGAACGCCGCACGATCTGGGTGAGTTCTTCCGGCGAATAAAATTCCAGTCTCTGGACGATGCCGAATCGGTCGCGCAGCGGCCCGGTCAGCAGGCCCGCTCGCGTGGTCGCGCCGATCAGGGTGAACGGTGGCAGGTCGAGCTTGATCGAACGCGCGGCCGGGCCTTCGCCGATCATCAGGTCGATCTGGAAATCTTCCATCGCCGGGTACAGCACTTCCTCGACGACCGGCGACAGGCGGTGGATCTCGTCGATGAACAGCACGTCGTGCGGCTGCAGGTTGGTCAGCAGCGCAGCAAGGTCGCCGGCGCGCTCAATCACCGGTCCGGACGTCGTGCGCAGGTTGACCCCGAGTTCATTCGCGATCACATGACTCAGCGTGGTCTTGCCCAGCCCCGGCGGCCCGAAGATCAGCACATGGTCCATCGCCTCGCCGCGCGCACGCGCCGCCTCGATCGCGACTTTCATTTGCTCGCGCACCGGCTGCTGGCCGAGGTAATCGTCGAGCCGTTTGGGCCGGATCGTGGCCTCGAGCGCGGCTTCGTCGCGGCTCTCGGTCGGGTCGATGAGGCGTTGGTCACTCATCAGGGCTGGGGGCTGGGGGTTGGGGAAATGCGCGGGCTATCGCACGTTCGTGCAACCCGGGACCACCAAGGAATACTCGGAGCAATCGATTCATGCCGTGATTGTATGCAAGTGCAGACTCAACCGCCCTTCTTTCGAGGCACGACTCTGGATCTACCCCAGCCCCCAGCCCCTAGCCTCTTCACCTCAGATCTCGATCTGCGCGCCGAGTTCGACAATCCTGTTGCGCGGAATGCGGAAGAAGTCGGTCAGCGGGCTCGCATTGCGCGACATGAAAGCGAACAACTTGTCACGCCAGGTCGCCATGCCGGGCTGCCGCGATGCGACGACGCGCTCCTGGCTCAGGAAATACGTGGTGTCCATCGGGTCCATGCCCAGCCCCTGCCAGCGACAGTCGGTCAACGCGACCGGTATGTGCGGCTGCTCGGCGAACCCATAACGGAGCCACATCCGATAGAAACCGTTGCCGAGCGGTTCGAGTTTCAGGCGCTGGCTGGGCTCGGCCTGCGGCGTGTCCTCGGTGAGGACGGTGAGGATCACATTGACCTCGTGCAGCACCTTGTTGTGCTTGAGGTTATGCAGCAGCGCGTTCGGCACGCCCTCGCGCGCGGCGCTGAGGAACACCGCAGTACCCTGCACGCGCACCGGCGGATGCTCGGCGAGGCTGTCGATGAACATGCGCAGGTTCAGGCCGCTTTCGAGCCGAGCGATCAGCAACTCGCGACCGCGCCGCCAGGTCGTCATCACCACGAACACCAGGCTGCCCACGACCAGCGGGAACCAGCCGCCGTGGAACAACTTCAACGCGTTCGCGCTGAAGAACGCCAGGTCGACCGTCAGCAGCAGCACGCCGGTGACGGCGACCAGCGCACTCGGCCAGTGCCACAGCCGACGCGCGACAATCAGCGCGAGTCCGCTCGTGATCGCCATGGTGCCGGTCACTGCGATGCCGTAGGCCGCAGCCAGGTGGCTGGACGTCTGAAAGCCCAGCACAGCCGCCAGCACCGCGATCAACAGGCCCCAGTTCACCAAGGGCATGTAGATCTGCCCGGCACGCTCATCCGAGGTATGGATGACCGGGCTGCGCGGGAACAAGCCGAGTTGGATCGCCTCGCGGGTCATCGAAAAAGCGCCCGAGATTACTGCTTGCGAGGCGATCACGGTCGCCACCGTCGCGAGTGCGATCATCGGCATGAGCGCCCATTTCGGCAGCAGCAGGTAGAACGGATTGTCGGCCGCCTCCGGATGGTGCAGCAGCAACGCGCCCTGCCCGAAATAATTCACCAGCAGCGCCGGCATCACGAACCCGAACCATGCGCAGCGAATCGGGCGTTTGCCGAAGTGACCCATGTCGGCGTACAGCGCCTCGGCACCGGTCAGTGCCAGTACGACAGCGCCGAGTGCGACGAAGGCCATGTATCCGTTGTTCGCGAAAAACAGCACGCCATACTTTGGATTCAACGCCTGCAGGATCTCCGGCGCCGCAACGACCTCCATCACGCCGAACCCGGCGAGGCTGATGAACCACACCAGCATCACCGGTCCGAAGATCGAACCCATGCGGGCGCTGCCGAATCGCTGCACCGCGAACAGCCCGATCAGCACGATTACCGTCAGCGGCAGCACCCATTCCGCGAGCGTCGGTTTGAGGACTTCCAGACCCTCGACCGCAGACAGCACCGAAACCGCCGGCGTGATCACGCTGTCACCGTAGAACAGCCCCGCACCGAATACGCCAAGCGCGAGCACCGTCCATTTCATCTTCGAGTACGAGCGCAGGCCGCGCTGGGCGAGCGTCATCAGCGAGAGGATGCCGCCTTCGCCCTTGTTGCCGGCGCGCAGAATGAAGAGCACGTACTTGAACGACACCACGAACATCATCGACCAGAAAATCAGCGACAGCACGCCGAGCACGTTCTCCGGTGATGCCGCGATCGCGTGCTTGCCGGAAAACGCGGTCTGCAAGGTGTACAGCGGACTGGTGCCGATGTCGCCGTACACCACGCCGATCGCGGCCAGCGACAACGCCGCCAGGCGGGCACCACGTGGACTCTCGGTTGATTCGCTCACTGCATGCCTCGTTGCACTCGCAAGCCGCGCAGGATACTCCGCTCGCCTCGCATGCGGGGTTAATTTCACGCCACACGGGGAAATCGGGCACGAATTGTTCGCGCAACCGTGAACGTCAGATTTCGACCTTGGTGCCCAACTCGACCAAGCGGTTGCCGGGGATACGGAAGAAATCCGTGGCCGAGGTGGCATTGCGGGCCATGAACGCGAAGATCTTGTCGCGCCACAGCGGCATGCCGACGTGTTCCGCCGCGACGAGCGTCTCGCGACTGGAGAAGAACGTGGTGTCCATCATGTCGAACTGCGTGCCGCACACGCTCTGCACCAGCGCAGCCGGCACATCGGGTTCCTCGGCGAATCCGAAACGCAGGGTCATCTGCTTGAAGCCATTGCCCAGGTCGGTGGTTTCGCAGCGTTCTTCCGGTTCGGCATAAGCCGAGTCGAGCGTGCGCACGCTGAGGATCACATTGCTCTCGTGCAGCACCTTGTTGTGCTTGAGGTTGTGCAATAGCGCATGCGGCACGTTGTTCGCATGCGGGCTCAGGAAAATCGCGGTGCCGGGAACCCGGTGCGGCGGATGCGCCGCCAGCGAATTCAGAAACGTTGCGAGATCGAGCTGCTGTGCGGACAAGCTTTCGGCGACCAGGATCTTGCCGCGCCGCCAAGTGCGCATCATCGTGAAGGCGAGGATGCCCAGCGCGACCGGCACCCATGCGCCGTCGATGAACTTGACCACGTTCGCGCCGAGGAAGGCGATGTCCACCATCAGCAACAGTGCGGCGACCGGCAGCACCCAACGTCGCGAGTCGTGCCAGCTGTTCCAGGCCACCACCATCAGCAGCAGGGTATCGATCAGCATCGTGCCCGACACCGAAACACCATAGGCTGCGGCCAGTTTTGTCGAAGACTGGAACGCAAGTACCAGCAACACGACCAGCACCAGCAGCATGCGGTTGACCGCCGGCACGAAGATCTGCCCTTCGGCGCTCGCCGAGGTGTGCCGGATCGTCAGTCGCGGTATGTAGCCCAGCAACATCGCCTGCCGCGCGACCGAGAACGCGCCGGAGATCACCGCTTGCGAAGCGATCACCGTCGCCACCGTCGCCAGCCCGATCAGCGGATACAAGGCCCAGCCGGGCGCGGCCATGTAGAACGGATTGTCCTTGGCCGATGGGTTTGAGAGCAGGAGCGCGCCCTGTCCGAAATAATTCAGCAACAGCGCAGGCAGCACCAGCCAGAACCACGCAGCGCGAATCGGCGCACGCCCGAAATGGCCCATGTCGGCGTACAGCGCTTCGCCGCCAGTGATCGCGAGTACCACTGCGCCGAGGATAAAGTACGAATGCGCACCATGCTCGACGAAAAAGTGCAGCGCATAGTAGGGGTTGAATGCCGCCAATACCTGCGGCTGGCCGATGATGTGCCAGCCACCGATCGCTGCGATCGCAAGGAACCACAATGCCATCACCGGACCGAAGATCCGTCCGACCTTCGCCGAACCATGGCGCTGGAACAGGAGCAGGATCAGCAGGACCACCAGGGTAATCGGCACCACCCACGTCTTCAGATCGGGCGCTGCGACCTGCAGGCCTTCCACCGCAGCCAGCACCGACACCGCCGGCGTGATCACGCTGTCGCCGAAAAACAGCGATGCGCCGAAAATACCAAGGATGCCGATCGCGTAACGCAGCCGCTTGGCATTGCCCAAAGCGCGTTGTGCCAGCGCCATCAAGGCCATGATGCCGCCCTCGCCCTTGTTGTCGGCGCGCATGATGATCATCACGTACTTCACCGTGACCACCAGAAACAGCGACCACAGAATCAGCGACAGCAGGCCGACGACGGTCGCATGATCCGGCGTCAGTCCGTAGTGGTCCAGGAACGCCTCGCGCAGCGTGTACAACGGACTCGTACCGATGTCGCCGAACACCACGCCGACCGCGCCAAGCATCAGCGTACGCATGCTGCCTTGCGGCTGATGCGAAGGGTGGAGCGTTGAACTGGAACTGGTTTCCGGCACGGACATGGATGGCTTTCCTTGGCTCGATCTCAGCCGCGCAACGCCGACTTCAGCGCTTTGCGGATGATCGCCTCGACGTCGTCGCCGTCCGCTTGCGCCTTTTCGGCCATCCGCAACGCCTCGGCAGGCTTGTAACCGAGTTGCTGCAACGCGAGGATCGCCTCGCCGAGCGGATCGGTCGGAACAGGTTTCCCCGCCAGGGTCGCGCCGCCACCGAAATCGCTCGCGCGATCGCGCAGTTCGACGACGATGCGCTCGGCGGTCTTCTTGCCGATGCCCGGGATGCGCGTGAGCGCGGTCACGTCGGATGTCTGCACCAGGCGCGCAAAATCGGCAACGCTGGCACCCGACAGGATCGCGAGCGCGATCTTCGCGCCAATCCCGGTCACCTTCTGCACATCGCGGAACAGCCGACGCTCGGACTCGCTCAGGAATCCGTACAGCGACACCGAATCCTCTTTCTGCGCGTAGTGGGTGAACAACGCGACCTCGCGGCCGACTTCGGGCAGATCGTAGAACGTACTCATAGGCGCTTCGAGTTCGTAACCGACGCCGTGCACGTCCAAGACAAGCCATGGCGGCTGTTTGTGGATCACCGTTCCCTTGAGTCTGCCGATCATTTATTTTCTCCCCCACGCGAGTGTCACGTTGACGCCCAGCCGCTGCGCCGTTGCGCGCACATGCGCATGCGTGATCGCGACCGCAAGCGCGTCGGCCGCATCGGCCTGCAACTTGCCCTGCAGGTTGAGCATGATGCCGACCATGTGCTGGACCTGGGTTTTTTCCGCGCCGCCGCTGCCGACCACCGCAAGCTTGATTTCCTTCGCTGAGTATTCGTGGATCGGCAAGTCGCGCAACACCGCCGCGCACATCGCCGCTCCGCGCGCCTGACCGAGCTTGAGCGCCGAATCGGGATTGCGCGCCATGAACACTTTCTCGATCGCGACTTCCTGCGGCTGGTATTTCTCGATCACCTCGCCCAGACCGTCGAGCAATCGCTTGAGCCGCTGCGGAAACTCGCCGTCGCCGAGCAGCATCAATGGCGCGTGATAAACATGGGTGGTGCGGCCGCTGGCGTCGCAATCGACGACGCCGACGCCCGTGCGCTGCGAGCCCGGATCAATGCCGAGGATGCGGATGATGGGGCGGAGATCCGGGGCTGGGGTCTGGGGACTGGGCATCATGCGACGCAACGATGATCGTTACGCGTGTAGGCCGGAATGGCACGCACGAATCCGCGATAGCACAAGCGGTGATCGCGTTTGCGTGTCCCGATCCCCCAGCCTCCAGTCCCTGCCCTACCCATATGCATCCGCCGGCAGATCGGCATTCGAATACACGTTCTGTACGTCGTCGAGGTCGTCGAGCCATGCCAGCAGTTTCGCGACGGCCTGCGCGGTGTCGCCAACGACGGCGATATCGTTCTCGGCGCGGTAGGTGACTTCGGCAATGTCGGGCGTGAGTCCTGCGGTTTCCATCGCGGTCTTCACCGACTGGAATGCATCGGGCGCGGTGAGCACGTCGATCGCACCATCTTCGGGATACACCACGACATCGTCGGCCCCAGCCTCGATCGCGGCATCGGTAACGCGCTCCTCATCGCCGCTAGCAAAGTGCAGCACGCCGCATTTCTTGAACAGGAACGCGACTGAGCCATCGGTGCCGAGGTTGCCGCCGAACTTGCCGAACGCGTGCCTGACATCGGCGACGGTGCGCACCTTGTTGTCGGTCAGGCAATCCACGATCACCGCGACGCCGCCGGGCGCGTAGCCTTCGTAGCGGATTTCCTCGTAGTTCACGCCTTCGAGTTCGCCGCTGGCCTTCTTGATCGCGCGCTCGATCACGTCCTTGGACATGTTCGCGGACAGAGCCTTGTCGATCGCGGCGCGCAGACGCGCATTGGCGCCGGGGTCGCTGCCGATGCGTGCGGCGACGCTGATCTCGCGGATGATCTTCGTGAAGATCTTGCCGCGCCGGGAATCCTCGGCGTTCTTGCGGCCTTCGATCGACGGTCCCCTACCCATGCGTCTTCCTGCGGATGTGCCGACAATGACCGGCGAATTTTACGCGATTACGCAACGCGTGCCGACAATCGATCCAGATCACGCAATGCGACCGCAAGTACATTTCGACGATGTGGCACCCATTCGCACGCTGGATCGCTTGTTGCTGCATAACCACAGACCATGCGGCAGCAAAATCGGACGCTCACCGGCGTGACCGGCGCTTCTTCATTCTGCTGGCGTCGCGATCGTCCGCGCATGACCGGGTTCGTTCTTCCCGTGTCGCCTGACAATCCGGTCGACGAGCCACACGGCGGCGGTCACCGCCATCAGCAATTCCTCTGGACGGTACGGTACCGAATAACGCGGCTCCGCCTGCAACACAGTATGGATGGCAGTCAGATACAGCAGCAGCAGCGCGATGATCCCTTCGGCAAACCCGGCCTTGCTCGAACGCCGCAGAAACCGCAAGGCAATCACGAGCGTCGCCAGCAATGCCAACGCGAAGAACAGTGGATTGAACATTTCGAACGCCGCTTTCATCCACTTGAGTGCGGGAACGTGGGTGAATGGCGAAACCGGCGTGACGAGGAAATAGATGTCGCCCGAGCCGACATGGACACCCCAATCCCACAGGCTGAAAGGCTTTTTCAACAGATACCAGGTCAGGTAATACCCGGGCCGCTGTTTCATTCGATCCGCCATCAGGCGCAATCCGGTGGAAGGTTTTGCCAGGAATGCTTGCTCCTCGTCAGCTTCGCTCCGGTAGACCGCATCCGCTATCGGGTTCGAGAACCGCGCGTTAAGAGCATCGAGATAAATGGGCCAGGAACCTTGAACGAAATTTTGTGCCGCGCGCTCGTAGCTGGCTGCTGGACGGGGAATGGCAGCGTTGCGCAGCGCCCAACCGGACGGTCCTATCAGGTAGATCGCAACGAGCACAACAGCGAGTTGCGCCTGGCGTCGGAACAATAGTGCGCCACCCGCGACGAGCGGGAACAACGCGATGAGGGGATTGACAAGATAGGCCGCTGCGAACGTCAATCCCGAACCTGCCGCAAGCCAGACGCTGTTGCGGCGCTGCGCTCGAAGCAGCAGCCAGACCGCAAGCAAGAGCACGAACCCAAACAGCGTCTCGCTGAGCAAAACTCCCGTGAAGGAAATCAGGTGCGGCCAAAGCGCCGTCAAAACGCCGACGCATAGCGACGGACTGCGGCCCAACCAGAAGCGTGCGACCGCGATCGCCAGAAGAACCGTCAACGCGCCCAGGATGGCCTGTGCGACATATGTGTAGGCGATCCAGGTCGCAGGCTCTGCAACCAGGGCCATGCGTCCATGTCCGGCGGCGCGTAGATACAAGCCGGCGTTGCCTGCAAGTCTGATCGCTACCGCCAGCATCGCCGGGTAGCCGGGACCGCGGTAGCTGTCCGGGATGATCGGTCCGTCGCTGGGCAAGGTCGACGAGAATGTGTCTGCATGGGTCATGTTCCACGCGTAGAGCACGTACTGGTTAATGTCACCCGCGATCGGATTCTCCACCTTGGCGTCGAACAGGTAGAACGCGCGCAGCAGCAGAGCCAGAAGAACGATCGCTGCGGCGATAGCGACAAAGCGCGACTTCAACGCGCGATCGCTCGATTCCGCATCTGTGTCGATCATGGAGCGCTTGGTATCTTCGGCGTACTTGCGGCCTTCGACGGACGATCCGCTACTCATGGGTCTTTCCGCGTTGTGCGATGGCGACCATCCACTTTACTCCGGAACTACTCTGCGCCGAAGCGCCCACCCCGCAAGAACGCAATCGTGTGCTGCGCGGCCAGATCCGAATACACCAGCCCGGTGTGCGCGGCGGAGATCACGCGGTGATCGGTGATGCCCGGCAGGCGGGTTTCCTCGACCGCGACCGTACCGTCGTGCGGTGCGGTCACGCCGCCGAGCAGGAAGCCCAGGCCGATCGGCAGTCGTCCGGCGATCACCCCGAGTTGCTGCGGGCCGTCCCAGCGTTCCAGCCCGTTTTCGAGCAGTTCGATGCTGCGGCCCAGCATCGCCGAACCCCCGGGGATGCCCTTCAATGAACGCGCTGCCGCGCTGCCGCGCAAGGGCGCACCGAGGCAGACGATGCGCCCATCGATCAGTTCGGGATGGCGCTGCACGATCAGCGCCGCGACCAGGCCGCCGAGGCTGTGCCCGACCAGGTGCACCTGGCTGCTGCCGAACGTGCCGATGAGGTCGCGCAGGCGTCCGCTGGCGACATCGATACCATCGCGCACCGTGGCGTAGTCGAAAGTCTGCGCATCGAAACCCGCAGCATCCAGCCGCCGCGAGAGATAGCTCATCGCGATGCCGCGCAACCACAGACCGTGCAGCAGGATGACCGTCGGTCGACTCATGATGTTCCAAATACGTACTTGGGGTCTTTCGATGACCCACGGGATTTCCGCGCGCGGATGGCGGCGCGGTGCAATGGCGTTGCGGTCGTCACGGAATGGACGGCCCGGCGCCTTTCGCGGTAGCGATGAGGTAGATGGAGGTGCCGAACGGGAATCCCATGTGCGGAATCAACCGCGATTCGAATCCGAAAACGAGCGTCAGAAGCCGGTTCGTGAAATGTCCGGGCATTGTGGCATCGCTTTTCGACTCCCCTCCCCTGACCCTGGAAATCAGCCTCGCCATGGCGATCGGCGGGAACAGCAGGCTGTTGAAGTAGCCGGCGCATTCCACCTTGAGCCCCGCCGATTCCGCCAGCGCCGCGAGCGAACCAAGGCGGTAACGCCGCTTGTGATGGTGAAATCGGTCGTGGCCCGAAAACAGCCATTGGTACGCTGGCACCGTCACCAGCAGTCGTCCGCCAACGCCAAGGCAGGTCGCCAGCGAACGCAGGGACTCCTTGTCCTCTTCGACATGTTCGAGCACATCCAGCGCAACCACGAGATCGAAACGGCGGGAGCCGTGATAAGGATGATCCGTCGGCAGCTTGCCCGGCATGCAATCCATACCGAGCTCCGCCACACAGTTCGCCACCGTCGCCGGATCCATGTCGAAGGCCGCGACATGTCCAAAGCGGGAAAGCAGTTCGATATTTCCGCCAGGTCCGCAGCCGGCTTCGAGGATCTTTGCATCAGTCGGCAAGCGCATACGGGCAATGAGCGACGCAAGCACCTTCCTCCTCGCACAGAACCACCAATGCGTGGACTGCGAGGCGCGCATTTGAAGGTAGGCGTCCCTTTCCATGCTCGACCCCGCTCAGGTACGCGTTTCGCTGAAGGACCAGAGGGAATGACCGAGGAAATTCGAACCTGCCGAAAATAGCGCGCCGATTGCCAACACCTCGGCGTCGCCAAGTCCCGTGTAGTCGTCGAGCCCTGTAACAAGTGCGCTGCCAAATCCGATCGTCGTCAAGTTGACAATCATGAACCGGATCGCAGCGACGGTCGTGGCTTGCACCCGGAACGTGAATAACGAATGGCCGACGAAGGACAAGGTCAGAGCGGTGAGGAATCCGGTTGCATTCGCGGCGACCGGACTGAGCCCGATCCATTTCAGGCCGATCAACGCCACGGTGTAATGCAAGCCGGTCGCAAGCAACCCGACCATCCCGAACCGCACGATATGCCAGACCGACCAGTCGGCGTGCACGCGGATGCCCAGAGTCGCCAGGAGTGCTGACCCGGGCTTCTGCGGGGTCATGCCGGCGCGACGGCCGAGCGACCGGGCGCGTCGCGGCGGAACATGAATTCGTGGTCGCGCACGCGGCCGACGGCGAATTCGTATTCGGCGACCTTTGCGAAACCCCAGCGCGCGTAGAAACGCTGTGCGCCGAAGTTCTGCGACCACACGCTGATCCAGATCCGGCGTGGTCCATCCCGCTCCAGCCACGCAAGCGCTGTGTCTAACAGACGCGCGCCCCAGCCTCCGTTGCGCGCTTGCGACAGCAGGTACAGCCGCTTCAGTTCGCCATCTTCCGGCGTCACATCCGGATGCGGCAGGCCGCAGGGACCAGCCAACGCATGGCCGACGGCCACGCCATCGTCTTCGAGCAGCCAGACCGCATAGCGATCGTCGGACAGCAGGCGTGCGCATTCGGCGACCGCGTAATTCGTGCGCAGGAAATCCTGCAGGTCCTCGTCCGGATACAGGTGCCCGAACGTTTCCGTGAACGTCTGCACGGCAATGCGCGACAGCGCTTGCGCATCGTCCTGCACCGCGCGGCGGATCGTGCAGCTCATTCCTTGATGCGCACCGAGATATGCACTTCGGCGAGTTGCTTGTCGGGCACCGGCGATGGCGCTCCGGTCATCGGACATTGCCCGGTCGTGGTCTTGGGGAACGCGATCACGTCGCGAATCGATTCGGTGCCGCCCATCAGCGCGGCGATACGGTCGATGCCGAATGCGATGCCGCCGTGCGGCGGAGCGCCGTAGCGCAGGGCTTCAAGCAGGAAACCGAATTTCAGTTCCGCCTCCTCGGCAGGGATGCCAAGCAGGTCGAATACCGCCGACTGCATGTCGGAACGATGGATGCGGATCGAACCGCCGCCGATCTCGTTGCCGTTGAGCACCATGTCGTAGCCGCGCGACACTGCGGTCTTGGCATTCGCGCGCAGCGCGGCGACGTCATCGACCGCAGGCGCGGTGAATGGATGATGCAGGGCGACGTAACGCTGGTCTTCCTCGTCCCATTCGAACATCGGGAAGTCGGTGACCCACAGCGGCGTCCATCCCTGCGCGACGAGGCCGAGGTCCTTCGCGACCTTGATGCGCAATGCGCCCATGAAATCGCTGACCGATTTCCATGGGCCTGCGCCGTAAAACACGATGTCGCCGGATTGCGCATGCGTCGCGTCGAGCACCGCATGCAAGGTCGCATCGTCGAGGAATTTCGCGATCGGCGAGTTGATGCCTTCGCGTCCCTTCGCAAGATCGGTGACCTTCATCCACGCGAGGCCTTTAGCGCCGTGCTTGGCGGCATGCGCGGCACAATCGTCGATCTGCTTGCGCGACAGTTCCGCCCCGCCTGGCACGCGCAACGCAGCGACGCGGCCTTCGGCGTGGCTTGCCCAGTCGGTAAACACCTTGAACTCGCACGCCTTCACCAGCTCGGCGATATCAACCAGTTCCAGCGCGATGCGCAGGTCGGGCTTGTCAGAACCGTAGCGACGCATCGCTTCTTCGTAACTCAGGCGCGGGAACGGGTTCGCGAGCTCGACGTTCATCACGTCCTTGAAGACGGTGCGGATCATGTCCTCGGTCGCGTCCTGCACGTCGCGCTCGGACACCCACGCGAACTCCATGTCGAGCTGGGTGAATTCGAGCTGGCGATCCGCGCGCAGGGCCTCGTCGCGGAAGCAACGCGCGATCTGGTAGTAACGATCGAAGCCGGCCATCATCAGGATCTGCTTGAACAGCTGCGGCGATTGCGGCAATGCGTAGAACTCGCCCGCATGCATGCGCGCCGGCACCAGGAAATCGCGTGCGCCTTCGGGCGTCGCCTTGGTCAGGATCGGCGTTTCGATGTCCTGGAATCCGCGCGCGTCGAGCCAGCGCCGCAACGCCTGCATGAGCTTGATCCGCGTGCGCATCATCTGCTGCATCGCCGGACGCCGCATGTCGAGGTAACGGTACTTGAGGCGGATGTCCTCGCCGGGATTTTCGTGGGCATGGAACGGCAGCGGGTCGGCCTTGTTGAGCAGTTCGATCTTCGTCGCGACGACCTCGACCTTGCCGCTCCTGATCTTGTCGTTGACCGCATGCCGCGCGCGCACGGTGCCGGTGATGCGCAGGCAGTCCTCGTAACCGACGTGCGCCGCCGCGGCGATCACTGCAGCATTGCCGGCGGCATCGGCATCCGGCTCGGCGACGATCTGCACGATGCCTTCGTGGTCGCGTAAGTCGATGAAGCACAAGCCACCGAGGTTGCGCGCGACATCCGCCCAACCGCAAAGAGTGACGGTCTGGCCGATCAGGCGCTCGTCGATGAGGCCGCAAAAATGGGTGCGCATGATGGTCTGGATTCCGATGGCCGCTGTCTGTGCGGCCGAACTTGGGGATGCTAGCTATGCGGTTGCTGCGGGGCAACCAATCGGATCGATCGTTTAATCGGCAGCAGGTTTGGCAGCGGGCGCACTGTCGGCTTTCGGCGCAGGCCTGGATTCGCTGGACTTCGATTCGACAGACTTCGATTCGCTCGGTTTGGCGTCGGTCGATTTCGACTCGGCAGGCTTGCTGTCGCCCTTCGACTCCGGAGTCCCGCCGCCCGAACTGCCTTCGACGAGGTTGCGTTTCTTGTCGCCGTCTTTCTTGAAATCGGTCTCGTACCAGCCGCTGCCCGAAAGCCGGAACGAAGGCGCGGTCAACTGGCGGCGCAACTGCTCGGCGCCGCAGTCCGGACACACGCTCGGGTCGGGGTCGGATAATTTTTGCAGGCGGTCGAAACGATGGCCGCAACTGCCGCATTCAAAACCGTAGATGGGCATGGCGCTCGGGAATGGTGATGGTCAGGGTGGAATTGGGGAGACAGCTGCGCGACTTCAAGCGGTTTCCAGCCGTTCGTACAACGCCAGCCACTCGGTTTCCAGCGCCGCATGCTCGCGCGTAAGCGCTTCCTGGCGCTGGCCGAGCTGGCCGATCTCGACGCCACCGTCGTTGCCGTAGATCGCCGGATCGGCGAGCTGCGCATCGATCTGCTTGAGTTCGATTTGCAGCGTCGCGATCCGCGTTTCGACCTGCTTGAAGCGGCTGCGTTGCTGCTTCGACAACGGATCGGATGCCACGGCTTTGGCGGACGGCTTCCTGGCGACGATTTCGACCGCATCCTGTTTCTTTTTCGGCTCCGACCCACGCGAACGCAGCCATGCGGCATAGGCGTCCAGATCGCCGTCGAACTCCTCGACGTGGCCATCTGCGACGCGCCAGAACGTATCGCAGACCAAGCCGATCAGATGTCGGTCATGCGAGACCAGCACGATCGCGCCGGGGAAGTCGGACAAGGCCTCGGCCAGCGCCTCGCGCATGTCGAGGTCGAGATGGTTGGTCGGTTCGTCGAGCAGCAGCACGTTCGGCTTGCGCCATGCGATCAATGCAAGCGCGAGGCGTGCGCGTTCGCCGCCGGAGAACGTATCGACCGACTCGAACGCGCGGTCGCCGGCGAAATTCCAGCGACCGAGGAAGTTGCGGAAGTCCTGGATCGAATCATTCGGCGCGATGTCGCGCAGGTGGTCGATCGGGGTTTGCCCCGGCTGCAGCGATTCGACGGTGTGCTGCGCGAAGTAGCCGAGCTTGAGGTCCGGATGCGCGCTGCGTTCGCCGCCGAGCAAGGGCAGTTCGCCGACCAGGGTCTTCACCA
The DNA here is from genome assembly GCA_043747745.1 of Pseudomonadota bacterium. Classification (GTDB taxonomy): domain Bacteria; phylum Pseudomonadota; class Gammaproteobacteria; order Xanthomonadales; family Xanthomonadaceae; genus SZAS-103. The sequence continues at coordinate 22,193 of JAYTOP010000049.1, forward strand.
GGGTGGACTTGCCCGCGCCGTTCGGGCCGAGCAGGCCGACGCGATCGCCGGCTTCAAGTCCGAAACCAACATTCGCCAGGATGAGGGCGTGCTGCTCGCGCGCCACTGGCACGCGCACGCCCGAATGCCCTGCGCCCTGCGCAGGGCCGGAAGCGCGCTCGGAGTGAAGCCCATAACCCGCATCCGCATGGTTCAGCCGGATCAGCGAATTCGGCAGACGCACTGGTTCGGCGAACGAAATGCGGAACGCGCGTTCGGCGCGCACGGCTTCTGTACCAGACAGCTTGGCGAGGCGCTTGATCCGCGACTGCGCCTGCTTGGCCTTGCTGGCGGTCGCCTTGAAGCGGTCGATGAATTTCTGCAGATGTTCGCGTTCGGCCTGTTCCTTTTCGTGCGCGGCCTGCTGCTGATGCAACTGCTCGGAGCGCTGGCGCTCGAACGCGGTGTAATCGCCGGTGTAGAGCTTCGCCTTGCCTTCGTGCAGGTGCAGCGTGTGGGTGCAGACACCGTCGAGGAATTCGCGGTCGTGCGAGATCAGCAGCAAGGTGCCCGGATAGCGCAGCAACCATTGCTCGAGCCATAGCACCGCGTCGAGGTCGAGGTGGTTGGTCGGTTCGTCGAGCAGCAGCAGGTCCGACGGCATCATCAGCGCACGCGCAAGGTTCAGGCGCACGCGCCAGCCGCCGGAAAACGACGACACCGCGCGCTGGTGCGTATCGGCCGAAAATCCGAGGCCATGCAGCAATCGTCCCGCGCGAGCGGTCGCATCGTAGCCGTTGAGTTCGTCGAGCCGATGGTGCGCGGCGGCGACTGCATCGTAATCCTCGGCGTCCATCGCGGCGGCTTCGGCGCGGATCACGGCGGCGACTTCGACATCGCCGCCAAGGACGAAGTCGATCGCCGGATCGGGCAACGACGGCGTTTCCTGAGCGACGCTGGCGATGCGCACCTTGCCTGGCAGGTCGAGATCGCCCTTGTCGGATTCGATCTCGCGCTGGACGGCCGCGAAAAGGCTGGACTTGCCAGTGCCGTTGCGGCCGACCACGCCGACGCGCCAGCCCGTGTGGAGGGTCAGGTCCACATCGGACAACAGCAGGCGTTCGCCGCGCCGGAGGGCGAAATTTCGGAAGGAGATCATGAGCCGCCCATTGTAGCAGCGCAGCTGCCTGGACCGTTCGGAACTACTGCCGCAGCGGCGAGAACCGGCCCAGCGCTTCGGCGATATCGGTTCCATGCGCGACGATCAGCCGACGCAGACGGCCGACATTGTCAGTTTCAGCCTGCACGCCATAGCGGTGGCGGAGGATCAGGTTCTCGTTTGCGGGCGGAAGCTCGTGGATAGCCTCGTGACCGACCGGATCGGCGTCGAGGTTATGCCGCAGGCGCAGCAACACCACGCGGGTTTCTCCGTTGTAGGAGTTGTTGTCGAGCTCGACCTTCCCGAGTTGCGCAGTCAGGTCGGGGCGTCCCAGTTGTTCGCACGACAGTTGCAGCTCGGCGATGAAATTCGGCAACAGGTCGATCAGTTTCACAACATCCTCCGCAGCAAAGCCGCGCCCTGAACGCCAGTTTAGCCTGCCATAGCCGGGTGGCCGCTCCGTCCGTCGGGCAGATGCTACGTTGCGTCAACCCATGCCGAAAAGATCAGTCACCCGCGATTCTGCGCAGGACAGCCCGATCATTCGCCCGGTACAGCCCGTCGATCCGCTGCCGTCCGGCTTGTGCCTCCGGCGGTTCCTAACGCTTCAGGTCGACCGCCATCGCTGCACAAACACCGATGCTAAGCTCGGTTGCGGTGAATCGCCGAGCGTCCCATGCAAACACCAGTCCGCGCCCTGCCTGCCAGAGAGGAACTTGTCAATGCCCTGGTCCACGGATTGGGCGTTGTAGCAAGCCTATGCGGCGGTTCGGTACTGATCACGCTCGCGGCGATGATCGGCGATGGCTGGCGTCTCACTGGTGCAATCGTGTTCAGTCTTTCGATGCTGTTGCTGTACACGGCATCAACGCTGTACCACGCGATCCCGCACGTTGCGGCCAAGGCGCGGCTGAAGGTGTTCGACCATTGCGCGATCTTCGTGCTGATTGCGGGCACCTACACACCCATCACACTGGTCAGCCTGCGCGCCACCGTGGGCTGGTGGCTCTTCGCGGCGATCTGGTTGCTTGCGACGATCGGCGTGGTGTTCAAGCTGTTCTACACCGGACGATTCAAGGCGCTGTCCACGCTGGTTTACGTAGCGATGGGATGGTTGGTGCTGCCGGTGATCGTGCCGCTGGTGCATGCACTTTCGACGGCAGCATTGGCGTGGCTGCTGATTGGCGGCGCGGCGTACACCTTGGGCGCGCTGGTGTATCTGAGCCGGCGCGCTTATGCGCACGCGGCTTGGCACGGCTTCGTGCTGCTTGGCAGCGTGTCGCACTTTGTGTCGATCGCGATCCAGGTCTTGCAGAAACCCGTCGCCTGAGAACGCCATGTTTCTTCAACTGGAAATGTATTGCTGCAACTGCGCGATCTCGTCCTGCTGCAACTGCAGCAAGGCCTTGATCAGGTCGCCGATCGAGACCACGCCGACCACGCGGTCGCCCTCGACGACCGCCAGATGGCGAAAACGACGATCAGTCATGATCTGCATGCAGTGATGCACGGTTGCGTCGGGCGGAACCGTGACCACCGGGCTGGACATGATGTCCGCTACCGGCGTGGTCGCCGATGCGCGCCCTTTCAACGCGACCTTGCGCGCGTAATCGCGCTCCGAAACGATACCGAGCAGCGTGCCGCCGCGCATCACCAGCACCGAGCCGGTGCGGTGCTCGGCCATCAGCCGGATCGCATCGAGCACCATGGCGTCGGGGCGGATCGAGATCGCGCCAGCGTGCTTGCCTTCAAGTAGATGTTTGACCAGTTGCATGACGGGCCTCCCTGATGCGTTGCGCCTGAATGTGTTGAGCGCGCTGATCGCGCGTGCAGTGCGCGCTTCGATCATGGCGCTTTAATCATAACGCCGTCATCGGCGATTTTTGCGCGGATGCATCGTTGCTGCGCAGCGCCCGGTCGCCTGCCGCAGGCAACCAGGCATCGAGCAGGTACAGCGGCCGCTGCTTGGACTCCTGGTAGAGCCGCCCGAGATATTCGCCGATCACGCCCAGCGCGATCAGCTGCACACCGCCGAGGAACAGGATGACCGTGATCAGGGTCGGATAACCGCGCACAGTATCGCCCCACAGCAGGGTCCTGATAATGGTCCAGGCCCCGAATCCGAATGCGACCATCGCCGTCAGCAATCCGAAATAGGTCGCCATACGCAATGGCGCAGTCGAAAAACTGGTGATGCCGTCCAGCGCGAAGTTCCAGAGCTCCCAGAAGCCGAACTTGCTGCGTCCGGCCAACCGCGGCTCACGGTGATACGGCACCGCCATCTGCCGGTAACCGACCCACGCGAACAGACCTTTCATGAAGCGACCGCGTTCACGCAGCTGTGCAAGTCCGTCCAGCGCGCGCCGCGACAACAAGCGGAAATCGCCGGTATCGCGTGGAATGGGCGTTTTGGACAGCCGCCCGATCACCCGATAGAACGCATGCGCGCTGGCGCGCTTGAACCAACCTTCGCCCTCGCGCTCCAGGCGCGTGCCGTAAACGTCGTCATGGCCTTCGCGCCAGAGGGCGACGAATTCCGGAATCAACTCGGGTGGATCCTGGCCATCGGCGTCCAGAACCAGCGCCGCGCCAAGGGTCACGCGGTCCAGGCCTGCTGTTAGCGCCGCCTCCTTGCCGAAATTGCGCGACAGCCTTACCAGCGCCACACGCGGATCATCGCGAGCGATTTGGCGCATGACCTCCCAGGTACGGTCACGGCTGCCATCATCGACGTAGATCATTCGCGAAGGCAAGTCGAGCCCATCGAGCGTCTTGCCCAATCGCGCATGCAGCAACGGCAATGCGGCCTCTTCGTTGTAGGCGGCGACGACGATGGTCAACAATGCTTGCGATTCCATGGTCGGATGGTAGCCGTCGCAAGCCGCGTCGGCATCTGGCGACATGCGCGCGACCATTTCAGCGCTTCGCGCCATTCAGCAACTCCGACCCGCCGAGCTGGATGATCTGGCGCTGGATCCATGCCGCATGCCGCAGCACGTAAGCGTTTGGCGCAGCCGCAGACCAGTGGCGCGGGTTCGGCAACACCGCCGCCAACCGCGCGCACTGCGCGGGTGTCAATTTTGCAGCAGTCGTTCGGAACAGGTCGTGCGCGGCGGCATCGGCACCATAGATGCCATCGCCGAATTCGGCGACGTTGACATATACCTCCACGATCCGTCGCTTCGACCACAGCCGCTCGATCAGCACCGTGTACCAGGCCTCAAGCCCCTTGCGGACGTAGTTGCGGCCGCCCCACAGGAACATGTTCTTGGCGACCTGCTGGCTGATCGTGCTGCCGCCATGGATGGGCTTGCCTTCGCTGTTGCGATCCAGTGCCTTGTCGATCGCCTGGAAATCGAATCCATGGTGTTCGAGGAACTTCTGGTCCTCAGCCGCGATCGCCGACACCGGCAACCAGCGCGAGATCTCTTCCAGCGAACGCCAGTGGTAATGCAACCGGAAATCATGTTCGCCATCGCGCAAGGCCGCGATCCGGCGTTCGAGCATGAATGCACTGGTGGGCGGATTGATCCAGCGCATGCTCAAGACCTGCAGCACACTGACCACCACGAACGACAATGGCAGCCAGAGGAAGAGCAGACGCAGCCAGCGAACGCGCCTGCGCGGGGCGGATGCGTTCAAGCGCCGGCCTGCCACGGGCGGGGCGACTGCATCGGATCACCGGCTTGCCGGGGGTTGATCGCGTTCTCCTTCAGACCCATTGTGTATTCCCGATGTCTCATGCCTGCTCCCTCATGGGGCGAGCTTACCTTTCCGCGCCGACGCGTGGGAGATGGCCTGGATCGATGACCATGAATACTTCAGTCCCTACCTCCACCGACGACGCCCTGCTGCGCTTCCTGCTGGAGACTTCCGGGGTGCGCGGCGTTCTGGTGCGGCTGACGGATACCTGGGCCGCAGTGCGCGAACGCACGGACTACCCAACGTCCGTCGCGGCATGCCTGGGTGAAACCCTCGCCGCGACCGCACTGATGACCGGCCATGCCAAGGTCGATGGTCGCCTGAGCGTGCAGTTGCGCGGCACTGGCGCGTTACGTTCGCTGTTCGCAGAATGCACCCGCGACGGAACCCTGCGCGGATTGGCCCACTATTCGGAACCGTTGCCCGAGCCGCTCGGCCCACGCGCATTCGGCGAGGGGTCGATGCTCGCGATCACCATCGAGAACGTCGCCATCGGCGGCCGCGATGGCATGCGTTATCAAGGCCTGGTCGATCTGGATGCCGATACGATGGCCGAGGCCTTCGAAGGTTATTTCGCGCAGTCCGAACAGTTGCCGACGCGCATCCTGTTGGCGACCAACGGGCAGGTCGCGACTGGCTTGATGATGCAGAAACTGCCGGGCAGCGAAGGCGATGATGCCGACGGCTGGCAACGCGCGACCGCCATCTTTGAAACGCTCGGATGCGCCGAATTACTCGCCAGCGCACCGCACGCCCTGCTGTTCCGGTTGTTCCACGAGGACAACGTGCGGGTGCTGGATGCACGACCGCTACACTTTGGCTGCTCGTGTTCGCGCGAACGGGTGGCGGCGATGCTGCAAAGCCTTGGACGCGAGGAGGCACTGGCCACCGTGCAGGAAGATGCGCATGTCGCGGTCGCCTCTGCGCTCGCTTCGGACGCAGGAGACGGTCGTTCTCGTCATCCTGAACCTCACGACACGCGCGCATCCACGCACCCCGCAGGAGTCGCCGAGGTCAGTTGCCAGTTCTGCGGTCAGGTATACCGGCTGCCGCGTGACGAGGTGCTGGCTCTCTTCGAGCAGCCGTCCGAAGTGGCTGGGCCGGACACCCTGCAGTAGCCCCCGACAGGTTGTTAAATTAGTATAAATCTGGTAGGGTTGAACCCTGCGCCGGGAACCTTCCGGAGCGTTTGTCGTCGAACCGGAATACACAGCAATCCAGGGCCGGAAATCAGAATGTCGATGCGCTTGTACGCCACTGCCTTGTTCATCGCCTTCGCGGCGATGTCGGCGTGCGCGCAGGCGGCTCCCGACAGGATCGCGGCTGATCGCTCCAGCGTGATGACCGGGCAAGACACCAAGGTCTTGCCGGTCTGGAATAATCAGAGCGGCAAGGTCGAAGCACTGCTGTTGCTGCAACCTGCGCAGCAAGCCAACGATGCATCGTTGTTCGGTGCCGGCGCCCGCTTCAACACCGGACACGGCACGTTGCAGGCTGGCCTCAGTTTCGATAGCGGCAATTCGCTCGCCCTGCTCTGCAACGCAAAAAATGGCGTGGCTACGCTCGATTCGCTGATCGGTCGGTGCCTGGTGGCGTCCATGGACGCATCACAAAACGCGCGCGATCCATTTGGCCGCCCGGAAGCCTCTGGCCAGTCGCAGTCCGTGCGTGCCGAGGCTCGCTTCGAGCGACCGGAAAGTCTGTTTGAACTCAGCGTCGGTCATGCCGACCTGAATGCCTCCAGCACCGAATGGCTGTCGCCTACGTCGGGCCTGATACCGGGCATGAGCGTCTGGGGCGGTCGTCTGAATCAGCAGGACATCACGGCACGCGGGCAGATGAACATCGGCGAGAACGGCTGGGTCTCGATCGGCGGCACGCTTGCGCATGCACGACTGATCCCGACCGCCGGCCAGGGCAGCAATGCCCAAAGCCAGCGCTGGAACACCACCAGCATCGGCGTATCGGCTGGCCGCGGCAAGCTCAGCGGCGAAGTGATTGGCCGCGTGATCGATGTGCCTGGCCAGAGCAGCTCGCTCAGCAGCTTGGGTTTCGGTCTGTCCTGGATCACTCCCTGGCAGGGCAAGCTGACCCTAGGTGCCGACAAATCCACCGGCGTCAATCCGCTCGCGCCGACTGGGAAACCAGCACAGCAGGACGAAGGCACCGTGCCTTACGTCCGCTACCACCAGGATCTCTGAGAGTTCCCGATCCTGCTCGTTGGAGGTGTGCTCCTGCATTTGCCAGATCTGTCATGCGCACCCTTCGAGCACTGGCTACAGAGGCGACAGTCATGCTTCCTAGCGCATCGCGGTGTTCAGCGTGAGTGGGGCGAGTCGGTATAGCCGAAACGCTCGATATATGGCTGTAGAGCGGGCAGGTAAGGCGCGAGGTGCTCGCGATAGCGTTCCCAGCGATAGCGCGCTTCGCGATAGATCGGCTTGCTGACCTGTTCGTAGCTCGGCGTGTTGATCCTGCCGCGATCCAATGCCTTCGTAGAGAACTGCCGCAGGCCGTCTTCCCACGACAAGCCAAGGAAATCGCAAAGGCTGCGGGTATGCGTCTCGAGATCGTCGACCAGATCCTCGTATCGGATCCTATGCACCGACAATCCAAGATCCCGCTGATACAAATCCCATAACTCCATCGTGCGGACGTAGAGTGCAACCGTCTCTTTGAGTGTGAAGAAATTCGCCATGGCATCGTTGACGTGAAAATCCTGCATGAAGCAGCTGAGCACGACATCGCAGGGATGTCGAAGCGCGAAAATAAATCGCGCCTTCGGGAAGACACGATGAATGAGGCTGGCTTTAGTGAGATTCAGCGGCAGTTTGTCGATCAGTAGCTTTTGCGGATCGACCACGAGATGCTCGGCAGCCGCATTGAAATACACCTCGCGCAGGTAATCGATATCGAACCGGTCGCACACCGCAAGCGCACGCGGATAGCCCTCCGGCATGCAGCGCACGGCATCGAGCATCTTTGACACCATCTTTTTTTCTTCGAGCGCCTGCACACCGCTGTGGCAATCCAGGATCTGGTTCAGCAGAGTCGTGCCCGACCTGGGAAAACCCACCAGGAATGCCGGCGCTGGATCCGCGGGGAGTGCGTCGATCTTGCGCCAGCTCTTCGACCAGCCGCTTTTTTCCAGCCCTAAAGCAAATTCGAGCCAACGCAGGAATTTGTCTTCCGGGTTGTCCCGCTTCCAGGCGACCCGGGCAAGTGCATTTCCGTTGCTGAAAGCCGCGATTGCCGCGTTCTGGTCGCCGCGCAGTTCGAACAGCTTGCCTCGCTCGAACAATTCCATGCGTCGCTGCTGATCGTTCTGATCCTGTCGGGCCATCCGGTCGAGAAACTGCGTTGCGCGCTCATCGTCCTTCTGCCGACGCGCGACCCTCGCGAGCACCAATAGCAGCGTGTTGTAGGCGTTACGCTGTTGTTGCTTCTGGATACTGTCTGGCTCCAGCGAGGTTTCAGCGACCGACTTCGCCAACGAGAGCTTATTGGTCTGTTCATACAGGTTTGCGAGATTGGCGGAAGCATCGAGCCATTCCGGACACAACTCGATCGCCTTGGCAAACGCTACTTCGGCCGGCTCGAGTTGCTGTTGCGCTTCATGACACATCCCCTTCAGATTCCAGGCAAGCGCATGGGCAGGATTCGTGCCAAGCATTTTTTCAAGCAGGAGCTTGGCAAGCGGGAATTGCTTTGCCTGGATCCATTGATCGGCGGCAATGCCCCAATGCAGATCGCGATTCAGGGCGTCGGACAGTGAACCGTGGCAGTTGCCAAGCTCTTCGTGATACTCGGATGTGTTAGGCACCATCCGGTTGAGATCTTCGAGCGACTCAAGCGCACGCGCCAGCTCGCCCATTGCATGCAGGCAGCGAGCTGTCTCCAAAAAGACAATCGGTTCATTCGGATGCGCTTGCCGGAATGCCGCGAACATGTCGAGTGCGCGAGCGAACATTCCCGTGTCGCGCAGGAAACTGCCGAATCCGAGCAACATCAGCGGATCGCTCGGGGCCAGGCGACGGGCGCGTTCGTACTGAGTCGCTGCCGTTTGTGGATCGCCAGCCTTGTGATATGCATCGGCCAGATTGAGCACAATCGGCAGATTCTCAGGCTGTTCTGCCAACGCCAGCCCGAAGCCCGCAATTGCTGCGAGCCACGAACCGGCCTGTTGATGGCATTGCGCAATCCCGAAATTCGCCAATGGGTGCGTCGGAGAATCGTTGAGTGCCGCTTCAAAACTGCGCTGGGCACCATCGGAATCGCCACCAGCCAATCTTGCGAAACCCAGCTGGGTCAACAGGTCTACATCGGGCGCGCTGAGCGCGATTGCCTTCTGCAACAGATACGATGCAGCCTCATGGCGCCCGGAGCGCAGACAAAAATTGCCGTAGTCGGCAAGCGCCACCGGATCGGCACGGTCTTGCGCAAGGTGTTCGAGGAACAGCGCATCGGCACGGCGCAGATCGTTGCGCTCCACTGCGGCGATAGCCGCTTGCAACAAAGGCCGGTCTATCTGGATTGCCATAGTCGATTCGGGTGACCACGTGCAATGTCGACAAGCAGGATCATAACGCAGCCCACCAGCGTGCGGTTCAAGGGTCGACGGAGCACCGCAATCTCACGTATCCGCGCTGCGATGGCTCAGCCACGCATCATTCCATCGGGATGCAATGCGCAAGACGCCGCAGCGCTCCCGAGCCAGGCCGCGTGCTGGTCATCATGCGTGATTCAATCAGACTGATTCGGAAATCTGGTCCGAAGCGATCGTGATGCGCTTCCAGATTTCGTCGGACAGGAATCCTACGGTGCCGGGTACGCGGATGTTCGGGATCACCGCGACGTCGAACAGTTCGCGGATGTCACCGACCATGCGGATCTCGTGCGGAATATCGCCGCTCTTCAGGCTGACCACCTGGATCGCGCAGCGCGCCATCACGCCTTTCTTCTCGAGGTTTTCCTGCAATGCGAGGCCGCTGAAGGTGTTTTCTCGGCCAACCGACAGGCCAACCACAGCATAGTCGTTGATGAAACTCAGCCCACGCAGATAGCCGGGGCAGAACGCAACCGGCTCGAAGCGCCCCTTGTCCATGTCCACGAAACCGAACTCGCCGGTGCCGGAGTTATGCAGCCAAAGCTTGCCTTGGTGCCAGCGTGGCGAATGCGGCATCGACATACCCGAGCACACCACTTCGCCGGTTGGCACATGCAACACCATACCGCCCGCTTCGCGGAAATCGCGCCAGCCGCTCGAGGCATCGCTCTTGCTGATGCAGGTCACATAGGTCGGCTCGCCATCGACCATCGCCAGGCCATTTAGATGGCAACGGTCTTCGGCGGCAAGTCGCGAGATAAACGGCGGCTTCCACAAGGGGCGGAAGCTGTAGCGTTCATCGACCGTGGCCAGGCAGCTATACAGCGTGTTGACGAAGATCGGCATGCCGGTCTTGTCGACGTTCACATCGTGGATATCGATATCGCCGGTGGTGTAGGAGATGCGCGGCACGTAATAGGCATCGAACCCCTGGTGGCGTTCGCCTTGTTGCAGGGTGTTCTCGAAGCGGTGCAACTGGAACATCGAGCCGACCCACATCGTCTGCGGGCCGATATGCAGGCCCATGCAGCGCGCCACTGCGCGGGTGAAGTACGACATGCTGCCGTCGGGCCGGACGCCCATCATGAACAGGATGCCGGTCTGATAGGTGGAGGCGCAGATCGAGGCGTTCTGCTCGTTCAACCACGACCCGAACAGACGGGTAGTGTTGAACTCGAGTTTGGGTTTCTGCATCGCGGGCATCGTTGTTCCCTTTCAGTGTGTGCTGGGTCGTGCCATGCATGGCAACGATGAATTATGCCCGCTCAAGGCGCGCTGCGGTGGTCGTATGGAATCGCCGCGCAGCCCCGCAACCGTCTCCCCCGGCAGGCGTTGCCTTCCGCGACACTTGCAAGTCCATCCGCGAAAAAAAAAGCCGCGGCACAAGGCCGCGGCTTGAATCACACTTGAACCTTGCAGTGAGCCGATCAGAAATCCTGACGGTACTGGAAGTAGTAGAACGCACCACCCGGCAGGTCGTAGCTGGCATCGAACGACTGCGCGAAGCTGTTGTTGACCAACGGCGGTTCCTTGCCGAATACATTGCGGGCACCGATCGACAGGTGCGCCTTCCACGGGGCGCGCCAACCAACCTGCACATCGTGGAACGTCGTTGCACCGATGCGGTTGAAACCAAGTCCATTTTGGGCAATAACGCTTTGCGAGGACGTGCTGGTCGGGTGGTTGCAGATGATTGGCACGCTGTTCTGGACATTGACATTACAGCCACCACCGTCATCCAGGTGCGATGTGTAGCGCATGGTCCATGCGGCATCCCAATCGCCACGCTTCCAGTCGAGTGTCGCGACCGAACGGTACTTCCACTGCGGCGCACCAAAGTAGCCACCAACAAACTCGACGCCATCGGACTGGTTGTGCTTGGTGTAGGTGGTATCCCACTTGAGGCCAAACGTACCCCAATCGGTATCGCGCTTGTAGGTCAGGCCGAAATCTATGCCATCGACCTTGAGGGTCTTGGCATTGAACTGGGTCGTGTGGATGTCATTGAGGGCACCGCTTGTCGGGTCACGTACGATCAGGGCGCAATCGGTTTGAACGTGGCTCTGGTAGCAGCCGTTGATAAGGGTGCCGGCACCGAAGAACGAGATCGCATCCTTGAGATTGATCCGCCAGTAATCGGCCGTCAGGTTCAGTCCGGTCGCCCAACTCGGGCTATAGACAAAACCAAACGTGAGGTCATGCCCGTGTTCGGGCTTCAACCCCGTGTTGCCGCCAGAAAGCGCATGCACCTGCTGGCTGCCGCTCGGCGTGATGCCGCCTACGGGCACAGCTACGGGCGTGCCTGTCCCTGTTGTTGGGTTAGTAACATTAAGAGCGCACGACGCCTGACCCGCAGCGTCCAGGTGCGAGTAACGCGTACCACCACCCGGGACAGCCTTGTTTTCGCAAGGATCCGAAGCGATCGGGAAGTTTTCTGCCGCACCAGCAAACAGATCGCTCACCGACGGTGCGCGGAACGTATCGCCATAGCTGCCGCGCAGCAGCAAATCGGCGAACGGCTTCCAGCGTACGCTGAACTTCCCGTCGGTCGGATTACCTGGACTCGAGTTAATCGGAGTGATCTCGATCAAGCCCAGAGCATTCAGATTCTGAGTCAAACCGTTTGCACTATTGCGTGATTTGCGAACCGCCGCATCAAACTCGAGTTCCTTTGCGAAGGTGACGTCCTTCAACAACGGCGCGTTGATTTCGAGGTAATACTCGTCAACCTGAGTCCCACCTTTGGTCGGCAACGAGAAATTGTTCGAGGACCCACCGCTGGCTTGCAGCGCGTCAGGCGACGAGAACGCCGTCGCACGACGGCTTTCAAACCCGGCCGCGAAACCCAGCATGCCGCCCTGCAATTGGAAAATCTCGCCGGAGATGTTGCCGCCGTAGTTGTAGCCCTTGTTGCCGTTGGCGTTGTTCAACGAGTACGAAACATATTGAACCATCGCGTCGTGTTCGGCCCTGCTGATCACGCCATGCGAAACACCAAGGTCCGGGCCACCGAAGATGTTGAACGGCACGCAGCCGTCGATTATGGCTCCTGGCTGGCCGCAATGCAGACCCTGGGCGTCCCTGAAGGACGGGCCCAACGCTTTCCTGAGGTTGAACAGGTTGATGTAGTGCTCACCGATAAAGGTATCGCGTTCGCTGTTGTACTGGGCATAGACGTCCCAATCGAAATGGCGATCGGCGAAAGCGAAGGTGCCTTGCACGCCCACCGTGCTGCCAATGGTGTTGAAGTCGAAGTTGTTGTGGCGCGGCCCAACGGCGACATTGCGGAAACGGAGCTGTGTCACTTCCAGGCCGGCTGCCGTGAACGGATTGAACACGCTGTTGGCGGCGGGCACAAAGGCCCACTGCGGACCGAAGCTGGTACGGTTCAGGCCATCTGGCACCTGCGCAAGCTGCTGCGACGACTGGCGCTGGGTGTAGGACACGCGCGCGTAGGCCTGAACGTTGTCGGTGATATCAAACCGACCGGTGGCGAACAGGTTGTTGCGGGTGGCCGGCTGCTGCAGGTAGTTCACCGGTGCGAAATTATAACGGTCGGTAGCCTGGAACTGGTGGAAATCTGCCGCGCTGGTACCGGAGGCGGTGGCCACCGCTCCAAGAGGATCGCCGGTGGCATTACCGGAGTCGGTGAAGCTGTTGTTCAGAGCCCATGTGCCGCCGACGCTCGCACCGCCAATATGCTTCAGCTTGATGCGGCCAAATGCGCCGCTCGACGAGCCGCAGTTGCTACCGAGACTGTTCGGATCGGAAGCCGGAAAATTTGAAAGCAGCGCGTTGCAGCCGAAAACCGACTGGTTGGAAATCGTGCGGTCGCCGGCGAAGATCGCCTTCTGCTCAGAACGGCTGAGCGAAATCACCGCAGAGGAACGCTCGCCGTTCGCACCGATGGTGACGTCTTCGGAATGCTGCGCACCGTCGCCGTGGGTGGTTTGGCCATAGGTCCAGCCGATCTGCGCACCTTCGTACTTCTTGCGGGTGATGATGTTGATCACGCCTGCGACTGCGTCCGAACCGTAGATGGCCGAGGCGCCGTCCTTCAGGACTTCGATGCGTTCGATGATCGCGACCGGAATGCTCGACAGGTCGACGATGCCGCCGGCATTGGTGACCCAACGCTTGCCGTCCACCAGCACCAGGGTGCGCTGGGGACCGAGGTTGCGCAGCGAAACAGTCTGGGTGCCGTCACTGCCATTGGTCTGGGTGGTGACCGTGCTCAGGCCCGAACCATCGGATGCGCTGATGTGGTTGATGATGTCGAACGTGCTGGTCAGGCCAGTCTGCTCGATGTCGGCGCGGGTCAGCGTCGTGACCGGCGATGTTGCCTCGGTGTCGACGAGACGGCGCTTGATGCGCGAACCGAGCACTTCGACGGTGTCAAGGTTCTTCGCCTTGGCCTGATCGGCGGGGACAGCAGGGGCGGCCTGTGCGAACGCAGACGCGCTGGCAAGGCTGACAACGCCGACGGTACCAGCGGCGAGGCCGTAGCGTACCGCGTCGCTGAGCAAATTACGGATAGGGGTCATTTTATTTTCTCTCCAACGTCAGAGTGGCTGAGCGATTCGGGATATGTGCCGTTCCATGGCTGCACCGGGATACACCAACATCCTGGTGCAATGGTTCCCCGGTAGCACGGAATGCTAGCGAAGTTTTAACGAAAAAGAAATACCTTTGTGCAGAGGCTCTGAAATCTCTGCAAGATCTTGTTTTTATTGAAGTCTTGATTGGAGTTTATCTACTGGGACGGGGCAATCGACCACTTGCGACCCCTGAATCGCCGCGAAAAACTGCGCACGCCCGGTTGAGCGGCCCCGAGCCGGATGCCCCGAAACGCGGTGTGCGACCTTGGTCCGTGCCAGCGACTCAGTTCAATTTGACGTTTACATTGCCCGAAAACGACTCAAGGGTGACCGACGCATCGCCCCTGCCGATGCGGGTCTTGAGACTGGCCCCAGGGCCATGCTCGGGAGTTTCGACATCGCCGCTGTCGGAGCGGATCGTCCCCGAGAAGCTGCTGAGTTGCAGGCGCGCCGAACTGGCGGCAGGCAGCATCAAGGTCAGGTCGCCGCTGGTGGACTCGGCTTTGAGCTGGCCGCCCGGTGCGAGGCCAGTGCGCAGTTCGGCATCGCCGGACACCGCGCTGACATCGATATCGCTGGGTTTCTCGGCACGCAGCACGATGTGGCCGGAGACCGTCCCGACGCTGACCTCGCCATTGATGCGACCTTGCAGGTCAAGGTCGCCGCTGACGGTTTCGGCATGGGTCTTGCTGGTGTCCAGACGCAGGTGAAGATCGCCACTGACGCTTTCCACGCGCGCTTCGCCAGGGCTGGCTTCTACCTCTACGTTGCCGCTGACGGTGTTCACCGACAACCTGCGCCCCGCCACACCTTTGATATCGGTCACTGCGCTCACGCCCTCGACCGCGACGCTCGCGTGCGCAGGCACGGTGATCTCCAGGCGGGTGTCGCCGGTCTTCGCACCGCCCCAGTTTCCAAACCAGCCCCTGGCCTGCGGATTGATCACGCGGATGCTCAGATGGCGGCGATCGCCCTCGATCTTGAGCCGTTCCACGCCCTCGCCGAGCATGCCGCTGACGCGCACCTCGGATTGATCGGCAACGCGCACGACCACCGCGCCCTTGGTGTTGTCGATCGACACCTCACCATCGGGATTGAGCTGGCGTACCTCACTGATCGGCGTGCTGGCTGCGAATGCGATGGCAGGCAGCGCAAGCAGTGCGGCAGCGAACCCACGGAATACGTGCGACATGGCGAAATCCCCTGGTGCGTTTTTGGGTGTCGGCTGCAAATAATGCCGCAGCGATGAAACAGGTTGTTGAAAAGGGCTGTCCTGCCCTCTTCAGCTCACCCGTTCCGGTACATGACCGAACTGGACTCCACAGATCAAGCACTTGCGCGCCTGTTCCATGTGCGATGCATCCCTGCATCGCATGAGCAGTCTGCTTTTCAGCAGTCTGCTAAAGCATCGCCACGTGCTGGGTCAGTTGCAGCCTGCGCGCGTAGGTGCGGCGCAATTGATCGAGCAGGAACACGGCCTCTGGATGGGTATCCAGGGCGACCATGATGCTGTCTGCGCTCTGGTCGAGCTCAATCAGCGCAGGCGTGATCGACTCGGGCATCGGCGTCGCGCGGAACTTCAGCAGTTCGGCCTGGTATTGCTTGCGGATCGCAGCAGCCTCTTTCAGCACCAATTGATGTTCGACCGTCCTGTGGCGAAGGCCCAGCGTTTCCAGCAGGCGCGGCTTGGCCAGACCCAACCCGAACGCGCCCAGCACGAGGCACGCAGCGAGCGCCGAACCGAAGGCACGCCACCTGCGGCCGCGCGATGCGGACAGCAGGAGGTCCACGCGCTGCGGCTGCGCGATCGAGGCCGTGATGCCCGCCCAGAGATCGCGGGTGGGCTCACGCTCGCGCGGCAACTGGCGCAACTGCCAGCGATAGTTGATATCGGTCATTGCGAATCTCCCAGGCGCACGCGCAAAAGGCGCCGCGCACGATGCAATTGCGCTTTCGAACTGCCGACCGCCATGTGCAGCTCGGTCGCGATTTCCTCGTGTTTCCAACCTTCGACATCGTGCAGGATCAGCACTGCGCGCGCGCGCGGCGGCAGGCTCGCTACCGCGCGTTCGAGGTCGATGCCGAGTGCAGTGCGCATGCCAGCGCTATCGCCACTGCCGATATCGACCAAACCTGCGTCGTCGGTTTCCATATCCTCGTTGTCGCGGCGCGCGCGCAGATCCATCAACGCGGTGTTCACCGCGAGCCGATGCAGCCATGTCGCGAACGCGCTCTCGAAGCGGAACTTGGCCAATGCCTGCCAGGCGCGCACGAACGCTTCCTGGGTCAACTCCTCGGCACGCGCATCGTTGCCGCCAACCAGCCGCCACACGACTGCGTGGATGCGGCGCAGATTCTGGCGATAGAGGGCCTCGAATGCGGCCACATCGCCCCCCGCAGCAGAGCGCACCAACGCGTCGTCGGCATCGATCTGGGCGCGCACCTCGATGTTGGGCGTGGTTTCCGGCTGCATGGCGAGGTTTAGCATACCCGCTTGGATGCGCGACAGGCGCTCAAGGTTTAGTAGACAACAGGTAGCATATCCACTCCGCGCCGACGCCACCCGATGCCAGCCCAATGAATTCATCCGACGTCACAACCGGCATGCAGCTCGCGCAGATGGGCAGACTCACGGATGCGTTGCCCTTTCTCGAACGAGCGCATCGCGCTGCGCCCGCCGATCTTCCGCTGCTGCATGCGGTCGCCAGTGTGCTGCAGTCAACTGGCAGGTGCGTGGAAGCGGTGGCCCGATATCGGCACAGCGCCGCGCTGTTGCCGGAAAACGCTGAAGTACATACCGGATGGGCGCGTGCGCTGCTATTGATCGGCGAACACGACCAAGCCATAGCGATGCTGGAAAGCGCGCTGCTGCTGGATCCAAAGTTCGCGGATCCAGGCGGACTACTGGATATGCTGGTGACGGAATTGGCTGACGCTGACACGACATGCGGTCTTTTGAAGCCACTGGTTATGCGCCACCCTGAATGTGCCAACCTGCTCCTCCAATACGCATACGCACTGTCGGCGGCAGAGCAAATGAATGAAGCACAAAGCGCATTTGCGCGGCACGCAGTCTTGCAGCCACAGGATCCGCTGCCTCACATGGAACTCGCCCGTCTGGCTGTCAATCGCGGCCATAGCCAAGATGCGCTGGATCACTTGCGGTGCGCCTTGTCCATCGATCCTGATTACGGTCCAGCATTATGGGAAAAATCGCAGATTGGAGGCGGACGACTGGATGAAGACACGCTGGCGAACGTGCGCGAACTGGCTCGATCCGAACAGGATCCATGGCGTTTATCGCCGCTGCACGACGTGTTGGCGCGTCACTACGATCGCGTAGGCGATTACGAGCTTGCCTCCTTGCATATAGCCCAGGTGAAAGCCATACAGGTTCAGATTGCTCTGCCGCAGGATCGTTACGATCCTGCACTGCGAGAGCGCGAAACCGATGTGACGATTGCAAACTTCACCTCTGCGGTCTTTCATCATCTGCGCTATGCCGGAAGCGCGGATCGGCGCCCTGTGTTCATCATTGGCATGCCGCGTTCCGGAACGACCCTGCTCCAGCAGATGCTGGCTTCGCACCCATCGATCATCAGTGTGGGCGAGCAAACGATGGCAAGTGCGAGTTTTCGGCTCGCACTGGTTGCAGCAGGAAACATAGCGATGGAAGAAATTCCCCATGCCGTAGTCGGTGATGCAGCAGCCCGACATGTGCAAATGCTGGAGGATCGAATTCGCCGTCTGTCGCTTCGCGGCGATGCTGAGCGGATTATCGACAAGCTACCTGACAATTACATGTTTGCGGGGTGGCTCAGCATTGCCTTCCCGCATGCAGCGATCATTCACTGTTTGCGCGATCCGCGCGATGTCGCCCTGTCGTGCTGGCGGACGCAGTTCTCGAACATCAACTGGAGTCTCGACCTTGAACACATCGTCCATCGCATCGAACAGCATCGGCGACTGATGCGTCATTGGCACCAGACGATCGGCAACCGCCTGACCGAAATCCACTACGAAGGTCTCGTTGCCGAACCCGAAACCGTACTCCGGGGCGTGCTTGCGGCAGTTGGGCTGGATTGGCACCCAGATGTGCTTGCGTTCGCCGAGCGCAAGGGTTTCGTCCGCAGTGCCAGCCAGTACCAGGTGCGCCAGCCGCTGAACTCACGCGGGATCGGGCACTGGCGCAACTACAAGGCTGCATTGGAGCCGATTATGTCGCGGCTCAACGCAATCGTTGAACAGGATGCGCTTGAGGCAAACCTGCACACCGCATCCTGAAGCAGCACCCTGCTGTGCAGAACGACGCGAGCCTGTTCAGTCGCCCAAAGCATCCGCAATGCGTTGCTGCTCGCGCCTGAGCGCCTCGGGCGTACGCTCGCCGTAACTGTCGAAATAGGCACCGATGTTGGCGATCTCGTTGCGCCAGCCATCGACATCGATTTCGAGCAACGCATCCAGCTGCGCGGAATCGATGCCGAGCCCTTCGACATTGATGTCGCTTGCCTTCGGCAAGTTGCCGATCGGCGTT
This sequence comes from Pseudomonadota bacterium, assembly GCA_043747745.1. Lineage (GTDB taxonomy): Bacteria > Pseudomonadota > Gammaproteobacteria > Xanthomonadales > Xanthomonadaceae > SZAS-103. The sequence goes on from JAYTOP010000049.1 coordinate 40,771, forward strand.
TCGTGCGCATCGGCGGTGCCGTCCACGCGCTTGAGGATCCACTCGAGCACGCGCAGATTGTCGCCGAAGCCCGGCCACAGGAACTTGCCGTCGTCGCCCTTGCGGAACCAGTTGACGTGGAAGATCTTCGGCAGCTTCGCATCGGGTTTGTCGAACGACAGCCAGTGGGCGAAATAGTCGGCGAAGTTGTAGCCGCAGAACGGCTTCATCGCCATCGAGTCGCGGCGCACCACACCGACCGCGCCGGTCGCGGCGGCGGTGGTTTCCGACGCCATCGATGCGCCGACGAGCACGCCATGCGTCCAGTCGCGTGCTTCAAACACCAGCGGCACCAGCGATTCGCGGCGGCCACCGAACACGATCGCCGACAGCGGCACGCCCTGCGGATCTTCTGCGTGCGGAGAAAAACTCGCGCACTGTTTCGCGCTCACGGTGAAACGTGAATTAGGATGCGCGGCGGGTCCGTTGGTCGGACCGTCGCCTCCAGTGATGGGGCGACCCTGCCAATCCGTCACCGGCACGCCATCAGGCAATCCTTCCCACCACGGCGTGTTGTCGGCAGTGACCGCGACATTGGTGAAGATCGCATCGTGGTCGAGCATTGCAAGCGCGTTCGGATTGGTCTTGGCCGAAGTACCCGGTGCGACACCGAAGAAACCGGCTTCCGGATTGATCGCCCACAGGCGGCCATCGCTGCCCGGGGTCATCCAGCAGATGTCGTCGCCGACCGTCCACACTTTCCAGCCGGCCTTGAGGTAGCCCTCCGGCGGAATAAGCATCGCGAGATTGGTCTTGCCGCACGCCGACGGAAACGCTGCCGCGACGTAATGCGTTTCGCCCTGCGGATTCTCGATGCCGACAATCAGCATGTGTTCGGCGAGCCAGCCTTCGGTACGCGCCTGGTACGAGGCGATGCGCAACGCATGGCATTTCTTGCCGAGCAGCGCATTGCCGCCGTAACCGGAACCGTAGGACTTGATCGTGAGTTCTTCCGGGAAATGCATGATGAAGCGACGTTCGGGATCGAGTTCGCCGATCGAATGCAGGCCTTTCACGAAACTGTTTTCGCGCTCGATGCGCGCCAGCGCCGCGGCGCCCATGCGGGTCATGATGCGCATGTTCGCGACCACATACGGGCTGTCGGTGATCTCGACGCCGCAGCGCGCGATCGGCGAGTCGATCGGACCCATGCAATACGGAACCACGTACATCGTGCGGCCGCGCATGCAGCCCGCGAACAGCGCGTCGATCTGCGCATGCGCTTCTTGCGGTGCCATCCAGTGGTTGTTCGGGCCGGCGTCCTCGCGCTCGGATGTGCAGACGAAGGTGAGGTGCTCGACGCGCGCGACGTCCGATGGATTCGAGCGATGCAGATAGCAGTCCGGGTTCGTCTCGGGATTTAGCGCGATCAGGTCGCCGCTGGACAGCATCAATTCGGTCAGTGCAGCGCTTTCGGTATCCGAGCCGTCGCACCACTGGATGCGGTCGGGCTGGGTCAGGCGGGCGACTTCGAGGACCCATTGGTTGAGTGCATCAAGTGAACTGGACATGCTGGGGAATTTTGACTGGCGCCTGAAAAGGCGGGAGTGGCGACCGCGGCCGACCGAACCCGCATTGTAACCGGTCAATCCGCAGGCGTCCGCCGGAGCTGGTCGAACAGTTGCAGCGCCCAGGGACGCTGGGCCAGGACCAGGCTGACTCCGACCCGCTGCGCGGCTGGCAGCCCCGCATCCTGCGCCAGCAGCGTCTCGAATTCCGAGGCGGCTTCGTCCAGTCGCCGCTGCAGATAGGCGGCCGCGATCGGCGAGAGCATCCCACTGAGCAGTACCAGCGACTCGCCCGGCCCGTTGAACTCGCGTCGGAAGTACTCCGGCAACAGACGCGTACGGAAAAACTGCTGCATCGGCCCATCGCGACGCCAGCGGAAATTGCGCGCCGTGCGCACGCGATAGCGGTTGCCCGGCTGCAGCTCGATGACGCCGAGCCGATCCAGCCGCGCCAGCAACACCGTCCATTGCGGCAGGGTGAAGCGATAGGCTTCCAGCACTTCCGCCTGGGTCCACCGGTTGATCACCAGATACAGCGCCAACAGCAAGGCCTGGTCATCGATCAACGCCTGTTCGGCCTGCGCATCGAGTTCGGTGAGTGCGGGCTGGCCCTGATGGGCCTCAGCGGCAAGCTCGGACAGGCCGATATCGAGCACCTCGCAAACCTGCTCCAGCCGCAGCAGGCTCAGCGCCTGCTGCGAGAACATGCGTTTAACCGCCGCTTCGCTCAGGTCGAGCCGCTTGGCGAGCGCGGCATAGGTGATGCCCTGCGCTTTGAGCAGGCGCTTCAGCGCGACGACCAATTCATGACGGAGCGGCATGGTATCGCTATCCAATACTTGAGGCGGAGGAAGACGAGCTTACGTCTATTTTTGTTGCCAGAGGCTGCGGCGAATGCCATCCATGGCGCGTCCAGACGAGGAGTTCCAAATGCAATCGCTTCCCCGTGTCTTCACCACCAGCGCCCTGATCGCCATCGCATTCGCCGGACTGCTGCCAGCGCCACAGGCCCGCGCCCAGTCCGATGCCAGCCAGGTTTCCGCGATTTCGATGGAACCTTCGGCTGCAAGTGCCGCCGTCGTCCTCGAAGCCCTGCCCGCTGGCTCGAAATTGCTTGTCACTGCGCTGCGCCCGGTCGGCAATGTTCTGGAACTCAGCGTCGAATCCGCGAGCCGCGGCGTCGCGGTGAGCATCGAGGTCAGCGCCGCCACGGCGCGCGCAACCGGGCTTGTTGTTGGCAGCGTTGTGGAGGTCACCGCCGTCAGCGCCGGCTTTCTGATCAGTGCGGGTACCGAAGCAATCGCCTTCATACCCGACGCCTTGTGCCGATCGCTGATCCACCATCGGGAGCTGTGAGATGCCCGGCTCGATGAAATCCGGCTCGGTGCGATCCGTTTCGATGCGATCGTGGCTGTGCGGTCTCTTGCTGCTTTTGTGCGTACTCAGCGGCGCGTCGTATGCGGGCACCAGATGCAGCACGCATGCGATCGGTCCGCGTGAACTGGCCGCAGCGGCCGAGTCGGCGCAACGCGTGTATACGGCGCTCGAACAGCGCAATGCTCCGGTGGCGTTGATCGCACGCCATGGACAGGATCTGAGCCATTACGGCCTGTACTACAGCCACGTCGGCTTTGCAGTCCGCGATCGCAGCGAGGGGCGCTGGACTGTCGTCCATCTGCTCAATTTTTGCGGCACCGACCATTCGAGTCTGTATGCACAAGGCCTGGTGAACTTCTTTGCGGACGATCTGGTGAATCAGGATGTGCGCATCGTCTGGTTGAAACCGGACCTGGCGCAGCGGGTGACCGCCATTCTTGACAGCCCGGAAGGCAACGCCTTGCACAATCCCCACTACAGCGTCATCGCCCGCTTCGACAGCCGCGACTACCAGAACTCCACCGCGTGGGTGCTCGACGTGCTCGCGGCGGCGCAACTGCCGGCAGGCGTCGAACCGGATCGTCCGCATGCGCAGGCGCTGGAACTGGCCACGAACAGCCAGCCCGACACAATCCATATTCCCTACAGCAAACGCTTACTCGGCGGCCTGTTCTCGGCCAATACGGTATTCACCGACCATCCGCTCGCAGCCCGCCTGAAAGGCGAATACCGGGTCGTCACAGTGCATTCGATCCTGCGCTGGCTGGATGCGATCGGCGCTACCGAAGGCGTTCGCGAATGGCGCGATGGCATCGAAATGACGAGGCCAGGTTCCACATAGGCGCACGCAAAATCCGCACCGACACACACTTGTCCAAACACATCCTGTACCGTCATTCCACCGTGATTTCCAACTCCCAAGCCGATCAAGCCGGAATGGCGGCCTGCTTTGCTCTCAGGGAATCAACGTCCGCATCACGTGCTCGACGTACGCCTCGAACTCGTCGTGGCGCAGGCGCGGCTGGTGCAGTTGCAGCGACAGTTGCAGGAAGCCGACATAAGCCGCGTACGCGAGGCGGGCGCGGTGCTGGGCGTCGGCGCGGCCGAGCCCGGCCTGGCGGAACGATGCGCACAGATAATCGAGTCGGCGCTTGGACACGCGCTCCATCACCGGCTTGACCAGTGGATGGTCGAGCGCCTTCAGCAACTCCGAATAGATGATGTGGGTCTTGGCCTCGTGCGCGACCAGCAGGAATAGTGCGCGCAGGCGTTCGCGCGGGTCGGAGATCGCCTCGAGTTGGCCGAACACGGTTTCCTGCTCGACCGATTCCCAGTGCTCCAGCGCCGCCGTCAGCAACGCCTCGCGCGACGGGAAATGCCAGTAGAAACTGCCCTTGGTCACCCCGAGCCGACGCGCGAGCGGCTCGACGCCGACCGCTGCAAGGCCCTGTTCACCCAGCAGGTCGAGCGCGCCCTGCGCCCAGTCGGCGGCGCTCAGGCGCGCGGGACGTTCATTGCGGTCGGTCGAGGTCTCTGACATCTGCACAGTGTATCCATACGGTCGGGGCCAAAACAGGATGTTTCACGACACAGACGGATCGGCTTCCGGGACGATTGCGCTGCGTCATGATCCAAACCATACTACTGCGTATGGTGTCTGGATGTCGCATCGACACCGATTCGCGGTAGCGCGTACGCTTGCGGGCAAGCACGATCGCGCGGAGTCGCAGGCACAGCACCTCAACTTTTTCAGGGAGCCAGTCAGACATGAGCATCCTCGCCCCGTTCCTGATCCTGCTGCTGGTCGGTCTTGTATCCGCATATCACCGGCTACCACTGCTGGTCTGGGCGCTGCTGACCGCCGCGGCCTTGTTCGCGAGCGCCCTGCTCGGCGCGAACCACCCGGCCAGCATCGTCGCCACCGTGCTGGTCGCGCTGGTCGCCATTCCGCTGCTGGTCCCGGCGATCCGGCTGCCATTAATCACCCGTCCGCTGCTGGACTTTTACACGAAGATTTTGCCGCCGCTGTCGGACACCGAGCGCACTGCGCTGGAAGCCGGCACCGTCGGTTTCGAAGGCGAGCTGTTCTCGGGCAAGCCGAAGTGGGACGCATTGTTGAACCAGCCGAAACCCGAACTGACCGCTGAGGAGCAGGCCTTCCTCGACGGCCCCTGCGAGGAACTCTGCAAGATGGCCAACGACTGGGACATCACCCACGTCCGCGCCGACCTGCCGCCGGAGATCTGGGATTACGTCAAGAAGAACCGCTTTTTCGGCATGATCATCCCGAAGGAATACGGCGGCCTCGGCTTCAGCGCACTTGCCAACCACAAGGTCATCCAGAAACTCGCTTCGATCTCCAGCACGCTCAGCTCGACCGTCGGCGTACCGAACTCGCTGGGACCCGGCGAATTGCTGATCCACTATGGCACCGAGGAGCAGAAGGATCATTACCTGCCGCGCCTCGCCGATGGCCGCGAAGTGCCCTGCTTCGGCTTGACCGGGCCGTTTGCAGGTTCGGATGCGACCTCGATCCCCGACTACGGCATCGTCTGCAAGCAGCCGTGGAACGGAGCGAATGTCATCGGCATCCGGCTGAACTTCGACAAGCGCTACATCACGCTTGCTCCGGTCGCGACCATCATCGGCCTCGCGTTCCGCATGTACGACCCGGACGGTCTGATCGGCGACAAAAAAGACCTCGGCATCAGCCTCGCCCTGGTTCCGCGCGACACCCCCGGCGTCGAGATCGGCCGTCGCCATTTCCCGCTCAACGTGCCATTCCAGAACGGCCCGATTCGCGGCAAGGACGTGTTCGTGCCGTTATCGGTGCTGATCGGCGGCGAGGAATACGCGGGCAAGGGCTGGCAAATGCTGGTCGAGGTGTTGTCGATCGGACGCTCGATCACCCTACCCTCGACCGCCAGCGGCTCGGCGAAGATGGCCGCGATTGTCACTGGCGCATACGCTCGCATCCGCAAGCAGTTCGGCCTCTCGGTCGGTCGCTTCGAGGGCGTCGAGGAAGCGCTCGCGCGGATGGCCGGCAACGCGTATGCGATCAGCGCGCTGTCGCAGGCCGCAGCTGCCGCCGTCGCGCGCGGGGAGAACCCGGCGGTGCCGTCGACGATCGCGAAATACCACTGCACCAGCATGGGCCGCGAAGTCGTGCAGGACGCCATGGACATCCACGGCGGCAAGGGCATCATCCTCGGGCCGCGCAACTACATGGGTCGCAACTGGCAAGGCGCGCCGATCGGCATCACGGTCGAGGGCGCGAATATCATGACGCGCAGCCTGATGATCTTCGGCCAAGGCGCGATCCTCTGCCATCCGTGGGTGCTCAAGGAAATGAAGGCCGCGGGCCTCGAAGACCCTTCGCTGCGCCTGCAGGAATTCGACCGTAACCTGTTCGGCCACATCGGCTTCGCGATCTCGAATGCCGTTCGCGCGTACTGGTTCGGCCTGACCGCCTCGCGCATCGGCAAGGCGCCGGGCAACGACTACACACGACGCTATTTCCGCAAGCTCAACCGCTACTCCGCTGCGCTCGCGCTGATGGCGGATACCTCTATGCTGCTGCTCGGCGGCAAGCTCAAGTTCAAGGAAAAACTGTCCGCGCGCCTCGGCGACGTGCTCAGCCAGCTTTACATCGCCAGCAGCATGCTCAAGCGCTACCACGATGAGGATTGCCCGACATCCGACCAGCCGCTGCTCGCATGGGCGTTCCATGACGCCGTGCACAAGATGGAAGTCGCGCTATCCGGCGCGCTGCGCAATTTCCCGGTGCGCCCGGTCGGCTGGCTGCTGTGGGCGCTGGTGTTCCCGTGGGGCCGCCGCGCTCAGGCACCATCGGACCGCCTCGGCCATCGCGCCGCCGCCTTGCTGATGTCGCCATCCGACGCGCGCGACCGCCTCGCCGAAGGCATCTTTCTGACGCCGTGCGAAAACAATCCGGCGGGTCGCATTAACAGCTATCTCGCCAAGGTCGTGCTCGCCGAGCCGGTCGAGCGCAAGTTCTGGAAGGCGCTCAAGAACAGCGACATCGAGGCGCTGGATTTCCCGGCGCAACTTGCCGAGGGCGTCGCCGAAGGCTGGATCACCGCCGAGGAGAAAACCCAGCTCGAAGAACTGCGCGTGATGACGCTGGACACGATCTCGGTCGACGATTTCGACCCGGCCGAACTGGTCGCGGCAGCTCAGCTGAAGCCGCATGCAGTGTTTCGAGCGGCCTGACCGCGCGGTCCGCGGGCCGCTCGCTTCATTCGTCATTCGTCGCATCGATCGATCCGGTCTGCTCCGACAACAACTCCGGCGCATGCGCAGCGCGCCAGCCGAACCAGCCCGACAGCGCCGCGGCGAACGTCGAGATCAATGCGAATCCCGCAACGCCGACGCCGAACGCCGTGAGGCCCTTCATCGACAGCGACACCACCACGTCGCCGAAACGCCAGCCCGCAGTGTCGATCACGTTCTTGCCCTTGTAGCGGGTTTCGCGTTCGGCGCGCGCATACAGGCTGTCCGACGCGGGCTTGCCGATGCCGTAGGCACTCGCGCGCGTGACGATCAGCATCGCGACCACCATCGCCGGCGTGCCGACGAGCGCGGCGGCCAGCAGGACGACGGCCTTGAGCGCGCCGTCCGCGACAAGCGCGGCGACCACGCCGTAACGCGACATCAGCAAGCGGGTGACGCCGACCTGCAACAGCAGCTGCAACACATTCGTTGCGAGATCGATATGCGCGTAGATCGTCTTGCGTGCTTCGCCGGTCGCCGCATGCGCCTTGATGACGTCCGCAGACAACGCATACGCAATCGTTCCGACCGCATCGCCGAGCAACAGCAGCGCGATCATCCGGCGCAGGAATGGCGAGCGGAACACTTGTTTGAGGCCATCGAACATACCGCCGCCGATGACATCGTGCGCATTCTCATTGCGATGCTGCAGGTTCGGATGCTGACGCGACCATGCCGATAAACGCCACGTGCACGCAATCGCGACCGCCAGCAACCCGATCGCCGCGATCAGCAGCACGTGGATCGGCAGCAGGCCCGCGACGATCGGCCCGACGATCGCGCCCAATGTGCCGCCTATCGCGATCACCGGAAACAGCCGCCGTGCCTGCGCGCTGTCGAACACATCGGCCATGAAGCTCCAGAACACCGACACCACGCACAGGCTGAACACGCTCAGCCAGATGTAGAACACGATGCCCAGCATGCGCGCGCCGATCCGCTCCTGCGCGTCGAATGCCGGCACGAACGCGACCAGGCAGAGGATGAAGAACAGGTACACCGCCGGGATGAATTTCTCGCGCGGATAACGCGCAACCAACGCGCCGAATACCGGCACCAATGCGAGCGTGACGAAGAACGTAGCGGTCCAGAACTGCCACAGGTTCGTCGAGCCCACCGCCGCGCTGAACTGGTCGCGCACAGGCCGCAACAGGTAGTACGCGGCGAGCACGCAGAAGAACTGCACGAACGCCCATAGCAGCGCCGGACGCTCATGCGCGCGTGCGCCCGTGGCCAGCACCAGGAGCGCATCGGATTCGGACCGATCGTCAGGCGCGCTCATCGAGCAGGATCATCGGGCTGGTCGAGATGGACGCATGCGCGCCGAGCTTAGCCGACGCCCGGCGTCACGGGAAATCGACACGCCGCACGCGATCGTCGCCGACGTTGGAATGTTTGCTCTAGCCTGCGGGCCTAGCCTCGCCCGATCGCCTCTGTGGGTGCCTCTGTGTCCAACTCCTCCCTGCTCGATCAAATGTCGTACGACTACATCATCGTGGGCGCCGGCTCGGCCGGTTGCGTGCTGGCGAATCGTCTTTCCGAAGATCCTGGCATCAAGGTACTGTTACTCGAAGCGGGCCCGCGCGACTGGCACCCCTTCATCCACATGCCCGCCGGCCTCGCGAAGCTGGTCGGCAAGAAAGGCGTCAACTGGGATTACAACACCGCGCCGCAGCCGCAACTCGGAGGCCGCAGGCTGTGGTGGCCGCGCGGCAAGGTGCTCGGCGGATCGAGCTCGATCAACGCGATGTGCGACATCCGCGGCGTGCCGCGCGATTACGACGAATGGGTCGAACTCGGCGCCGATGGCTGGGGCTGGAACGACGTGCTGCCTTGGTTTAAACGCAGCGAAGGCAATGAGCGCGGCGCCGATGCGCTGCATGGTGCCGACGGCCCGCTGAAGGTAGCGAACCTGCGCTACACGAACGAACTCTCGCGCGCCTTCGTCGAAGCGGCAACGCAGGCCGGGCATCCGCGCAACGACGACTTCAACGGCGCGACGCAGGACGGCTTCGGCCTGTACCAGGTGACCCAGACCAATGGCGCGCGCTGCTCGTCGGCGGTCGCCTATCTCGACCCTGCGAAGCCGCGCGCGAATCTCACCGTCGCGACCGGTGCGCTCGCGCATCGCGTGACCTTCGACAAGGTGCGAGCAACCGGCGTCGCCTACATGCATCGCGGTCAGGCCATCGTCGCGACTGCGAAGCGCGAAGTGCTGCTCAGTGGCGGCGCGATCAACTCGCCGCAGTTGCTGATGCTCTCGGGCATCGGCCCGGCCGCGCATCTGCGCGAGCATGGCATCGACGTGCGCGTCGACCTGTCTGGCGTCGGCGGCAATCTGCAGGATCATCTCGATGCCTGCACCGTGCAACGCAGCACGCGCAAAATTACCTACGACCACATCAGCGACATCACCACCGCGTGGAATTATTACCTGCACCGCCAAGGCGTCGGCACCAGCAATGTCGCCGAAGCCGGAGGCTTCCTGCGCTCGAAACTCGCACCCGACGAACGCGACGACGTGCAATTCCATTTCGTACCCGCGATGCTCGACGACCACGGCCGCCACCGCCTCAAAGGCTGGGGCTACACCGCCCACGCCTGTAACCTGCGCCCGCGCAGTCGCGGGAAGATTCTGTTGAATTCGGCCAATCCCGCCGACAAGGCGCGCATCGAGCCAGGCTACCTCACCGATGAAGGCGGCGGCGACCTGAAGCACATGATCGAATGCGTGCGCCTCGCGCGCGAACTGCTCGCCCAGCCCGCGTTCGCACCGTACCGTGGCGAGGAAATTTTCCCGGGCGCCGCAGCGCAGGACGACAAGGCGATCGAGGCCTTCATCCGCGCAAAAGCCGAAACCATCTACCACCCGGTCGGCAGCTGCCGCATGGGCCAGGACGATTTGTCCGTGGTCGATCCGCAACTGCGCGTGCGCGGCGTCGAAGGGTTGCGCGTGATCGACGCATCGGTGATGCCGAAGTTGATCGGCGGGAATACGAATGCGCCGACGATCATGATTGCGGAGAGGGCGACGAATTTGATTCGGGGTTGATCTGATCAGTTGTTCCCTTCTTCCCTTGCGGGGAGCAGGAAATACATCAAGCCCGCAACAACTCCAGCATCACCGCCATTCTCACCGCCACCCCATTCGACACCTGCGCAAGCACCAGCGATTGCGATCCGTCGGCGACCTCGTCGCTGATCTCGACGCCACGATTCATCGGCCCTGGATGCAATACGACCGCATCGGGCTTCGCGCGTGCGAGACGTTCGGCGGTGAGTCCGTATTCGCGGAAATAAGCCTGCATCGACGGCACCAGGCCTTCCTCCATACGTTCGCGCTGCAGGCGCAGCATCATGAATGCGTCAACGCCGTCGAGCATCGCGTCGAGATCGTGGCTCACCACGCATCCGTCCAGTTCGTACTTCGATGGCAGCAACGATTCCGGTGCGCAGACGCGGATTTCGCCGCAGCCAAGCGTGCGCAGCGCGGCGAGATCCGAACGCGCGACGCGTGAATGCCTCACATCTCCGACGACCAGTACCGTGAGCGTCGAGAAATCCGCACCTTTCGCCTGGTGCAAGGTCAGCATGTCGAGCAGACCTTGGGTCGGATGCTGATGGCGACCGTCGCCGGCATTGATCAGCGCGGTGTTGGTTCCAGCTTGCGCTGCCAGCGCCGCGACCGCGCCGTTCTCGCCCGCGCGCACGATGAAGCAATCCACGCCCATCGCTTCGAGGTTGCGCAGCGTGTCGAGCGTGGTCTCGCCCTTACCCGCCGACGATGCCGACAGGTCGAAGTTCAGCACGTCCGCGCCAAGCCGCATCGCGGCTAGATGGAACGCGCTGCGCGTGCGCGTCGATGGTTCGAGGAACAAGGTGCAGGCCGTGCGGCCAGCGAGTCGCGTGCGCTGCGCAGTGCCATCCCGCGCATCGGGGCGCAGGCGTTGTGCAGAATCAAGCAGGCGTTCGAGCGCCGCGCGCGGCAGGCCTTCAAGCGTGAGCAGATGGCGCAGGGTGCCGTCAGGGCGCAGTTGCAGATCGCTGTCGGTCATCGCATCGTTCATGGCGCATCTTTGCCTGGTGTTGGATCGGATGGTATCGGCGCATCGGTGTCGGGCACGCTGTCGCTGTCGCTCGGCGCGGCGAGCCAGCGTTCGACGATCACTGCCGCGGCCAGCGCATCCAGATTCTTCGCATCGGCACGCTTTCGCGCACCTGCGGCGCGCGCATCGGCGAAACGCTGCGCGGCTTCGATCGAACTGCTGCGCTCGTCCACCAGCCTCACCGGCAAGCGGTAGCGCGCAATCGCGTCGCGCGCAAAGCGATGCGCACGCTGGCGCGAGGGCTGGTCGCCATCGGCAAGCGTGCGCGGATCGCCGATCACCAATGCATCCGGCCGCCATTCGCGCAGCAACTTGTCGATCGCGGGCCAGTCGGCGACGTCATCGCGCATGTCCACGACGGCCAGGTCGCGCGCGGTCGCCGAGACCGCATTGCCGACCGCCACGCCGATGCGCTTGGCGCCGACATCGAAGCCGAGCACCGTGACGATGGGCCGAATCGCATCGCTCATGCGTGGCCGACATAGCCCGCAAACTGCCCCAGATCGACGCCGAGATGCCGTGCCGCAGCCTGCCATCGTTGCTCGATCGGCGTGTCGAACACGATCGCCTGATCGGCCGGCACCGTGAGCCAGGCATTGTCGACGATTTCCTGTTCGAGTTGGCCGGCACTCCAGCTCGCATAACCCAATGTGACCAGATGCCTTCGCGGGCCGAAGCCGCGCGCCATCGCGACCAGGATTTCGCGTGAGGTGGTCACCGCCATTCCCGGCGCGACGCGCATCGTGGACGGCCATTCGTCGCCGCCGTCGTGCAGTACGAATCCGCGATCGGGCAACACCGGACCACCGATGAGCACGGTGTCATCGGCGATAGCGGCCAGTTCGGTCATGAGATCCATCTGTTCCAGCACTTCGCCGAGCCGGTAGTCCGACGGTCGGTTGACCAGCAGGCCCATCGCACCATGCTCGTTGTGCTCGCACAGCAAGGTCACGCCGCGCGCGAAATGCGGATCGTCCATCGTCGGCACGGCGATCAGGAAATGATTGACGAGGTACGCATTGGCGGGGTGCGGGCGTTGCATGAGCGCATTCTAGCGCGTCCATCCGTTAGCCTGGCCGCGCTTCCGGCACGCGCCGCCGTGTGCAATTTGCGGGTCTGCCTACTCTAGAATGGTGAACGCGTCGCGAGCGGCGCAGGTTACAGGGGGAGTTGCAGCATGCTCGGGATTCGCGAACACACCGGCCGCGCCCTGGCCCGCTATTTGTCCAAGCCGATCGATCGTGACCGCAACCCGTCGACCTCGATGCCGTCGCAAGTGGCGACGACCATCCGCAAGGGCGACGTGCTGCTGGTGGATGGCAACAGCCGTTTCTCGGTCGCAATCCGCTACCTCACCCAGTCCACCTGGTCGCACGCGGCGTTGTGCGTCGGCGAGCAGACCGATGCATCTGGCGCGACCTCGCCGCATCTACTCGAAGCCGACGTCATCAAGGGCGTGCAGATCGTTCCTCTCGCGAAATACGCCGAATTCCATACGCGGATCTGCCGTCCGGTCGGCCTGGAGACGCAGGAAACCGACTCCGTGATCGCGTTCGCGATGGAGCGCCTCGGCCATCAGTACGACATGAAGAACGTCTTCGACCTGGTGCGCTACCTGATCCGCACGCCGCCGTTGCCGGATCGTTTCAAGCGCCGTGTGCTGGCGATCGGCAGCGGCGACCCGACCCGCGCGATATGCTCCAGTCTCATTGCCCAAGCTTACCAGTCGGTGCACTACCCGATCCTGCCGCAGGTCGTACTCGACGGCGACGATTCGGCCGCGCGCAGCAAGCGCAAGGAGCTGCTGCAGATCCGCCACTACAGCCTGTTTGCGCCGCGCGACTTCGACGTCTCGCCCTACTTCCGCATCGTCAAGCCGACCATCGAAACCGGCTTCGATCCGCACCAGGTCGCGTGGGCGATGGGCAAGGACGTGCCGGCATAGGCAGCCCAGGCTCTTCTGTGACAACCACTCCCGCACAGATAGGTCTCGACAGGCATCGATGAACATGACCCGTTTACCCGTTACGATGCCTCGCTGATCACGGAGACCCGCTCGTGGATGCCACCGCGCTGTTACGTTCCATTCCCTTGTTCGAGGGTCTTGAAGAAGACGACCTGGTCGCGCTGTCGGCCGCGCTTGAGCCGCGCAGCTTCCGCGCCGGCACCATGATCTTCGCCCAGGGCGATGTCGGCAGCGCGATGTACATCATCGAGAGCGGCGACGTGAACATCCACCTGCCCGGCGAGAAATCCCACCGCATCTCGCTCAAGGACATCGCGCGCGGCGAATATTTCGGCGAACTGTCGCTGTTCGACGACCTGCCGCGCAGCGCGAGCGCGCTGGCAACCAGCAACGCGGTGCTGCTCGAACTGCAGCGCGAGACCCTCGAAAATTACCTGGACCGCCGACCACGCGCAGCGATGGCGATCCTGCGCACGATGGGCCAGCGCCTGCGCGAAACCAATACGATGCTTTCGGCACGCGCGGCGAAGAACGTCGACGCGGAATTCGAGCAGAACCTGTCCTGGAGCGACCGCCTCGCCGATGCCGTGGCCGAACTCAATGGCAGCTGGAAGTTCATCGTCTTCCTGCTCGCGATGACCGCAGGCTGGTGCGTCGTGAACACCGCGATCATCATGAAGCAGCCGCTCGACCCGTATCCGTATGCGTTTTTCAACCTCGCACTGGCCGTACTGGTCGGTCTGCAGGGCCCGCTGATCGTGATGAGCCAGAACCGCCAGTCCTTCAAGGACCGCGCACGCGCCGAAACCGACTTCAAGGTCAACCTCAAGAACGAGGTCAATATCGAGACCCTCATCCGCGAACTCAGCGAGTTTCGCGCGGAGGTCAGCGAAAAGATCGGCAAGGATGGAAACGGCTGAATCGATCCAGATGCCGGTTGATCACACTGCATCCTCGCGGGAGTGACCCGCTGGTGACGGACATCGCGGAAACGCGGCTGGCTTCGTAAATTCTTCTCGGACCACAACCTGAAATCGGGTGACAAGGTAGTCATCGCCCAGACGCGCCTCGACGAATACAAAATCTATCCGGAGCGCTTGTCACCACGATCTGATTTCGGTCAATCTTGAAGCGGCGCTGATCGCTCGGAGAACCTGCGGGCCAGTAGTGTGGTACGCGGTCGGTACTCGTGAAAAAGCCGGGCAATGCCCGGCTTTTTCGATTCGCCACACGCACCAATCTGCTAACGCCGCATCACGTTTCTATCTTCCGTGGAGACCAGTTCCACGCCATCAAGCCCCTGTGCGAGGCTGTTGGCATCGCCGCCCTGGGCGAGCTTGATGCGCAGGCGCACTTCGTTTTGCGAGTCGGCGAAGCGCAGGGCGTCTTCGTAGCTGATCTCGCCGGCCTGGTACAGGATGAACAGGCTCTGGTCGAAGGTCTGCATGCCCAGGTTGGTGGACTCCTTCATGACATCCTTGAGCTTGTGGATCTCGCCGTCTCGGATGTAGTCCTGCACCAGCGGCGTGCCCAGCAGGATTTCCATCGCGACCTTGCGGGCCTTGCCGTCCGGCGTCGGAATCAGCATCTGCGCAACGACCCCCTTGAGGTTCATCGACAGGTCCATCAGCAACTGGCTGCGGCGATCCTCGGGGAAGAAGTTGATGATGCGGTCCATCGCCTGGTTGGCGTTGTTGGCGTGCAGGGTGCACAGCACGAGGTGGCCGGTTTCGGCGAACGCGATCGCATGATCCATGCCCTCGCGTGTGCGCACCTCGCCGATCATGATCACATCGGGTGCCTGGCGCAGGGTGTTCTTCAGCGCGTTTTCCCAACTGTCGGTGTCGATGCCGACTTCGCGCTGGGTGATGATGCAGCCTTCGTGCTTGTGCACGAACTCGATCGGGTCCTCGATCGTGATGATGTGGCCGGTCGAGTTCAGGTTGCGGTAACCGATCATCGCCGCGAGCGAGGTCGACTTACCGGTGCCGGTCGCGCCGACGAAGATGATGATGCCGCGCTTGGTCATCGCCAGCGATTTGACGATCGCCGGCAGGCTGAGTTCATCGACGGTGGGGATCTTTGTCTCGATCCGGCGCAGCACCATGCCGACCTGGTTGCGCTGGTAGAAGCAGCTGACGCGGAAGCGGCCGAGCCCGGCCACGCCGATCGCGAAATTGCACTCGTGGGTTTTCTCGAACTCCTCGCGCTGCGGCGGGGTCATCACATTCAGCACCAGGTCGCGGCTCTGCTGCGAAGTGAGCGCGGTCTGGGTGATCGGGCTGATCTTGCCGTTGACCTTCATCGACGGCGGCATGCCCGCAGTGATGAACAGATCCGACGCCTTGTTGTGCGCCATCAGCTTCAGATAGGAGGTGAAATCAATGCTGCTCATGGTGGGCTCCGGGGAACGGGGAACGGGGAACGGGGAAGCCAATGCGGGCACGGGGTGGTCCGGGATGGTGGAGTCGTCCTGCGGCTCCAACGATTTTGTATCCGTTCCCTGTTCCCTGTTACCTGTTCCCTGCCTCTGCGATCAATCGAACAGCTTCTTGTCCTTGGCGTACTCGCGGGCGCTTGGCCGGGTGATCTGGCCGCGCTTGACCATGTCCTGCAGGCACTGGTCGAGGGTCTGCATGCCGAGATTCTGACCGGTCTGGATCGACGAATACATTTGTGCAACCTTGTCCTCGCGGATCAGATTGCGGATCGCTGGTGTGCCGATCATGATCTCGTGCGCCGCGATACGTCCGCCGCCGACCTTCTTCATCAACGACTGCGCGATCACCGCTCGCAACGACTCCGACAGCATGCTGCGCACCATCGGCTTTTCGCCGGCGGGGAACACGTCGATGATGCGATCGATGGTCTTGGCGGCCGAACTGGTGTGCAGGGTGCCGAATACGAGATGTCCGGTTTCCGCGGCAGTGAGCGCCAGGCGGATGGTTTCCAGGTCGCGCAACTCGCCGACCAGGATGTAGTCGGGGTCTTCACGCAGCGCCGAGCGCAGCGCTTCATTGAAACCATGCGTGTCGCGATGGACTTCGCGCTGGTTCACCAGGCATTTCTGCGAGGTGTGCACGAACTCGATCGGATCCTCGACCGTGAGGATGTGCGCGTATTCGTTCTTGTTGATGTGGTCCACCATCGCAGCGAGCGTGGTGGACTTGCCCGAACCGGTTGGCCCAGTACACAGGATCAGGCCTTGCGGCTGGTTGATAACTTCGCGGAAGATCGGCGGACAAGCCAGATCCTCGAGCGTCAGCACCTCGGAGGGGATGGTGCGGAAGACCGCCCCCGCGCCGCGGTTCTGGTTGAAGGCGTTGACGCGGAAACGCGCCATGCCCGGGATCTCGAACGAGAAATCGACCTCGAGAAATTCCTCGAAATCGCGGTGCTGCTTGTCCGACATGATGTCGTACACAAGCGAGTGCACCTGTTTGTGCTCGAGTGCCGGAATGTTGATCCGGCGCACATCGCCATCGACCCGGATCATCGGCGGCAAGCCCGCAGACAGATGCAGGTCGGATGCTTTGTTCTTGACCGAGAAAGCCAGCAGTTCTGCGATATCCATGCGCGTCCCCTGACGCTTAGAATGTATGTTCCGACCGGAGTATAGCTCTAATCGGCGGTTGTCAAACCAGTCCAGGGCGCGTCCCATTGAACGATTCCGCAGCCATCCGTGCGAACCTGCTGCGACGCATGCGCCTGGCGGCGCAGACGCGCGCCGACCCCGGCGCTGCAACGGCCGGAATCGCCTTGCTGGCCGTATCGAAGACCCGCACGGCTGCGGAAATCCGAACGCTTGCGGTGCTGGGCCAGCGCGCGTTCGGCGAGAACTACGTGCAGGAAGCCATCGCCAAGCAGCACGCGCTGGCCGACCTGGATCTGGAATGGCATCTCATCGGCCATCTGCAATCGAACAAAGCGCGCGAAGCAGCCGCGATGTTCGATTGGGTACATTCGGTGGATCGGATCAAGCTGGTCGCTGCGCTCGCCCGGTATCGCCCGATGCACTGCCAGCTGCTGAACGTGCTGATCCAGGTCAACATCGATGATGAAGTCAGCAAGTCCGGTTGTCGGCCCAGCGATGCGTTCGCGATCGCCGACGCGATCGCCGTCGAACCGCGACTCGCGCTGCGCGGACTGATGGCAATTCCGGCGCCCGATCCCGACATGCAACGTCGGCGTGCGGCATTCCGTGCGTTGAAGGGTCTGTTCGAAGCGGTCCATGTAATGCATCCGCAGATGGACACATTGTCGATGGGCATGAGCGAAGACTTCGAGCTGGCGATTGCCGAGGGCGCGACGATGGTCAGGATCGGCACGGCGTTGTTCGGGCCCAGAAGCCGGGAATCGGGAATCGGGAATCGGGAATAGGCGGAGCAAAAGCGCGCGCGCAGCCACTCCAGACTGGGGCGGTTGTTATGCTTGTTGGCCCCGCAAGCTGATGCGATTGCCGACTGATGCCATCAATTCCCGAATCCCGATTCATGCCGCACATGGAAGTGCCAATGCCACAGGCGCAGGGTGCGCAGGAGCGGCCGACTCCCGGTTCAATTGCCATCATCGGCAGCGGGAATGTCGCACGCAGCCTGATTGGCGGACTGGTCGCGCTCGGCGTCCCGGCTTCGACCATCGCGGTGTCAGGAACCAACGCCGGATTGCGCGCTGCATTGACAGACGATTTCGGCGTCCGCACCCACGCCGACAACCACGATGCTGCACGCGATGCCGACATCTGGGTGCTCGCGGTCAAGCCGCAGGTGTTGCGCGCGGTGTGCGGCGAACTGTCCCCGCAGGCGCGCGAGCAGCGGCCATTGATCGTATCGGTCGCCGCTGGCATCACCATCGCCCAGGTCGAGCGCTGGCTCGGTGCCGATGTTGCAGTCGTCCGCGCGATGCCCAACACGCCAGCGTTGCTTGGCGCGAGCGCGACTGCGCTATGCGCCAATCCGCATGCATCGTCGGCGCAATGCGCGCAGGTGCAGCGCTTGTTCGATGCGGTCGGGATCGCACGGTGGATCGACGACGAAGCGCTGATGGACACCGTCACCGCGACATCCGGCAGCGGCCCCGCCTATGTGTTCGCGCTGGTCGAGGCGATGCAGGCTGCCGCACAGGCGCAGGGATTGCCTGGCGACATCGCGCGAGCGCTGATCGCGCAGACGATCCTTGGCGCCGGGCGGATGCTCTGCGAATCCGGCGAGGATGCTGCCACCTTGCGAAGGCGCGTGACTTCGCCAGGCGGGGTGACGGCGGAAGCGCTGCGACGGTTCGAGGACGGTGGGTTCCGCGCGTTGATCGCCGAAGGAATCGCCGCCGCCACCGTGCGCGGAGCGGAACTGTCTGCGCAGAACGGTGGTTGAAACGGGGACCGGGGACCGGGGAACGGGGAACGGGGAACGGGGAACGGGGAACAAAAATACGATCAGTCAGCTTCAGCCTTAGCTACTCCTGATATTGCAGTTCCCTGTTCCCTGTTCCCCGCCACATCAATCCCCAGCCAGCATGTAGCGCCCGCGCCCGGCGCGCTTGGCCAGATAGCACGCGCTGTCGGCATAGATCAGCGCGGTGTCGACATCGGTGACGCCAACCAGCGCGGTCAGGCCGATGCTCGCCGAGATGTTGCGAAACGCGGACTCGGTCGCGGCGAGATGGGCCAGTGCCTTGAGGATACGGCCCGCAACGGTTTCCGCGCCGATCTGATTGCCGCCCGGCAGCAACACGGCGAATTCGTCGCCGCCCATGCGCGCCACCAGATCGTCGTCGCGCACGCTCGTGCGCAGGATGCCGGCGACCGCACCCAGCAGGCGGTCGCCCACATCGTGTCCATACGCGTCGTTGACTTCCTTGAAGTGGTCCAGGTCCAGGTACAGCAACCATCCTGGCGGCTCCTGCCGCAACTGCACATCCAGGCTGGCGCGCAGGGAACGCCGATTGGCCAAGCCCGTCAACGGATCGCTTTCGGCGAGCTGGCGCAGCTCCTTGGTCAGGCGATACGTTTCGCTGATGTCCACCACCGCGCCGCGAAATCCCATGAAGCGCCCATCGGCATCGAGCACGGGACGACCGCTGTTGTTCAGCACGGTCGTCGCGCCGTCCTTGCCCCGCCCGAACAGATGCTGGTTCGCGAACGCCTCGCCGCGCAACATCGCAGCCGCCTTGCCCGGATGAATAGCACGCCGCGGATCCAGTGCCTGCGCGATCTCCAGCGGCGTGCGGCCCAGCATCTGCTCATCGGTGAGCCCGAACATCTCCGCATATCCCTCGGAAACGAAGGTCAGGCGGTTTTCGGCGTCGGTTTCCCAGAACCCGTCGGCGGCGATCGAGGCGAAATCCGCGAAGCGTGCGCGTTCGGCATCCAGCTCGCGTTGCCGTTGGCGTTCCAGTCCGCGCAACTCGGCCATTCGTGCATGCTGCACGCGGAATCCGCCAACCAGCACCAACGCAATCAGCGTGTTGAAAATGCACAACGCGATCGATGCGCGATACGGCGCAGTACGCACCCATCCGGACGACGGCTCGATCAGTGCATGCACGGGGTACTGGAACATCAGGTAAGACGCCAACGCGGAGCCTATCGCCAGCATGGCCCAGACCAGCGCATCGTTGCGATCGAGTGCCAGGACCGTCAGGAACACCAGCGTCGGCAGCACGATGACCGGCGACGCGAGTTGCCCGCCGCTGAGAAGTTCCGTCACGATCACGCCGCCGTACAACAGCAGGCAGATCGCATTGCCGTACAGGCGCCAACGCGCGGTGTGGCGGAACGGAATCAGCAGCAGCAACGTGCCGCCTGAGGCAATCGCCGCCGGCAAAGCCAGCATTCGCGCGTCAAAAAGGAATTGGATGATCGCGAAAGCCGCCACGATCAGGCCGCCGCCGGTGGCAAGCAAGACCATCGCGGCCGCCTTCTGATAGGCGATCCCATTGCTGCGCGGAAATTGCTCCGGTGGCAACAACCATGCCCAGATGCGCTGTCGAAGCAGGGCCGTTGGAGCCGGAGCCATGCGGCCTCCACAAGGTGATTGTTCCGAGCATGCGCCGGAAACGAGGCCAGAGTAAATTTTATGCGCCCGTCCGGAAGGGTCTGCGTTCAGGCCAGGCGAGGCGTCACTCAGATCCTGATTCCGCCCTTTGCACTCCAATCGCGGACAATGCGCACGATTGCGCCAACACCATCAGTCAGCGCGGCTGGCCCTGGCTGCAGGATCAACGGCGACTTGATCTCATGCAGTTCGCCACAGCGCACCGCTGGAATCGCATCCCAGCCCGGCCGGGCGGCGACTTTTTCGGGGCGGAATTTCTTGCCGCACCATGAGCCAATGATGATGTCTGGCGCGCGCCGGATGACCTCTTCCGGGTCTTCAAGGATGCGTTGCTTCGCGAGCGATTCGGCCGCACGCTCGGGGAAGATGTCGTCGCCACCCGCGATCCGCACAAGCTCGGCGACCCAGCGGATTCCGGTGATCGGCGGCTCATCCCATTCCTCGAAATAGACTTTCGGGCGACGCGGCAGGGTCGCGGCCTGCCGCGCGATCGCATCGAGTCCGCGCGCGAATGCGTCCGCCAATCCATTCGCCTTGTCGCTTGCGCCGACCAATGCGCCGAGCCGTCGGATGTATTCAAGGATGCCGTCGACGCTGCGATGGTTGCTGATCCACACTTCAATACCGCGTCGGATCAACTCCGCCGCGATGTCGGCCTGGATGTCGGAAAACCCGATCACGAAATCCGGTTCGAGCTTGAGGATTTCACCGATCTTCGCCGAAGTGAACGCACTGACCTTCGGTTTCTCGCGCCGCGCAATTGCAGGCCGCACTGTGAAGCCCGAGATGCCGACGATGCGGTGCTGCTCGCCGAGCAGGTAGAGCGTTTCGGTGGGCTCTTCGGTGAGGCAGACAATGCGGCGAGGGCCCTTCGGGCCGGGAACGGGGAACGGGAAACCGGGAACGGAAAGGTGCGCAACGGTAACCTGATCGGCACGCCCGGCTGCGTCAGGCTCTCCTGTTCCCTGTTCCCCGTTCCCCGTTCCCCGTCTCACGGATACAGCATCCGCTTCGACCACGCCCCATCGCGCAGGTCGTAACGCTGGCGTTCGTGCAGGCGGAATTGCGCGCCGTACCAGAACTCGAATCCGTCGGCGATCACGCGATACCCGGTCCAGCCCGGCGGGCGCGGGACGTCGCGGTCCTCGTACTCGCGTTCGACCTCGGCGATGCGCGCTTCAAAGGTCTCACGCGAGTCCAGCGTTTCCGATTGCAGCGAGGCCCACGCGCCGATCTGGCTCATGCGCGGTCGGCTCGCAAAATAGGCATCGGCTTCTTCGTCGGAAACAACATCCACCGCACCCTCGATACGCACCTGCACCTGCTGGCGCAGCGTCTTCCAGAGGAACAGCAGCGCCGCGCGCGGATTGACGCGCAGGTCGTTGCCCTTGCGGCTCGCGACATGCGTGTAGAACACGAAACCGCGCTCGTCGCAGGACTTCAGCAACACCGTGCGCGCCGTCGGGCGGCCATGGCGATCGGCGGTCGCGAGGGTCATCGCGGTGGGTTCGGGATCACCGGATGCGCGTGCTGCTTCGAGCAGCTCGCGGAACGTGGCGAGGGCTTCGGCATGGAGGTTGGTCATGCGATATTGTCGCGCGATGGCAGCAATTACGCACTCGATTTCGCAGGCGAGTTATTCGCCGGAGTTCATCGCCAGCGTGCTCGACGATGCGCTGGCGTACGCAAGCAAGGTCTATGGCATCGTCGGCCTGCAGGGCAGCGGCAAGTCCATGCTGGCCGCGCAGATGGCCGCGCTGGCCAGGGCGCGCGGGCTGTCGGTCGTGGTGCTGTCGATCGACGATTTCTACCTCGGCCGCCGCGAACGTCTGCAACTGGGTCGCAACGTGCACCCGTTGCTCGCGACGCGCGGACCGCCAGGCACGCACGATGTCGCGCTGGCCTGCGCGACGATCGACTCGCTGAAAGCGGGCAAGACGACCGCGCTGCCGCACTTCGACAAGATCGGTGATCGTCGGCTGCCGCCATCGCGCTGGGCGCTGGTCGCGCGACGGCCCGACCTGATCGTGTTCGAGGGCTGGTTCCTCAAGGTGCCTGCGGAAGACTCCGCCGCGCTGCGCGAGCCGCTGAACGCACTGGAACGCGATGCCGATCCGCGCGGCATCTGGCGCACTTACTGCAACCACGCACTCAACGACTATGTGCCGCTGTGGGGACGCATCGAACGCTTGCTGTTCCTGCAAGGCCCGGGTTTTGAGGTGGTACCGGCCTGGCGCTGGCAGCAGGAAGCGACGCTGCAAATCGCCCATCCGCGCCGCAACGCGATGGATCGCGAGGCGATCGAACGCTTCGTACTGTTCTTCGAGCGCGTGAGTCGGCAGGCACTGCGCATGCTGCCCGGGATCGCGGATCGCACGATCCGGATCGATGCGCTGCGGCGGCCGATCGGGTAGGCCTTACTTCACGACGAAGGTCACCCGCAGGTTGACGCGCCATTCCTTGACGCTGCCGTCGTCGCCAGTCACGACCTTGATCTCGTTCACCCATGCACCCTTGATGTTCTTCACACTCTCGGCGCATTTCGTGAGGCCGGACTGCACGGCGTCCTCGATCCCTTTCGTGGACGACGACGTAAGTTCGATCACCTTTGCAACGGACATGGCGTTCTCCTGAACGTGTGGATCGTGGCGATGCATGCAATCCGCGCAAACCCGCGGAACGCACGTCCGACAATGCTAGCATCGGGGCATGAATCCGGCTCCGAATCTGGTGTTCGTCGGTCCGATGGGCGCAGGCAAGACCACCATCGGCACGCGCGTCGCGGCCAAGCTCGCGCTGCGCTTCGTCGACGTGGACCATCGTCTGGAGGAAATCACCGGCGCACGCGTGCCGCTCATTTTTGAATGCGAAGGCGAAGCGGGATTCCGTGCGCGTGAAGCGGCACTGCTCGCCGAACTGTGCAACGACAACGGATTGCTGATCGCGACCGGCGGCGGCGCGGTGCTCGATCCGGCCAGCCGACGCTGGATGCGGGAGTGCGGCTTCATCGTGTACCTGCATCTGGATGTCGATGCGCAGCTCGCACGGCTCGCGCGCGACCGCAGTCGACCATTGCTCGCCGATGGCGATCGCCACGCCAAACTCACTGCACTTGCCGCTCAGCGCAACGCGCTGTACACCGAACTCGCCGACCTGAAATTCGACTCGAACGGCCCCGGCCCGAATGCCTCTGCAGAACACCTCGCCGCCCTGATCGCCACACGATGGCAACGTCAGGAACAACATGCGGCAGTACCGGAGTTGATGTGCAAATGATTGAACGTCCTGCCCAATACGTGCGTGCCGATCGGCCGGCTCAATGACGCACACCCTGCATGTCGAACTCGGCGAACGCCGCTATCCGATCCGGATCGGTGCGGGCCTGCTGGATCACGCCGATACATTCGCCGACATCGCATTCGGTCGGCACGTGCTGCTGGTCAGCGACAGCAACGTCGCGCCGCTGTATGCGGATCGCGTACTCGCGATGCTGCCTGGCGACTACCAGGCCGCGTTGCACGTCATTCCCGCTGGCGAACAACACAAGACGCTGGAGTCCTGCGCTTCGATCTTCGCCGCGCTTGCCGACATGCAGGCGAACCGCGATGCATTGGTGATCGCACTCGGCGGCGGCGTGGTTGGCGATCTGGCCGGTTTTGCAGCAGCGTGCTGGATGCGCGGCGTGCGCTATGTGCAGATTCCGACCACCTTGCTCGCGATGGTGGATTCGTCGGTTGGCGGCAAGACCGCCGTCGACCTGCCCCAAGGCAAGAATCTGGTCGGCGCGTTTCACCAACCCTGTGCAGTCGCAATCGATACCGATGTGCTGGCTACGCTGCCCGCGCGCGAACTTTCCGCAGGACTGGCAGAAGTCGTCAAGTACGGTGCGATCGGCGACCGCGCCTTGTTCGGCTGGATCGAAGAACACGCCGAGGCATTGCTCGCGCGCGATCCATCGACGCTCGCCGAGGCGGTCCGCAAATGCTGCGCGCACAAGGCCAGGGTCGTCGCGAAAGACGAGACCGACCATGGCGCGCGCGCACTGCTCAACTTCGGGCATACCTTCGGCCACGCGCTCGAGGCCGAAGCCGGTTTCGGAACGTTGCTGCACGGCGAAGCGGTCGCGATCGGCATGATGCTGGCGTCGCGGCTTTCGTCGGAACTCGGATATGCACCGCTGATCGATACCGCGCGTCTGGCCGCGCTGCTTGAACGCCTGAACCTGCCGGTGTCGATCCCCGATGGCCTCGATCCTGTGGCCCTGCTTGCGCGCATGCGGCTGGACAAGAAGAACGTTTCGGGCCGGATGCGGCTGGTGCTCTGGCGCGGGATCGGACGCGCCTACCTCGCCGACGACGTGGACCAGCAACGCGTACTTGAACTACTCGGCGACGAGTTGGATGGCGGCGACGGCATGTGATGCGTCGGACAATGATCCGCGCCGATGAGTGTCTCAGTTAGAATTGGCGGATGCGTCTGCTCCTCCAACATCCGCCCGTCGGTGCCGAAGCTCCGCGTTTCGTGCAACTCGCCCTGCAGCAGGACCTGCTCGATGGCTGGCTGCTCGTGCGCGAAAGCGGGCACATCGGCCAGCGCAGCACGGTCAAGCGCGAGCAGTATCTGAGCCAGGACGAGGCAATGACCGCGTTCACGCACCATCGCGACCAGAACGTGAAGCGCGGCTTCCAGATCGTGTTTGTCCAGGGCGAGGCAAAGCGTGCATGAGCTGCCTTATCGGCAGGTCATGCTTTGCCAAGCGCCCGGCCGCAAGGTCGGGCCGGATCGAGGCAAAGCGTGCATGAGCTGCCCTATCGGCAGGTCATGCTTTGCCGAGTGCCCGGCCGCAAGGTCGGGCCGGATCGAGGCAAAGCGTGCATGAGCTGCCCTATCGGCAGGTCACGCTTTGCCGAGCGCCCGGCCGCAAGGTCGGGCCGGATGCTGAAGCCCCGCGCTAGCTCCGGGGCCGCCGCAGCAACTTCTCCAAGGAACGTGATGCCAAACCCCATCCTCGCCAACGACCGCCTGCTCCGCGCACTGCGCCGCGAACCCGTCGATGCCACGCCCGTCTGGCTGATGCGCCAGGCTGGCCGATACCTGCCCGAATACCGCGCGACCCGCGCGCGCGCCGGCAGTTTCCTCGCGATGGCGAAAACACCTGAACTCGCCTGCGAAGTGACGCTGCAACCGCTCGCACGCTTCGACCTCGATGCAGCGATCCTGTTCTCCGACATCCTCACCGTGCCCGACGCGATGGGTCTCGGCCTGTATTTCGTCGAAGGCGAAGGCCCGAAATTCGAGCGCCCGATCCGCAGCGTCGCCGACGTCGACAAGTTGTTCGTACCCGACATGGCTGGCGAACTGCGCTACGTGATGGACGCAGTGAGTTTGATCCGCAAGGAACTCGACGGCCGCGTGCCGCTGATCGGATTCTCCGGCAGCCCGTGGACGCTGGCCTGCTACATGGTCGAAGGCGGCGGCAGCGACAACTATTCGAAGATCAAGTCGATGCTGCTCAATGAGCCGGCCGACCTCCATCGCTTGCTGGAAGTCACGACAAATGCGGTCATCGCGTACCTGTCCGCGCAACGCGCCGCCGGCGCGCAGGTGCTGCAGGTGTTCGATACCTGGGGCGGGGTGCTGGCACCGCATCATTACCGCGAATTCTCGCTGCGTTACCTCGCCCGCATCGCGCAGGAACTACAGCGCGGCAATGGCGTCGAACGCACTCCACTGATCCTGTTCGGCAAGGGCAACGCACCCTACCTGGCCGAACTCGCCGACAGCGGCGCCGAGGCTCTCGGCGTGGACTGGCTGATCTCGCTCGAAGACGCACGCCAACGCACCGCGGGCAAGGTCGCGCTGCAAGGCAACCTCGATCCGGCGACGCTGTACGGCTCGCCCGAAGCGATCCGCGACGAAGTCCGCCGCACGATCGACAGCTATGCACGCGGAGGCGACGGTTCGAACACCGGCCACATCTTCAACCTCGGACATGGACTGTCGCCGGACATGAATCCGGACCATGTGCGGGTGCTGGTGGATGCGGTGCATGAGTTCAGCGCTGCGCGCTGACGATCTCCGCCTATCGTTGTCATCCCGAGCGTAGCGAGGGATCTGCTTCTTCGGAAGCAAGATCAAACGCTTTCAAGCAAGATCAAATGCTTTCACGCGCTGCGCGCGCGAGTCACTTTCCATTTCGGCAGAAAGTAACCAAAGGCCATTGCACCGGACACTCGCCGAGACGATGAAGCTGTCTCGGTCCCCTGCGCTTCTCGCATGCGGCGGGCCGGCCCGAACTCGCGCATCCATGCGCTCGACATGCGGGCCTTGCTCCCGCCGCCTGCTGCGATGCTCAGCGAGCTTTACGGCGCAAGAGTAAGAGCACAGCAGATAGCGTGCGCTCAGCGCACGATACTCGCTTGACCATCCTACTTACGACCGCGCACGATAAGGCTCATCGCCCCATATGCGGGGCATATTTGTAGTTGGGCTTCACCAGCCCACAGGATCACATGACCGAAATCTACATCAGCACCGACATTGAGACCGACGGCCCGATTCCAGGTCCGCATTCAATGCTGAGTCTTGGCTCGGCTGCCTATACAGCTGATAAGCGCCTCATCTCCACGTTTACTGCAAACTTCGAAACTTTGGCTGAGGCCTCCGCGCATCCAAAGACGTCATTATGGTGGGGCACTCAACCCGAAGCCTGGAATGCCTGCCGGAAAGATCTGGAAGCACCGGAAAGTGCGATGGCACGCTACGTCTATTGGGTCAAATCGTTGAGGGGAAAGCCTGTATTTGTAGCGTATCCTGCAGGCTTCGACTTTTTGTTTGTATATTGGTATCTCATCAAGTTTGTGGGGGAGAGCCCGTTCAGTCATTCGGCGCTCGATGTCAAGTCGTTCGCCATGGCCCTGCTTAAAACCGACTATCGAGAAAGCACCAAGAGAAACATGCCGAAGCACTGGTTCGACAAGCTGCCTCATTCGCACATCGCACTTGACGACGCAATCGAGCAGGGCGCGCTCTTCTGCAACATGCTCAAAGAAAATCGGTCGTAGAG
The DNA here is from genome assembly GCA_043747745.1 of Pseudomonadota bacterium. GTDB lineage: Bacteria > Pseudomonadota > Gammaproteobacteria > Xanthomonadales > Xanthomonadaceae > SZAS-103. The sequence continues at coordinate 68,178 of JAYTOP010000049.1, forward strand.
TGCAGCCCATTCAATCCAGCGCACATGCCTTCGGCCCACCTCTGATTTCTGGCGTTAACGCTTTTTTGCAGGCGGGAGCCCTCTGCTGTCCGGGGCCCCTGCGGAGCGGCGGGTGACGGCGGATAGACCCGCAGAACCTGCCTCTGACTTGATCCGTGGGCGGCGCGCACGATGCGCGCCGTTTTTCGTCGTCGCACGCGAGTCCGCCGTGCATGGATGCGCGGAGCAAGTAGCAAGTAGCAAGCAGGGCGGATTAGCGCAGCGTAATCCGCCTTCCGCTTTGTTGCCATGCTCTTGTTCTCTGCGCCGTAAAGCGAGCCGAGCATCGCAGTGGGCGGCGTGGGAAAGGCCCGTATGTTTGAGCGCATGGATGCGCGAGTTCGGTCCGGCACGCAGACCGCGAGAAGCGCAGGGCACCGATGCGGCTTCATCGCATCGGCGAGCGTCCGGCGCAATGGCCTTTGGTTACTTTCTGCCGAAACAGAAAGTGACTCGCGCGCGCAGCGCGTGAAAGCTTTTGCTTTGTTGCTGCATGTGGTTCGACAGACTCACCACGAACGGCTTGGCGCGATTACCGCCCAACCAACCGCTCCAGCGCATCCGCCAGCATCTCCCCCGTCACCGGCTTGCGCAAGAACCCGTCCATCCCCGCCGCACGCGCGTCCGGCTCCGCGTCCGCATCCGCGCGCGCGGTCACTGCGAGTAGCGGCAGCGCGATGGCGCGGGCGCGGATCAGCCGCGCGAGGTCGAGGCCGTTGACGCCGGGCAGGTCGAGGTCGAGCAACGCCGCATCGAATGTCGCGTTCTCGAGTTCCGACAACGCAGCCAGCCCGTGCAGCGCATGCACGACTTCGTGCCCCTGCGCCTGCAGCAGTCCGCTCAATACTTCGGCAATCGTGGGATCGTCCTCAACCAGCAAAAGGCGCAACGAACGCGCGCCGGTGCGCGGCGTCGCGATGGAAACCTGCGGCGGCGTGCATTCGGCGAGCGGCAGCAGCACGTCGAAACGCGTGCCGACGCCGGGCGTGCTGTCCACCGCGATCTGGCCGCCCATCGCTGCGGCGAGTTCCTGGCAGATCGCCAATCCCAGTCCGCTGCCGCCGTAACGCGCCGAAGTCCGCGCGCCGTCGGCCTGTTCGAACCGCTGGAACAGACGTTCGCGCTGTTCGGCGTTGAGGCCTGGGCCGCTGTCGGCGACGGTCAGGTGCAAGCCGCCGATGGCGGGGTGGCCATCATTTGCAAGTGCGACGCGCGCGAGCAGAATGCGCACGCTGCCGCGCTCGGTAAACTTGATCGCATTGTTGCCGAGATTCAACAGGATCTGTCGTACGCGCGCGCAATCGCCGCGCAGGCCGCGCGGCACATCGGCGGCGATGCTCGTCTCGAATGTCAGCACCTTCGCTTGCGCGAGTGGGCGCAGCAAGGCATCGACTTCCTGCAGCAACGCGCGCGGATCGAACGGCGCATCGTCGAGCGCGAGCTTGCCAGCTTCGATGCGCGCCAGATCGAGTGCATCGTTGACGATCCGCAACAGGTGCTGGCCTGCGCTCTGGATCGACTCGGCCTGATGTCGCTGACGCGGCGCCAGTTCGCTGCCGAGCAGCAGTTCGGTCATCCCGAGCACGCCGGTCATCGGCGTACGGATCTCGTGGCCCATCGTGGCGAGGAAGCGCGTCTTCGCCTCCGAGGTCTGCTCGGCGAGCGCACTGCGTTGTTCGGCCAGCGCGTAGGCATGGCGACGCTTGAGCCTGCGCCGATACAGCCACGCCAGCATCAGCAGCGCGAGCAGGCCTAACGCCGCGTACGCGATGTACGCGATCCCGGTTTTCCACCACGGCGGCCGCACCGTGATTGCGAGTTGCTGCGCCGCCGACCACACGCCATCGGCATTCGTCGCTTCGACCTCCAGCTTGTATCGGCCCGGATCGAGGCGCGAAAACACGCGCTCGCCGCTCGCGCCCTGCTCCATCCAGCCCGCGTCGTACCCATGCAGCCAAAAACGGTAGCGATGCGCCTTGGGATCGGCGTACGAAAGCAGTCGTGCAGCGACGCGCAGGTCGCGATCGTCCGGACCGAGCACGATGCGCGCATGCGCATCCAGCGCGACGTCGCGATCGCCACGACGCGCACTGACCGTATCGATCAACAGCGGCGGACTTGCGTTGTCGAACGCAACCGTCGTCGGCTCGAACAGCAGCAGTCCATCCACCGTGCCAGCGACCGCGATCCCGGTTTTCGTGAGCAACGGCGGATGGATGCCGAACTCCTGGCTCGGCAAACCATCGCGCACGCCATACACGCGCACGCGATTGACGTGCGCATCGAAGCGCAGCAGGCCGCGCTTGCTGGTCATCCAGACATCGCCGCGTGCGTCGGCGATCACCCCACCGGACTCGACGACCGGCAATCCCTGGCGCTGGTCGACGCGCGTCTGCAAGTGCAACGCATGCCCATCCCAACCGTAGCGTTCGAGTGCTCCGAGCCGATACAGCCAGAGTGTTTTCGGATCGGCGAACGCGTAGCCGTACACGCGCTCGGCCGGCGCGCCTGGCACTGGCGCGAAGCGATGCGCTGCGTCGTTCCAGGCCAGCACGCCTTGCGCACCAGCCAGCCACAGCGCGCCCTGCGGCGACACGCCGAGTTGCTCGGTATCCGCGGCACTCAGGCCGAGTCCGTTGTCGGGCTTGATCGCGAACAGCACATGGCCGTCGCGATCGCGCACCTGGATGCCATCGCCGAGGCTGGACAGCCACACGCGACCGTCGGGCGTCTGTGCGATCAGATCGTTAGGACCTGTCAACGGTGCGTCCTGCCTGCTGTCCTGATCCCAGACCTGCACCTTGCGCGTGTGCGGATCGATGCGCGCCACTCCGGTGTTGTAGCCGACCCACAGCAGCCCATCGGCGCGCTGGCTCAACGCCCAGAGATATTTGTGTTCGAGCTCAGGCGGCGCCCAATGTTCGATCGCACCCGTCGTTGGGTCGATGCGGTCGATCGCGCTGCGTCCACCGACGACCCAGATGCGGCCATCGTCGGCGAGCGCCATCGCCTCGGGTTGGGTCGCGCTCAGCGATGCGGGATTTTCCGCAGCATGCCGGAACCCGGCGAACTGCAATGCGTGCGGGACGAGTTGCGCAAGCCCGCCGTTCTTGGTCGCGAACCAGATGCTGCCTTCATGATCCTGCAACATGCCGAGGAGGCGTTGCGTGCCAGGCACCACGACCGCATGCGCGAATGCCGCAGCGGTGCCGTTGATGCGTGCGACGTCATCGGACGTCGCATCGCGTCGCCGCAACAGCCCTGGCACGCTGAGCCAGTAACCGCCGTCGCGCGCGTGCAGGATGCCGGTCACGCGCGGATCGTCGACATTCGGATTCCAGTGCAAGGCGCGCACGCTACCAGTGGTTTCGCGCAGGTACAGGCCGGTTTTCGCACTGAACCACAGCCGCCCGTCGGGCTCGGCGGTGATCGCGTACACCATCGCGCCGCCAAGTCCGGGCGTATCGACTTGCTCGAAGCCGCGACCGTTCCAGCGCGCAGCGCCAGCCGTCGTGGCGACCCACAGCGCGGCATGCGCATCGACCGTCAATGCCAGCACATTCGCATCGGGAAGACTGTGCGGATTGCTATCGGCGTGCTGAAAATTCGTGAGTGCGCCGCTCGCATCCATGCGATACAAACCGCCGCCGAAGGTGCCGAACCACAATGCCTTGTCCGGGGTCGATGCCATCGCGAACACATCGTCCTCGCCCATCGCTGGCATGTTGGCGTGGGTGTAACGGCGGAAATGCACGCCGTCCGGTTGCAACATCGCCAGACCCTGGCCTTCGAGCGCGACCCAGACCCGATCCTGCACATCCACATGCAATGCCTGCACGAGATTGCCCGGCAACGATCCAGCATCGGCCGGGTCGTGCTGCCAGATGCGAAAGCCCACGCCGTCGTAGCGCGCGAGGCCGTCGTCGGTCGCCAGCCAAAGATAGCCATGCGAATCCTGCGCGATCGCGTTCACCGCGCTCGACGGCATGCCGTCGGCGACTCCGTAACTGCGGAACAGTGGCGTCTCCGGCAATCGCGCTGCCGGTAACGCCGCATGGGCAGTGGTGGCGAGCAGCCAGAGCAGGCAGCAAGCAAACGACAGTCTTGCGAAGTTCAGGCGCATGGTTTCTCCCCATGGCCATCCTCGCAACGCAGCGTCGCGACCGCAAGCCTGACCCACAAGGGCTCGGCGGATTCCACCGAGCGCCGAAGCAATGGATGGTGCAGGCCTGCCTTTGGCCGCGCAGTGCGACGCGTAGCAGACAAAGTGGGAAGTGCACGCAGGCGCCAGGAGCAGCTGTAGTCGCGCGCGTTCACCCAACCAGGCCCAGAATCGGGATACTGTCGCGATGGTCATCCGCAGGATGCGAGCCCACCGATGCAAAACACGATCCGCCGCCAATTGCCCACGGTCCAGGTTCTGGTCGCCTGGATGCTTGCATCGAATGCGCACGCTGCGGCCGAGCATTTCGTGATCGATCCGGTGCATACGCGGATCGCATTCCGCGTCGAGCATCTCGGCCTCTCCCATGCCATCGGCACTTTCTCGGGTGCGAACGGCATCCTGGATTTTGATCCATCCGATTGGCGCGGCGCGAAGCTCGACGTGAGCATTCCGCTGGATCGTCTCGACATGGGCGACGATGCATGGAAGAAGAAAGTGCTCTCCGGTACGTTCCTCGATTCCACGAAACAGCCGGTCGCGCACTTCGTCGCAACCAGCGTCGTACCGATCGACGCGACCCACGCGAAAGTCACCGGCACCCTGAGTTTGCGCGGACGCGACAGCACCGTCGTGCTGGATGTCGCGATGAATGGGCTCAAGCGCTCGCTGTATACGGCGTTCCGCAAGACCGCCGGGTTTTCGGCGACGGCGACGCTGCATCGCAAGGACCTTGGCATGGACGCATTCCCGGATGCGGTCGGCCAGGACGTCGTGCTCGCCATCGAAGCCGAAGCCAACGCGCACGAGGCCAAACCTGCGCAACCCGCATCCACCGCAACGCGGGAGCCGCATCGGTGATGAACGTCGCGCCCGTTCGCTGGAACCGTTTCGCGCAACTGCTGCACTGGCTGATCGCATTGCTGATCGTCGGCCTTGGCAGCGTCGGCCTGGTGATGACCGACATGGCTGCGTCGCCGGACAAGATCAGGATTTATCTGTTGCACAAATCCTTCGGCATCACGGTACTGATGCTGGTTGGATTGCGGCTCGTCTGGCGGCTCGCGACCCGGCACCCGCCGGAGATGCCGGGACCCGCATGGCAACGCTGGTCGGCATCGGCGGTGCACTTCGGCCTGTATGCGCTGATGCTTGCGATGCCACTGTCGGGCTGGCTGTTTAACTCAGCGGCGAATTTCCCGTTGCAATGGTTCGGCATCGTCCACCTCCCTGCGCTATGGGGGCCAGACCCGGCGGTAAAATACTGGGCGCGTGAAGTACACGAGACCGGCTTCTGGGTTCTCGCCGCGCTGGTCGGCCTGCACGCCGCAGCCGCGCTCAAGCATCATTATTTCGACCACGACGAAACCCTGCGACGCATGCTGCCTGGCATGCCGCCACCGACCGGAGACAAGCCATGAATCTGCGACGCGTTGCATTCGCCCTCGCGCTGCTCGCTACGTTCGCCGCGCACGCGGGCAACTGGCACGCGGACCCGAAGTCCTCGACGCTGGGATTTTCAGGCGCCTATCAGGGCGATGCGTTCGATGGCCGCTTCAAGACCTTCGATGCCGTCATCGCATTCGATCCAGCGTCGCTCGCGACCGCGCACTTCGATGTGAAGATCATGCTGGCGAGCGCCGATACCGCGAACTCCGAACGCGACGAGTCGCTACGCGGTGGCGATTTCTTCGACACTGCGCGCACACCGGTCGCTACCTACACCGCGACGAAATTCCGCAGCCTCGGCGGCAATCGCTATGCGGCCGATGGCACGCTGAGTTTGCGCGGCGTAAGCAAACCCATAAGGCTGAATTTCGCATGGGCCACAGGCGCGACGCCCGCCTTGGTCGGCGATGCGATCGTCAACCGGCTCGACTTCAAGGTCGGCGGCGGCCAGTGGGCCGACACCAGCACGATCGGCAACGCGGTCAAGGTGCATACGTCGTTGAAGCTGGTTGCGATTGCGCCTGCCGCGCTGAAGCCTGGGGTGCCGACCGAGCCCAAGCCTCTGGTCAAGAAAAAATAGCCCGAAGCGTGCGCTGTGCGCACGACTCGATGCGGCCAGGAAAAGCGATCGTGCGTACAGCGCACGCTACCGCAGGAAAGCACGTACCGCGGCTGCATCGAACGGCCAGTCCAATTCCGTAGCACGCGCTTCGTCGCGCAGCACCGGCACGCAGTCGCCATAAAGCGCTTCAAGACGGGCATCCCCGTCGATCCAAACGCTGGCGAACTCAGGCGCGCGCGACTGCGCCAGTACGTCCAATGCAGCATCGCAGAGCGGACAGTCGTCGCGCTGGAACAGGGTCAACCGGGGTTCGTCGGTACGTGCTGGCATGGGACTAGAATAACGTCATCGCAGCCAGCGAATTCGCGCTGTTGCCAAATCGGCCGTCGTTGATCACGAACGCGGTTACGGAACCGGAATCACGTCATGGCCGTCAGCGTATTTGATTTGTTCAAGATCGGCATCGGGCCATCGTCGTCGCATACGGTCGGACCGATGCGCGCGGCTGCGCGCTTCGTCACGCGCTGGCTTGAAGAGGCCGGCACGCTGGACCGTGTCGTGCGCATCCGCGCCGAGTTGTTCGGCTCGCTCGCGCTGACCGGCCGCGGCCATGGCACCGACAAGGCCGTGCTGATGGGGCTCGAAGGCGAATGGCCCGACCGCATCGACCCCGACTGCATCCCGGGCAAGCTCAAGCGTATCCGCAGCGAGAAGGTCCTGCACTTGCTCGGCAAGCACGCGATCGCGTTCAACGAAAAAACCGACCTGGTGTTCAACAAGCGCCAGAAACTGCCGTTCCATCCGAACGGCATGCGCTTCGCCGCATTCGATGCGGAAGACAACGAACTTGCCGCGCGCGACTACTACTCGGTCGGCGGCGGCTTCGTGGTCAACCAGGACGATGCCTCGAACGATCGCATCGTGGCCGACAAAACCGTGCTGCAGTATCCGTTCGCATCGGGCGAGGAACTGCTCGCGCGTTGCGCTGAAAACAACATCACCATCGCCCAACTGATGTTCGCGAACGAACGCGTCTGGCGCAGCGACGACGAAATCACCAGCGGCCTGCGCGCGATCTGGCAGGCGATGCAGGACTGCGTCGCGCGCGGCACCCGCAACGCCGGCACCTTGCCCGGCGGTCTGCATGTCGTGCGTCGCGCGCCGATGCTGCACGACGATCTCAGCGAGCGCCCCGAAGCCGCGATGCGCGATCCGCTGACCGTGCTCGACTGGGTGAACCTTTACGCGCTCGCGGTGAACGAGGAAAACGCCGCCGGCGGCCGCGTCGTCACCGCGCCGACCAATGGTGCGGCCGGCATCATGCCTGCGGTGATGCACTATTTCGACCGCTTCTGCCCGGGTTCATCCGAGGAAAAGGTATTCGACTTCCTGCTCACTGCGGGCGCGATCGGCATCCTCTACAAGGAAAACGCATCGATCTCCGGCGCCGAAGTCGGTTGCCAGGGCGAAGTCGGCGTCGCCTGTTCGATGGCTGCGGGCGGGTTGACCGCCGCGCTCGGCGGTTCGCTCGGGCAAGTCGAGAATGCGGCGGAGATCGGCATGGAACACAACCTCGGCCTCACCTGCGACCCGATCGGCGGCCTCGTGCAGATCCCGTGCATCGAGCGCAACGCGATGGGCGCGGTGAAGGCGATCAACGCATCACGCATGGCCCTGCGCGGCGACGGCAAGCACCGCGTGAGCCTCGACAAGGTCATCAAGACCATGCGCGATACCGGGCGCGATATGCAGGACAAGTACAAGGAAACGAGTCGGGGTGGGTTGGCGGTGAATGTGATCGAGTGCTGATCTGGTGATTCACGCTGTCGTGCTCCCAGGCCTCGATGGCGATGCAAGTTTGCGTGCTGAGTTCGCCGCCGCACTGGCTCCCGAATTCGACGTCGATGTGGTGTCGTATCCAAATGACGTCGTGCTCGACTACGAAGAACTCACGGCATTCGCACTTGAGCGAATGCCTCACGATCGACCGTTCGTGCTGATCGGAGAATCCTTCTCCGGGCCCATTGCAATCAATCTTGCAGCGATGCGACCCACAGGGTTGCTGGGATTGGTGTTGTGTGCGACGTTTGCAAAGTCACCAAGACCAAGCCTTGCTCCATTCAGGAGTCTGGCAGGCGCGCTACCGTTGCGCATGTTACCTATGCCACTGGTCATGATGGTCATGATGGGGCATTGGTCCACCCGCGAATGGCGTTGTCGTTTGCATACTGCATTGATGGCGCTCGACCACGTCGTTCTGTATCGCCGACTGGTGGAAGCAGCAACTATCGATGTCACCGCACGTATCGCCGACATCGATTGCCCTGTTCTATACATACAAGCGACCCGCGACCGCGTGGTCTTCCCCAAAAGTTGGATCGTGATTCAGAAAGCTTGTCGAGACACGCATTGCGTGAAGATCGAAGCTCCGCACATGTTGTTACAGGCAAGACCGCTGGAATGCGCCGAGGCGATCAAGCGAGAACTGAGTACCGAAGTTCGTAGGCTGGGATGAAATCCCGGCATCATGAAGCGATGAAGAAGCTGTGATTGACCAGCTTCGCTGTTGAGAAACGTTTCATCCCAGCCTACGAATTCGCGATGCGCAACACATCGTCCAGCAACGCCGCCGCAGTGACTTCGGCGCCTGCGCCAGGACCCTGGATTACCAGCGGTTGCCCACGGTACCGATCGGACCAGATCGCGACGCGGTTGTCGGTGCCGGCGCCGCCTGCGAGCGGGTGGTCCGGCGACAGCGATTCGAGTCCAACGCGTGCGCGCACCGAACCGTCGTCGCTGCATTCGAGACGCGCGATGAAGCGCAATTTCTCGCCGTTCCGGTAAGCCTGCGCATAACGTTCGCGCAATGATGCATCGAGTGCGGGCAATGCGGCATCGACGTCGTGCTTCGCAAGTGATGCGAGTTCCGCCGGCACCAGCGACGCAACCTCGACCGCATCTGATTCGAGCGCATAACCCGAAGCGCGCGCGAGGATCAGCAGCTTGCGGCGTACGTCCTCGCCGGACAGGTCCTCGCGCGGATCGGGCTCGGTGTAGCCGGCGTCGCGTGCCTGCCGCACCAGCGCCGAGAACGGACGCATGCCGTCGTAGCGGTTGAACAGCCACGCTAGCGAACCCGACAGCACGCCTGCGATCGCGTGGATACGGTCGCCGCCGACTTGCAGTTCGCGCAGCGAGCGCAGCAGCGGCAGGCCCGCGCCGACCGTTGCCGAATCGCCGTAGTGCGCGTCGCCGAGCGCACAACCGGCGCGAATCGCCTGCCAGCGCGTGAGCGACGTGCCCTGCCCGAGCTTGCAGGCGGTCACCACGTGGATGCCTTGTGCGAGCCATTGAGCGTGGCGGTCGGCGACGAACTCGCTCGCGGTCGCATCGATCACGATGCGGGTGCCATGTGCGCCAAGAGCAGCAGTAGCGAGGTTAAGCCCCTCTCCCGTCGGGAGAGGGTGGTCCGAAGGATCGGGTGAGGGGCGATCGAAGTCCGCCGCACGAACACCCCTCACCCCAAACCCTCTCCCGATGGGAGAGGGGCTAATTGCACGCCTTGAGTTCGCCACATGCACCAAACGTAGACGTTGCGAGATGGTTGTATCGGCAAGCGCTTCCAGTCGCTTCAGCAGCGCGGCTCCGACTGTGCCAACACCAAGCAACGCGATACGCGCTGGATCCGCATTCGCCGACTCCGTATGCGTCGCCGCTGGCTGCGATGGAATGAATGCGCGACGCTCAACAACGACCGCGTTCAACACGACACCCGCTCGCAGTTTTTTATCGCTTCGGCTGCATCCGCGACGACCAGCGCACGTTCGAGCGCCGCTTGGATATCGGCGGTCAGATCGTCGATGTGCTCGATCCCCACCGACAGCCGCAACAGGCCATCAGAAATACCCGCGACCGCGCGCGCCTCCGCTGACATCGACGCGTGCGTCATCGTCGCCGGATGCGCGATCAGGCTTTCGACGCCGCCGAGCGATTCGGCGAGCGTGAAGCATTGCAGTCCATCAAGGAACGCGCGCACCGCCCGCCTTGTATCAGCGTACTCGCCGCCGGCGAGTTCGACGCTCAGCATCGCGCCGTAACCGTATTGCTGGCGCGTCGCGAGTGCATGGCCTGGATGCGCGATGAGACCTGGATAGTGAACCGCAATGACCGCCGGATGCCGTGCAAGCAATTCGGCGAGCGCGGCCGCGTTTTCCTGGTGCACGCGCAGGCGCGCATCGAGCGTGCGCAGTCCACGCAACGTGAGGAAACTGTCGAATGGACTGCCGGTCAGGCCGAGCGCGTTCGCCCACCACGTCAGTCTCTGGTGCAGTTCGGCGTCCTTCGCAATGACAGCGCCACCGACGACATCGCTGTGACCGTTGATGTACTTGGTCGTCGAATGCACGACGAGATCCGCGCCGAGTTCGAGCGGCCGCTGCAAGGCCGGCGACAGGAATGTGTTGTCGGCGACCACCAGCGCGCCGACGCGTTGCGCGGCTTCGGCGACTAAGCGAATGTCGGTGATGCGCAGCAGCGGGTTGCTCGGCGTCTCAATCCACACCAGCTTCGGCGGGATGCGCAATGCCTCGGCAAGCGCGCGCGCGTCGGTGAAATCGACGGTCACGAGTTCAAAATGGTTTTTCCGTGCGAGCGCATCGAACAGGCGCCAGCAGCCGCCGTAACAATCGTGCGGCACCACGATGCGGTCGCCGGGTTCGAGCAGTGCCAGCACCAGGGTGACTGCGGCCATGCCGGTCGCGGTGACCACGCCACCCGCGCCGCCTTCGAGTTCGGCCAGCGCTTCGGCGAGCAGGTCGCGGGTCGGGTTGCCGCTGCGCGTGTAATCGTATTTCCGCTTCTGTTCGAAACCCGCGAAGCTGAAGTTGCTCGACAGCACGATCGGCGGAACGACGGCACCGTGCGCCGTATCGCTGTCGATGCCGCTGCGCACGGCGATCGTGCCCGGGCGGAAGACGCTCATGCCACGCCTCCGTTGCTGCAATCGCTTTCCGCGTCGGCGAGCGCCGTGCGCAGGATCGCGTCGATCGGTCCGACGTCCTTGAGGAACGCGTCGTGTCCGTACAGCGAGCGCAGCACATGCACGTGGACCGGAGCCTTGATCCGCGCGGCGAGCGCTTGCACGTCTTCGGGCGGAACCAGCCGATCGCCTTCCACCGCGACCAGTGTTGTCGGCACGGCGATCTGCGCGGGATCGATGCGATGCAGGTCGATCGATTCGGACAGCCGCAGGAACGCGGTCGGCGACCAGCGCGCGGCGTAACGCGAACCGCAGACGTCCAGATAGTCCTCGGCCGCGCAGCGCGCATGCGCGCCATCGATCACGGTGTCGGCGTTGAAGCGCTGCTCGAATTCCTCCGGCGTGCGGTAGGTCAGCATCGCGAGTTGCCGCGCGATCGACAGGCCGAGTTCATCGGCACATTGCAGTTGCCCGAGCGCGACGACCTTGCGCTGCAACGCGCGCAACGCGCTCGCATACGGATGCGGACGATGTGCACCAGCGATCGCGACGAGTTTGTGCAAGCGCGTCGGATGCCGCGCCGCGAATTGCAACCCGACCAGTGCGCCGTAGGAACAGCCGACGAACGCGGCGATGCGCGCGATGCGCAGCCGATCCATCGTTGCGGCGAGCGCATCGGCCTGGTCGGCGGTATCGATCGGCGCGTCGAGCGTGCCATCGGCGCCGATCCAGTCGATGGACAGGACGTGCAGGTTCTCCGGGGCGATCGCGCGGTCGATGCCAACCTGCGCCTGCCACCAGCCCGGTCCTGCATCGGGCGAACCACCGGCATTGCGGTCTGCGGAAATGCCGCCCTGCACAACGACCGTCGGCGCGGCCGGATCGCCGACGCGTTGCCAGCGCACGCGCACGCTGCGCGTGCCGGCGTGGCGCAACGCGAGGGTCAGATCGAATTCACCGCATGTCGTCAGTGGCGATGACTGTGAAAGGTACGCTACAGCAAGGGATACGCACGTTTCGTTGGAAGCTGCTTCAAGGGTTTCGGTCACTGCGAGGGTCATGGCGCGTCTCCTGGTGGTCCATGCCCCAGCGAGATCGCGCGGTGTCCAGAATGCGATGTCGTCCCCGCCTGAATTGCGAGTACGACCCATCTTCCGGTGGACGCGAACGTCCCCGCAGGATTTGGCACCGCTGGACGCTCGCGCGTCGCGGTTGCCCCGGCTTCAAAGGGCCTGTCCCTCAGCCGGTCTCGATGGGATTGCAGGATGGATGCTGCCCGAGCAAAACCGTTTTGTCAATCCTTCTATCCGCATGAAGAGATGAATACAGAACCATCGTGTAGCGTCTGCTGCATCACTCATCCATGCAGGATGAGTGCGATATTTCCGGGAAAATCTAGACTCTATTGCTCTCCAGGTACGATCCCCTGGCATATCGCAAGTCTCCGCGACCGGGCTACACTCGGAGCAAGACAGGGGAGCTTGTGATGCGCTTGCGGCGTGTCCAGTCGAAGTCGCTGCACCGATGGACGCGGGCGTTGGCGCTCGTGCTGGGCCTGTGCGCATGCATCGCCGCCTGGGCGCTCGACCCGGCCAAGCCGTTCCCGCAATACGTCGCCAATAGCTGGTCGATCCAGGACGGCTTGCCCCAGATCAGCGCATTGACGATCGCCCAGGACCGTCAGGGCTATATCTGGGTTGGCACCCAGGACGGGCTGGCGCGATTCGATGGCGTCCACTTCACCACCTTCACGCCGGAGATCGAACCAGAGTTGCCGGGCGTCTGGGTGCGCGCGCTGTTGCTCGATCGCAGCGGCAAGCTCTGGATCGGGACCTACAAGGGCTTGGCGGTCTATGCCGACGGCCACTTCAAGGCGATTCGACCGGCCGTTCAGGCGACGCATCGGATACTGGATGTGCGCGCGCTCGCACAAACAGCGGAAGGCACCATCCTGGTGGCCACGACGACTGGTTTGATGCAGGTCGCGAACGACACCCTGGTCGATGTCGATCCCACGATCAGGCCGGCAGAGGCGCTGCTGCAACGCAACGACGGTCTTTGGATCGGCAGCACTGGCGTGGTCGTGCGCGAACAGGCTGGCCAGTCCATCCGGATGGCGATGCCGCCAGAGGCCGCCACGGCCGAGGTGACGCGGCTGGTCGAAGCCCAGGGCCGCATCTGGGCCGGCACCACCCGCGGATTGTTCGTCCGCGACGGCGATGCCTGGGTTGCGGTCGCCACCGAATCCGACGTCGCCGGATCGCCGATCGGCGCGTTGTTCCTGGACCACGACCACAACCTCTGGGCCGGTACCAATTCGGCCCTGCTGCGACTTCGTGACGGCAAGGTCGTCGAATCCATCCGCGCACACCCGCCGACCACCTACAAGATCGTGACAAGCGCGTTCGAGGACCTCGAGGGAAACCTCTGGCTCGGCAGCCAGACCGAGGGACTGATCCGGATCTGGAACGGCTGGACGCGCCGCTACAGCGTCGACGACGGCCTGAGCGATCCGGGCGTCTGGTCGCTCTCGAAAAGTCCGGATGGAACGCTCTGGGTTGGCACCAGCGTTGGCGTGGACGTGTTCGAGCACGGCCGCTTCCGCACGATCGTGCCGAGCAGCGCATTGCCGCATCCACACGCCTACAACCTGCTCGCGGAATCCGATCGGCTATGGATCGGCACACGCCACGGCATCGTGGTCTGGCGCAATGGCCATATCGAGGCACCGCCCATCCTGGCGCCGCTGGCCAGTGCGCAGATCCACGGCATCGTGCGCGATCCGGACGGGACCCTCTGGTTCCCGACCACCATCGGCCTGTTCCGGCTCGATCACGAGGGCCAGCCGGACCAGCGTCTGCGCCGCTATGGCGAATCCGAAGGACTGACCAACGTGCATGCCGAGGTCATGCTGCGGCTGCGCGATGGACGCCTGCTGGTTGGCACCGAGGGCGGCGTCTTCGAACTGCGTGGCGAGCGTTTTGTACCGTTCGGCGTGAGCGCCGACTTGCCCCGCGACCTCGATGTGAATGCGTTGCGACAGTTGTCGACCGGCGCGATCGCGCTTGGCGCGTTCTCCGAGAATCTGTACCTGTTCGACGGCAAGCACTGGGATCGCCTCGGCGCCGAGCAGGGTATTCCGTCGAATGCGATGTTCTTCATGACCGAGGACGATCGCGGCTACCTGTGGATGGCCGGAATCCGCGGCATCGCCCGCGTGCCGCTGATGGACCTCACGCGTTTTCAGCGCGGCGAGATCCGCAAGGTGCGCGGCGAGATGATCCTCAACGAGCGCGGCGACCGCAACGCAGGCCAGCAGGGTTATTGCTGCAACGGGTCGGGGATGTCCAAGGGCTTCATCGACGGCCATGTATTGTGGCTGCCGTCGCGCGACGGGGTGGTCTCGCTCGATACCCATGGGATCGTCAAGAACCCGCTCGCCCCGAACGTGGTGATCGAACGCGTGGAATACCAGGGGGCATGGCATCTGGCCAGGGCGATGCCGGCGCTGCTCGATCCGAACGCACGCGACCTGACCATCGAGTTCACCGCGCCGAGTTTCCAGGACCCGCACAGCATCCAGATCCAGTACCGACTGGTTGGCTACGACCGTGCATGGAAGGTTCTGGACGACCCCGGTCGGCGGCGTGCGAATTACACGAACCTCCCGCCCGGCGACTATACATTCGAGGTCATGGCCTCGAACAATGCCGACGTGTGGAATCCAACGCCGGCGCGCCTGAGCTTCCGTATCCAGCCTTATTTTCATGAGACTCCGTTGTTCCAGGGGTTGATCGCATTGCTGATCGGGCTGCTTGTGTACATGGGCTACCGGCGTCAGCGCCAGTTGCACGAGACCCAGCGCATCTCGCTGGAACAGCAGGTGTACGAGCGCAACCAGCAATTGCACATCGCCAACGAACGCCTCGAGAACGCCAGCCAGACCGATCCGCTGACCGGCCTGCGCAACCGCCGCTACCTCGCCAACCAGATTCCCTCCGACCTGGCCTTCTACGACCGTGAACAGCAACACCTCGGCCAGTCCGATCAGGTGATGGTCTTCGCAGTGGTGCGCATCGATCGTGCCGATACGGCCGCCGTCAATGCGCCGATCGACGATCGCGTGCTGCAGCAATTCGCGCAGGTACTGAATTCGCTGTTGCGTTGCGGCGACTACATCGCGCGTTGGGACGAGACCGAATTCCTGCTGATGTTCCGACCGATGCACAACCGGCATATCAGCAGCCTGGGCGAACGCATTCGGCGTGCGATTCGTGGCCACGCATTCGATGGCGGCACAGGTACGCCACTGCAATTGAGCTGCTCGATCGGCATCGCCGAATATCCGCTGTACCGCGATGCCCAGCGCCGGCCTGGCTGGGAACAACTGGCCGGGCTGGCGCATGCCGCGATGCACTGGGTCGCGCGACACGGCCACGATGGCTGGGCTGCATTGCGTCCGACCCTGCGCACCGACCTGGCGAGCATCCTGCGTGAGCTTCAGGACGACCCGCAATCGATGATCGACAGCGGGCGGCTGCAATTGATCGGCTCCCATACCAGCCCCGATGTGAAGTGAATCCATCGCACGGGGAAGCGACTCTGGATCATCCCGCACACATTAGCTGCAGGGGTGACGCGCATCCATCGCGAGGGGTAAGCTGCTGACGTGCGCAGCGCATACCGACAGGCGGCAATGTTTCTTGCACTGGTGGGACTCTATCTCGCCTGCAATACGTATGCCGTGCACTTCGCGAAAGGACCGGGCAATTTCGCGCTGTTCTGGCCGTCGTCCGGGCTCGCCCTTGCAGTCGTGGTGCGTTACGGGTTGCGTTGGGCATTGTTCGTCACCGTCGCGACCGTGCTGGATGCGCTGCTGCGGACGCACACACCGCCGCTGGCGTTGTTGATCACATCGGTCGGCGACACCCTCGCCGTCGTTGCGGGCGGATGGGTCGTCCTGCGCATACCGTTGTCGGCCAATGCAGAATTCAGATCCGGCTTCCGCATGTTGCTCGGCGGGGCCGCACTGTCCGTCATCAGTGCAGCGATCGGCACTAGCGGCTTGCTCGTGACCGGCCTCTTGCCCGCGACCGAAGTTCCCGACGCCATGCTGCGCTGGGCGATGGGCGACCTGCTCGGTGTCGTCGCTGTCGCTCCCATGGTGGTGCTGTTCGGCTATCGCAACATCAGGCAGCTCCGCTTAGAGAAGTCCGAGAAAGCCGCACTCGAGAACGAGGCACTCTTCTGGAACATCGCACTGGTGTCCAGCTTCCTGCTGATGGCGTGGGGTGCGGCTATCGGCGGCCACTATTCGCTAGGGCTCGCCAGTCTGCCGCTCGCGGTGATGGTCTGGGGAGCATTGCGCTTCGAACCATTGCGAACGGCGATCGCGGTGTTGCTGACGGTCGGTTTGATCGAGAGCTTCGCCGGCCTTGGCATGACCGGCTTCGAGCAGCCAGTGCGCACACTCGATAGCGTGATGATGATGTCTTATCTGTGCGTGCTGTCGGTGCTGCCGATGACCCTCGCGCTGGTCGTCAACGAAAGTCGCGTTGCCACCCGCAAGCTGCTGCGTCGCGCAAGCACCGATTCGCTGACCGGCCTGCCGAACCGCGCCGCGTTCGAGACGACGGTGCGCGATGCGCTGGCAAACCCGGCGATGCCGCCGCAGGCGCTGTGCTACATGGACCTGGACAACCTCAAGCTGGTCAACGACACCGCCAGCCATGCCGCCGGCGATGCGCTGATCGTCGGCGTCGCTGGCGTACTCAAGAGCAGCCTGCAACCCGGCGACGTGCTCGCGCATCTCGGTGCGGACGAATTCGCGCTGCAACTGCACAACTGCAGCGCCGCGACGGCGCGCGACCGGGCGCAATCGCTGGTCCGCGCAGTAGAAGATTACCGCTGCAACTGGGAAGGCCGCACGCTGGCCACGACTACCAGTATCGGTGTTGTGCCTTATCTGTCTGGCGACGTGAATTTCTCGGCGCTGTTGTCGCAAGCCGATGCCGCGTGCTTTACCGCAAAGGAGCTCGGCGGCAACCGTGTGTGCGTAGCCGGTGCCAACCGTGGCGATGTGCTGGATCGCACCGTCGCGATGCGCTGGGCCGTGCGCATCCGCGAGGCGCTGGAACAGCAGGCGTTCACCTTGTTCGCCCAGACCATGACGCCGTTGCACCCTGGGCTGGAAAACGGCCGCCATTTCGAACTGTTGCTGCGCATGCACGACGGCGACAGCCGCACCTTGCTCACGCCCGATCGCTTCATGCCGGCGGCAGAACGTTTCCGCCTGAGCGTGCCGATCGACCGGATGGTGGTCGACATGGCGCTGGACTGGCTGGAGTCGCATCCGGCCGAAGCGGCCAGCGTGTCGACCTGCGCGATCAACCTCAGCGGCGACGCGCTGATCGACGAAGCCTTCATCGGATTCATCGCCGAACGCCTGAGCCGCAGCAGCTTTCCATCGGACAGATTGTGCTTCGAGATCACCGAAACCAGCGCCGTGCGCGACCTCGGTCGTGCGCAGCGCTTCATCGACCAGTTGCGCGGGTTGGGTTGCAGGTTCGCACTCGACGACTTCGGAACCGGCTTCTGCTCCTTCAGCTATCTGCGTTCGCTGGACGTTGATTACTTCAAGATCGACGGCAGTTTCGTGCGTGAGATGGAGACGTCGTCGTTGTCGGCCGCCGTGGTCCGATCGATCACCCAGATCGCGCACGTGCTGCACAAGCGCACGATTGCCGAGCACACCGAAAGCGAACAGCTGCGCACGGCCCTGACCGAACTCGGCGTGGACTTCGCGCAGGGCTACGCGATCGATCGTCCGCAGCCACTGTCGACGTATTTCGAAGCCCCAGTCGCTTCAACGATCGTCATGCCGGTGCCCGAGCTGTCCAATCCACATCTGGCAGCCGGCTGACAGCGCTGCCGCAACACCGCGCTGCGTTATACTGGACGCCATCCCGCATACCATCTGCGCCTCCTGCGAGGCGCCCTCCCGCATGTCCGCACACCCAGCCTCGAACCATCTCGAAGAAACCCACCGCCGCCGCACGTTCGCGATCGTCTCGCATCCCGATGCCGGCAAGACCACGCTGACCGAGAAGTTGCTGCTGTTCGGCGGTGCGATCCAGATGGCCGGCAGCGTGAAGTCGCGCAAGGCCGCGCGCCACGCGACCTCGGACTGGATGGCGCTGGAAAAGGAGCGCGGCATTTCGGTGACGTCCTCGGTGATGCAGTTCCCGTACGAGGGCCGCATCGTCAACCTGCTCGACACGCCGGGCCACGCCGACTTTTCCGAAGACACCTACCGCGTGCTGACTGCGGTCGACTCGGCGCTGATGGTGATCGATGTCGCCAAAGGCGTCGAGGAACGCACGATCAAGCTGATGGAAGTCTGCCGCCTGCGCGACACGCCGATCATGACCTTCATCAACAAGCTCGATCGCGAAGGCCGCAATCCGATCGACCTGCTCGACGAAGTGGAGTCCGTCCTTGGCATCCAGTGCGCGCCGGTGACGTGGCCGATCGGCATGGGTTCGCGCCTCAAGGGCGTCGTCCACCTGCTGACCAACGAAGTGCACCTGTACGAACAGGGCCGCAATTTCACCCGCCAGGATTCAACGATCTTCGCATCGCTGGATGATCCGGGCGTTGAGGCTCGAATCGGCGCGGACATGCTGCGCGAGGTGCGCGAGGAACTCGAACTGGTCGAAGGCGCGAGTCACTCGTTTGATATCCATGCCTATCTTGTCGGCAAGCAGACGCCGGTGTTCTTCGGCTCGGCGGTCAACAATTTCGGCGTGCAGTTGCTGCTCGATTTCTTCGTCGAGCACGCGCCATCGCCCGCGCCGCGCATGACCACGACGCGCGAAGTGCAGCCGGAAGAATCCGCGTTCACCGGCTTCGTGTTCAAGATCCAGGCCAACATGGACCCGATGCACCGCGACCGCGTCGCGTTCCTGCGCGTGTGCTCGGGTCGCTACGATGCGGCGATGAAGGCGTTCCACGTGCGCCTGGGCAAAGAGGTCAAGCTGGCGAACGCGCTGACCTTCATGGCCAGCGATCGTGAGATCGTCGATACGGCCTATCCCGGCGACGTGATCGGCCTGCACAACCACGGCACGATCTCGATCGGCGACACCTTCACCGTCGGCGAAAAACTGTCCTATACCGGCATCCCGAATTTCGCGCCCGAACTCTTCCGCCGCGCGCGCCTGCGCGACCCACTCAAGCTCAAGCAGTTGCAGAAAGGTCTTGCGCAGTTGTCCGAGGAAGGCGCGACCCAGTTCTTCCGCCCGCTGATGAGCAACGACCTGATCCTCGGCGCGGTCGGCACGTTGCAGTTCGAGGTCGTCGCCTACCGTCTGAAAGACGAGTACGGCGTGGACGCGAGCTTCGAACCGGTCGGCGTGATCACCGCGCGCTGGGTGCATTGCGACAACGCGAAGAAGTTCGAGGAATTCCGCGAGAAGAACGCGCTGAACCTCGGCGTCGATGCGGCCGGGCAACTGGTTTATCTCGCGCCGACCAGGGTGAACCTGCAACTCGCGATCGAACGCGCGCCGGATGTGCGATTTGCGGCCACCCGCGAACACGCGCATGCGCTCGCAGTGGATTGAGATTGGGCTAAGCTCGGCGCCATGCCTGCCCCGAGACATCCATGTTGCCGATGTATCGCCACGCCATACATCGCCACGCCATGCGTGGTCCCGTTGATGGAAGCGGCATGATCGGATGAGCCTTGCATCGCCCCCATCGGTTCCAGGCGCGACGACGTCCTCGTCGCGCATCGCGGATGTGCTGGCCGGGCTCTCCATCGCTGGCCTGCTGTTGCCCGAAGCCGTTGCCTATTCCGGCATCGCGGGCCTGCCGCCGCAGGCCGGCGTGATCGCGTTGATCGCAGGACTTCTGTGTTACGGCCTGCTCGGCCGCAGCCGTTACGCGTTGGTTTCGGCGACATCGTCTTCGGCCGCGGTGCTGGCCGCAGGCACGCTCGCAATGGCCGGATCCGATTCAGTCTCGCGCGTTGCGCTCGCGGCCGCTCTGGTGGTGTTGAGTGGTGGCTGTTTCGTGATTGCTGGCGCCGTGCGCCTCGGTGGCCTGTCGCATCTGATCGCGCGACCCGTCTTGCGCGGCTACATCTTCGGCCTCGCCTGCGTGATCGCGCTGAAACAACTGCCGCATCTGTTCGGGTTGTCGGTGCAATCTCATTCCTTCGCGATGCTGCTGGTCGAACTGCTGCGCCGCATCGGCGATTGGCAGTCGGCAAGCATCGGCGTCGGCGTGATCGCCTTGTTGCTGCTGTTCGCGTGCGAACGTCTGCGCCGACTACCCGGCAGCCTGTTGGTCATCGCGATTGGCGTGGCGTTGTCGGGCTGGCTGGCGCAACGTGGCGTCGCGCTGATCGGCACGATCGCATTCGCACCGAGATGGGCGTTCCCGCGTTGGCCGACCGCCGACCAATGGCTGCCTAGCATCGAACTCGCGACGGCGCTTGTGCTGATCCTGTACGCGGAGTCGTACACCGCCATCCGTTCCTTCGCGCTCAAGCACGGCGATCCGATGGACGCCAATCGCGATCTCGTCGTGCTGGGCATCGCGAATGTCGTATCCGGCTTGTTGCAGGGCATGCCCGTCGGCGCTGGTTACTCGGGCACCGCGGCGAACGAGGCGGCCGGTGCGCGTTCGCGGATGGCCGGAATCGCCGCCGCTGTCGCGGTATCGCTGATGGTGTTGCTGCTGTTGCGGTGGATCGAACGCATCCCGCAACCCGTGCTTGCCGCCATCGTGATCCATGCGGTCAGCAAGTCGTGGCGGCTATCGACATTCAAGCCTTACCTGCGCTGGAAGCGCGACCGTTCGCTCGCGTTCGTCGCGGTGGTTGCAGTGCTTGCGCTCGGCATCCTCAACGGCTTGCTGCTCGCGATCGCGCTCAGCCTGATCCTGTTACTGCGCCAACTCTCGATGCCGCGCATCAGCGTGCTCGGACGGCTGGCCGACAGCTACGATTTCGTCAGCCTGACGCTGCATCCGCACGCAGCCGAAGTCGCTCGCGAACTGATCCTGCGGCCCGAGGAACCACTTTTCTTCGTGAATGCCGAGGCCACGTTCGCGCTCGCGAGGCAGCACGTGCGCGAGCGGCCCGGATTGCGACGGGTGATCCTCAGCCTCGAGGAATCGCCGGACCTGGACGGCACCGCGCTGGAGGCGTTGTCCGATTTCGCAACGTGGTTGCAGGCTCGCGATATCGTGCTGCGCGTTGCACGATTGAAAGACGATACGCGCGAGTTGCTGCTGCGCGCGGGGTTGCCGCAATTGCCGGCAGGGGCGCTGGAGTATTGGAGTGTGGAGGATGCGGTGGTGGCGGAGGATGTGCCGACGACGCATCCGTTGTCATCCTGAGCGCAGCCAAGCATCTGTAGGTGCTTTGGGCTAGAGCCCGAAGCAAAAAAACATTTCGCGCTGTCGCGCGAGTTCATCTTTCTTGCTTGTCCAAGAAAGACGGAACCAGAAAGAAGACACCCCGAGCTACGCGTCCTGCGTGCATCCATGCACTCCGGGTTCGCGTGCGCCGACGGGATTTTTCGACGGTACATCCATGTACCGACGAAAAACGGCGTGCATCGTGCACGCCGCCCTACGGGCCTATCCGCCGCCGCCCGCCGCTGCGCAGGGGCCCCAAACCGCTGCGGGCATCCTGCCCTCGAAAGCGCATGCATCTTGTTGTTGTTTGATTCAAACAAGACTGAGATAGTCATCATAGTCTAGTCAGAGCTACGCACATGGATTCCTCCCCAACGACCCTTTACAAATACTTCGCGCCAGATCGGATCGATGTACTGACGAATGGTCTCATTCGTTACAGCCCTTTAGGTGCTTTCAACGATCCATTTGAAGGTCGTCCAGAGATAACCTCACTGACCACTGAGACAAGCGCGAGGGATACTCTCAACGCCGTATTACCGCAGGAAGCTAAGAACTCTTATGAGCGACTACCTGATCATGTTCGAGCAGTTTGCACATATGACATGTGGGAGGAATTGCTAACCCAGCACATGAAAGCTAAAGAGCCAGAGCTTATTAAGCTTTTTGACAACTTGACACCTTTAGTGCGAAATCTCTTGCCTCAAAAACTCGACGAGTTTTTGGGAGCTTTTTGTCTTTCTGAGGTTCCAGATAGCCTACTGATGTGGTCGCACTATGGCGCGAGCCATGCTGGCTTCGTTGTTGCATTCGATGCCCGACATTCTTATTTCCATGAAGAGAAGAGCCCAAACGACGAACTCAGACACCTACGACGCGTTGAGTATCGTGAAGCAAGACCTAGTGCCACGCTCACCGAGTTTGATGGCACTGACGTTTTCTTGGTCAAGAGTGGTCACTGGTCATACGAACGCGAGTGGCGAATCTTTCGAGCACTTTCAGAAGCGGAAACTATCTATCCCGGCGATCCGTTCGCCACTCATTTATTCCGCTACCCTCCTAGCGCAGTTCAAGCTGTGATTCTTGGCGAACGCACGTCTGCGCAAACTGCTCAGTCTGTCGCCGCAGCAATTCAGTCGAATTGTTCGCTGAGTCATGTTCGCCTCAAACGAGCACGACCTGATGAGTCACATTTTCTACTGCGTATTGAGGCAGTCATTTAAGCGTGGGCAGGAATCGGGTTTTTTGCGGGCAGGATGCCCGCTGCTGTTCGGGGCCCCTGCGTAGCGGCGGGTGACGGCGGATAGACCCGCAGGGCGGCGTGCACGATGCGCGCCGTTTTTCGTCGGCACACGGATGTGCCGTCGAAAAATCCCGTCGTCGCACGCGCACCCGTAGCGCATGGATGCGCGAAGGGCGCGGAGCCCGGGGTGTCCTTCTTTCTGGTTCCGTCTTTCTTGGACAAGCAAGAAAGATGAACTCGCCCGCGCAGCGGGTGAAATGCACTTGATCTTCAGCTCTTCCGAAACACCAACGCCCCACCCTCCGCATCCACGCTCACCGTATCCCCCGATCCAAACTCGCCTGAAAGAATCTTCCCAGCCAGCGGATTCTCCAACTGCTGCTGGATCGCGCGCTTCAGTGGCCGCGCGCCGTACACTGGATCGAAGCCGACATTGCCGAGCAACATCAGCGCGGCATCGGTGATTGCGAATCCGATCTGTCGCTCGCCCAGCCGCTTCGCGAGGAACTGGGTCTGGAAGCGCGCGATCTCGCGGATCTGTTTCTTGTCGAGCGGATGGAACACCACGATCTCGTCGAGCCGGTTGATGAACTCCGGGCGGAAATGCGCCTGCACGACGGCCATCACGCCGGCCTTCATCTGCGTGTAGGACTCTGCCGAGTTGTCGTGCGCCGAGCTGTCATTCGCCATCTCCTGGATCACGTGCGAGCCGAGGTTGCTGGTCATCACGATCACGCAGTTGCGGAAATCCACGGTGCGGCCCTGGCCATCGGTGAGGCGGCCGTCGTCGAGTACCTGCAGCAGGATGTTGAAGACATCGGGATGCGCCTTCTCGATCTCGTCGAGCAGGATCACACTGTAAGGACGCCGACGCACCGCTTCGGTCAGGTAACCGCCTTCCTCGTAACCGACGTAACCCGGAGGCGCGCCGATCAACCGCGCGACGGAATGCTTCTCCATGAACTCGCTCATGTCGATGCGCACCATCGCGTCGTTGCTGTCGAACAGGAAATCGGCAAGCACCTTGCACAGTTCGGTCTTGCCGACGCCGGTCGGGCCGAGGAACAGGAACGATCCATTCGGGCGGTTCGGATCGGACAGTCCGGCGCGCGAACGCCGGATCGCATCGCTGACCGCTTTCACCGCTTCGTCCTGGCCGACCACGCGCGCGTGAAGTGCGGATTCCATCTTCAACAGTTTCTCGCGCTCGCCTTCGAGCATCCGCGACACCGGGATGCCGGTCCAGCGCGAGACAACTTCGGCGATTTCCTCGGCGGTGACCTTGTCCTGTAGCAGGGTGAAGCCTTGCGTCTCGGCTTCCTGCGCAGCCTTGAGTTGCTTCTCCAGTTCGGGCAGCGCGCCGTACTGGATCTCGCTCATTTTCGCGTAGTCCTGCCGGCGCTGCGCAGCCTCGAGGTCGAGTCGTGCCTGTTCGATCTGTTCCTTGATCTTCGTCGCGCCCTGCAATGTCGCCTTCTCGGCTTTCCAGATTTCCTCGAGGTCGTTGAACTTGCGTTCGAGCGTGCCGATCTCGGCTTCGAGGTCGGCCAGACGCTGCTTCGATTCCTTGTCCTTCTCCTTCTTCAAGGCTTCGCGCTGGATCTTGAGCTGGATCAGCCGCCGCTCCATGCGGTCCATCTCCTCGGGCTTGGAATCGATCTCCATGCGGATGCGCGACGCCGCCTCGTCCATCAGGTCGATGGCCTTGTCGGGCAGTTGGCGGTCGGCGATGTAGCGATGCGACAGCGTGGCTGCGGCGACGATGGCCGGATCGGTGATCTCGACGCCGTGGTGCACCGCGTAGCGTTCCTTGAGCCCGCGCAGGATCGCGATGGTGTCCTCGACGCTCGGTTCGCCGACGAACACTTTCTGGAAGCGGCGCTCGAGCGCGGCGTCCTTCTCGATGTACTTGCGGTATTCGTCGAGCGTGGTCGCGCCGATGCAATGCAATTCGCCGCGCGCGAGCGCGGGTTTCAGCATATTGCCCGCGTCCATCGAGCCTTCGGCCTTGCCCGCACCAACGACCGTGTGCAATTCGTCGATGAACAGGATCACGTTGCCTTCCTGTTTCGCGAGATCGGTCAGGACGCCCTTGAGTCGTTCCTCGAACTCGCCGCGAAACTTTGCGCCTGCGATCAGCGAACCCATGTCGAGCGACAGCACGCGCCGACCGCGCAGGCCTTCAGGTACTTCGCCGTTGATGATCCTTTGTGCAAGACCTTCAACAATGGCGGTCTTGCCGACGCCGGGTTCGCCGATCAAAACCGGATTGTTTTTCGTGCGCCTCTGCAGCACCTGGATCGTGCGGCGGATTTCTTCGTCGCGGCCGATCACCGGATCGAGCTTGCCGGACTCCGCGCGCGCGGTCAGGTCGATCGTGTATTTCTCCAGCGCCTGCCGCGATTCTTCAGCGCTAGCCTCGTTGACCTTGTCGCCGCCGCGCAGTTTCGCGATTGCAGCTTCGAGCTTGTTGCGATCGCCGCCAGCCCCGCGCAGCAGCACGCCGGTTTCGTGCTTGTCTTCCAATGCCGCCAATACGAACAACTCCGTTGCGATAAAAGCATCGCCGCGCTGCTGCGCAAGCTTGTCGGTGAGGTTGAGCAGGCGCGACAGATCGTTCGAAACGCTGACGTTGCCTTCCTGCCCGCTCACCGTCGGCAGCCGGTCGATCAGTTCGCCGAGCCGTGCACGCAAGGTCGCGACGTTGACGCCAGCCTGCGCGAGCAAGGGCTTGGTGCTGCCCTCGGCCTGGTCGATCAACGCGACCAGCAGATGCGCCGGTTCGATGACGTTGTGGTCGCGGCCGACCGCGAGCGATTGCGCGTCGGCGAGCGCCTGCTGGAAGCGCGAGGTGAGTTTTTCCATCCGCATGGTGGTTGCTCCAATGGTGTGGCGATACATCCGCCTATGCCCGATGGATGCGGTCCGGGTTCGACGATATCAAGCGTCCGGAGTTGATCGGTTGATCCATATCAAACTCGCCATGCGCCCCGTAAGGCTGTCGCGGCGGTGCGAGTAGAACCGCTGCGGATCGGAGATCGTGCACAGGTCGCCTCCGTACACGCGCATCGCGCCGACCGAGGCGAGTCGCAGGCGCGCGAGTGCGTACAGGTCGCACAGCCAGTGGCCGATTCGTGTCGGCACGAATGCGGATGTCGCATGCGGGTCGCTGTCCACGAACGCAGCGCGCACCTCATCGCCGACTTCGTAAGCCTGCGGACCGGCGGCAGGGCCGAGCCATGCCAGGATTCTTTCCGTCGGCATCCTCATCGACGTGACCGTATTTTCGAGTACGCCTGCTGCAAGTCCACGCCAGCCCGCGTGCGCGGCACCGATCACGCTGCCGTCTTCGCTGCAGAACAGCACCGGCATGCAGTCGGCAGTCAGGATCGCGAGCACCACGCCAGGTGTCGTGGTGACGGCAGCATCGGCTTCGGGCTCGTCGGCATGCGTTTCGCCGTCGCAGGATGCGACCGTCGTGCCATGCGTCTGATGCAGCCAACGCGGTCGCGACGGCAAACCCAGTTGCGCAACGAGATCGTCGCGATTGCGCGTGACGGCGACAGCATCGTCGCCACAGCGCATGCCCAGATTCAGGCGATCGAACGGTGGTTGCGAATCGCCCGCCGGACCGCGCAACGTGGTGAATGCGCGCACTTGCGGCGGTGCGGGCCAGTCGGGCATCAACTGGCTGCTGCGAAATCCCTCGTATCGCCACTGATCGATCATCAAAGTCCCGCAACGATGACGTGGTGGATCAGGCCCAGTCATATGGACGTTCTGTCAGAGCTTGTGCATCGCGCTGTCGGCACGCAGCGCCGCGATCAACGCCTGCATGTCGGGCGGGGCATTGGATTCGACGGTGATCGTCTCGCCGCTCGCGGGATGCGCGAACGCAAGCTTTTCCGCGTGCAGAGCCTGCCGACGGAAGCTGCGCAGCATTTCGCTCAGCTCGACGGTCGCGCCGCGCGGATTCGCCAGACGGCTGTAGACCGGATCTCCGACCAGCGGATGTTTCACGAACGCCATGTGCACGCGGATCTGGTGCGTGCGCCCGGTTTCGAGGCGGCATTCGATGAGCGTGTGCGCACGGAAGCGTACTCGCACGCGGTAGTGAGTGATCGCGTCGCGTCCGTTCTTGACCACCGCCATGCGCACGCGGTCGGTCGGATGGCGGCCGATCGGCGCGGTGACGGTGCCACCCGCGATCATCGGCCCCATCGCGACCGCGACGTATTGCCGATGCACTTCACGCGCCGACAATTGTTCGACCAATGCTGCGTGCGCACGCAGGTTGCGCGCGACCACCATCAGCCCCGAGGTGTCCTTGTCGAGCCGGTGCACGATGCCCGCGCGCGGCACTTCGACGAGTTTCGGATCGTAGTGGAGCAGCGCATTGGCGAGCGTGCCGCTCGGATTGCCTGCGCCAGGATGCACCACGAGCCCAGCGGGCTTGTCGATGACCAGCACGTCGGCATCTTCGTAGGCCACGACCAGCGGGATGTCCTCGGCGAGCGCGCGGGTCTCGATACCCGGCATCGCAGCAAGGGTCACCGTTTCGCCGCCGCGCACCGGATCGCGCGGGCGTCGCAACGCGCCGTCGAGCAGCGCATGCCCGGACTTGATCCATTCGGACAGCCGCGAGCGCGAGTAATCGGGAAACAGTTCGGCCAGAGCCTGGTCGAAGCGGCGTCCGGCCGCTGTCAGCGGGACCGTGGCCTGCATCTGTTCGGCCCCGGGAGCGGGATCGGTCAGATCGTCGTCAGGCGGGAGGTCGTTCAAGTCGTCGTCGGGTTCTGCGTGCATGCGGGATTGGTCTCTCGGGCTATCGCGTCGGTTCGGCACCACCAGTGTGGGCCATTATCGGTCGTCTTGCCGTTCATGCAGGACAGTCAGCGGCGGGGAAGGCACCGCCAGTTTGGGCTATCATTGCCATCCTTGCCGCCCTGCGCGGCGTTGCCGCCCGATCGCAACCGATGACTTCACACTCCGGCACGACCCGTCCGTTACTGCTGCTGACCCTGATGATGATGTTTGTAGTGGCCGGTAACGGTTGCTCCCGCCTCCACGTCCCCAAGCTGTTCAGCCACAAAGACGAAAAGACCGAAACCCTGCCGGTCGAGAAGCTGTATGCGCTTGGCCATCGGTCGCTCGAGAACGGCAACATGGGCGCAGCGCAAACGGTTTACAAACGTCTGGTTTCACGCTTTCCGTATGGCCCCTATACCGAACAGGCCCAGCTCGACCTGGCCTATGCACAGTACAAGGACAGCAAGTACGACGATGCGTCCTCGACCGTCAACCGTTTCATCCGTACTTACCCGACGCAGCGCCACGTCGACTACGCCTACTACCTGAAGGCGCTGATCAACTTCAATCGCGACAACGCAATCCTGTCGCGACTTGCGCGGCTGGATACGAGCCAGCGCGACCAGGGCTCGCCGCGCCAGAGCTTCAACGATTTCGCCGACCTGCTGCGACGTTTTCCGAACAGCCGCTACGCGCCGGACGCGCGCCAGCGCATGGTCTATCTGCGTGAAGAGCTCGCCAAGCACGAGATCGGCGTCGGCCTGTATTATCTGAGCCGCAAGGCTTATGTGGCTGCCGCCAATCGCGGCCAGTACGTGATCCTCAATTTCCCGCAAAGCCGCTATGACGGCGATGCGCTGGCGTTGATGGCCGAGTCCTACAAACGTCTGGGCGACACCAAGCTGGCCGATGACGCCAAGCGCGTGTTGCAGCAAAACCATCCCGACCATCCTTGGCTGGCCGGTCGCTGGCCGCGCGGGAAAGGAATCCTGAGTTCGCTCAACCCGTTTGCTGGCGGACAGTAACCCATCGAGTCTACGCACGAGACCGCGCGATTCCGCAGTCTCGCTGCGTCAGTAACGACCTGAAGTGATCGGATAGCGGCGCTCGCGATCGAATGCACGCCGCGAAACTTTCGGGCCGGGCGCTGATTGCTGGCGCTTCCACTCGCTGATCCGCACCAGCCGCAGAACCCGATCCACGGTGGCCGCGTCGAAACCTGCGGCGACGATCTCCGCGCGCGATTGTTCGCGCTCGATATCGCGCTCAAGGATCGCATCGAGCACGTCGTACGGCGGCAGCGAATCCTGGTCGGTCTGGTTTTCGCGCAACTCCGCCGACGGCGCGCGGTCGATCACGGCCTGTGGAATCACTGGGCCGGCTGCCCTCGCCAGCCCCCAGCCCCCAGCACCCCTCCCCCTTCCGTTACGCCACTCGCACAGCGCGTACACTTCGGTCTTGTAGAGATCCTTGATCGGCGCGAAGCCGCCGCACATGTCGCCGTAGATCGTCGCGTAGCCGACCGCGTATTCGCTCTTGTTGCCGGTGGTTAGCAGCAGCCGTCCGGTCTTGTTCGACAGCGCCATCAGCAACGCACCACGGCAGCGCGATTGCAGGTTTTCCTCTGTGACATCGGGATCGAGACCAGCGAACAACGGCGCGAGTGTCTGCAGGAAACCCTGGAATGGCGCTTCGATCGGCAGCGTCTCGATGCGCACGCCGAGCGCATGCGCCTGCTGTGCGGCAAGATCGTTGCTGAGGTCCGACGTGTAACGCGACGGCAGCCGTACCGCGAGCACGTTGTCCGCGCCGAGCGCATCGACTGCGAGCGCGAGCACCAATGCCGAATCGACGCCACCGGAAAGTCCGAGCACGGCTTGCTTGAACCCGTTCTTGTGCAGGTAGTCGCGGGTGCCGCGCACGATCGCGCGATAGGCCAGCGACGCACGCTGCTCGTCGGTTTCCACGGGCCACTGCACGCGATTGAAACATCGCGTTGCCGGATCGAAGTCGGCGACCAGCAGTTGATCCTCGAACGCCGCTGCGGCTGGATGAATACGACCATCGCCATCGGCCAGGCACGATGCACCATCGAACACGATGCTGTCCTGCCCGCCAACCACGTTGAGGTAGGCGATCGCGACGGCGTTGCCTTGCGACTGCGACTCGCTGATGCGCTGTGCAAGCAGGGCATCGCGTTGCGCGGCCTTGTCGCGCTCGAACGGCGACGCGTTCGGCGAGAGCACGACCTGCGCGCCGAGCGCAATGGTGGCAGCCAGCGGTTCGGCGAACCAGAGGTCTTCGCAGATCACCAGACCGACGCCAATACCATCGACATCGAACACGCACGCGGCATCGCCAGCCGCGAAATAGCGGCGCTCGTCGAACACCGCATAGTTGGGCAATTCGCGTTTGCGATACGTTGTTTCGATACGGCCGTCGCGCAACACACTTGCGGAATTGAACACTACCGCCCCTGCGGATTCCGGATGCCCGACCACCGCGACGATGCCATGCGTCGTCGCCGCAATCCGTGCGAGCGCGGACGCACAGGCAGCGAGGAAATCCGGCCGCTGCAACAGATCTTCGGGCGGATAACCCGACAACGCCAATTCTGGAAACAGAACAACATCCGCTCGATGGGTATCGCGCGCTTCGACGATCAGCGCGGCGATACGCTCGGCGTTGGCGATGACCGCGCCGACCGGGAAATCGAACTGGGCAAGCGCGATGCGCAAGGCAACGGTTACTTCTTCGTCGCCTTCATGAGAACGGCCAATGCGGTACCCAGATCGCCCGGCGACCTCACCGTGACCACACCAGCCGTTTCAAGTGCTGCGAACTTGCCGGCCGCAGTGCCCTTGCCACCCGAAGCGATCGCGCCCGCGTGACCCATGCGCTTGCCTGCAGGCGCTGACGCACCCGCAATAAAGCCGACCACTGGCTTGGTCACGTAGTCGGCGATGAACTCTGCGGCTTCCTCTTCGGCGCTGCCACCGATCTCGCCGACCATGATGATGCCCTCGGTCTGCGGATCGTCCTGGAAGAGCTTCAGGCAATCGATGAAGTTCATGCCGTTGATCGGGTCGCCGCCGATGCCGATGCAGGTGCTCTGGCCGAGGCCGGCCTGCGTGGTCTGGTGCACGGCTTCATAGGTGAGCGTGCCCGAGCGCGAGACGATGCCGACGGTGCCGGGCTTGTGGATATGGCCGGGCATGATGCCGATCTTGCACTCGCCCGGCGTGATGATGCCCGGGCAGTTCGGACCGATCAGCCACACGTCGTCGTACTGCCGCAGCGCGTTCTTCACGCGCAACATGTCGAGCACGGGGATGCCTTCGGTGATGCACACGATCACCCGAATGCCGGCATCGGCCGCCTCGAGGATCGCATCGGCCGCGAACGGCGGCGGCACGTAGATCACGCTCGCGTCGGCACCGGTGTCGTCCACTGCATCCTGCACGGTGTTGAACACCGGCAGCCCGATGTGTTCCTGACCGCCCTTGCCCGGCGTCACGCCGCCGCAGACCTTGGTGCCGTAGTCGAGCATCTGCTCGGCGTGGAAGGTGCCCTGCTGGCCGGTGAAGCCCTGTACGATGACCTTGGTGTGGCTATCGACCAACACGCTCATTTCGCAACTCCCTGCTTTGCGGCGGCAACGACTTTCTTCGCGCCATCGTTGATGTCGTCGGCCGCGATGATCGCGAGCCCGGAATTCTTCAGCAGTTCCTTGCCGGCTTCGACGTTAGTGCCTTCCAGGCGCACGACCACCGGCACTTTCACGTCGACTTCCTTGACCGCGGCGATGATGCCCTCGGCGATCATGTCGCAACGCACGATGCCGCCGAAGATGTTCACAAAGATCGCGCGCACCTTGTCGCTGGACAGGATCAGCTTGAATGCCTCGGTCACGCGCTCCTTGGTCGCGCCACCGCCAACATCGAGAAAGTTCGCCGGTTCGCCGCCCGACAGCTTGATCACGTCCATCGTCGCCATCGCCAGCCCAGCGCCGTTGACCATGCAGCCGATGTCGCCATCCATCGTGACGTAGTTGAGGTTGTATTTCGCGGCGAGCACTTCGGTGTCGTCTTCCTGCGCGACATCGCGCATCGTCGCGAGGCGCGGCTGGCGGAACTCGGCGTTGTCGTCGGAGTTGACCTTGCCGTCGAGCGCCATCAAGTCGCCGGACTTCACGATCGCGAGCGGATTGAGTTCGACCAGCGACAAATCGAAATCGTTGAACATCCGATACAGCCCGGTCATGATTTTTGTGAGCTGGCCGACCTGCTTGTTCGACAGACCCAGGGCGAAACCCATCTTGCGGCACTGGTACGGCTGCAAGCCCTGCACGAAGTTCACTTCGAGCAACTGGATCGCGTCGGGGTTTTCCTCGGCGGTCTTCTCGATCTCCACGCCACCATCGGCCGACGCGATGTAGCTGATCGACTTGCTGCTGCGATCGACCAGCACCGACAGATACAACTCCTTGAGGATGTCGTTGGCTTCGCTGATCAGCACCACGTCGACCGGCAATGCGCGGCCACCGGACTGGTAGGTCACCATGCCCTTGCCGAGCATTGCGGCGGCCGCTTCTTTCGCGGCTTCAGGCGTCTTGACCAGCTTCACGCCGCCGGCCTTGCCGCGACCGCCCGCATGGATCTGCGCCTTCACCACCCATTGCGTACCGCCGAGTGCGGTCGCAGCTTCGGCGGCTTCGTCCGGCGTGCGGGCGATGCGTCCGGCCGGCACCGGGATGCCGTATTCGGCGAAGAGTTCCTTGGCCTGGTATTCGTGGAAATTCATGCGTCACCTTCGGATAAGGAGCGATAGCGATCGTAGGCGCCGCATCGCACAGACGCGATGCGCACGCAGAGCGCAGCCGTCGTATTGTGGGCAAGCGCCCGTGCAAAGGCAAAACCGCCGCGTCTTTGCATCCTATACTCGGGGCGTGTTAGGCAAAGCAACGGCGGACCACCGGCATGCCCTTCGAGTTGCGCGCACCAGCGGCTGGCGAAGCAGGATTGCGCCGCGAGTTGTACTTCCTGTCGCTGTTCCGGGTGCTCGAGGCCGGGCTACTGGCGTTCGTGGTGTTCAGCCCGTTGGCGATGAGCCTGGTCACGGTGCGCAATCCGGCGTGGGCGTACAGCGCATCGATCGTGTACCTGGTTCTGGGCAGCGTGTTGTTCCTGCTCGCGCGCAATCGGCGCTGGGGCCTGCGCACGCTGGTCGCATGCGGGATCGCTCTGGATCTGCTGGTCTTCTCGGTGTTGTTGCACAACCTGATCGGATTCAGCAACGGCATCGCCTTGCTGTTGTTGTTCAATATCGGTGCCAGTGCGATGCTGCTGTCGCTGCGCTGGAGCCTGATCGTCGCAGCTCTTGCCGCGCTGCTGCAGTTCGGCGAATACGTCTATGCGCAGCTCGTGCTGCAGGAGACCCGCCCGATTCCCGAAGCGGTGATGTTCGGGGTGAGCTACCTGGCCACCGCGATACTGACCAATTTGCTGGGTCGGCAATTGCGCGAAGTCGAGGTGCTGGCCGAACAGCGCGGCGCCGAAGTGGACAATCTCGCGCGCATCAACGAGATGATCATCCGCCGCATGCGCACCGGCCTGCTGGCGGTCGACGCCGACAACATCATTCGCTTGTTCAACGAGTCGGCGTGGTACCTGCTCGGCAATCCGTCGCCGGAACGCCGCGAACTGGCTGATGTCGCCCCCGAACTCTCGCGCCGGCTGTGGCACTGGCGCCAGCAGCAACGTGCCGACAGCACCCCGCTCGTGCTGGCGGGCGACACGCCGGCAGTGATCCCGCGCTTCACTGCACTGGGCGGCGCGGACGAGCTCACCCTGATTTTTCTCGACGACACCTCGTTGCTTTCGCGCCGTGCCGAGGAACTCACTCTGACCACGCTCGGTCGTTTGTCGGCGAGCATCGCGCACGAGATCCGCAATCCGCTGGCGGCGATCAGCCATGCGGCGCAACTGCTGCGCGAATCGCAGATCGAACCGGAATCCGACCACCGGCTGGTCGAGATCATCAACTCGCAATGCCAGCGCATGGACGGCATCGTGCAGAACGTGCTCGGACTCGCACGCCGCGAGCGTTCGCGCCCTGAGTCGCTGGAACTCGTCACGTGGACGCAGCATTTCATCACCGAATTCCACCAGACCCCGCCCGGCGAACGCGACGAACTGCGGGTCAGCGCGCCGCAAGGCCCGCTGCGCGCGATGATGGATCCACAACATCTGCAACAGGTGATGACAGTCCTGCTGCAGAACGCACTCACCTACGGTCGTATGCCCAGCGAACCGGCGCGGATCACGCTCGTGGTGCACCTTGATGACGACGGCCAACCGGTGCTGGACGTCGTCGATCGCGGACCCGGCATACCCCCAGCCGTTGCCGAGCAACTGTTTGAGCCGTTCTATACGACCAGCGAACACGGCACCGGGCTCGGCCTGTACATCGCACGCCAACTCTGCGAGGCCAACCAGGCCGGCTTGAAGTACATCCCGTTGCCTGCAGGCGGAAGTTGTTTTCGGGTCACCCTGGCCCGTACCGAGCCGTTGGCGCGCGGCACTGCGCGGAGCTGAAACCCCTGGATCGTCCGCGTGTAAACCAATCATCGCGCCTTGTCGAAACTGTGGATTGATTCACGGTTTCCCTAGCCCGGCTGCCGCGCATCGGCTAATGTGCTCCGCAGGGGATACTGAACACGCATCAGCAGGGGCAGGCAGACAACGATGGCGAACGCGCGCAGCGCACTGGTGGTCGACGACGAACGCGACATCCGCGAACTCCTGGTCATGACCTTGGGCCGGATGGGGCTGCGCGTGGATGCCGCCGCCGACGTCGCGAGTGCCCGCGCCCAACTCGCCGAACACAGCTACGACCTGTGCCTGACCGACATGCGCTTGCCCGACGGCAGCGGACTGGATGTGATCGCCCACATCGTGGCGCGTTATCCGGATACGCCGGTCGCGATGATCACCGCCTACGGCAACGTCGAAGCCGCAGTCGGCGCGCTCAAGGCCGGCGCTTTCGATTTCGTATCCAAACCCGTCGACCTGACCGTCCTGCGCCGACTCGTGAACAACGCGCTGGACCTGCACCAACAGCGCCGCACGGCAGCACCGTCCGCGTCGGGGCTGACCGGCGAGTCGGTGGTCATGCAGCAGCTGCGCCAGACAATCGCCAAACTCGCGCGCAGCCAGGCGCCCGTCTATATCGCCGGCGAATCCGGCGCGGGCAAGGAGCGCGTCGCGAAACTCATCCACGAACAGGGGCCGCGCGCGAATGGCCCGTTCGTCCCGGTGAACTGCGGCGCGATCCCTGCAGAATTGATGGAGAGCGAGTTCTTCGGCCACAAGAAAGGCAGCTTCACCGGCGCGCACGCGGACAAGGATGGGCTGTTCCAGGCGGCCAATGGTGGCACGCTGTTCCTCGACGAGGTCGCCGAGCTACCGCTGCACATGCAGGTCAAACTACTTCGCGTGATCCAGGAAAAATCGGTGCGAGCGGTCGGCGCTGCGACCGAGGTGCCGGTCGATGTGCGCATCCTGTCGGCCACCCACAAGGATCTTGCGCAGCAGGTCGAGGACAACCGCTTCCGCCACGACTTGTTCTACCGGCTCAACGTGATCGAATTGCGGGTGCCGCCATTGCGCGAGCGCGGCGACGACATCCCATTGCTGGTCGAAGCCATCCTGCATCGGCTGTCGACGGAGTTGGGAGAGCCGCTGCCGCAACTCGACGCCGATGCCTTGCAGGCATTGCGTGAGTATCCCTTCCCCGGCAACGTGCGCGAGCTGGAGAACATCCTCGAACGTGCCACCGCACTCTGCGAAGGCGATGCGATCCATCGCGCCGACCTGCGCCTGCCGGCCGGCCAGCCAGCCCGAGGGTTTGTCGCGGTTGCCCCGACTGCACGCGTCACCGGCGAACATCCGGTGTTCCGCATGCCCAGCGGCAACGGCAACGGATTCGGCGATGCATTACCCAAGCACATGGAGCACCTGGAGCGCGAAGCCATCGTGCGTGCGCTCGAGGAATGCCGCTACAACAAGACCAAGGCCGCTGCCAAGCTCGGCATCACCTTCCGCGCCCTTCGCTACAAGCTTAAGAAACTTGCGATCGATTGACCCTGTCGCATCATTGCGCCGACGTCTTCGGCAAATCGGCCCAGGCTTGCAGGTAGGCGCGTATCGGTCCGTAGATGTTTGATGGCGGAACGGTGCCGCCCCATGTGTGTTCGAGCACGGAAACCTGTTCCAGCCTGCCTTCACCGATGGCGCCTAACATTGCCAGCACCAACATCTGCTCGCGCAGGACTCCGGGTGCCTGCGGATCCTGGCGTAAGCGTTCCAATGCGGCCAGCGCCCGGGGGCGCATTTGCATCGCGTCACGCCGCGCGGCTGCATCGAAAGCACTGAGCACGGCTGGGGCCGGGATCGGTAGCGAAACATCTCGAACCACCCATGCGGGATCGATCCAGACGCCGACCAGATCACCCGAAGGCAACATGCCGATCGTATTGCCCGCAAGCGACGATACATCGGCGTACCAAGTCACCATGTCGTCGGCGCTCAAGGCTTTACGCATGGATAGCAGACTGCGCACATGATAGGCCGCATCGGCATCGCGATGTTGCAGCGAGCCGATGTCCCCGGACTTCAAGGCCAAGGCGATGTCTCGTGCGAGCCAGTGCTGCCACGCGAATGTGCTCTGGGGCACGTCGGTCACAGTACCGGCTGCCGGCGGAATCCTGTTCTCCAGAATATCCAGCACCGGCATCCCGTTGGTGACCAGTGCCTGCAACAGGTGCGATGATTCACCCATGAAACGTGCGCGCGGTGCATTGAGCGCTACCACCGGATAGAAATCCGAATGCGCTTGTGCGCCGGTATAACGCGCGAAAGCCTCGAGCACCTGTCGCGAGCCGATGCGACGCACTGCATAGTCGCCCGCACCTGCCAGACCCAAGCGGACCAACTCCGAATGCAAGGGTTCGCTAGCCAGCGCCTTCATGTCGAGCCCCCTCAGCGGCTCACCACTTGATACAAATAAAAGATCACCACTGTTGGTCATGTATACCTCGACGTTGGGGAACACTTGAATCAGTGCCGCCACCATCGTGCTGAGCAATCTGTCGTTGATCTCGTAGGACTGCAGCCACTGCACCAATAGACCATCGGGTTGAAGATGGCGACGCAGGAACCGGTAAAACTCCTTTGTAAACAGGCTTGCGACGCCATTGACCCACGGATTCGAAGGTTCAGAAAGAATGACGTCGAATTTACGATTGCCGGTGGAAAAATAGGTGCGTGCATCATCGAAATACGGGTGCGAGCGCGAATCGGAATAGGCCCGGGCAACAGGTCTGCCGAACAAACGTGCGCCGTCGTACATCGCGCGTTCGATTTCAATGGTATTCACCGATTGTGGCAGCGGACTTGCCAGGAATGTATCGGTTGACAAGCCCGATCCCCAGCCGATGATCGCCACATCCCGAGGATGAGGATGCAACCCAAGCGGCAGCGCTGCTGCCATGCGCATGGTGATCTCATCGTCAGATGCAGTTTTGCCTAGCTGCACCTGGATGCCCGCATCGGGTTTGCCGTTCGTTGCGATGATCGCAACGCCACTCCCTTGTATATAAACGCCCACGGTCGCAGTCTTGCCGTCACGCAGGAACCTGACTTGTCGGGCCGGAATACTCACGACCCCCGTGCGAAACACACCCGCGACCTGCGCACCAGGATCCGGTCGCCCGAACTGCAGGCTCGCGACGAGCACCAACACGGCGATCCCGCCGGAAATCGCATAACTCCCACGCCGCGGAATTGCAACCAGGAACCGCAGCAACAGCAAGCCGAGCACGAGATCGCCGAGCGCCGCCAAGGTTACCGACAATCGAACGCCGATTAGCGGAATCAACACCTGCATTGTGAGGAACACGCCGACGATCGCGCCTAGCGTGTTGGCGGCATAGATCTTGCCGATGCTGGACTCCCCAAATCCACGTCGCAACAACGCTATGGTCATCAGCGGCAATGTCATGCCGGCAAAGAACGCGGCAGGAAACATGACTAGCAACGCGACCCCAGCACTGCCGAAGCTGAAAAGATCGTAACCGGGACTATTGCGTGCCAATGCCTCCATCATCCAGCCGACCCAGTGAAAGGATTGGGTAAACAGCGGCAATGATAGCAACGCGGCGATGCCCATCCAGACCTGCGCATGTCCGGTCGCAGCAATGGAATCGGCGATGCATGCATTGCGCCGGCGCACCCACAATCCGCCGCAGGCCAAACCGAAAATGAAGGCTGACAGCATCAACTCGAACGAGTGCACCGTCGTGCCCAGCGCCTGATTGAGCAGACGTACCCAGCCGATTTCATAAACGAATGAGGTGGCCCCGGTCACGAACGCTGCGAGCAGCAGCCCGGTCTGGACACGATCCGCCGGGCATGCGACGGGCACCTCCACGGGCAATGCTCTCAACTTAAGCCCTCAGCACGCAGATTTGTAGGCGAGGTGAAGATGCGGTTTGATTCTTGGTGGTCGCGGGTAATTGCGACCACGC
>JAYTOP010000050.1:0-42805 GCA_043747745.1 Pseudomonadota bacterium
CGAAAGGGTCTGGGTGCCGGTCACCAGGGTATGTGCTGCAGCCCACTGCTTCATGGCTGCATGGACGGCGCGGGTCGGCATGACGCCGTGGCGATATTCGTGCTTGTAGGCGGGCGAATACGGATTGGTAACAGTCCCGGGCTTGAGGACCGGTGCCGAAGCGCCTGCGGCGCTGGCTTGCGTCACGAACACGGTGCCTGCGGCCAAGATGGCCAGCGCGAGAGAGTTTTTACGCAAGCTGGTAAAGGACGTCGAGTTCATTCGTAACCCCAGATGAGTGTGTGGTGTGCGACACGGGCGGTATTGCCTGCGGCGCTGTGTGTGGGCATCCCCTGCCCCAATCCTGGCTTCTCTCACTGCAACGTCGCGGCGCTGTTTGCCATGACGGCCTTGCTAGTCGTACGCACGAACGTGTCAACACTGCGGAGTTCCATCTCGTTCGCAGACACCGCCTCCAGCGCGAACGAGCCGACGGTAGCAGCGGTCTTCACAGCCCATTCCTTAATTTTTTTTAATGATATTGTGCATTGCGCCAAATTCTGCTTGGACCATACCAATCGAAGACGATGTCAGCATCGCCGCCAACCGTGACGGAATGCGGTTTTCATCATCTTGGTGAGCAGTGGCAAAGCCTGGCGTCTGGTCGGGTTGCGACGCATTGCGTCACAAAACGACGCACCGACCGTCATGCTGCATCGCAGCATCCATGGCAACGGCAGCGATCAAAAGATCGACTGCGTCACGTAAATTCCATGTTAAACCGCGCGAATGAGGGCACGGCAATGGGAACGCCTGTCGGCCGAACGCAAATAGAAACCCCGGCGCGAGGCCGGGGCTGGTGATCGTCTCGACGTTCGCTGACTTCAGGCGAACGGATCCCGCAGCACGATGTTCGCATCGCGGTCCGGCCCGGTCGAGACCATCGCAAGCGGGCAACCGACCAACTCCTCCAGCGAGCGCAGATAGGCGCGCGCGGCTGGCGGCAGTTTCGCGAAGTCGGTGATGCCGTGGGTGGATTCGCTCCAGCCCGGGAACTCCAGGTACACCGGCTCGCATTCGTTCCAGCCGGCCGCATCCAGCGGCGCGTATTCGGTCTGCTTGCCGCGGTATTTGTAAGCGATGCACATCTTCAGCGACGGCAGGCCGTCGAGCACGTCGAGCTTGGTAATGCACAGGCCGCTGATGCCGTTGATCATCACCGCGCGCTTGAGCGCGACCAGATCGATCCAGCCGCAGCGACGCGGCCTGCCGGTCGTTGCACCAAACTCTGCGCCGCGCTTGCGGATGTCCTCGCCCATCGCGTCGTCGAGCTCGGTCGGGAACGGGCCGCCGCCGACGCGCGTCGCGTAGGCCTTGGCGATGCCGAGCACGTAGTCGATCGAGTCCGCGCCGACGCCTGCCCCGGCAAGCGCGCCGCCTATCGTGGTGTTCGACGAGGTGACGTACGGATAGGTGCCGTGGTCGATGTCGAGCAGTGAGCCCTGCGCGCCCTCGAACAGGATGCGCTTGCCGTCGCGACGCAGGTCGTGCAGCAGGCCGGCGACATCGGTCTTCATCGGATCGACGTACTTGCCGAATTCCAGCGCCTCGTCGAGCGTCTTCTGGTAATCGACCGCTTCGGCGCCAAGATATTTGGTGAGAACGAAGTTGTGGTAGTCCATGACCTCGCGCAGCTTTTCCGCGAGCTCTTTTGGATAATTCAGGTCGGCCACGCGCACGCCGCGACGCGCAACCTTGTCCTCGTAGGCCGGGCCGATACCGCGACCGGTGGTGCCGATCGCCTTGCCGCCCGCAGCTTTTTCGCGGGCCTGATCGAGCGCGATGTGGTACGGCATGATCAGCGGCGTAGCCGGGCTGATCTTCAGGCGCGAGCGCACGTCGATGCCAGTGGCTTCGAGCTCCTCGATTTCCTTGCGCAATGCGGCCGGCGACAGCACCACGCCGTTGCCGATCAGGCACAAAGCGTCGGGTCGCAGGATGCCGGACGGGATCAGGTGCAACACGGTCTTCTTGCCGGCGATCACCAGCGTGTGGCCGGCGTTATGGCCGCCCTGGAAGCGCACGACTGCGCCGATGCGCTCGGTAAGAAGGTCGACGATCTTGCCTTTGCCCTCGTCGCCCCATTGTGCGCCGAGGACTACTACTGACTGGCCCATGATGACTCCTGGTATTGATTGGTGCGTAATTTGGGGTGACCTATTGCTGCCAAGCTCGGCCATCCGACCGCCATGGATGGCGGAAATGCCGAAAATGCAGGAGCAATTTTCGGCCATGCCTCACCAAGTCGGCCGACCTGCGCCATCCTGGCTTCGGCGCGAAGCATCGCGCACGAGTCCACTGGACTCATGCAAGCGCGCTGCTTCGCCCCCATTGTGCGAGGACTGAAAATTGGTCTTGGCAATTGTCACCACAAGCAACTGCAAGGTCGCGAAAACAAAGAAAGCCGGAGGACTGGCCCCGGCTTTGCGAAATTATCCTTGTTTTCGCACGCGAGAGCCAGTCTCGTCGCCATGGCCGATACAGCGCCTGCGCTTTACCGACTTCCTATTCCCCGTTCCCGATTCCGGGCATTAGACCCGCACGAGTTGCAGTGCGACGAGGCCGACGACGATCATCACCCCGCCGCCAATGCGCAAGGCGCGTTCCGGGGTGGCGGTGAGTTCTGCGGCCATGCGCTTCCAGGCACCCGGTGCGGCCAGCAGGAACAGGCCTTCGATCACCAGCACCAGGCACAACGCGGCTAGCAGGTCGGAGTAATTCATCGCGACTGCAACGGTCTACCTCGAAGGCGCGGCGGCGCGACCCGGGTTCGCAAAGTAACGCATAAGCTCGGAATCGGGATCGAGCACCAGCACGTCCTTGCCGCCGAACGACGTCTTGTACGCCTGCAGGCTGCGGTAGAAGCCGTAGAACTCCGGATCCTGGCCGTAAGCCTGGGCCGAGATTGCAGCCGCTTCGGCGTCGCCCTGGCCTTTGAGCAGTTGGGCGTCGCGCTCGGCTTCGGCTTTGATGACCTGGCTTTGGCGGTCGGCTTCGGCACGGATCTTCGCCGACTCTTCATCGCCCTCGGCGCGCTTCTGCAATGCCGCGCGTGAGCGTTCGGCGCGCATCCGCTCATACACCGAGGTCAGCACGTTGCTGTCTTCGGGCAGGTCGATGCGCTTGATGCGGATATCGACCACCTCGATGCCCAGCGAAGGCTGGGTGATGCGATTGACCTCGCGCAACATCGCACCGCCGAGGTTGCTGCGATCGAGCACGACGATGTCCTGCAACAGACGCTGGTTGATCGTGTTGCGCAGCGCCTCGACCACGATCGGCGTCAGTCGTTGCTCGGCGCTGGTTTCGCTGCCCAGGGTCGCGGTGTAGTAACGACGCACATCCGCGATCCGCCAGGTCGCGAAGTAATCGACGCTGACGGACTTCTTCTCCTGGGTCAGATAGCGGGCAGGCTGCGCATCGAGGGTCAGGATGCGATGGTCGAACAGCAGCACGCTTTGCACGACCGGAATCTTGAAATGAAGGCCTGGCGCGGCATCGGTACGCACGATGCGACCGAACTGGAACAACAGCGCGAGTTGATTCTCGCCGACGATGTAGGTCGAGCCGACCAGCAAGAGGGCGATCACGCCGGCAAGAACAATCCAGAGAATTTTCATTGGCGGGGTTCCTCACGTCCGTCGGGGCGCGAGCCGCGATCCGGACGCGCGTTGTCCGGCACGGTCGCGGTGACCGTCGGCAGGTTCACCGGTGCGGCGGAAGCCGCCATCGCAGCAGTTGCGTTCGATTGCCGATCGCCCGGCAAATAAACGGTGTTGTTGCCGCGACCGGCGAGGACCTTGGGCGCATTGGCGAGCACTGCC
Organism: Pseudomonadota bacterium; assembly: GCA_043747745.1. Lineage (GTDB taxonomy): Bacteria > Pseudomonadota > Gammaproteobacteria > Xanthomonadales > Xanthomonadaceae > SZAS-103. The sequence goes on from JAYTOP010000050.1 coordinate 3,864, forward strand.
TCCATGGTTTCCAGATACAAACGCTTGCGCGTTACCTCGGGAGCCTTGCGATATTGCTCGGCGAGCAACGTGTAGCGTTGCGAATCGCCCTGCGCGGCGGCAATGACGGCGGCCTTGTAACCTTCGGCACCGATACGCACGCTCGCAGCCTGCCCGCGGGCCTTCGGAATGATGTCGCTCGCGTAACCTTGCGCCTGGTTGATCTGCTTGTCCTTGTCCTGCTGCGCGCGCGTCACATCGTCGAATGCATCCTTGACCTCGTCCGGCGGACGCGCATTCTTGATCGTGAAATCGGTCACCAACAGGCCGGTATGGTATTCGTCGAGCGAAGCCTGGAGGCGGCCGCGCAGGTGTGCCGTATCCATTGCCTTCTGACCGATCACGTCGTCCATGAGGCTCGCTCCGACGACTTCGCGCACCACGCTTTCGGAGGCTTGTTGCAAGATCTTCTCGGGGTCGCGGTTGCCGAACAGGAACAGGCGCGGGTCGCGCACGCTGTACTGCACGTTGTAATCGATCTGCACGATGTTCTGGTCGCGGGTCAGCATGCGCACCTGGTCGGACGCCGAACGCACCTGCGTTGTATAGACCTTGGTCACCGTTTCCACCGGCCACGGCCACTTGAGGTTGACGCCGGGCGTCAGGATGCGGTCGAACTGACCGAAGCGCAGCACCACGCCGCGCTGGGTTTCATCGATTATCTGGAAGCTGCTGAACAGCAGCCCCACCAGGACAAGGATGCCGAACCACATCGCAAAACGCGAGCCCTTGTCGCTGCCGCCCGATTCGCCGCCGAATATGCGGCCCATGCCTTGCTTGAGGCGATCAAGGAAAGCATCGGTTTCGCGATCGGGATCGCGACCCTTCCACGGATCCTTGCCGCCCTTGTCGGAGCCGCTGCCCTTACCCGGTAGATTCCACGCCATCTGCGCTCCTGCGCTGCCGCACGACCGCGCCGAGTGGCTGCACGAATCGTGATCGGTCGCTGTGATTTTGGTCTTCAGTAATTGTAGGTAGGGGCGTCGGGGCCGGCAAGCAAGGCCTCGAGCGCATCGCCGCCGGCTTCGGTCGCCAATTGCTCGGCCTGTGCACGCGGCAGATCGAGCCGGACGCGCCAGCCGTGCTCGTCGGCGACCTCGTTGGTGATCGCACCCAGCGCATGCAGACGCGAGCGCAAACGGGCCAGCCTGGGCGGCAATTGCAGCTCGCCATGCACGCGCTGCGCGGCGAATCGCTCGGAAATCGCCTCGCGCAGCAAGTCCAGGCCAGCATTCGTGTGCGCGGACACCCAGATTTTTTCCGCGCCATCGGCCGGACGTTCACGCCGCGGTTTGCCCGTCGGCCCATCGTCCTGAGCGGCCAGAAGGTCGATCTTGTTGAACACCAGCAGTTGCGGGATGTCGCCCGCATCGATGTGCTTGAGCACCGCGTTGACCTGACCGATGCGTTCGTCGCGCAACGGATCAGCAGCGTCCACCACATGCAGCAGCAGATCGGCATCGCGTGCTTCGGACAAGGTCGAGCGGAACGCGGCAACCAGTTCGTGCGGCAGGTCGCGCACGAAACCGACCGTGTCCGACAGCACCAGCGGCCCGCAATCGAGGCCCTCGACACGACGCACGGTCGGGTCGAGCGTCGCGAACAACTGGTCGGCAACGAAGACCGTGGATTTCGTGAGCGCGTTGAACAACGTCGACTTGCCCGCATTCGTATAACCGACCAGCGCGACGCGCGGCAGTTCGTTGCGCAAGCGCGCGCGACGCATCTGGGTGCGCTGCACGCCGACTTTCTCCAGTCGCTTCTGCAACTGTTCGACGCGTTTTTGCAGCAGGCGACGGTCGATCTCGAGCTGGGTTTCGCCGGGACCGCGCAAGCCGATGCTGCCGCCGCGCTGGCGTTCCAGATGGGTCCAGCCGCGGATCAACCGCGTCGCCATGTGCTTGAGTTGCGCGAGCTCGACCTGCAACTGGCCTTCGTGCGAGTGCGCGCGCATCGCGAAGATGTCGAGGATCAAGCCAGTGCGATCGACCACGCGACGACTGAGCGCCTTTTCGAGGTTGCGTTCCTGCACCGGCGACAGCAGCTTGTTGAACAGCACGAGATCCGCGCCAGTGCTGTCGCACAGCTGCTTGACCTCTTCGAGCTTGCCGGTGCCGATGTAATAGGCCGGATTGCGGCGCGTGACTTTTGCCGTGATCGTGCCGACCACGGTCGCGCCGGCCGAGCGCGCGAGCTCCGCGAACTCTTCCAGCAAGGTCGGATCGGCGGCACCGGAATACGGCTGGATCAGCAGGGCGTTTTCACCCTTGCGCGAGCGTTCGAACACTTAAGTTTGATGCTCCGTCGGAGGATGGGCCGGCTCGTGGTGCGCAGGCTCATCGTGCCCATGCTCGCCATCGACGCCAATGCGCACATTGCGCGATGGCACCACGGTCGAGATCGCGTGTTTGTAGACCATCTGGCTGACCGTATTGCGCAGCAGCACCACGAACTGGTCGAACGATTCGATCGTGCCCTGCAGCTTGATGCCATTGACCAGATACACCGCGACCGGCACGCGTTCGCGACGCAGCGCATTCAGAAACGGATCCTGGAGCGTGAGACCTTTGGACATGTGCTTACCCTCTGAACTGATTTGCGATGTTGTCGTTATGGACGCCAAAAGGTGGGCGCGGCGCCAGCCCGGCCATTCATCGCTGACAGGAAGCGCCCATGATCGCACAGCGCCACGACCGCCGCGACCAAGCCTTAGCCACGCGGCAGGCGTCCGAGGAAGAGTCCGAGCGCGGCATCGAGCACGACACCATCAGTCGCTGGATCGAACCAGCGTGCATCGAGCTCGCCACGCAGCCATGTGAGCTGGCGCTTCGCGAGCTGGCGCGTGGCAGCGATGGCTTCGGCGCGGAAAGCCGTGGCGTCGGCCAAGCCATCCAGATGCCGCCATGCCTGCCGGTAGCCGACGGCGCGCAACGCGGGCAGATCGAGTGGATCGGACAGAGCTTGCAGATGCGGATCGGCGCGCAGCCGACGCACTTCATCGAGGAAACCATCCGCGAGCATCGCGTCGAACCGGGCCTCGATCCGCGCATGCAACACCGCGCGATCGGCTGGGCACAGCACCAGCTTGAGCACGCGGAAAGGGAACGTTTGGCGCACAGTCGCGTTCTGCCAATCGCTGATCGGCTTGCCGCTGAGGCGCCAGACTTCCAGTGCGCGGCCGATTCGCTGGCGATCACCGACTTTGATGCGCAGCGCTGCGGCCGGATCGACCGTCGCGAGTTCTGCATGCAATGCATCCCAGCCGCGCGCCGCGCCCTCTTCCGCAATGGCTGCACGCAGCATCGGATCGGCGGATGGCATCGGCGACAGCCCATGCAGCAACGCACGAAAATACAGACCGGTACCGCCGACCAGCAGCGGAATCTTTCCACGCGTGACGATATCCTGCATCGCGGTAGTCGCATCGGCTGCGAACTCGGCAGCACTGTAGCGCTGGTGCGGATCGCGCATGTCGATCAGGCGATGCGGCGCCTGCGCAAGCGTCGTGGCATCGGGTTTCGCACTACCGATATCGAGCCCGCGATACACCAGCGCCGAATCGACGCTGACGATCTCGCCACCGAGCCGCTGCGACCACGCGATCGCGAGCGCGGTCTTGCCCGATGCAGTCGGGCCCATGATTGCGATGGCAGATGGGCGCGTGTCGATGGCGTTGGTCATCGGCGCAGGTTAACGCAGACGTTTGCCGGACGGACGCTGCGCGTTACCCTAGCTGCATGAGCCGCCTGAAAGCCCTTGGTTTCCTGCTGGTCTTCGTCGTCCCGGCGCTGATGCCCGCCGCTGCGTGGTTGGGTCGCGTCAGCGCGCATCCGGATGCGATGGCGTGGTTTCCGATGTTTTTCCTGTTCGTGCTGCTGCCGATGCTGGACTACGCGCTCGGTCACGACCCATCGAATCCGCAGCAACAGGCGCAGGCGCGGCTCGATGCGCTGCCGTGGTTCCGCATGTTGACGCTCGTCTGCCTTCCCGTGCAGTTGGTTCTGCTGGCATGGTCCGGCTGGCATGTCGTCCATGCGGGATTCGGGATCGCCGGCTGGGTCGGTTGGATGGTGTCGCAAGGCGTGGTCGGCGGCGTGATCGCGATCAACACCGCACATGAATTGATCCACAAGGACACCAAGGTCGAACGTGCGTTCGGCGGCGCGCTTTTGGCATCGGTGGGTTACCACGGTTTCAAGATCGAACATCTGCGCGGTCACCATGTGCATGTATCGACGCCGCAGGATGCATCCAGCGCGCGCTATGGGCAGACGCTGTGGAACTTCCTGCCCCGTGCACTCATCCGCAACACTGCCAGCGCGTGGCGACTGGAAGCGCAGCGGCTTGGACGCACCGGCAAACACTGGTTGCATCCGCGCAACGAAATGATTGGCTGGACCGCATTGTGGATAGCGCTCGCGATAGCCTTCGCGCTGTGGCTTGGCATCGCCGGATTGGGTTTTTTCGTCGCCCAGGGATTCTTCGCGGCCTGTTCTCTGGAGATCATCAACTACATCGAACACTACGGACTGGAGCGGCGCGCACTTGCAGATGGCCGCTACGAGCGCACCACCCATCTACACAGCTGGAACTCCGACTACGCGCTGTCGAACTTCCTGCTGTTCCAGTTGCAACGGCACTCCGATCACCATGAAACGCCGCGGCGGCGCTACCAGAACCTGCTGCACCACGCCGACAGTCCGCAACTGCCCGGCGGTTATGCTGCGATGTTCGTGCTCGCGTTCTGTCCTCCGTTGTGGTTCCGGCTGGTGCACCCGCGACTTGCACACTTTCGTTCGTAATCACTTGCACGCGGCATGTACGGGCGTGCCGATCTCTGCGTGACCACGCTCTCAGTCGTCATCACCCCACTTCGGCATCGACGGACCCGACTTGCCTTTCGGCACCGTCTGCGCGGCGACTGCATTCCATACCTTCAATGCATCGACCGTCGCGGCGACGTCGTGCACGCGGATCAGCTTCGCTCCGTTCTGTGCTGCGATCAGCGCTGCGGCGACCGAACCGTGGATGCGTTCGCGCTGCGCGCGATCGGTCAATGCGCCGATCATGCCCTTGCGCGACAAACCTGCGAGCACCGGCACGCCAAGGTCGGTGAAGCGCGCGAGTTGGCGCAGCAACGCGAGATTGTGGTCGAGCGACTTGCCGAATCCGAATCCCGGATCGACGACGATCTTCTTCTTCGCGATGCCGCTCATCTCGCACGCGAAAATGCGTTCGGCGAGGAAACGATGCACTTCGGCAACGACGTCGTCGTACGTCGGCGCATCCTGCATCGTGCGTGGGTCGCCCTGCATGTGCATGAGCACGACCGGTACGCGCAGTTCGGCGACTGCGTCCATCGCGCCCTCGCGACGCAACGCATTGACATCGTTGACCAGGCCCGCGCCCGCGGCGACTGCGGCGCGCATGACCTCAGGCTTGGACGTATCGATCCAGATCGGCACCGTGCATTCGTGCGCGAGCCGTTCGATGACCGGAATCACCCGTCGCAGTTCTTCTTCGATGGACACTTCATCCGCGCCGGGACGCGTGGATTCGCCACCGATGTCGAGCGCGTCGGCACCCTCTTCCACCAGTCGCAATCCATGCGCGATCGCAGCATGCGGCATCGCCGACAGGCCATCGCCAGAGAACGAATCCGGCGTGACATTGACGATGCCGACGATGCGCGCACGATCCAGCGCAAGGACGCGGCCGCCGCAATCAAGCGTGGGTGTGATGTCGAACATCAAGCAATGTCGCGACGTTTGGATGAGGCCACTCGGTCACGCATCACCGAGAAAATAATCGCCCAAAGCACCCCTCCCGCAAGGATGGCGGCAATCCGCAGCCAGCGATTATCCCCGACACCGATGGCCTCGGTTACCAGCAGTCCACCGACCGGGAAAGCCAGCTTTCCGAACAGGTCCAGCCGGGACAGCCAAGCAGGATAGGGGCGTAGATGCGCGGGGATCATTGTTCCATCCAGAAAAAAGGCCAGAGCGGACTCTGGCCTTTCGGATTGTTGCTTGCAAGTCACCGTGCGATCAGACCGTCGGCGCGGGGCCACCGACGATCGTGGGTTTCGGGCCGATGACATCGGTCGGCAAAGGCTTGCCGTCCTTGGTCCAGTCCAGCGGCGGCGGCGGCGTGCGGCCTTCCATGATCGCGTCGATCTGCAGCGCGTCAATGGTTTCGTAAAGCAACAACGCGTTGGCCATCACTTCCAGCTTGTCGCGGTTCTCGGTGAGGATTTCGCGGGTGCGCTCGTAGGCGCGATCGAGGATGCCGCGCACGACGGTGTCGATCTTGCGCGCGGTTTCGTCGGACACGTTGTTGTGCTGGGTGACCGATCGCCCGAGGAACACCTCGTCCTCTTCCTCACCGTAGGTGACCGGACCCATCTCGTCGGAGAGCCCCCACTTGGTGACCATGTTGCGCGCCATCTTGGTTGCGCGCTCGATGTCGTTGGATGCGCCGGTGGTGACCTTGTCCGCACCGAACACCAGTTCCTCGGCGACACGGCCGCCATACAGCGCGCACAGGCGTGACTCGATGGCGGTCCGGTTGTAGCTGTACTTGTCACCTTCCGGCAGGTACATGGTGACGCCGAGCGCACGGCCGCGCGGAATGATCGTTACCTTGTAGACGGGATCGTGGTCAGGCACGCATCGTCCGACGATCGCGTGGCCGGCCTCGTGGTAAGCGGTGAGTTTCTTCTCGTCCTCGCTCATCACCATCGAGCGGCGTTCGGTGCCCATGATGATCTTGTCGCGCGCCTTGTCGAAATGATCCATGCGCACTTCGCGCGCATTCTCGCGGGCTGCGAACAGCGCCGCCTCGTTGACCAGGTTCGCAAGGTCCGCGCCGGAGAAACCCGGTGTGCCGCGCGCGATGACCATGGGCTTCACGTCGTCGGCCATCGGCACCTTGCGCATGTGCACCTGCAGGATCTGCTCGCGGCCACGCACGTCGGGAAGTCCAACGACGACCTGGCGATCGAAGCGGCCCGGACGCAGCAGCGCCGGGTCGAGCACGTCGGGACGGTTGGTCGCGGCGATTACGATGACGCCTTCGGTGCCTTCGAAGCCATCCATCTCGACCAGCAGCGCATTCAAGGTCTGCTCGCGTTCGTCGTGACCACCGCCCAAGCCTGCGCCGCGATGGCGACCGACCGCATCGATTTCGTCGATGAAGATGATGCATGGCGAATGTTTCTTGGCCTGCTCGAACATATCGCGCACGCGTGATGCGCCGACGCCGACGAACATCTCGACGAAATCCGAACCGGAGATCGAGAAGAACGGCACCTTCGCCTCGCCCGCGATCGCGCGCGCAAGCAAGGTCTTTCCGGTACCCGGCGGGCCGACCATCAGCACGCCACGCGGAATCTTGCCGCCGAGTTTCTGGAACTTGCCGGGGTCGCGCAGGAACTCGACGAGCTCGCCGACTTCCTCCTTCGCCTCGTCGCAACCAGCGACGTCCGCGAACGTGACCTTGACCTGATCCTCGCCCTGCATCTTCGCACGCGAACGGCCGAAGCTCATCGCGCCCTTGCCGGCCCCGCCCTGCTGCATCTGGCGCATGAAATAGAACAGGATGCCGACGAAGATCACGTACGGCAGCAGGTTGACGATGATGTAGATGATCGACGGCCCACTCGACGGCTTCTCCTGCGAGAAATCCACCTTGTGCCTGTTGAGATCGGTGACGAGGTCGCGGTCGAACGGCGCGGTGGTCGTGCCCTTGCTTCCGTTCTTGCGCTCGAAGTTCAGTGTCGAGATGTTCGACTGACCGTCGGCACCCAGCACGACCTGCTTGATCCCGTCCGCATGCATTTCATCAAGGAACGCCGAGTACGCTACTTCCGTGGTCGCTTCCGAGCGCCCGGGCGAAAAGCTCTGGAACACCGCGAGCAGCACCACCGCGACGATCACCCAGAGCAGCAGGTTTTTGACCAAATCATTCATGAGTTCATTCCTGGGCGTGGCCCTGCTTTACAGTTTAGTCTTCTTCCCGACCGCCAGCGCGTACACCTCGGTCGAGCGTTTGCGCGATGCTTCGGGCTTGCGCATCGCCACCCGCACGAAGCGGCGCTTGAGATCCTGGACGTAGGCATCGAAGCCTTCGCCCATGAACAATTTGGTCAGGAATGCGCCTTCCGGCTTGAGATGCGCGTCGGCGAATTCACGGGCCAGGTCGGCCAGATGCATCGAGCGCGGCAAATCCACCGTATCCATACCGCTCATGTTGGGGGCCATGTCGGAAAGCACAAGGTCTACCGAACGCCCGGCCAGTACCTCTTCCAGCCGCGACAGTACGTCATCTTCCCGGAAGTCACCGTGAATGAAGTCCACTCCGGCGATCGGCGGCATCATCAGGATATCCAGCGCGATCACCGTGCCCTTGTCTCCCAGCATGCGGCGCGCGACCTGCGACCAGCCACCGGGCGCCGCGCCGAGATCCACGACGACCATGCCGGGCTTCAGCAGGCGATCGCGCGCCAGCAATTCCTCCAGCTTGTACGCCGCGCGCGAACGCATACCCTCGGCCTGCGCCTTCTTCACGAAGGGGTCAGCGAAGTGCTCGCGTAGCCATGTGGCGCTGCTCTTGCTGCGGGCCATGGGGATAGGGGCAAAGGGGCTGGGAGGTGGTGGGGGATGGGGGCTTGAGAGCTAGCGCTGGGGCATGAAATGGAAGGTCAAGTGCCCTTGATCTTCCCAGCACCTCACCTCCAGCCCCAAGTCCCCGCCGAGGTACGAGGCTCGCATGATACCCTTTCGGCCCTTCATCCCTTGGATGTTGCCATTCATGGCGCGATCCCCTTCCCTTCGTAAATCGCCCGGCGCGGCCATTCCTGGTCGGGCAAACAAGGTCGCAGCCGATGCCGGCAAAGCATCGACTGAACGCGACCTCGCACCCATCGCCCTCGCCACGGCGCAGAAGCGCTACCTGCGCACGCTCGCACACAACCTCAAGCCGATCATTCTGGTCGGTGCCAAAGGCGTCACCCCGGCGCTGCTGGCCGAACTCACCAACGCGCTGGAACACCACGAACTGATCAAGGTGAAGATCGCCGCCGAGGATCGCGATGAACGCGATGCCTGGGTCGCCGCGATCGTGAAAGGCGCAGACGCCGCGCTGATCCAGCGCGTAGGCAACGTCGCCACCCTGTTCCGCCCGCGCCGCAGGAATCCGGGCATCGTGCTGCCACGCTGATTCTTCATCTCCTCCCCTTGCGCAAGGCGCAGGAGGAGGCTGAGAGGGGGTTCCCTTGTCCTTCATCCTACAGCCGCCGGAACACCCGTTTGCCGTGCGTTCGGTCAGCCACGATACGATCGTCGTGAACGAACGCAACCTGACGACGAGCTTCTACCTCTCGCCCGAATCGCTGCACGAAAACTGGCCGCCGCACAGCATCGACGCGTTGAAGCCAGGCGACCTTGCCGGCCCACTCGCGTTGAATCCCGAAGTGATCCTGCTCGGTGTCGGCAACCACCAGCGATTCCCTGTCGCGATCGTGATGGCCACGTGCCTGCGGCGTGGTGTCGGCATCGAGGTGATGACCAATGCCGCTGCCGCGCGAACCTTCAGCGTACTGGCGAGCGAAGGTCGGCGCGTCGTCGCGGCGTTCCTGCTGGGTTGACCCTGCGCGGTTCACGTAGCGTGCGTTGCGCGCACAACGTTTTGCGGATGTAAGCTCCGCGCAAGCACCCCGATCGTCGATCAACCGTGCTCGCGCTTCGCTCCGATATCGAGCAACTGCTTCAGGACTTTCGCATCCACGTATTCGAGCTTGCGGATGTAAAGGCAGCCCTTGCCGGTCTTGTGCTTGCCGAGCTTCGCGACCAGCTCGGCGTTCGCTTCGATTCCCAAACCATACAGTGCCATAGCATCCTTTCGCGACGCGAAACCCAGCCGGCACATGTCGCCCTCGCGCCCGCTCTCGTATTTGTAGTGGTAGCTGCCGAAGCCGACGATAGCCGTGCCCCACATCTTTGCGGGCTCGCCGGTCGCCTTCTGCATCATCGCGGCGAGCTTGACGCAATCGGCGCGGCGCGCGGGGTCGGAAATCGCAGCGCAATACGCGTCGGCACTGGCATCGGTTTGCTGTGTCTTGTTTGGTTTCGCCATGTCCTGCACTCCGTACTGGAATCAGAGATGGGTCTTGTGCACGACGGAGTGGCCATCGATCTCTACATCCATCTGGTGCGTGACAGTGCGCGACATTTGCCAGCTGCCAGAGATGTTCTTCCAGGTATCGACCGACACCGCAGTGAATTCCATCTTCGCCGTCATGCCGCCATTCCCTGGCCGGGTCGTGGTCGATTGATAGCGCTGTGTCACGGTAGCTACCATGGCTTTCTTATCCACGGCAAGTACGCTCGTGTGCCCCTTCCGGTTCGGATCCTGTTGGAGCTGGTCAAACTCGGCAAGCGCCTCGCTCCTCGATTCCACCTTTCCGGAAACGTCCTCGCTGGCGAAGTCCGGGGTCAGCAGTGCCGCATAGGCTGCGCGATCCTTTTGTACGAACGCGACATGGATGTCGGCGTACAACTTCTCGAACATGCCCCTCGACGAAGCGGCACCCCCTGCCTGCGCCGCGTGGGAATGAACTGCGGCGGCAAAGGTGACCAAGACGAGGATTGGGCGCAGTACGTTCGTCATGATGCCCCTCATGGATGGCTTGGTCATTTCTGCGGCAGATACTGCAACGGATCCACCGGTTTGCCATTGCGGCGGATCTCGAAATGCAGCTCGTCGCGGTTGGCGCCGCTGCTGCCCATTTCGGCGATCGGCTGACCGGCTTTCACGCGCTGGCCTTCCTGGGCGAGGCGTTTGCGGTTGTGGCCATAGGCCGACAACCATTCGTCGGAGTGCTTGATGATGATGAGCTCGCCGTAGCCGACCAGGCCCGAGCCCGAATACACGACCGTGCCATCGCTCGCCGCGAGGACCTGATCGCCCGCGTTGCCGCCGATGTCGATGCCCTGCCGGGTCGCATCGCCAGCCATGAAGCGGTCGAGCAGTGTGCCTTTCGCAGGCCAGCGCCAATGGACGCCACCGACGGTCGCGACATCCGCAGGCAGGATCGCGGCCGATGGTGTGCGTACAACGACAGGCGCTGGCATTGCATGGAACATCGGCGCAGGCGGGGTCGCAACTGCTTGAGCCGGAACTGGCTGGGTCGCAACTGGCTGGGTCGCAATCGGTTGAGCCGGAACTTGTTGAGCCGGAACTGGTTGAACATGATCCGACTTTGTCGATGTCGCTTGCGCCGGGCCTTGCTGCGCGGAAGGCGATGGCATTGGGGTCGGTCGCACTGAAGAAGGCGGCATCGGCGCGGGCTGCGTTGATGCGGATGACTGCGAAGCTGGTGGCTGCGAAACAGAAGGTACCGCTTCAACCGGTTCAAATGGCGTCGGAACCGATTGCAGCCCGATGCTTGCTGACGCGGGGCCGCTCATGGCAGGTTGCGGGCCAGCATGGGCCGAGTGCGTGACAGGTGTGTGCGTTGAAGGCGTTACAACGTGCACTTGATGCGGCGGCACCTGCACCACTGGCTTGACCGGCGTCAGCACACGCGGATGTTCGCCGCGCAATTTCAGGACCTGTCCGACATAAATCGTGTACGGCGATTCGATGCCGTTGATCGCCGCGAGTTCGCGAAAATCCATGCTGTGGCGGAATGCGAGGCCGTACAGCGTATCGCCGCGCACGACGTCGACTTCACCGACGCCGGCATGCCGCGTCGTCGTGGTCGCATGCGTCGGCGTGGCGTAGTCCGGTTCGCGCTGCACCACATGCGCCTCGCCGCAGGCGCCGAGCATCACGACCAGCGCGAGCAGCCCGGACCAGCGCGCGCGAAGCGCCAGGCTTAGCGGCGCAGACATCATCCGTGCAATCCCTTCCACATCAGCCATCCCACGACCGAACCCAGGAGCACCAAGGCAATCCATCCGATCGGTTCGACCCAGCGATGCAGCGCGGCTTCGGCACGTTCGCCGCCGATCCGGATCGCGATCGCGACCAGGAACACGCGCTTGCCCCGGCCGACCATGATGCATGCCAGGAATGGAAGCATCGGGATGCCGACGATGCCGGCCGCCCACGTCACGAACTTGATCGGGATGACCGGCTGCAGCGCTGCAACCACCAGCGTGCCCAGCAACTCCAGCCAGTGTTCGTGCATGTCGTTGCGCAGGTTTGCCACCCACACATCGATGACCTGCTGCATGTGCGGAGTGAGCAGCGGCTTCAGCGCCTCGTACGCGTAATGGCCGAGTGCGTATCCCACGACCGCGCCCAGCAAGGATCCGCCCAGGCTCACCGTCGCGAAGCGGATGCCGCTGCGCGGTTTCGCCAGGCACATCGGCGCGAGCATGGCTTCCGGCGGAACCGGGAAGAAAATCGCCTCGCAAAAGCTCATCACGAACAGGATCAATGGCGCACGCGGAGAGGCTGACCAGCGCAGTGCGCGTTCGTAGAGCGGTTTGAACAGTTTCATGCAACGCATCCCTGCGTGGTCATCAGACGACACCCGGCAGCAAGGGCACAAACACCACGTTGCCCAGCGTTTCCGGCTGCCAGCCATCGCCAGCGTTGCGCCAGCGCTGCAGCAGTTGCGCGGTGGGGCCGCCGACCGGCGCGACGAGCACGCCATGCGGGTGCAACTGTGCGAGCAACGCCGGTTCGACCATCGCTCCTGCAGCAGTGACGATGATCGCGTCGAACGGCGCATGTTCGGCCCAGCCCGCGCGGCCGTCGTCGTGGCGCGTGCGGATGTTCGCGAAGCCGAGCTTGCGGAAACGCTTGCGCGCCACGCGCAGCAACTCGTCGATGCGCTCGACCGTATAGACCTCATCCACGAGCAGCGACAGCACCGCAGCCTGGTAACCCGAACCCGTGCCGATCTCGAGCACGCGCTTCGGTGCGGCTTGCTCGAATGCGGGCTGATCGGGCGATGTTTCCAGCAACGCCTCGGTCATCCGCGCAACCACCCACGGCTGCGAGATCGTCTGGCTCTTGCCGATCGGCAACGCGGTGTCCTCATACGCGCGACTGGCCAACGCCTCATCGATGAATAGATGCCGAGGCACCTGCCGCATCGCGGTCAGCACGCGTTCGTCGCGGATGCCCTCGACGCGCAGGCGCTCGATCAGGCGATCGCGCGCACGCTGCGAAGTCATGCCCTGCCCTTGGGTTTCCGGACGTTGGCGGAACAATGGCGTCATGGTTGCTGCCGCAATGCTTCGCCGAGCGCGCCGACCCAACTCGCAACCTTGTCGAGCGCCTGGTAACGGGTCAGATCCACCTGGATCGGGGTGATCGCAACATGGCCCCTGCGCACCGCATGGAAATCGGTGCCTGGGCCGGCGTCCTGCTCGGCACCGGGCGGGCCGATCCACCAGATCGGACGGCCACGCGGATCGGTCTGCTGGATGCATGGTTCCGCACGATGGCGCTGCCCGAGTCGCGTGACCTCGAAGCCGGCCAGATCCTTCCATTCGCAATCGGGCACGTTGACGTTGAGGATGGTATCAGCGGGCAATGGGTCGATCAGCAGCCGTGCCGTGAGTTCGACCGCAGCGCGCGCAGCGGTCTCGAAGTGTTGCGCGCCGGTGTTGTGGTCGCGGGTCGCGCACGACACCGCGATCGCGGGCAGGCCGAGGAAGCGGCCTTCCATTGCGGCGGCGACGGTGCCGGAATAGATCACGTCATCGCCGAGGTTCGCCGAATTGTTGATGCCGGAGACGACGATATCGGGCTCGCGATCGAGCAGGCCGGCGAGCGCGACATGCACGCAGTCGGTCGGCGTGCCGTACACGCGCCACGTCCATGCATCGACGCGCACGACACGGATCGGCTGGTCGAGGGTGAGCGAATTGCTGGCACCCGATCGGTCGCGATCCGGCGCGACGACCCAGACTTCGTGTCCTGCAGTGCGCAGGCCATCGGCCAGGAAACGGATGCCCGGCGCGTCCACGCCGTCGTCGTTGCTCACCAATACGCGCATGCCGCCCCTGTACGCAAGAAAAGTCCGTAGACGAAATGATCTGGCCGCAAGGCCACCGGTCGGCCGCGACGCGGCGATTCCGGCAAGTCATTGTGCCACGGCGACCCGATCATTCCGGCACCTGTGGGCATGTCTGATTGTCTGAATCAACGAATTCCCGACCCGGCGCAGCTCGACGGTTCAGGCCCGACCCGCTAGCCTCGCGCGATGCGCATCCGCAACAAAAATCGAGCCGACAACGCTGATTCCGGCGATACCCGATCAGGCAACGAACCTGCGGACGATGCGGCCGAATTTCGCGCCGCGATAGGTCACGTCCGCCGCTTGCCTGAGGTCGCCGATAGCCCGCGCTCGCCGAAGCCACGGGCCATGGCGACGATGCGCCAGGCCGACGAGCGGGCAGCGTTGGCCGAGTCGCAACGCGCCGATGCGGCGCGCGATTACGAGATCATCGGGGATAGCGTGTCGTATCGTCGCGACGACGTGCCTGCGCAAATGCTGCGCCGGCTCAAGCGCGCCGAGTTCGCGATCGAGGACGAACTCGATCTGCATGGATCGAACGAGCGCACTGCAGAAGACCTGCTGCGACGCTTCCTCGCCGAAGCCCGCGATGCCGCGCACCACTGCGTGCGAATCATCCACGGCAAAGGATTGCGTTCGACGCAGGGGCCGGTGCTGAAAGGATTGGTCGAGCGCGTGCTGAACCTGCGCGCCGACGTGCTGGCCTACGCATCCGCCCCGGTCGCGCACGGTGGAACCGGCGCAGTCCTGGTGTTGCTGGCCAAACGCAGGCCAAGCGAGCAACGCCCCGACAGGCCGCCGCCGCGCGAACGCTACGACTGACGATCAGTCCTGGTTCTGGCGCAACTTGTCCTTGTGCGGCGGGTTCACCCACAGGACGACCGCGAAGTGGCGATTCGCGTCGTGATTGATCTGTGTCACATAGGCGAGGTCGAGTGGATTGGTCGGATCGTCCGACAGGGCCGACGCCAGATCGCGGCTATCGCCTTTGCCTCGCATGCTGGCGCAGCCCGAAAGGGACACCAGACCAAACACCACTGCAACTGCCGCAACCGTCTTGATGTTCATGATCGCCTCCTGTTGGAGTCGCGCCAGGTGCCGACCGGCTCCGGACGACGCGCTCCCGAGAACCATCGCACAGTAACTACATCCGTGCTCGCCACTTTCGGACGCGACCACCAAGGCAAGCTAAACCGTGGTGCGGCGAGATCTGCGCGGCCCAAGCGATCGCTGGCGCGAATGGCTCCGCATGTACCGCGTGCTTTGGAATGTACGCCGTGCGCCGCGTCACGCAAAGGGGCGCGCGCTGCGGTCAGGGCGCGTCGCCGACGATACCGGCGGAGTCACCAACATCGCCGAGCGCACGCAGCATGCTGGTCGCATAGCTGCCCGGCGGCAATTCGAAGCGCAATCGCAGCACGTCGGGTTGCAGCCATTCCCAGTGCAGTCCGGCGGCGATCGTGCGCAGGGCGCGGCGTTCCTGTTTCAGGCCAGCCTCTTCCAATCCAGCGCGGATGCTGGCGTATGGCGCGAGTGCAGCTTCCTCCAGCGCACGACACGCATCGGTGGTGCGCAATGCACCACGTCCCCACAGCGGGCCGCTGGGATGCACATCGTGCGCTGCGACCCGTTCGGCCAACGCAGCAGGATCGGGTTCGGGACCGAACACGCTGCGATTGCCGGCCAACATCCACAATTCGCCCGGCAATCCGCGCCACCAGCTGCCATCGGCGACGCGCGCAGCAAGCACCACGTTGAACAATTCCGAGCGGGCAGCCGAGAGCAGCAAGCTGCGCTTGTCCCGACGCACGCGCTGGCCCGCGAACATCCGCTGTGCGGCTTCCAGGTTCCCGCCACCGTGGCCGAAGCGTTGTTCGCCGAAATAGTTCGGGAAACCATGCGTTGCGAGCTCGGCGAGCCTGTGTTCGATGGCTTCGGCATCGCCGACGACCTCGCGCAGGGTCAACTCGAAGCGATTGCCGCGCAACGCGCCGCGCTGCAATTTGCGCGCATGCCGACTCGCTGCGAGGACGCGCAAATCATCGGAAACCAGTGCCGCAAGATCCGGCGATTCGCGCCCCGGAAGATGCACGCTGAATCGCTGCCGCGTGACCGCATGGCGATCCTTCATGCCCGCGTAGCCGATCGCGACATCGGCCACGCCCGCCCATGCGGCAATACGCTGCGCGGCGAACGCGGTGTTCATGCCGCGCTTCTCGATCGTCAGCAGCAGGTGCTCACCGGCGCCGTCGGGTTCGAACGCACCGAGTTCCTCGACGAAAAAATCCTCGGGCGTCGTGCGGATGCGCGCATTCAGCACCGACGGTCCGAACGGCGATGGGAGTGTTGCGCTCATGCAGTCGCCTGCAACAGCACCACCGCCATCGCGGCGATGCCTTCCTCACGGCCGCAGAAGCCGAGTCGTTCGGTCGTGGTCGCCTTGACCGACACCGCGTCGAGTGCGACCTGCATGTCGTCGGCGAGCAGTACGCGCATCGCATCGGCGTGGGGGGCGATCTTCGGACGCTCGCCGATGATTGTGATGTCGGCGTTGCCGACGATCCATCCGCGTCCGCACGCCAGCGACGCGCAGTGGCGCAGAAACGTGCGGCTGTCGGCATCGCGCCATTGCGGATCGCCGGGCGGGAAGTGCCTGCCGATATCGCCGAGCGCGAGCGCGCCAAGGATCGCGTCGCACAACGCATGGATCGCCACGTCGCCATCCGAATGCGCGATCACCCCGCGCGCATGCGGCACACGCACGCCGCCGAGCATCAGATGGTCGCCATCGCCGAACGCATGCACGTCGAAGCCTTGCCCAATGCGTATCCCACCACTCATGTCGCTTCCTCGCTGCACTGGGTCGCAAGGATGCGCTCGGCCAACGCAAGATCGGCGGCGACCGTGACCTTGATGTTGTCCTCGCTGCCCTCGACCAGCAGCGGATGCAGCCCGAGCTGCTCCATCGCCATCGCCTCGTCGGTGATCGCAATGCCGTCTGCGCGCGCCTGTTCCAGCGCACGCGTCAACGCGCCGCGCCGGAACGCCTGCGGCGTCTGCGCGCGCCACAGGCGTTCGCGTGGCTCGGTCGCGAGCACGCGTGCCTGCGCATCGGCGCGCTTGAGCGTGTCGCGCAACGGCAACGCGAGCAATGCGCCGACCGCATCGGGCTGCGCCGCTTCCAGCAAACGATCAAGGTCGGCATGGCGGATGCACGGACGCGCGGCGTCATGCACCAGCACCAGCGCATCGCCCGCGACAACATCCGGCAGGGCGCGCAAAGCAGCCAGAACCGAACCGGCGCGATCCGCATCGCCGGTGCAGGTCAACAGCGGTTTGTCGAAATGCAATGCGAGCGGCGCCCAATGCATGTCGTCCGCTGCGAGTGCAACCATCGCGCCCTCGATTGCCGGATGCGCGAGCAACCGTGCCAACGTGCGCGCGATCAGCGGCCGTCCCGCGAGTTTCTGGTATTGCTTCGGCAATCCGGCACCGAAGCGCGCGCCGCTTCCGGCCGCAGGCACGATCACCCAGCTCATTTCTTCGGCACCTGGGCCGCGTGCGTCGCCGACGACGTCGAAGATGCGGGTGCCAGCGTCGCGGAAGATGCTGACAACGCGGGAGATGCTGGCGGCGCAGACGATCCGGCATCCTCCGGCACATCTTCCGGCCGCACATTCGTTTTCGGATCGGCCGGCTCGACCACGCGATAGAACGTCTCGCCGGGCTTCACCATGCCGAGTTCCACGCGTGCGCGCTCCTCGACCGCAGCTTCACCGGTTTTCAGATCTTCCACTTCGGCCGCGAGCGCCGCGTTGCGCTCCTTGAGCTTCGCGTTTTCCGCACGCTGGCTGTCAACCTGGTCCTTGAGATCCTGCACGGCGGTCATGCTGCCCTCGCCATTCCACAGCTTCATCTGCAGGACGACGAGCAGCACCATCAGCACGAGTGCGAGCAGGCGATACATGGTGGTTCAGTCGCCCTCAGCGCCGGAAATGCGCGTAGGCGTCGCGACCGACGTAGCGCGCATCCGCGCCGAGCGCTTCCTCGATGCGCAGCAGCTGGTTGTACTTCGCGACGCGGTCGGAACGGCACAGCGAGCCGGTCTTGATCTGATTCGCTGTCGTCGCAACCGAGATGTCGGCGATGGTGGTGTCCTCGGTTTCGCCGGAACGGTGCGAGATCACCGCCGCGTACTTCGCCGCGTCGGCCATTGCGATGGTTTCGAGCGTCTCGCTGAGCGTGCCGATCTGGTTGACCTTGATCAGGATCGCGTTCGCGATACCGTCCTTGATGCCTTCGCGAAAGATCGCGGGATTGGTCACGAAGTTGTCGTCGCCAACCAGTTGCACCTTGTCGGTCAGACGCTGGGTCAGCAGCTTCCAGCCATCGCGATCCTGCTCGGCCATCCCGTCCTCGATCGTGATGATCGGGTACTGGCGCGTCCAGTCCGCGAGGAAATCCACGAACTGCTCCGACGTGAGCCGCTTGCCCTCACCGACGAGGTTGTACTTGCCGTTCTCGTAGAACTCGCTCGCCGCCGCATCGAGGCCGAGCAGCACGTCATCGCCCGCGACATACCCGGCCTTGCCGATCGCCTCCACGATGGTTTCCAGCGCCTCGACATTTGAACGGAAGTCCGGCGCGAAGCCGCCTTCGTCGCCGACCGCCGTGGAGAGTCCGCGCGATTTCAGCACCGACTTCAGCGCATGGAAGATTTCCGCGCCTGCGCGCAGCGCCTCGGCGAACGACGAAACGCCAACCGGCAGGATCATGAATTCCTGCAGGTCCACGTTGTTGTCCGCATGCGCGCCGCCGTTGATGATGTTCATCATGGGGACGGGAAGATGCGGGGGCTTGGGGCTTGGGGCTAGGGACGAGAGATAACGCCATAGCGGCTGTTGGCGACTTGCCGCGACCGCGTGCGCGTTCGCGAGCGACACGCCGAGCAGCGCGTTTGCACCGAGCCGCGATTTGTTCGGAGTGCCGTCGAGCGCGATGAGCTTGGCGTCGAGGCCCTGCTGGTCGTTCGCATCGAACCCGCGCAGCGCATCGGCGATCGCTCCGTTGACGTTCGCGACCGCGCGCGTTACGCCCTTGCCGCCATAACGCGTCTTGTCGCCATCGCGCAGTTCGACCGCTTCGCGCGAGCCAGTCGACGCGCCGGAAGGCACGGCTGCGCGGCCGAACGAGCCATCGCCCAGGGTGACTTCGGCTTCGAGGGTGGGGTTACCGCGCGAATCGAGGATTTCGCGGGCGTGGATTTTGGTGATCGAGGTCATAAGTATTTTCGGAAGGGCAAAGGTTTCGACATGGTTCGATTAATTGCTATAGCGGCGTTTCGCCTCCCACTCGACATGTCGCAAGATCAAAAAATAAAAGCCCATGAGGACGACGCAAACAAGCGCATCAAGAGAAATGCGCACTTGAAGATTCAGAGGCAGTTGAAGAATGCCAAACCATGAAAAAGAGGACGCCAATACAAGCGCGCCACCCAAGGCGCTTTTTGAGCGAGCGACCTTGTATTCCAACTGCGCGATTCGCTGTTCGGGTGTCATGAGCTTTCTTCACTCTTTTTAGTAGGCCGGATGGGATGGCAATCCCAGCATTCTTGGACTGGGGCGACACGAAAAAATACTGGGTGTGACAGCCAGCCTATGAGGCTCAAGTATTGGAAAGGAATTTGAATACGAGTCGCTCAGGCACGGTTTCTCTGGTGATCTGGTTGTATGGGTATGCATTGCGATGGCCATCGCGATAGAGCGTCCAGCGACCTTTCGCAGAATTGGAAATGCCATTGATCGCGATGATTGCGCAGGACTCGGATCCATGCGGACCCGTGCACCTTTCGCGGACAACCAGATCCATCTTCTTGAACCCGGCTCGGGCATATCCATAGATGCCGTAGTAGTCGCACTGGTTTTGATGCGGACAGTCCGCATCCGTGACGTCCGCATGGTATTTCTGTCCGCTTGGCATTTCGACGATCATCGAGACCTTCACGACCCCAGCCAGCGATGGCGGAGGAGGAGGAGGAGGCGGCGGCTCAGATGCTTGTGCGTTCAATGAAAGCGATGCCAGGGCCACGAAAAAGAACAACACGTAGGCTGGGATGACAATCCCAGCAACGCCAGGCGCCTTGAGCAATCGCTGGGATTGGCATCCCAGCCTATGCATTGGATGACTCCAGGAATTCGTTCTTCTTGGTGACGCGATCCAACTCCACTAGTGTCTCCAGCAAGGCCTTCATCTTCCCCAGCGGCCACGCATTCGGCCCGTCGCTGAGCGCATTGTCCGGATCCGGATGGGTTTCCATGAAGATACCCGCGATGCCAACCGCGACCGCCGCGCGCGCAAGAACGGGCACGAATTCGCGCTGGCCGCCCGACTTACCATCCGCGCCGCCAGGCAACTGTACCGAGTGCGTCGCGTCGAACACGACCGGGCAGCCGGTCTCGCGCATCACCGCGAGGCTGCGCATGTCGGAGACGAGGTTGTTGTAGCCGAAGCTCGCGCCGCGCTCGCAGACCATGATCTGCGTATTGCCCGTCGTCAGCGCTTTCGCGGCGACGTGCTTCATTTCCCACGGCGACAGGAACTGGCCCTTCTTGATGTTGACCGGCTTGCCGGCACTCGCGACCTTCTGGATGAAGTCGGTTTGTCGGCACAGGAAGGCCGGCGTCTGCAGCACATCGACGACCGATGCGACTTCATCCATCGGCGTGTATTCGTGCACGTCGGTAAGCACCGGCACGCCGATCTGGCGCTTCACTTCGGCCAGGACTTTCAGTCCTTCCTCGATGCCCGGGCCGCGGAAGCTCGTGCCCGAGGTGCGGTTGGCCTTGTCGAAGCTCGACTTGAAGATGAAGGGAATGCCGAGCTTGCTCGTGATTTCCTTCAGCGTGCCGGCGGTGTCGAGCTGCAGCTGCATCGACTCGATCACGCAAGGACCGGCGATCAGGAAGAACGGATGTTCTAGGCCGACTTCGAAACCGCAAAGATTCACGCGCTCGCTTCCTTCAACAACCTTCCGCCGACCCGTCCTTCATTGGTCTTGTACTCGCGCGCGGCGCGCACGAAGCCGATGAACAACGGGTGGCCGTCGCGTGGCGTGGACAGGAACTCCGGGTGCGCCTGGCAGGCCAGGAACCATGGATGCATGGATTGCGGCAACTCGATCATCTCGACCAGCAGGTCGTCCATCGACTTGGCGCTGATTACCAGGCCTGCGTCTTCGAGCTTGCTGCGATAGCGGTTGTTGAATTCGTAGCGATGGCGATGGCGTTCGCCGACGACGTCCTTGCCGTACAGCTTGTGCGCGAGCGTGCCGGGCTTGATGCGTTGCTCCTGCAGGCCGAGGCGCATGCTGCCGCCGAGATCGGACGCTTCGTCGCGACGCTCGACATCGCCTGTCGCGGTGCGCCATTCGGTGATCAGGCCGATCACCGGATCGGGCGATGTGCGGTCGTTCTCGGTGCTCGCCGCAGCTGGCATTCCTGCGACATTGCGCGCGAAATCGACCACCGCCGCCTGCAGTCCGTAGCAGATGCCGAAATACGGTATGCCTTTTTCGCGCGCGTATTTCGAAGCTGCCACCTTGCCTTCAAACCCACGATCGCCAAAGCCACCGGGCACAAGGATCGCATCGACATCATCGAGCAATGCGGCCGCGCCCTGCTTCTCGATCTGCTCGGACTCCAGCCACTTCAGCTTCACTTTCGTTCGCTGGCGCAGGCCGCCATGACGCAATGCTTCGCCGAGCGACTTGTATGCGTCCTGGTGGTCGACATACTTGCCGACCACGGCGACGGTCACTTCATCGACCGGATGTTCGGCCGCATCGACCGTTGCGATCCACTCGGACAAATCGGCGGCATGCACCTTGTCCTGCAGATGCAGGCGCTCGACCACGATCTGGTCGAGGCCCTGCTCGTGCAGCCACAGCGGAATCTTGTAGATGTTGTCGAGGTCGATCGCCGAGATCACCGCGCTCTCGGGCACGTTGGTGAACAGCGCGATCTTGCGGCGATCCGAGTCCGGCAGCGGTTGCTCGGAACGGCACAGCAGGATGTCCGGCTGGATACCGATCGAGCGCAGTTCCTTGACGGAATGTTGCGTGGGCTTGGTCTTGAGTTCGCCAGCGGCGGCGATGAATGGCACCAGGGTGAGGTGCATGAAGATCGCCTTCTCCGGCCCGCGTTCGGTGCGGATCTGGCGGATCGCTTCAAGGAATGGCAGCGATTCGATGTCGCCGACGGTGCCGCCGATCTCGACCAAGCCGACGTCGAATCCTTCGGTCGCCTCGTCGATGCAGCGCTTGATCTCATCGGTGATGTGCGGGATCACCTGCACGGTCGCGCCGAGATAGTCGCCGCGGCGTTCTTTGCGGATCACGTTCTCGTAGATGCGGCCGGTGGTGATCGAGTTCTTGCGAGTCAGCCGCACGCGCACGTAGCGCTCGTAATGGCCGAGGTCGAGGTCGGTTTCGGCACCGTCGTCGGTGACATACACCTCACCGTGCTGGAACGGGCTCATCGTGCCCGGATCGACGTTGATGTAGGGATCGAGCTTCATCAGCGTCACCCGCAGGCCGCGGGCTTCGAGAATGGCTGCCAGGGATGCCGATGCAATGCCCTTGCCAAGCGAGGACACCACACCGCCGGTCACGAAAATCAGGCGGGTCATGGTTCAGTGGTTCCGGAAAACCACATTCTACAGGCTGCGGCGCGCAGCCGCGAGCGACAGTACCCCTCAAATGGCAACGCCCCGGTTTTTTGACCGGGGCGCTGGAAGATTCCGAACCGTGAGGATTACTGCTCGGCTTGCTGCAATTCTTCCTCGTCCGGCACACGTTCGTGCTTGCGCGGGTTCGAGTTGGCGGCTACGGATTGGTTCTGGTCATTACCAGCCAGCGATTGGCTGTCATTGCGCGCATCGGTGCGGTCGTCGGCACTTGCGAAGTTGTGGTGGCCGAACCCGTTGTGGGCGCTCGATCGGCTGGAGGAGCTGCCTGCGTAGGCACCAGAATGGTGGCCATGCGCAAACGCGGATGTAGCGATGAAATACGTGATCGACAGGGCAAGCATCAGTCGGCGCATGCGGAAGATCTCCTTTTGCGTAGGTGCTGTTGCGATGTGGCAGGTGGACGGTGGATGCAGCGGGGGAAACGTCCGGGCCGGGAGGCCACGAGGTCGCACCTTGCCCCCGCCAATCGCAACCTTGCCTGAACCGGAAATGACTTTTAACGGAAATTTTATTGCAATAACGAAACCTTTACGTTTTGCCAATCTCACTTTGTCGCGTCGCGCGCATCCGTCGCGTCGCGCTTGACCAGCGTACCGGCTGTGCCATCCTCGCCGCTTCCTCGACGATCCCCAACGCATGAACTCTCGCTACAACGCTGCCGATATCGAAGTCCTGTCCGGCCTGGACCCCGTCAAGCGCCGTCCGGGCATGTACACCGACACCACCCGCCCGAACCACCTCGCGCAGGAAGTCGTGGACAACGCGGTGGACGAGGCGCTGGCCGGCCACGCGACCACGATCGAGCTGACCCTGTTCAGCGATGGCAGCTGCGAGGTCTCCGACGACGGCCGTGGGATGCCGGTGGATATCCACCCCGAGGAAAAGATCCCGGGAGTCGAGTTGATCCTCACGCGCCTGCACGCGGGCGGCAAGTTCAATAACCGCAATTACAGCTTCTCCGGCGGTCTGCACGGCGTCGGCGTCAGCGTAGTGAATGCATTGTCGAAACGGCTGGATGTGTTCATCAAGCGCGATGGCGGCGAGTTCACGATGGCGTTCGCGAACGGCGATCCGGCATCGAAGTTGCAAACCATCGGCAGCGTCGGCAAGAAGAACACCGGGACGCGACTAAGGTTCTGGCCGGACGCAGGCTATTTCGACACGCCGAAGTTCGCGCTGAAGCCGCTCAAGCATTTGCTGCGCGCGAAGGCGGTGCTGTGTCCGGGACTGACCGTGCGCTTCTTCGACGAAGCCAGCGGCGAGCGCATCGAATGGATGTACCGCGACGGCCTGCGCGACTACCTGCATGGCGAACTCACCGGGCGCAACTGCCTGCCGCCGGAATTGTTCGTCGGAGCGCTCGCGCGCACGTCGGAAATCGTCGACTGGGCGGTGTGCTGGCTGCCCGATGGCGCCGAACTCGTACAGGAAAGCTACGTCAACCTGATTCCGACCGCGCAGGGCGGCACCCACGTCAACGGCCTGCGCACCGGCCTGACCGAGGCGCTGCGCGAGTTCTGCGACCTGCGCGGATTGCTGCCACGCGGCGTGCGGCTCGCGCCAGAAGACGTCTGGGATCGCGCTGGATATGTGTTGTCGGTGAAACTCGCCGACCCGCAGTTCTCCGGGCAAACGAAGGAGCGGCTTTCGTCGCGCCAGGCTGCGGCTTTCGTCGAAGGTGCGGCGCACGACGCGTTCGCGCTGTGGTTGCATCAGCACGTCGAACTCGGCGAAGCCATCGCGCAACTCGCGATCGAACGCGCGACCGCGCGCCTGAAGACCGAGAAGCAAGTCATCCGCAAGAAAGTCACCTCCGGCCCGGCCCTGCCCGGCAAGCTCGCAGACTGCATCTCGCAGGATCTATCGCGCACCGAGTTGTTCCTCGTCGAAGGCGATTCGGCGGGCGGCAGCGCGAAGCAGGCGCGCGACAAGGAATTCCAGGCGATCCTTCCGCTGCGCGGCAAGATCCTCAACACCTGGGAGGTCGAAAGCTCCGGTGTGCTCGCATCGAATGAAGTGCATGACCTCGCGATCGCGATCGGCTGCGATCCGGGCCACGCGAACATCGACGGCCTGCGCTACGGCAAGATCATCGTGCTAGCCGACGCCGACTCCGACGGCCTGCACATCGCAACCCTGCTCGCTGCGCTGTTCCTGCGCCATTTCCCGGCGCTCGTCGCGGCCGGCCATATCTTCGTCGCGATGCCGCCGCTGTTCCGCGTCGACGTGGGCAAGCAGGTGTTCTATGCGCTCGACGAGGAAGAGAAGACCCTGCTGCTCGAACGCATCGCGAACGAAAACATCCGCGGCACGGTCAACGTGACGCGCTTCAAGGGCCTCGGCGAAATGAACCCGTCGCAGCTGCGCGAATCCACAGTGCATCCCGACACGCGCCGCCTCGTCCAACTCACCGTCGATGACGGCCCCGAAACGCACGCACTGATGGATATGCTGCTCGGCAAGAAGCGCGCGAGCGATCGCAAGACGTGGCTGGAGCTCAAAGGCGATCTGGCGAGTCTGGAAGTCTGACGGCATCGAGGGGTGCTCGAGTGGTTCTGTCGGCATTGGAACCACCATGCCTCGCGAAGTCAGCCTGATAGCAAGGCGACGTCGAGCAGGCGACGGATCACCGCCTGCAACGCCTGCGCGCGCTCCGGTAGGTACTCGAAGGTGTCCTCGTCCATGTAGTTGAGCTGCGCGAGTTCGAGCTGCACCGCATCGATTCCATTGGCCGGATCGCCATAGTGGCGGGTGATATGGCCGCCCTTGAAGCGCCCGTTCGCGACGTGCGTGTAGTCGTCTTGCGCGTCGAGCACGCCGATCAGCTTTCGTTGCAGCGCGGGCGCGCAGCTCGTTCCGCTTACGGTCCCGAGGTTGAAATCCGGCAACCGGCCATCGAACAGGAACGGGACCACGCTACGGATTGAATGGCCTTCCCAGAGCAGCACGCGTTCGTGCAACCGGCGCAATCTCGCAAGTTCGCCCACGAGCGCATCGTGGTAGGGCCGCCAATACGTCTCGACGCGCGCTGCGATCTCATCGGGCGTCGGCCGCTGGCCATCGAGATACACCGGCTCGCCGCTGAACTGCACGATCGGGCACAGGCCGGTGGTGTTCTGGCCCGGATACAGCGACATGTCGTCGGACGGACGGTTGAGATCCACGACGTAGCGCGAATGCTTCGGCACGATCACGCTCGCGCCGAGTTCGCGCGCGAACGCATACAGCCGCGACACATGCCAGTCGGTGTCGGGTACGCGGCGCGCGGAATCGGTCATGCGCGCGGCGATCTCGGCGGGCACCGCGGTGCCGTCGTGCGGCAGGCTGATCAGCAGCGGTGCGGTGCCGGTGCCGCGATGCAGGGTGAAGATGTCTGCGCTCATTTTGTTGTCGTCCCGAATGCAATGAGAAGTGCTTCAAGATAGCGAAGCTGGTCAATCTCTCGCATGTTGCTCTACCTCGGCCGACGTTCCCCTCATCCGCTTGCGGCACCCTCTCCTTACGGGAGAATGGATGAACCTCATCGCATCAGCACCACTTCTTCCGCAGACGTGGGATGGATCGCGACGGTGTCGTGCAGGTCGTCGAGTGTGATGCCGCGCTTCATCGCGACCGCGAAGCCCTGCATGATCTCGTCCGCGCTTTCGCCGAGCAGGTGGATGCCAACGATGCGGCGTTCCTCGCCGATGCAGACCAGTTTGAACAGGCTGCGATGCGGCACGTCGGCAAGCGCATGCAACATCGGTCGGAAATTGGTGCGGAATACCTGAACCGCGTCGCCATGTAGCGCGCGCGCTTCGGCTTCGGTGAGCCCGATCGTCGCGATCGGCGGATGCGCGAACACGACGGTCGCGACGTCGCGGTAATCGAGTTTCGCGTCTGGCTTGCCACCGAACAATCGATCCATCAGCCGTCGCGCGGCCGCGATCGCGACCGGCGTCAGTGCGAGCTGGCCAGTCACATCGCCGACCGCATACACGCCATCCACATTGGTCGCCTGCCAGGCATCCACGATCACATGTCCGCGCGCATCGGTCTTGATGCCGACATCGTCCAGGTGAAGTCCATCGGTGTTCGGCTGGCGCCCGGTCGCGAACAGCACCACGTCGAAAAGCTCGCTTGCATTGCCGCCTGCATCGCGCAAGCGCAGCCGCTTCCCGTCGCGTTCCACCACCTGCAGGCAATGATTGAAATGGATACGCACGCCGGACTGGCGATAGTCCTCGGCGAGCAACTCGGTGAGTTCGGCATCGAAGCTGTTGAGCAGGCGTTCGCCGCGCGCGAAGACTTCGACCGCGCTACCGAGCGCCTGCAGCAGGCCTGCGAGTTCGACCGCGATGTAGCCCGCGCCGACCAGGGCGACGCGCTTCGGCGCAGAGCACAGATGGAAGAAATCGTCGGAGACGCCGCCGAACTCCGCGCCCGGGATCTCCGGTCGTTGCGGCCGACCGCCGGTCGCGATCAGGATTTTGGGCGCACGCAGTCGCACGCCGTCGTTGCATTCGACGGTGTTCGCATCGATCAGGTGTGCGCGCATCGGCAGGGTCGCGATGCCGGCCGCTTCGAGCCGCCGCTTGTAGCTGACGTGGATGTTCTCGATGTAGCGCTGGCGGTGTGCGATGAACACCGGCCAGTCGAGCGATTTCGCAGACGCGCCGAATCCCAGCGACTCAGCCATCGAGAGCTTCCCGGCAATGTCCGCCGCGAGCCACATCGCTTTCTTCGGCACGCAGCCGACGTTCACGCAGGTGCCGCCGAGCAGGTGCGGCTCAAGCATCGCCACGCGTGCGCCGTGGTGCGCAGCACGGAACGCGGCCGCGAGTCCGCCGGAGCCGCCGCCGAGCACGATCAGGTCGAAGTCGGACATGTCTTGCCCTCTACATCGTTACTGGAACCGCATCGCCGAGTATGCTGCTGGATCGACGATTGGTTCGCGTCCCGTGATCAGGTCGGCGAGCAAACGTCCGGTGACCATTGACATGCTCACGCCCAGCATGCCATGCCCGGTCGCGAGCCACAGGTTGTCGCTGCCCGGCGCTCGGCCGAGGATCGGCAGGTCGTCCCAAGTCATCGGCCGCCAGCCGTACCATTCCTCGCGACGCACGCCGGTCGGCGGTTCGCGCATGTATTCGGCGGCCGCGCGTTCGAGCGCATCCAGCCGCGTGCGGTTGAGCGACGTGTCGTAACCGGAGAATTCCATCGTGCTGCCGAGCCGGAAACCGCTGCCCCACGCGGTCACGCACACCGAGCGCTCCTTCAGCACGAGTGGACGGCGCGGCGGCGCACGCTGCGCATCCCAGGTGATCGAATAACCCTTGCCGGGCTGGATCGGCAACGCAAAACCAAGTTGGTGCGCAAGCATCGGCGACCACGCGCCGGTCGCGATCAGCACGTCGCGTCCGCGCTGCGGGCCATGCGTCGTATCGATGCCGACGACACGCCCGCGCTCGCGGCGGAAACCCAGCCCCGCGCAATCCTCGATGAGTTCGCAGCCGGCCTCGCGCGCGAGCCTCGCGAGTTCGGCGACGTAGCGATCGGGACGCAGGCTGGCATCGCCCGGAAACAGCAAGCCGCCGGCCAGACCCGCACGCAGGGATGGCTCGTTCACCGCAAGCGTCGCTGCATCCCACGCCTCGGCGTCGATACCGACCGCGTGCAGCAGCGGCAGTTCGGCAAGCATCGCATCGCGTTCGCGCGGATCGGCGAATGCGTACAGCATGCCGCTGGCGGCGAATTCGCAGTCGAGCGCATGATCGCGCACGAGTTGTTCGATCAGCGCGCGCGACGTGTCCAGCAAGGCGGCCCTGGCCTGCGTCGCGCTGCGGCAGTCGCGCGCGTTGCAGCGGCGCGCGAAATGCCAGAGCCAGCGCCACAGCGCCGGGTCGAAGCGCGGCGCTATGTAGAACGGCGCATCGGGCTTGAGCATCCAGCGCAGCGCCTTGGCGATCACACCGGGCGCGGCGAGCGGCTCGGAGTGGCTGGGCGTGAGCGTGCCGCAATTACCGTGCGAACTGCCCGAACCGATGCATCCCTGTTCGAGCACGCGCACCTGGCGTCCCGCAAGTTGCAGTTCGTAAGCGCAGGCCAGGCCGATCACGCCGCCACCGACGATCAGCACATCGGCCGATGCGCCCGGCGCCCGGGCGGCATGGTTGTCGGGAATGCTCACAAGCGCGGGGTGCGAACCGGACGTATCAGTGTGCGTGGCCACCATCGCCGTGCACGTGGCCGTGCGCGATTTCCTCGGCGCTGCCTTCGCGCACGTCGATGACTTCGATGTCGAAGTTCAGCGTCTTGCCTGCCAGCGGATGATTGAGATCCACGTCCACGACGGTCATGCCGACCTTGTGCACGGTGACCATGCGCGGACCGTGGTCGGTCTTCAGCACGATCTGAGCGCCCGGCAGCAATGCCGTGCCTTTCGGAAAGATTTTCTTCGACAGCCGCTGGGTCATGCCCTCGCGACGCATGCCGTAGGCTTCCTCTGGCGACACCGTGACCTCGAAGCGGTCACCGGCTTCGTGGCCTATCAGCACGTTTTCAATGCCCGGGATGATGTTGCGATGGCCGATCAGGATCGCGACCGGCTCGCCGATGCGCGAGTTCTCGACTTCGGCAGCGCCGACTTCGGCGACGGTGTAATGAAAACGGACGGCGGAGTTGCTTTCGGCTTTCATGCTGGCTCGCGGACTTGGGAAAGGGGTGACGCGGCAGGCGTGACGCGGCAAGCTATGCCGCATGGACGATCTGGACGCAGAGCGGCATTATCACGGCGGCGCGGCGCGCATACCAGCGCGGCGCATGCATTGCACGGCGCGGATGTTGCGCATCGCCGTGGTGCTGGCGCTGCTGGCCGGTTGCAGCGGTCATCCGGCGCGGCCCGTGGCGCGCGGACCCCATTACCCCGACGCCATCGCGATCGTCGAAGTCGCGGCAAACGATCCGCAACGCGCGAACAGCGTGCTGATCCGCGCGATCGGGCTGGTCGGCGTCGCCTACCGCTGGGGCGGCAATACGCCGGACAGCGGTTTCGATTGCAGCGGCCTGGTGAACTTCGTGTTCCGCGAGATGGGCCAACTCAGCCTGCCGCGCACCGCGCGCGACATCGCTGCGCTGCCGATCCCGGCAGTGCGCAACAACCATCTTGCACCGGCGGACCTGCTGTTCTTCGGAAACCGTTCCGTCGAGCACGTCGGCATCTACGTCGGTCAGGGCCGCTTCGTGCACGCGCCGAACAGCGGCGGTACGGTGCGGCTCGACGAACTCAACGGCTACTACTGGCGCGAGCATTACCTTGGCGCGCGGCGGGTACTGCGCTGAATTTGAGCAATCTATTTCGACAGTCGCGCCCGCAAGAAATAGATGGCCGCGGCAAAGCCCACGATCAGTAACATGATGCCCGCAGATGCATTGCCGCGCTCGAATTGACGGTAGGCCAGAAACACCCAGAGCAAGAACATTGGAAGCGCGATACTCATCTACGTCTATCCGGCAACATGCTGTTCCTTTCACTTCGATCGACGGCGCTTGGCGAGCTTGGCACCAAAAGCAGCAGATCACAATGTTCATTACCGTTACTTCTGCCCGAAATCCCCATACGCCTTGAGTTGCGGCATCACGCGCGAATCCCCGACCACCACGATCGACTGGTCCTTCGGCGCGAAATATTTCTTCGCCATCACCTGCACCTGTGCCGCACTGACTTCCTGCAACTTCGGCACGTAGTCCGACAGGGTCTGCGGTGGCAGGCCGACCAGCCAGTAATCGGCGAGCGTGGCCGCGACCTGCGCCTGCTGCTGGTTGAGCAGTAGATAACCACCGGCGAGGTAATGCTTGGTCTGCGCGAGCTCGTCGTCGGATACCGGCGTGCTGCCGAGGCGCTGGTATTCGTGCATGAACTCGGCCAATGCCGCGCCGGTGACTTCGTTGCGCACATTCGCCGACGCGACAACCGCACCGCCCGCGCGTTCGGCGCCGATGGAACTCCCCGCACCATAGGTGTAGCCCTTGTCCTCGCGCAGATTCTGGTTGAGTCTGCTGGTGAAACCGCCACCGAACACGGCATTGGTCAGTTGCAGCGGGAAATAATCGGGAGAGTCGGCGGCGATCGCGGGGCGACCGATCCGGATCGCCGACTGCACGCTGTCGTTGCGCTCGACGAACACATGCCCAGGCGCGACCTGCATCGGTACCGGGCCGGTGATGTCGGGCGGGCCGCCTTCCGCGCGCCAATCGCCGAAGACGCTCTCGGCGAGCCGGAACGCAGCATCGGGCGCGATGCGTCCGGTGATGACCAGCAAGGCTTGATCGGGGCGGAAGCGATGATCGTGTTCGGCGTGCAGCATGTCGGGGGTGATCGAAACGATCGATCCCGGCGTCGGCAGCACGCGCCCATAGGCATGCCTCGCGAAGACCAGCTTGCCCATCGCGCGCCGCGCCTGGTAATCCGGATCGGCCTCGGCCGCGGTCAGCGCCTGCATCGCGTTGAGTTTGCCAAGGTCGATTTCGCGCTGCGGAAACGCGGGCTGCAATGCGACTTCCGACAACAATGTGATGAGTTTCGCTGCATTCGATGCGAGCCCCGACGCGGACAGGGTAATGCCGTCGCGGCTGGCCTCGCATTGCAAACCGCCGCCATACGATTGCAGATCGTGCGCGATCCGCAGCGCATCGCGCGCGCCGGTACCTTCGATCAGCATGTCGGCAAGAAACGACGCGAAACCCGATTGCATCGGCGGATCGGCAGCAAGCCCACCGCGAATGGTCAGTACGTAGTGGATTTTTGGCGGGCCGTCGTCACGCGGCAACACCCAGACAGTCAAACCATTGGCGAGCTTGCGCTGCTCGATATGGACCGGCGGCAGTGAGCGTTCCTTGCCGTATGGCGGCAGGTCTTTCGGCAACGCAACGGTTTCGGGTGCATCCGATTTGCCCGTTGCAATGTTGGTTGCTGTCGACTTGCTCGCCTCGGCCGGTTTGTCCTGCTTGGCTGGCGTTGCGGGGACGGCTGTTTTGTCGTTGTGCGACGCAGGCGTGGTGGTCGTGGCTGTGGCAGTCGGCTTGGGCATGTTCGGATTCGATGAGGATGTGGATGCCGGCAGTGCAGAAACCGATGCAGTCTTTGCATCGGCTGGCGGGGCTACGGCTGGGGGGGCGGAGGCTGACATGGCAGCGGGGGACGTTGATGCATCCCTGGGAGGCGATGCGACCGTCCAGATCGATGGTGTCGTGGCGACTGGCTGGCTCACCGTGCTTGCATTCGGCGCTGTCCCGGCCGGTGCCACCGCGAACAACAGCGCAAGCAACAGCTGCGTGCTCATGCCGACCTGCCGCCATCGGATTTGACAGCGCCACCCTGCGTTGATCCGGCCTTGACGGGAACGGCCTTGGCGGGAACGGCTTTGTCGGCGGCTGGCTTGTCGGATTCGGCTTTCCTTGGCTTCGGCCTGGCCGACTCGGATTCCGCAGCCTTGGACTTCGCGCGTTCGCGCTTTTCCGAGCGCGCGGGATCGTTCGGACCGAGCAGATCGTCCGGACGACAGTCGATCACGCTGCGATTGGAGCTGGCCAGGTAGATACCTGCGACACGTTGCAGGTCGGCTGAGGTCACTGCGTCGATCCAGTCCGGCACCTGGTTGGCGACGGTCGCATCGCCCCACAACGCCTGCAATGTTGCGAGCGTATCGGCGCGATCGACGAAACCTTCCATGCCGTCGTACCAGTCGGAGAGCATGCGCGTCTTGAGTCCCTGCAATGTCGCGGCATCGACACCATCGCGCTGGATGCGCGCGACCTGCACATCGATCGCGGCAAGCAGCGCATCGGCCTTGCCATCGGTCTTATAGGTGATCATCAGCGTGAACAACGTCGGGCCGTCGTATTCCCATGGTGTTCCGCTGCCGGTAAAGGTATCGACCTGCACGGCGAGCGCACTGCCCTTGACCAGATCCTGATAGAGCCGCGATGCATCGCCGCCAGCCAGCAATTCGCCGAGCACGATCATCGCTGCCTGGTCGTGGCTGCCGCGCGCAGGCATCTTCCAGCCGACGGCGAGCGCCGGCAGGCGTGCGAGTCCATCGCCCTGCACGCTGCGTTTCTCGGCGGTGTTCAATGGCTCTTCGACATCCGGTCGCGGCGGTGTCGCGCGCGCAGGAATCTTCCCGAAATAGTTCTGCGCGAGCGCGAAGCCCTGCTCCGGCGTCACATCTCCGGCGATGCCGAGCACTGCATTGTTCGGCCCATAGAAATCGCGATGGAAGCCGCGCACGTCGTCGAGTTTGGCCGTGTCGAGATCCTCGAAGCTGCCGTAACCATCGTGTCCGTTCTCCCACTTCTGGAACGCGAGCTGCGGCAGATCCGTGTCCGCAACGCCGCCGTAGGGCTGGTTCTTGACGTTGACGTTGATTTCTTCCTTCACCACATCGCGCTGGCTGTCCAGGCTCCTGGTGCTGAATGCCAACGTCTTCATGCGATCGGCTTCGAGCCAGAGCAGCGGCTCGAGTGCCGATACTGGCGCCTGTTCCACGTAGCTGGTGTAGTCCGGATGCGTCGAGCCGTTGTTGTCGCCGCCACCACCCGTGGTGACGCGATCGAATACGCCCGCGGGGGCAGCCGGCGTGCCTTCGAACATCAGGTGCTCGAACAGATGCGCGAACCCGGCGCGATTGCGCGGCTCGGTGCGGATGCCGACGCGATACACCACGCTGATGCCGACAGTAGGCGAGCTGTGGTCTTCGGACACGACCACCAGCAGGCCGTTGTCGAGTTTCTTCGTCGCGATCGGTACGTTCCAGCGGTCGGGCGATGCGCTGGCAGGCGAAGTTACGGCGGCTGTCGCCATGAGCAGGAGTCCGGTGATGACGCAGGTCGTTGCGCGCAGGGGCATTGCGGTTTCCATCGATGCGACGCGCAAGCCTACCGCGCAGCGGCGAGGAAAGGGGTAAAGGCCCAGGGCTGGAGGCTGGAGGCTGGGGAAGAAAAACTGGAAATCGACCGTGAGGCTCTTCCATTCCACTTCAGGCTCCTGCCTGCCCCAACCCCTAGACCCTTGACTCCAGCCCCTGCATTCGATGGCGCAACGCAGCAATTTCGCGTACACTTCGCCGGTTAGCGCGCCGCGGCTTGCATTCCCGCCCGGTCTACCGACGCTGCAACTCCCGAACCGCCTGCGATGCACTGCATGGTTCCGGCTGCAACGTCCGGCCATTACCGCCTGTTTCGATGCGCAAACCCGGAGACCGCCGTCGGCGGCTTCGCACATGTTGTTCGCTCGCAGCGCGGTTTCAGGGAACGCTTCGAGGATCTGTGTTCTTCGTCGGTCATCGACACGCACGTTCCGTGCGCTGCCGTCGACCGCGTCGATCGACAGAAATTACCGGAGTTTTTCCAATGACGTTTGAAACCCTCGGGCTGTCGCCCGTGATCGTGCGCGCGCTCACCGATCTTCATTACAGCACCCCCACCCCGGTCCAGGCCGAGGCGATCCCGCTCGTCCTGGCCGGACGCGACCTGCTCGCCAGCGCGCAGACCGGCACCGGCAAGACCGGCGCTTTCGCGCTGCCGATGTTGCAGCGACTGTTCGCGAACCAGGACCCCAATGCGCGCAACCGCAAGGTGATCCGCGCGCTGATCCTCGCCCCGACCCGCGAGCTCGCGGTGCAGGTCAACGACAGCATCCGTGGCTACGCCAAGCACATGCGCCTGCAGGTGTCGCCGATGTACGGCGGCTCCAGCATGCGCACCCAGTTCGACGAACTGCGCCACGGCATCGACATCCTCGTCGCGACGCCGGGCCGCCTGATGGACCACATGCAGCGCCGCAGCGTTGACCTGTCGAATGTCGAGATCCTGATCCTCGACGAAGCCGACCGCATGCTCGACATGGGCTTCCTGCCGGCGATCAAGACCGTTCTCGGCGCGCTGCCGAAACAGCGCCAGACGCTGCTGTTTTCGGCAACGTTCGAGGACGAGATCAAGAAGCTGGCCGCGCAGTTCATGTACAACCCGGCCGAAGTGCAGTGCGCCGCGCGCAACTCGGTCGCTTCGACCGTCACCCACCGCGTGCATCCGGTCGATGGCGACCGCAAGCGCGACCTGCTGCTGCACCTGCTCGCGCAGGACAGCCGCCGCCAGACGCTGGTGTTCTCGCGCACCAAGCACGGCGCCGACCGCCTTGCCGATCAGATCGAGGCAGCGGGTTTCACCGCCGCAGCGATCCACGGCAACAAGACCCAGGGCGCCCGCACGAAAGCACTGCGCGATTTCAAGACCGGTCGCACGACCGTTCTGGTCGGCACCGACGTCGCGTCGCGCGGACTCGACATCGACTCGCTGCCATGCGTGATCAACTACGACCTGCCGATGGTCGCCGAGGACTACATCCACCGCATCGGCCGCACCGGCCGCGCCGGTTCGGAAGGCCTCGCACTGTCACTGGTCGCGCCTGCGGAAGCCGGCCTGCTGCGCCAGATCCAGCGCCTGCTCAAGCAGGATCTGGACATGGTGACCGTCGAAGGCTTCGCACCGAGCCGTCCGTTCCGCATGGGCAACGATGCACCGAGCGCCGGGCGACCCTCCGGTCGCCAGCCGCCGCGCTCGCACGACCGACGCCCGCACGCAACGCCTGCGCGCCATGCACACGCTGGCCCGAAGGGGGGCCACGGCGCGGCACGCGACAGTGGTCGCGGCGGTCGCCAGCAGAACAGTCGTCCGGGCGGCACCTTCAACGGTTGAGAAGTCTCCGCAGATTGCATCGCAATGCCGACGACTGAAACCGTGTCGGGTGTAAAAAACAGGCCGCGAGTTCGCGGCCTGTTTCATTTCTGGTTCCGACAATTCGGTGTATGGGCAAATCGGATATTGCATTCATTGCCGCTATTATCGCGCCATCGGAACCCAGCTCCACCCATCATCGGCGTGTCGATCGCTCGAGCGCGTGTCGATTCATCCTCACGGATATCGGAAACAGGTCGGGCAAAACATGAAAAAATCCAGCCAGCGCGCCCGCATGTACCGACGTTTCTCGGCTGCGGCGTCGTGGTTGCCGCAAAAACCGCTGGCATTTTTGCGCGCGCTATGGCTCGGTCTGCTGGATGCGGAAACGCTCAACCAGGTAACGCATGCCGGGTACGAAAACCAGGGGCAAGACGGATTCGCCTCGGTAGATTTCAACTCCCAGGGCTTCTGGCCATGGGAGCTCGCATCCGTCCAGACTTATTTTGCAGGATGTCGGCATGTCCTGGTCGCAGGCGCCGGTGGTGGCCGCGAAGCGATCGCCTTGGCCCGGCTTGGATTCGACGTCACCGCTTTCGACTTTTGCAGCGAGCTCACCGCCGCCTGCCGACGCAATCTCGCCTTGTTGGGACTGGCTGCGCATGTACACGATGCACCCGCCGACCGCATCCCCGATGGCCTGCCGGTCTTCGATGGGATTCTCGTCGGGCGCGGCTTCTATCACCACATCCCTGGCCGCAGGCAGCGTGTGGCATTCCTGGAACAGTGCCGAGCGCACCTACAGGCCGACGCGCCCCTGGTTCTCTCGGATTTCTTCGCGCGACCCGACCAATCCGCTGGTTACCAACGGACGCGCGCAATCGCGAATG
Organism: Pseudomonadota bacterium; assembly: GCA_043747745.1. Taxonomy (GTDB): domain Bacteria; phylum Pseudomonadota; class Gammaproteobacteria; order Xanthomonadales; family Xanthomonadaceae; genus SZAS-103. Next base: position 40,287 of record JAYTOP010000050.1, read on the forward strand.
GCATTCGCTGGCTGCGCGGTTGCAGCGAACGCGTGGAACTCGGCGACTGGCTGAGCGACAGCATGCAGCACGCATTCGTCCAGTCCGAAATCGACTCGGAACTGACGGCGGCAGGATTCACCCCGGTTGCCTACGCAGCGTCGCCGGTGAGCGAAGGCTCGGCACTCGCCCACGCGGCCGCTCGTTCGACCGCGCGGCTGCCGAACTGACAAAGCGGCAGACGATCGCTGTCGATCCAGGCAGCCTCAGGCGGAGTACTTCACCGACAGCTCGGCGACCACATCCAGGGCACGACGCCAGTCGGCGAAGCGCTGCGGAAAACGTTCCGACAACGCCTGCGCGATGGCATGCAGGGACTGCGAACCGGCCATCGCCTCCAGCACGAAACGGTCAATCTGGCCTTTCTCGCCCAGCTTCGGGACATGGGTATCGATACGTTTCGACAACTCGTCCTTCGACACCGGTGCCGAACCGAGGGTCGACTGCTGGAAATCGGCTTTGACGATGCCCTGCGCATCGGTCACGGTCGTGTCCCAACGATAGACATAATCGTCGCGCACCATGTCGGCGCGCAATCGCACGCGCATGCGGTCGCCTTCCGCCACTGCAACCGGCGCGGGAAGCGGAGCGAAGCTGTGCCCATAAACGGTCTCGGGCAACCCGGGCGCGTTGGAATACGCCACGCCATCGCAAAGCTCCGCATCGAACCAAAGTCCGAGCCCATGCAGGACGCCGCTGCGCTGGATCGTCCACGCCATGTCGCCATCCACGTTCGCATGCGCAATGGTTTCGTAATTCAGGGTCGCCCAATCGACCGCTTCGGCGAGCATCTGCTCGACTTCGATACGGGCTTTCCACCAGCCGCGGACGATGTACTTGCGCGCCGCATCCAGGTTCAGATCGTAGTCGTTGGATTCCCAGGGAAATTCTAGCTTCCGGTAGGTCAACGGCACTTCGACTGGCGCGCAACGCATGACGTCCTTGCGGGGAATCTGGATCCCGCCCGGCTTCAGCAGGCGCGCGCGCGCGTCCTTGATCGCCGGCAAATGGAATCCCAGCATCGGCAGCGACCCGCGCATGTCCGAGACAACGAGATCCACCTGCTCCGGCAGGGTGACGGCAGTGGACATGTCTTCGATACAGATCATGCGATCCGCATAGCCGTTCGCCGCTGCGCTCTCGCGCGCGACCAGGATCGAGGTATCGGGTTCGATCGCATAGACGCGCGCAGCGCCAAGGCGACAGGCAAGCAGGGAAAACACACCGGTGCCTGCGCCGAGATCGGCCACGACCATGCCGGGTTTCACATGCTTGCGCAACGCTTCTGCGTACGCCGGCATCCTGACCTTGTCGAGAATCATGTCGCCGTAATCGCACAATGAGTAGCCGGAAGCTTGCAGCAAGAGGGTTTCTCCAGGTTTCAGCCGGGTTTGGGGGTATTCAGGTGATCGAGTATCGCTTGCGCGACCCCGGGCAGTGCTGCGTAATCGCGCGGATAGCGCAACGAAAGCACCGACGTGCGTTGCGCGGCGCCTGCAGCGAGACCAAGCAACCGATAGACCTGCTGCACGTCGCTGACGTCGAGCTGAAACGAATTGCTGACCAGGGCCATGCACGCGCTGCTGGAGTCGAGGGCAGTGATCCGGATGTCGGTGTCGCCGCAGGCTCTGTCCAGCACCATGATCGCGGCGATCGGGTAGCTTGAATCGGCCGCATGCGCCATCAGGTCGACGTCGATCCTGCGCTTGTCAGAGTAATCGGTGACCCGACGCAGCCGCTTGCGTCCCGGAAACAGGCTGGCGACCGACTCGGGCCAGAGGCGCAGCCCCGGATATGTCGGTACCGCCAGCAAGTCGCTGCCGTCCTGGGTCGCGACGATGCAATCATCGGCCAGGACACCACCGCCGGATTGCGCAGCCATCGCGCACGCAAGAGTAGATTTGCCGCGTCCGCTCAATCCCAGGAACACCACGGCCCCACTCGCTGTCGCCACGGCGCTGGCATGCAGGACCAGGTTGCCGCGATGCGCAAGCACCCGTGGCAACACCTGGTCGAGCATCAGATGGCGCAAGGTACGCGCACTGACTCCGTCCAGCCCGGCGATCCGCAACATCCCGGAGTTCTCCAGCACGATGTCCGCAAGGTCCGGGAAACGCAGCAGGTAGCCGTCATTGAGGCGCGCAAGCGACAGATCGCATGCGTCGTCGTCGTCGAGCCAATGGTGGATCCATTCCAGATCGTCGGATGGCGCTGCATCCGATCCCATAGTGATTGTGAAATCAGGATCTGCAGACGGGCATCGCCTGGTTTTGAGCTCGGGCAGTGGCATCGCGGATGCGACGACATGTCCTGCGTAGGCGTAATGCAGGGAATGACAGGATTGGGAGGTCGGCATGAAAGAGAAATCGTCGCGGCTTCAGCGACAGAGCCGATCACAGAGAAAAATCGCCCGTGTAGGCGGGCGATTCATTTGGATTACGCAATCAGAACGCAGGCTTTTATCGACTCAAGTCTTCTTA
>JAYTOP010000051.1:0-7311 GCA_043747745.1 Pseudomonadota bacterium
TCATGGGCATGGATGCGACCTCGTGCAATGGAGGTCGCAGCGTCCGTCAATCCGGTCGCATAGGCTGCGACTCTGGCTTAACTTCAGCGCTAATCAGGATGTGGCAAGTTGGGTGCTGCGCGGCCTTATCACAGTGCTCGCAGTCGGATTCATCCCTGCGCTGACCTTCAGCTGGGTATTCGAACTGACGCCGGACGGCATCAAGCGCGATGCGGATGTAAGCCCGGAAGAATCGATCGCGCCGCAAACTGCGCAGCGTATGAACCGCACGATCATCGTCGTGCTCGTGCTTGCGCTGGGCTATTTCGGCTTCGACAAGTTCGTGCTCGCGCCGCGACGCGAAGCGTCGCAGATCACCCAGGCGGTTCAGTCCTCGGCGCAACAGGCTGCGAAGGCCACCAGCATGAAATCCATCGCCGTGCTGCCATTCGAGAACCTCAGCGCCGACAAGGACAATGCCTACTTCGCAAGCGGCATGCAGGACGAAATCCTCACCCGCCTCGCCGGTATCCACGACCTGAAAGTGATTTCGCGCACCTCGACCGAACAGTACGCGAGCCATCCGCCGAATTTGAAGATCGTGGCCGAACAGCTCGGCGTCGCGACGGTGCTCGAAGGCAGCGTGCAGAAAGCCGACGGCAAGGTGCGGATCAACCTACAGCTGATCGACGCGCGCAGCGACAGCCATCTGTGGGCGCAGAACTACGACCGCGATCTCAAGGACGTGTTCGCGGTGCAGAGCGATGTCGCGGAAAAGGTCGCCGATGCCTTGAAAGCGCAACTGCTGCCGGCGGAATCCGCGCGCATCGCCAGCGTGCCGACGCAGAACCAGGAAGCCTACGATCTGTATCTGCGCGCAAATGCTCACAACCAGCGCGCCTACGACCAGTTCGCGCTGGTTCCAACGGAGATGCCGCTGGCGATCGCGTTGTATCAGCAAGCATTGGCCAAGGACCAGAGCTTCGCAGTTGCCGCTGCGATGCTGGCGCAGGCGCATATGCGAACGTATTGGTTTCTGCCCGATCGCAGCGAGGCGCGACTGGCGGCCGCCAGGGCCGCTGCCGAGCAAGCGCTGGCCTTGCAACCGGATCTGGGCGAGGCGCATGTGGCGCTCGGGCTGTACTGGTACTGGGGCTATCGCGATTACAGACAGGCCTTGCAGCAACTGGATATCGCGCGCAAGACCTTGCCCAACAGCGCTTCAGTCGAAACCTATACTGCGGCCATCGCGCGCCGGCAGGGACGCTGGAACGACGCTATCACCGGCTATCAGCGCGCGATCGTGCTCAATCCACGCAGCAGCTTGTCCATCGATGAACTGGCTGTAACCTACGAGAACCTACGCCGTTACGCCGAGGCGGATCCGGTGTTTGCGCGTGCCGTGGTTGTGACCCGGGATCCGACCGACGAGCAGATCTCGCGGGCATTAGACACGGTGCTATGGATGGGCGACCTCGCGCCAATGCGCGCAGCGCTGGGTTCACTGACGGCCGGCAGTGACGACTATTCCGGCAATGCCTTGTCATTCTTCCAACTCTTCTGGTTGTCTCGCGATTACCCGGCAGCAGCCAAGGTTGCGGAAACCGATACCGCTGCGAACTGGCCCGGCCGGAGCAACGAATCATTCCCAAGGCAGCTTTATCTCGCCTGGGCTTACAATGCGTCGGGCGACAGCGCCAAGGCACAGCCGCTGTATGCCGAAGTGCGCACGCAGATGCAGGCTGCACTGCCGCAACGCCCCGACGATGCCGATCTGCATCTTGCGCTGGGCTTCGCTGCGGCCGGGTTGGGACTCAAAGACGAGGCGATACGCGAAGGGCGCAAGGCGATCGACCTGATGCCGATGAGTCGCGACGCTTTGAGCGCTCCGGGCTATCTGGCCTTTCTCGCACAGCTGTATGTGCGCGTGGGCGAAAACGATCAGGCCATCGATACGCTGCGACAAGTGCTGGCATTGCCTTCCGGTGGCAGGGCGATTTCGCCGGCCCTGCTCAAGCTCGATCCGATCTGGGATCCGCTGCGCAAGGATCCGCGCTTCCAGGCATTGCTGGTCGCACACCCGAACGACGACAAGGCCGCGCATCCATGACCGATCTTCTGCAACGCCTGCGCGAACGCAAGCTCGGGCAATGGGCGCTCAACCGCTCATGGTGCGACCTGCCTGTGGTCGTCAATCGATTCCAAAGTGCAACCCTGGGAGGATTCAGCATGCGCATGATTTTTCTATCGATGTTTTGCATTGCCTCGATGGCAGGATGTGGACAGCCATCGAACGATGCTCCAACCAAGGCCGCGCGCACTTCAGTTGCAACTAACGCAACTGCTAATGCGGATTCCACGAGTGCAAACCCCACAAGCGATGCGGCCGCCAGCGAGGATGCACCCGAGGCCAGCATGCAACTCACGCCGCTCAGCAAGGACGACATCGCGTTGTACCTGCAGGTGATGCACGCCGCTGCCGATCGCGTGCAACATCCGACGGCCGCCGACACGGCGACCCTCGCGCGCTACAAGGCGCTCATGAAAGGCGCCGACTCCGGCGGCAAGAACGCGCCGCCCTCGACTACTGATATGGCTGTGATGGAGAATGGCACGCTGATCGAACAGCAGATGGACATGCTGGTCGTGCGCGAGCGCCGCATCGACGAAAAGCGCTACAACGGCATCAGCAGCGCGATCGAGGATGTCATTTCGAATCCCACGATGGAAGTCGCCGGGGGCGCCACGGGCGAAGGCGCGCCTGCCGGCACACCGCAGCTATCCGGCGCATCGCTGGCGCTGCAGCAGAAAATCCATACGGCCGAGGCGCAGGACACCACGATCCTCGCGCCGTATCGCAGCGAGGTGCAGCAGTTGTTGGCGATCGTGCGCAACCCGCGCAGGATGCACTGACTACGCAACGAATGACCGATCCAATGCACCAGAACATAGAGACGTGCGCTGCGTGAATGCCACAAATTGCGATTAGCGGTTGCCGCCGATCGCGCTGCACGCGATCTTCTAAGTGCTGACCAATGCGGTTCTGAATGCGAATAGCGCAGGGCAAGAGCGTCGCAGCGCAGCTGAGCCGCTCTGGTCTATGGGGGCACTTTGAGCTGTTCTCAAACGTCTCTTATTGGCCGGACAGCGACCGAGCATAGCGATCGCTATCCGGATATCGCCAGAGACTTTCATGCCTCGGTCTGCTCAGCGATCTCGAGGGCGTCGTCCACTTCGATGCCGAGGTACCGCACGGTGCTCTCCAGCTTGGTGTGTCCCAGCAGCAATTGCACGGCGCGGATGTTCTTGGTGCGACGGTAGATCAGCGATGCCTTCGTGCGGCGCATGGTGTGCGTGCCGTAGGCCGCCACATCCAACCCGATCTTGTCGATCCACTCGTCGACGATCCGGGCGTATTGCCGGGTCGAGAGATGGGCCGACTTCTGGATCCGGCTGGGGACCAGAAACGATTCGGAATGGAGTTGTGCGTGTTTGATCCAGGCGAGCACGGCTTCGCGAGTTGGAGCCGTGATCTCGAACTGGACCGGGCGCTGGGTCTTCTGCTGGAGAACGATCGCGCGGGCAGAGATGCGATCGGCGCTGCCGATATCGCGCACCCGTAACTTCACCAGGTCGCAGGCCCTCAGCTTGCTGTCGATCGCCAGATTGAACAGGGCAAGATCGCGGACCTTCTTTTGCAACTGCAGGCGAATCCGGATCGCCCAGATGTCGCGGAGCCTGAGCGGGGCCTTCTGGCCGGTGAGCTTGCCCTTGTTCCAGGGCACGCGGGGTTGAGTGGGTGTGGCAGTCGTATTCATGGCGGTTCCTCCCGTGGTGGTGGAACCTGCAATCGTGCGCGCAAGCGGCATGTGGGTGCTGACTGTCCATGCCTGGCCTGGCATGCCTGTGACTTGCCTGGCGGGGAAACGGGAGTAGGATTGAATCTCATTTGACGCTGCGGAGGCAGTCATGCGTTCGACACAACAACTGAGCATTACCCTGCCGAACGAGATGGCGGCTGCAGTGAAAGCCAAGGTCGCTGCCGGTGAGTACGCCACGGAAAGCGAAGTCATCCGGGATGGACTGCGGACCCTGCTTGCCCGTGATCGGGCAGTGGAGGCTTGGCTGAGTACCGACGTGGCGACGGCATACGACGAGGCAAAGTCCGATCGTTCAAGCGTGGTCAGCAGTGCGGATGTGCGCGCCAGGCTGGATTCGCTTCACGCGCGGACTTCGGTCGGTCGTTCATGACGGTACGCATCGAATTCTCGCGGCGTGCACTGGAGCAGCTCGAGGACCTTTACCATTACATCGAGTCCGTAGCTTCGCCGGCGATCGCCGCGCGATATACCGGTGCCGTCTTCGATTATTGCCAGAGCCTGCAAACCTTTCCGATGCGCGGGACGATGCGTGATGACATTCGTCCCGGGGTCCGGGTCACCAGCTACCGCAAACGCACCGTGATAGCCTTCGTGGCGGATGCCGACCAGATGCTGGTCCTGGGCGTTTTCCACGGCGGACAGGATTATCAATCGGCGTTGTACGATGAGCCCAGCACACAAGAACCCTCGCCGCCCTGACGGGATCCGATAGAACACCATGTCGATGGTCTAGGCGGCGCGAATCGAGGAGTTGGCGATCTCGGCTTCCACCGCCCATTCCGATGTCCGCTTTCTTCCTTCAAGTTAAGCGCGACGAAGGTCTCTTTGGCCGACCCCTGCCGATTGCCACTCGAACTATGGCGGCGTGTCGAGCTGGATTGACGGGACTTTTCGGCATCAAGAAGCGGCGTTTGAACCCGACTCACTTGTTGGTGCTGCCGGTCGTAGTTGGGCCACTACGTCTGCGAGCGCCTGGACGCGAGCTTTCAGGCCAATAGTGCTCGCCTCGGCCTCGCGTCGGCGATCACGCTCGCCTTCCGCAGCCTGCCTGGCCGCTGCAAGCTCCGCACGCAACTGCTCGCTGACCAGCAGCTCTTTGGATCGCTGGGCCTCGAGGGCCTGATAGGTTTTCGCGTTCGTTTTGAGCTCTTCGATCTGCTGCACAAGTAGGCGACGATCACTCTGCGCCTGACGGATGTCCTTGGACTGCTGCCCAAGCTGTTCGGTCATCCGAGCGTTGTCGCGGTTGAGCTGCATCAACTCGTGGTTCTTGCCGTTGAGGGCCTCGTTCGCCTGGCGAAGCTGGACCTGCAGGCTTTGTACCTCATGCTCGTGCCGGCGCAGTTCCTGATCGCGTTGCTCCTTGGCCGAGGTCCGGAAATGCTCCAAGGCCTCGCGCGCATGGGTGTGCTTGTTCTCCAGCGAGACGATGTGCGCCTCGCGCTCTTCCTGGCGTGCGACGAGCCCTGCCACGCGCTCTTCGAGCTGTCCGATCGTCACCACGCTGGCCTGCATGGCTTGCTCGGCTGCTTGGCGTTGCCGAGTCTGTTCGACCAGTACCACCTCGGTGCGTTCGAGCTGGGTGCGGAAACCGGCGGCTTCCTGCTGCTGGCGTTCAAGCGCCTGGCTGCGCTCGGCGATCTGGGCGGCGCACTGGGTTCGCAGCTCGGCGATCCGTGCCTCGGCTTCCTCGTGCAGCCGGGCCGCCAGACGCGCGACCAGATCCTGCAGGGCGTCGCTGACCGCGACTTTGACGCCCACGGGGCCGCCTTCCTCGGCCTCGATCTCCTTGAGATGGCGGTGGATGGTGCTCTTGGAGCCGGTGTTGCCCAGCTCGACCCGGATTGCGTCGAGCGAGGGATTCTTCCCTTGTGCGAGAAGAGTGTGACGCGCCCGCTCGACGTCGGTCCTGTAGAGCCCGCCTCGTGCCATGACATCCTCCGGTGTATTGCATACCGTACTACATACTACGTATTTACATACTACTTAACAGCGAAATAAGCGATATAAAACGCACATATATAGAACGTGACAATAATAGATTGTCCCGTGTTAGAGTCGTTTCGGCCGAGAAACCGGCCGAAAGGGTACGAAACGCCCCCTTGCGAGTGACGCAGGAATCCGCACATGTCCGATATCGAAACCTATCTGGAGGCCGCCAACCGTGCGAGCACCAAGCGGACGTACGCCGGCGCGGTACGGCATTTCGAGATCGAAGCCGGCCGGCCGCTGCCGGCGACGGGAGCACAGGTCGCCCAGTACCTGGCCGACTATGCCGGCCAGCTCGCTGTGCCGACGCTACGCCACCGCCTGGCGGCGCTCGCCCAGTGGCATCGCGACCAGGGTTTTGTGGATCCGACCAAGACGCAGATCGTGCGCAAGGTCTTCCGTGGCATCCGTGCACTCCACTCCCGGGTGGAGCGCCAGGCCACGCCGCTGCAGCTGGTTCACCTAGGCCAGGTCGCCGACGCACTCGAGCACGCCGTCCACGTGGCGACCACTGTCGGCGAAGCGGGCGCCGCGTTGCGGCACCGGCGCGATCGCGCGCTCGTCCTGCTTGGCTTCTGGCGTGCGTTCCGCAGCGACGAGCTGCTGGGCCTTCAGGCCGAGCACGTCCAGATCGATCCGGGCAAGGGCATGACCTGTTTCCTGCCGCAGAGCAAGGGCGACCGGGAGAACCTTGGCCGTACCTGCAAGGTGCCTGCGCTCACCCGCTGGTGCCCGGTGGAGGCGACCGCGGACTGGCTCGCGGCGTCCGGACTCGTCGACGGTCCGCTGTTTCGGCCGATCAACCGCTGGGGCCAGCTCGGTGATGAGCAGTTGCACCCGAACAGCTTCGTACCCCTGTTGCGCTCGATCTTCGCGGGCGCCGGTCTGCATGCGCCGGCCGGTTACAGCGGGCACTCGCTACGCCGCGGCTTCGCCGGCTGGGCCGAATCGCAGGGGTGGGACCTCAAGTCGTTGATGGACTATGTGGGCTGGCGGGACGTCCATTCGGCGATGCGATATCTGGAGCCCGATCCGTTCGCGCGTCTGCGTGCGAGTACCGGTCAGCCCGGGCGGCGCATCGATGCGGCACGCGACCCGGTGGTTGGGACGCTGCCGCCGCCAACTCAGCCCGAGCCGGAGAGTCCGTGAACTTTACATTTTAGGGCGTTGGGAGCGCATTGGCCGACTGGACCGGGCGCCACCTGTGTCCGCAAACCGATGTCCACAGCGACGGACTCGGTGCGTTCCGCGCCGTGATCGATGCCGGTCATGCGCACACGGTCATCCAGAGCGCGGGCGGTCGCGCCGCCACCGAAGCCGGACGCATGCGCTGGCTCAACACCGTGCTGAGCAACGTCAAACGGTCGCTCGATGGGACGTACCATGCGTTCGCCTTCGCACGCTATGCGCATCGCTACCTCGCCGAAGCGGCATGGCGATTCAACCGCCGTTTCGACCTCAC
>JAYTOP010000052.1:0-2210 GCA_043747745.1 Pseudomonadota bacterium
GATTACCCATGTGCGTGCGCTGGAAATGTGTGATCAGCGCGCCGGTTCGTCATGATCAAGGTGCCGATTCCGATCAGAGCGAACTTCTGAAATCGACCCTGAACTGCCGGTCGCGACCGGCAGGTTTCGGGGTGCGAGATTTCGCAGATGCTCGCCAGTAGACCCACATTCTTGAATGTCTGCCGGCCGAGATGGCTCGCACCCGTATTTCTGGCATGCTCCGCAACTGGCAGGCCGCGCCCATGACGCGCGGCAACGGGGCTGCTGCATGTCGTTCATCGCCGAACTCAAACGCCGCAATGTCATCCGCATGGCGGGCTTGTATCTGGTCGGCGCGTGGCTGGCCGTGCAGGTGTCGAGTACGGTGCTGCCGATGTTCGATGCGCCGGCATGGCTGCCGCGCAGCATCGTTATCGTGCTGGCGATTGGTTTCATTCCAGCGCTGATCTTCAGTTGGGTGTTCGAGCTGACGCCCGATGGCATCAAGCGCGACGCGGATGTGAAGCCTGAAGAATCCATCGCGCCGCAGACCGCGCGTCGCATGGATCGTATCCTGCTGGGCGTGGCCGCGCTGGCGATTGGTTACTTCGCGTTCGACAAGTTCGTGCTGGCGCCGCGGCGCGAAGCCACGCAGATCGCGCAGGCGATTCATTCGGTCGCGCCAGCCGTTTCGAGGAACTCGATCGCGGTGATGCCGTTCCTCAATATGTCGGGCGACCCGAAGCAGGATTATTTCTCCGACGGCATGACCGAGGAAATCCTGAACGCATTGGCGAATATCCCGAACCTGCAAGTCACCGCGCGCACCTCGGTGTTCTCGCTCAAGGGACAGCAACACGACGTGCGCGAGATCGGCAAGATGCTGGGCGTGTCCTATGTGCTGGAAGGCTCTGTGCGGCAAGCCGACGATGAAGTGCGCATCACCGCGCAGCTAATCCGCAGCGATAACGGTTTCCACCTGTGGTCGCACGATTACGACCGCAAGCTCGAACATGTTTTTGCCTTGCAGGCCGACGTGGCGGGCGATATCGCGCAGGCGTTGAAATTGCCGCTCGGCATCGGCGGCGATGCGGCGCTGGTCAGCCAGCGCACCGACGATCCGCAAGCCTACGCGCTGTATCTGAAAGCGCGCGCGGCGTATCGGGAGCGCGGCGAAGGGATGCAGCGTTCGATCGACCTGTATCACGCGGCGCTGGCGCGCGATCAGAAATTCGCGCCGGCCTGGGCCGGTTTGTGCGGCAGCTTCAACATCCTGCCGTTCTACCTCCCGGAAAGCCGGAAAGCCGAAATCCCACAGATCCGGCGCGATGGCGAATCGGCATGCAAGCGCGCGATCGAGCTGGCGCCGGACCTCGCCAGCGCGCACATCATGCTGGGCAATCTGTACACCAACGAATGGCGATGGAAAGAGGCCGAGCAGCACTTCCAGCGTGCGCAGGTGCTGGCACCGAACGACCCTGAGTTTTACTTTGCCTACACCGACTGGCTCGGCGCGCAGGGCCGCACCGAAGAAGCCCTGCAAGCCGCGCAGCGGGCCGTCGCGCTGGATCCGATGGCACCGATGTACCGGAACCTGTACGGCTATCTGTTGAATTATTCGGGCCGCAACCCCGAATGCGTCGCGCAAATGGAAGCCGGCTATGCGCTGGCGCCAGTGAACAAGTACATCAACAGGAATCTGTTCATCTGCTACATCGTGACCGGCCGCATCGACGATGCGGAAAAACTGCGCGACAGTGTTCGCGACGCGTTTGCCGCCGGCGGCGAAAGCGCAGTAGCGGTAGCCAAGCAGGTGGCAATCAGCGACGCCATCATCCGCATCGCACGCAATCCCGGCCAGTACGCAGCGATCGCTGATCCATTGGGAAGAGAAGGTCTCGTCGGGAAAGAAAGTCTTGTCATAGCGACAGTATTCCCATCGCATGTCGACGATCTTTTCCGATTTGCCGAAGACTGGATCGACCAGCACCAGAACGGCAGCGACCCGGTGGTCCTGCTGCGTAGCCCGCTGTTCGCGAAATACCACGACGACCCGCGCTACCTGCGCTTGCTCAAGAAGGTCGGGTTTGACGCCGCAGGGAATCCACAGTGAACTTCCTCGCCGAACTCAAGCGCCGCTAGCCTGTTCGAACGGAAGCTTTACGGCATTGAGTTGAGCGCAGCGAATGGCGCAAATTGGCCGAACGCTGCCATGGAACCGTCGGCGATCA
>JAYTOP010000053.1:0-23118 GCA_043747745.1 Pseudomonadota bacterium
GCACTTCTCTTGCCCATCGCCATGCTCCAAGGAAATCAGGCGCGAGGGTGGAGCATGCGATGCGTTGGAGGGAAGGTGGCTACACCGGACGCTTACGCTGCATCTCAAGTTGCCAGTGCCCATGCTAGTTAAGAGTTGGCTGACCAACCACGCCCCCATGTCTCAGACACTTCAGCGCTTGATGGTACGTCATCATTCCGCCCATCGAGTTCATCTAAAGAGGTGGGATAAAAGCTACGTTTGACGACGAGGCCGCCGCATCGTGGATGCAGCGCTCAATAAAATTTTGTGTCCCGCGGAGGCGGACTACGTTCATAGTTGCCTCCTTTTCTAAGCCCATCAGATTGATAGGTCTAATGGAAGCCCTGGCTTCTTCTTGTACGGGCCGCGCGGCTTCGCTTCCGGCTCCGGTACCAGCGCCGCAATCTCTTCCACCGACCAGACATGATCGCTCAGGCCAGCTTCCATTGCAGGCGTCACACGCATCGCCTTGTGGATGCGCCCGAAGTTGTAGTAAGTGAAGTGCAGCGCCACGGCGTGCATGTGGTTCTCGACCTTCTTGCTGAAGCCATTCGTGAGTCGCGTAAAGCGGCGCATCGACATGTGCATGGTCAGATTCTGGCGCTCGACGTAGGACGTGGAGACATGCGCCTTGCTCGGGTTGCCGTGAATCTTGATCTTCTTCGCGCCGACGTATTCGCTCGGGCTGTAATTGCGATCCGGTGAGGCTGGGCCTTCACCATACGTCTTGACCAACATCGCGTAATCGATTTCCCACGCGAACGCTTCTTCGACCGCGTCCAGATAGCACTTGTGGCCGTCTGTGGTCAGTTGCACGCGGTTCGCCAGTCGCGGGGCCAGATCACCCATGAATGCGCGGGCTGCATCGCCGTCACGGCTACCGACCATCCATCCTGCGATGAGCTTGGTATCGGCGCAGATCGCCGTCCATGTCCACACGTCGCCATGCCCGAAGATGCCCTGATTCTCAGGCGCTACGTTCTTCTGCTTGGAACCGACGAACGACCAGATTTCATCGCACTGGATGCGCTTACACGGCAGGTTGCGCAGCGCCTTGTCCTGATATTCCAAGCAGGCCGCGCCCACGTCGGCCAGCAGCTTGAGGACGGTTGCCTTAGCGGCTCCGGTCGTGCGGCACGTCGCATTGATGGACATGCCCTCGACCAGAAGACCGAGGATTTGGGCACGCTTTGCAACGTCTAGGCTGTTCATCGCATTCGCTCAAGGATAACGTCTGGTATGAATCATACAGCATCAATTCGCACATATCAAATAATTTGATATAATGCGTCATCCACACCGGAGAGAAGCGATGGACGTGAGGGAAGTCGTTGCGAAGTTCGGCGGCCAGTCTGCGCTGGCGAAGGCATTGGGCATTAACCAGAGCGCAATTGCGTACTGGGTGAAGAGGAACGGAATCCCCGCTAAGTGGCATGCGGTCTTGCTCAAGATCGCCATTGACAAGGCCATCCCGTTAGAAGCTACCGATCTTGTTTCGAGGGCTCCTGCCCGCACGGCAGACCCACGCCAGAGAGCAAATCTAGCCCCTCAAGACGATCCCAAAGACGGATCGCTACCCGGGCATCCGTTCTTGTTTTACACGGCAGCCAGTGGCGCTATCAAAGTTCAGGTTGTTGTGGAGGACGAATCCGTGTGGGCGACCCAACAAGGGATCGCTGAGATATTTGATACGACAAAGCAGACGGTTAGCTACCACTTAACCAATATTTTCAGGGAGTTGGAGCTAGATCAACAGTCAGTTGTCAAAGAAATTTTGACAACTGCCGTTGATGGGAAGCGTTACATGACGGCGTTCTACAACTTGGACGCAATAATTTCAGTGGGCTACAGGATCAACTCCTATCGCGCCACACAGTTCCGGGTGTGGGCGACCACGGTACTGAGGGAATACATGATTAAGGGGTTTGCGCTGAACGATGATCGCCTGAAGCAAGGCAAAGCGTTGTTCGGCAAGGACTATTTTGACGACCTGCTTGAGAAGATAAGGGAGATCAGGGCGTCAGAACGCCGCTTCTATCAGAAGATCACCGATATCTACGCGCAATGCAGCATCGACTACGACCCTCGCGCTCCTATCTCCCAAAAGTTCTATGCCCACGTTCAGGACAAGATGCACTTCGCCATCCACGGACACACTTCAGCCGAGCTAATCAGTCTCCGAGCGGATGCGTCGAAGCCCCACATGGGGTTGACTCATTGGAAGAACGAAGGGGTTGGAGGAAAGATCACGAAAATGGACGTGACCGTTGGCAAGAACTACTTGAGCAAGACGGAAATCGATGAGCTAGAGCGCCTAGTCAGCATGTATTTGGAGTGGGCAGAAAATTTTGCGCGCCGCCAACGCGCGCTCACGATGGCAGATTGGGCTGCGAAGCTCGATGGATTCCTTGAGTTCAACACCTACGATGTTCTCAACAACTATGGCGCTGTGAAACGCGATGACGCCGAGCGTTGCGCTCTTCGCGAGTTCGAGAAATACCGGGTGGTGCAAGACAAAGACTACAAGTCAGACTTCGACAAGATCGTAGATGAAATCAAGATTACGAAGAAGCTTCCGACTGGCAATCGCTAGCCTTCTTCCACCGCGCCCTAGCTGCCTTCTTCGCGATAGCTGACCGCTTCGCCGGGGTCAGCTTCGCGGCACGCGCTGCACCGCCCTTGAGTCCACCCTTGCGCCCCAACGCTACCGCTGCGGGGTCTTTGCCGTCGTCGGTCTTGGCTTCCTCGATTTCGCCAGTGGCGATCCCCACAATCATGTGGGCGAGTGTGTTCGTGTCGCGCGGGCGCTTGGGCTTGGTCATGTCCTGAGTCTAACGGCGGCTGCCTGACCGCTCAAGCAACGAAAATTTCAAACTAGACCACTACCCAAGTTCGTGATCGTCACCAACGACGACATCGACATGCGCGACTGGTGACGTGCAATCAAGCGGCGAAGTCTTTCTTGTTGAAGGCGCCAGCCTTGTTGAAGGCGCTGGCAGGTCTGCGGAATCCCGCGCAGTGCGTCAGCTCCGGCGCGGCGGTACTTCCCCGTGACGGGTCCATTCGAGGTAGCCGATCGCCTCGTAGGCATTGACGACATCGAACACTTCGACGAGGTCGGCGCCGCTCGCGCGGGCGATCGCATCGAGCCTGCGCGGTTGGTTCATCTGGGCGCTGATGCGCAGCGCGCGCGGATAGTCGTTCGCGAGGTCGAGCCGCTTGGAGAGACAGTAGGTGCCCTCGGGATCGAAACGCCGGGAAAGGATTCCCCTGGAGTGGATGAAGCTGTCCATCCAGATCAGGTATGCGAACGGCTTGGCGGCCGTGCCCTTGCATGCATCCTCCAGTTCGGCACCGCCCAGATGTTTCCAGTCTCCGAAGCGCAGGGCCTCGCGGGCATACGGCTCGAGCGTGGGCAGCAACCCGTCCGCCCAGAACATCCGCGCCTCCGGATCGATCACCAGGGGCGGCGCGCCCGGCAACGCGATCTGCGCCGGCCCGCCGAGCATTCTTTTCGGCAGGTAGCGAAGCAGCGCATGCATGGCGTTTTCGTCGGCGGTCGGTTCGGTGGCCTTGCTCGACGGTGGATAGGGGTCGTCTTCGGCACGCGGCGAGTTTTGCGCGTCATGGGCGGTGGGACCGGCTTGTGCGGCAAGGGGCGCGACGACCTCGTGCGCTGCTTCGGCCTGGTCGCTCGTCGCGGCCGATTCGGCGACGCTACGCGCGACCTCGTTCAGCAGCGCGGCGAATGCATCGCGATGGAAGGGTCTGCGCAGGAACAAACCCGCTGGCGCCGGCTCGTCCGCATCGATGAGCTGCGCGCTGGCGACCCCCGCCTGGGAGGCACGTTGGCCGCCGGGCAGGGATGCTTTCGTCGTGTCGTCGACCGGGCCGCGCCTGTCCATCAGCAGCAGATCCGCCTCGGACGTCGCTCCCGACATCCTGGCTCCCGCGACATTCGCACCTCCATTTGCAGCATCGACACCCCAGACCCATTCTTCACGCATCTGCTTGCGTGCGGAACGCAGCAGCAGGCGCAGATGGGCCTGATCCTCCTCGGTGACCCCGACGCACTGGATGATCCACCCGGTCTTCATGCGCGCCGGACTGGCGCTGACCCCGTCCGATCCGGGCAGAAGCGATGGTCGCGCTGGACTCCAGTCACTTGCCCCCCAGCTTCTTGAGGAAACGGACCAGCCGGGCACCCTGCCTTGCACCAAACAACCGGAGGGACGACATCAGTCGTTGCAGGACGTGCAGCGCATTCCCGGAAACCTGCCGGGTGCGGCCCTGTTTCGGCTGGCCGCGACGTGGATCGCGCTGCGACGACGCGTAGGTCGGCATTGGCTGCACGGTGATGGGTTCCGGTGCCTTGGTCGCAGCGGAGGATGGTGTCGCAACGGATTCTGCTGGCGCGGGCACTGCCGGCACCGGCTGGCGCGGGCGATCGAGGATTGCCTGGCAGCGATCCAGCGCATCCTGCGCGCTTGCCCAGACATCCTGTTCGGCGCTGATGACGGCCGTGCGCAAGCTGATGGCAAACGGCTTTCCATTGACCTGCAGCGCATGCGTCGCCACATGCGCATGCAGCCAGGCAGCCATGGCCTCGATTCCTTCCCGCTGACCACCCGGGAGCGAGATCGCGAAGCCGCCAAGCCCGATGTGCGCCGCCGTGTCCTCCTCGCGGATGCGCTTGCGAATCAGCTTCGATACATGCACCACGATCTGTTCGACCACCGTATTGCCGCGATCGTGGAACGTCGCAGTCAAGCCGTCGATCTCCACGCGCAGCAATGCCAATCCTTGCCCGTGCCGGCGCGCATAGGCGATGTCCTGCTCCAGCCGGTGCAGGAAGCCTGGCTCGTTCTCCAGCCCCGTCAGCGGGTCCAGCGTGCTCTGCGCCTGCAACTGCCGGCTGATGCGCTGGTATTTGGCGTGCGCGCGCGCGCGCGTTACCAGTTCGGTGCTGATGTACTTCTTGTTGAGGAAATCCGTGGCGCCCCGCTCCAGCGCCTGTTGCTTCGCCGATTCGTGGTCGTCGGCGCCCGTGACAAGGATCACCGGCATGTTGCGCAAGCCCGACTCGTCGGACGAGCGGACTCTCTCCAGCAGTTCGTAGCCGTCGCAGTTGGGCATGTTGAGGTCGGTGAACAGCACCGCGATATCCGGATCGCGCCCCAGTTTTCCCCAGGCATCGTCGCCATCGACGGCAGTGATCACGTCGAACTCGGCGCTCAGGATCTTGGACGCCGTCTTGACCATCACCTTGGAGTCGTCGACAAAGAGTATTCGGGTCAAGGAACTGGCCTCACTGTTCATGCATCCCCCGTTCTGCTGTCGATTCCGCCTGGAACGATTGCAAGGCCGCTATCCGCGCCGGGCCTTGGCTTGACCCTGGTCAGGCATGCCTAAAAGGATATTGGCACGTCGACCGATCGGCAGATCCGCGAACAGCTGATCGATCGCTTCGCTGCTGGAAAGCCGGAAAACCAATCCGCTTGCGGACTGTACTCGTGCGATTTGCGCTTGTCCGCCGGATTTCATGCAGCCCCCGCATCGACCCTGATCGTGATGATCCACAGTTGCGGCATCGCGGCGCACGGCGGAGGCCGCGCGCACCCGATTTCAACCACCTTCCTGGCCTCATTCTGCCATCGAGTTGGGCGCAGTGAATGCCGCGCAGCGTGTTTCAGAACATGGTGCGCCCGGATGGGCGAATGGCCGCACTTGCAAGCCGCCAGGCTTGCGCGGTCGTGAGCGCCAGTGCGCCATGCACGCTGGCAGGGAATCCCCAACCACTGCCGCATGTATGGTCCATTGTTGTTCTCACGCGGTCGCCGGCGTTGAAGGATCGCGACATCGAGACTCTGTTGCCGCGTCGGTGGCAACCCGCAGGCTGATTGCGTTCGTCCGTTAATGGCAGAATGCGGGGCCACTCGCTTACGTCTCGTCGGTCATTGCGTTGCGATATCCGTACGTTCAAAACCGCGCATTCTCCAGCGGCCGTTCCCGATGCATCAGCGCCCATTCCGAATGCTCGGCCAGTGCGGCTTCGCCGAGTTCGCGGAGAATTTCGCGCTTGCCGCCTGCATCGTTGGTGGCGTCGAGCCTGGTGCGCGCGTTGGCGAAGATGTCGCGCATGTAGCGATACTGCTTGGCCAGTTCCTTGTCGCCCTTGCGATACGCGTACGACTCGCTCGCTGCGGCGACGATCGCCAGTACGCCCATCACCGACACCAGCAATGACGTGTTGTCGCTGCCGAGCTGGCGCTGGAACAACGCCAGCAGGACGCCGGTCGAAATGCTCGCCCACAGGCAGGACCGGCCCAAGCTTTGCGATGCGCGATGCATGCGGCTGCGATGCTCGGTCTTGCGCGCGTAGTAATCGAGCTGGCCGCCAATGCCCGGCGCGCCGACCCATTCGTCGACGACCGTTGCCAACGCCGCATCGGATGCCGGAGCGCGATCGTCGCTGTCCAGGCTCGCCGCGCGCATCACGTTGCGGATCCAACCGAGTTCGATGTCCTGCTTGCGCAGGAAATTGTCGTGCGCGAATGCGCTGGAGCCGGCTTCGACGATCCCGGCGCGCTGCCACCAGCGCTGCACGCGCAACCCTTCGGCGAGCGCCCGATCGTCGACATACTTGCGATGCCAGTCGCGCCGGTGCGCCAGCCACGCCAGCAGCACGCCCGCACCGAACAGCGCGATGAACACATAGATCCCGTAGAACTGGTACGGCAGGTCGGTCGGCAGGTCGGAGTACGAGACGAATGCAACGCCCGTCAACGCCGCCAGCACGTGCGTGCTGCGCATCGCCCACAGCACGCGCTTCTGGAAATGGATCGCGAGTCCGTCGGCTGCCGCAAACAACCGGTCCAGCACGTCGCCGCTGGTGCCATGCGCGTCGCTTCCGAATGCCGTCGCATCCGGTTGGATTTCATCCGCGTAGGCATGCTGGTCGTGGTTGAACTCCTGCATGCGCGCGAACATGCGATGGAATTCCTCCGGCATGCCTTCGTCGGCCGGACACGCATGCTTCTGGCTGATCCAGCGCGTCTGCAGCGGCGTGAGCGATGCCAAGGGAGCTTGCATCGCGCCACTGGCGTCCGTGCGCGAACAGACGATGTGATAGACGATGCTCTCATCGATATTGTCCAGCGCCGCGCGTGCGTTGCGGCGGCGTTCGACCAGGCCCGGCATGACGCCGTGGAGCGCGTAGCGGACGACTTGCGCGGTGCCGCCGAGCAGTTCCGATTCGCGACCGTCCCACAAGGTCAGCAGGATGTGGCAGTGGCTGGCGACGTACACGCCGGCCTGCGCGTATTGGCGGTCGCGCGCTTCGCCATGCATGGCGATGGACGCCAGGGTATTGCCGCGCACCAGCGGCAAGTGCACGACCTCGGCGCGTTCGCACAGTTCGGCGAACGCGGTACGGCTTTCTGCATCGAAATCCTCGATGTATGAGGTCGGCTCCAGCGGTAATGGCGCGATCAATCGCGCGCCCGCAACGAGCGCTTCGCGTGCGACCAATTGATCGCCGCCTTCCGCCAGCGCAGAGAGCACCACCAGCGGCAGTCCGGGGAAATCGTGCTTGAGATATGCGAAGAAATCTCGAACCTGCTGCCGAATTGGCTCGATCTCGCTTACAGCCAGGTTGCGATGGCTGGTGACGCCAACCACCAGCGGTATGTCCGTCAGGGAGCTTGCGTCGCTCAACGGGATCGTTTCCTCGGCCACGCATCAAGCCCGTTTTGGATTCCGCGATCGCAGTTCCGTAGGCCCATCGCATTGAATGGATGCGTCGCACGCGCTGCAGGTTTTGCTTTCAAGGAATCGACAGTGTCCGGTTGAACGGGCGCGGAGCGGAAGTCGCTGCACGACGTTCGCTCCGCGTCCCCATGCTAGTGATTGACGATCTTCGGATCCGTGGCGCTCCGACCGACGGGAGACCCTACAGACACCGCTTCCACACTGGCGTCGTTCCCGCTGTCGTCTTGCCCTGCATCAGCGGATGGATCGGCGTCTGCATCTGCATCGGAAATTTCGTCGTCCGGATCTGGGTTGTGGATGTTGGACATGCGCTGTCTCCAGGGATGATGGGGGTGACTTGTTGCCAACTGGCTTGCGCTCGCGCTCACTTCGGCTGATCGCCACTGCATCGTACAGCGAGCCGAATGGCTCGGCGAGTTTCAGTGGGCGGGGAGTCCGTCGCGACGATTCCAGGGACTGCCATGCCTTTTGCACGCGTACACGATGCCGCTTCATGGACGCAACGTCTTGCCGGATGCAGCCTGCAATTGCGACTGGACTCCGGCATTGACCGGATAGTCGATGCCCTCGCGCTTGAGCAAGTCCAGCGTCGCAAGATCGCGATAGCCGCTCTTCCATAGTTGCTGGACAATCAGCTGTGCCTCCGGCTTCCTGCCCAGCCCAATCAACGCCTCGACCTGCAATGCGAGCAGCCGCGGATCGCCGCGTCCAGTTTTCACACCCTGGAGCGCTCGCAACGCGTCGTCGCGCAGTTGCTGTGCGGCCTGCAGGTCGGCATTGACGCTCGCCAGCAGCTTGACGCTCGCCAGCAGCAACCGGGCACCAACGACTGCCAACATGATCGAGCGATCGTCGGGACTGTTCGCAAGCAGCGGTTCGAGTATCGCCAGCGCCGCCTGCGCCTGCGCGCGCGCCGCATCGGCATCGCCAGCGACGCGTTCCTGCGCAGCATGTTCGATCTGCGCCTCGGCGTATTCGCCCTGCCAGTCGGTATTGGCCGCGTCGTGCCTGGTCAATGCGAGAAAGATCGACAGCGACTGCGCGATCAGCGAGCTGGCCGTGGGCAGGTCGCCGCTGAGGCGTTTCAGCCGGCTCAGCTGCGCGGAATACAGCGCTGCGTCGCGTTGAAAGCCCGTATTGGTCGGGTCGACCTTGGTCAAGTCGGTGGCGATAGCCACCGCCTGTTGCAGGTTCGCGATGCCCGCCTCGCTATCGCCAGCCAGGGCCAACGTGCGTCCAAGGATTGCACGCACGACCAACATGCTTTCGCGCTGATCGTTGTTCTTCGGATCGCGCGCGGACAGTCCGGACTCGATCGCATCATCGGCGCGGTATTCGGCGATCGCCGCAGCAAGATCGCCACGCATCAGCGCCAGTTTGCCGAGGTTGTTGTGCGCAGTGCCCAGCTGTGCCGTCCACCGCGTGTTGACGGCACCGCCGGCCACCAACAGCTTGCTCTGGGCCAGCATGCTGCGGTACTGGGCGTCGGCTTCATCGATCTTGCCGCGCGCTTCGAGGACGTGGCCCATGTTGTTGTCGATGAGTGTCAATTGAAAGAGCAGTTCCCGGTCGTTCGACGGGTGCGATGGGTTGCGCTGCAGGACGTTTTGCGCGGATTCGAAACTGCGTTGTGCGGTATCGAGCCGTCCCTGGTACCAGTCGGTCATGCCGACAAAGGCCAGTACGCGCGAGTAGGCGATCTGTCGCGCGATGTCGCCCGGGGCCGCTTCGGCCAATGCGCCCGAGAGCTTCGCGGCAGCCTGGTACGACTCCATCGCCGCAGGCAGATGGCCCTGGTCCAGGCGCACGCTGCCGATTTTTTCCAGCGCCTTGGCGCGCTGCATCAGCGCTTCGTCGGTCACGTCGGCGGTCGGCAGCGACGCGAAGTATTTCATCGCCCGATCGTCGACCGCTTCCATGATGTCCAGGCGCTGCACCTGGGCCAATTTGTCATTGAGGTCGCCGAGCATGAAATCCGCCAGGCTTTCAGCCTGTTTCTGGCGACGCTCGGCGGCTTCGCGCGCGACTACGGCATTGATCGCAAGCGCAGTCGTGACCAGCATCAACAGCAAGGCCAGCGTGGTGATCGCCGCCATGCGCTGGATGCGCCGCTGCTGCTCCCGCTGCTTGAGCGCGTCGAGGCCGATATCGAGCAGTCCGGAAATCAGCTTGAGTTTTGCGTTGGCCTTGCCGTCCTTCCCCGGCCGCGCGTCGGCAGCGATCGGCTCGCTGCGTTCCTGCGTCAGCTGGCCGTCGGCGCCGATCCGGAAGCGCAGCGCCGGTGCGAAACATTCCTCGGCCGCGCGCCCTGCAAGATCGCTGGCGTTCGGCTCGCCATCGACGATCAGGCACAGGATGGGGCTGGATTTGTGCAGTCGCCTGAACGCGAGGACTTCCTCGTTGACCCACAGCGACGTCGCGGAGCGCGGCGAACACACGACGATGAGTGCGGCCGATTGCGCAAGTGCCTCGTTGACCTTGCCACTGAGATCGGTCGCGCTCGGCAACTCGTCGCGATCGCGAAAGATCGGCGCAAGCCGACGCGAGATGATGCCGGTCGGCGTTTGCGTGCCGACCAGGCGCGCGGGCACGCGATAGGTTTCCAGCGCCTTGTGCAACCACTGCGCCCAAGCCTGGTCCTGGTGGCTGTAGCTGATGAAGGCGCGGTACTTGTATCCGGCAATCGTCATGTCGCTTTCATCGTCCGCCATGCTGTCGATCAAGAGGTGCCGGCATCGTCATGGATCGACAGCGCAATCCCTTGCCACGCAGCATGTCAGCCACCCTTCGACGCGCGCGCCGCCGCGATCAAGGCCCCCAGTTCGCGCATGTCCGCGAGATTCCTTGCCTCTTCCGATACGCTTTCGATCAACTTTGCCGCCGCGTCCAGGGCAGCGTCCCGCTGCGCATGCCCGATAGGTTGTGCAAGCGCACTGACGTAGAGCGCATAGGCATAGGCGGACCGGAACGAGGTTTCCTGTGCGCCGGCCTGCTCTTGAGCGCGGTAATAATCGAGCGCGGGTTGCAGGACCATCAAGGCGTCGGCGCTGCGTGACTGCAGCACCAGCGCATGCGCGATCGCTGCGAGGGCGCGTGAAGTTTCATCGAGCGGGTCGGCGTAGGAGTTCGGGTCGGCAGGCACCGCCAGCCAGCGCCGCGCGAGCACCTCGGCCTGCACGCCGTGGCCCCGCAGCAACGCCGAGAATGCGGCGGTGCGCAGGGCCGCGCGCAGGAAATTGTCGCGCAGCAGGATCGCGCTCCGGTTCTGCTCCGGAACGGCGACCTTGCCGATGGCGTCGGCCACCGCCGAGGCGTTAGCCAGGGATTCTTCGCGATCCCCCTGAAAGTATTGCAGGCGGCTGCGCAGCAATTGCTCGCCAGCGGCAAGGACATCACGCCGGGGATCGCCTGGCTGAAATGTTCCGATCAATTCATTGCGATCGCGAACGAAGGACTGCAGCGATTTCTCCGCGGCCGCCTGGTCTCCCGCCCGGGCTTGCAGGGCCGCCAGCGTGCCCCATCGGTTCCACACGACCGGGCCCAGGCTGGACGGTCGGCGTGGATCCTGCTCCAGCGCCAGCGCAGCGCGCATGGTCGCCATCGATTGCGCGACTCGGCCCTGCTCGAGTTGCACGTCGCCGAGCTGGCCCTTGCCACCGGTCCAGAACTGCCAAGATGCCAGATCCGCAGGGTTGAAACGCACGAGGTCCTCCCCGGCCTGCTCGGCGCGATTGGCATAGTCGACCGCGCCAACCGCGTCGTGCTTTCGTGAAGCGAGGCTACCCAGCAGCTGCGCGGCGTAATAGCGGTTGCCGAGAGAACGCAGGTCGTTGGGGCGCTGGGCGAGGACTTTTTCGGCCAGATCGAAGACTTGTTGTTCGAGTTTCTGCGCTTCTTCGATGCGGTCCAGGTCTACGACGTGACGGGCCTCGGAATCGGCAACGTCGGCGTAGGCCGCAGCTGCGTCGAGGTCGGTCAAGTTCAGTGCGCCCAGACCCTTGAGGATGTCCCGCGCCTCGTCGCAAATCGCCACAGAGCGTTTCCGGTCGGCCTCGGTGTGGCTCAGGAAGTTGAGCGTGTTCGCGTAGAGCAACTTGGCCTGGCGCGAGCCTGCCCGCGAATGCGCCAGTGGCCGCAGCAGATCCGCCGCCTTGTTCAGCAGGTTGGCGTCGCTGCGGTTGGCACCGCCGCTGTTGCCCCCGGTGCCCAGATCGTAATTCGCCAGGGCCAGACCAATCGTCACCGCCTCGCCATGGTCGCCGGCGTCGTATTGCTTCTGGAACACGTTCCGCGCCTCGGTGAAGCTTTTGCGGGAGGCATCGAGTGCGCCGCTGCCGTTCTGGGCCTCGCCCTCGCGGAGCAGCGCCATTGCGCGGTAGGCCTCGGTCTTGGGCGTCACCAGCTGCGCCGGCAACCCGTCGTAGTAGCCGACCGTCTTGTGCGCGAGCTTGCCCAGCGTGTCAAGCCGACCGGTAGGCGCGAGTTCCGCGTAGAAGTCCTCGATCAGGAAGCCCACCAGCTTTTCTGCGTCGCCACGCGATTTCTGCGCGGCGGCGTCTGCGGCGCGGGCACGCTGCCAGTTGACCCAGCCGAACGCAGCGCCGGCGATGGCGACCACCATCAGCACCGCGCAGACGCTCGCGATCATGCGTGCGCGCACCAGCGCGCGATGGGTCGCGGCCTCACGTTCCTGTTGCGCAGCCAGCTGGCCTTGCGCCGCATCAAGCGCCTCGCGCTCTTGGCGCAGCGTACGGCTGGCGAGGACGACGCCGCACAGCACGTCGTGGGTGAGTTCGACGCGGCGCATGTCGAGGCGTTCCTCGATGCGCAACAGGCGGCGATCGACGAGTGTCGCCAACGCTTCGGGCGCGGCTCCCGCAAGGGCAAGCGCCTTGATCACGCGCTCTTCGACGAGGCTCTCGCGGTAGCCCGACTCAGTCAGCAATTCGTCTTCGATCACCCGTCGCACGCCCGCGGGCTGATCGGCGAGCGTACGCTCATAAAATTCCGTCAGGATGGTGTCACGCGAGCCGGCTAGCAGATCGGCGGAAATCTCGGAGCGTGCCTGCGCGAGACGCACAGTGTTCAATTCGCGGCAGACCAGGCTGAGCAACGAGGGTTCGATCTCCGCGTTGGCCAGTTCTGAGCCGCCAGCGACGAAACGCACGATCGACTCGGCCACTTCCTGCGACACCAGCTTGCCACCGGGTTTCACGACGGCGCTCAGTGCCTGCGCGCCGGTCATCCGCGCGAGCCGCATCCGGTTCTGGGTGATCGATGGCATGATCGTTTTCACGCCTTCGAGGTGCGCAAGATAATCCTCGCGCAACGCAATCAGGAGGCGGTAATCGGCGCGCGCGAAATCGAAATCTTCCGCTGCGTTGTCGTCGTTTTCGATGCGCGCTTCAAGCGCCGCAGGCGGACGGTTTTCAACTAGGTCGGCGAGATCGTCGAGGAATTGTTTCGCGCGCAGCCGTCCTGCGTCATCGGCGTGGCCGAGGGTGAAGATTTCCTCGAACTGGTCGAAGATCAGCAGCGGCATCAACACGTGTCCGTCGGCATCGCGCAACAGGTCGTCGCGATGGTGCATGAACTCCCACAGCGATTCGCCCTCGATCGCGCTGCCGGGCCGGGTCCAGGCACCAGCGACCGCCGCCGCCTTCATGATCGCCTGCTTGATCTGCTCGGAAGGCGTCGGCGATTGCGGTGCGTAATCAATGCGCACATAGACCGGACAAAAACCTTCCGCGCGCAATCGCGGCACGATGCCGGCGCGCAGCAACGAGGTCTTGCCAAGGCCGGACTGTCCGAACAGGACGGTCAGCAATTTGCGCTGCACGCGGCGGCAGAGTTCGCCGGTTTCCTCGTCGCGGCCGTGGAAATAGGCGAGCGTTTCCTCGGAATACGAGAACAGGCCGAGCCACGGGTTTTGCGGGTCGGTGGTAACTGCAGCAACGCTGTTCGTATTGGCGGCGCTCACGAGCGGCTCCCACTGAACAGGTCCTGCAGCCGGCGCAGGAATTCCGGTGGTGGTTCGCCGCCGGGCATGCGCACGATATGCAACGCCTTGAACTGCTCGGGCACCAGCGCCTCGGATTCCGGGGTATCGTCGATGCACACCGGCAAGATGAATTTGCCGCCGTCGGCGATGTTGCGCGCGCGGTCGACGGCGTAACTCCACTCGCGCCGGAAGTACGCTTCGTGGCGGCGCTGCGTCGTCGCCGAAATCACCGGCAGGAAGAAACTGCAGCGCTGGATATTCGCGCGAATCTTGCGATCGTAATCGTCGCCGCCTTCGAGGCGGTCGAGGTCGAACCAGGTCGTCAATCCGACCGCATCCATGCCGGCCTTGAGGCGCTGCACGGCAGGCAGGTCCTCGCGGGCGTAGCTGATGAAGATGGCGTTCTCCGGCATCTCGCGCGATGGCGGCATGAAGCGCTGCGGAGGACTGCCGCCGTTCGAAGGCAACGCCGGGCTCTGGCGCTTGGACCACCGCGCATGCAGTTCGGCAACGAACGCCTCGGCGCCACCATAGACGCGCGTGCGCACGCTGACCTGCTGCAAAAATGCCACCAGGCGATCGTCCTGCATGGTGTGGTCGTCGGCGAATACCTCGCTCACATCGCGTGGATCGGACAAGCGCTTGCGCTTGGCCATGCGCAGGAACAGCCGCGCCAGCCAGTTGGAGAAATCGCTGCCGATCAGCAGCAGGTGGTTGTGTTCGAGTTCGTGGAAGAGTTTTTCCGGCGTCAGGTGTTCGGACTGCAGCGCGCAGATGAACTCCAGCATGTCCTCGTCCGATACCACATACGTCGGCGACGCGGAGAGTTTTCCGAGCAAGTGGTAGACCACCGTGCGCTGCAGCTGGCTGCGCTCGACCGGGAGATCCGCGACACGGTTCGGCGCGTAGGCAATGACCTCGGCATTCGGCTGGCCGCCATGGCGCTCCAGGTTGATCGCCTGTTCGAGCAGCGGGTCGAACGTGGTGGTCACGAACAGGTTGAAATCGGTGATCTGCGCCAATTGCCGCAGCGCCAGCGGCGGCTCGAACTCCACTTCGCGCATGATAGAACGCAACCGCGTGTAGGCTTCCTCGCGCCGGCCGTGCTGGCCGAGGAAGCAGCACATCACGTCGTTGAGGGTGAGCGGTCGCGGTAGGCCGACGATGTCCACCGACAGCCGCACTGCCAGTTTCTCGGCCAGCCATTCGTACAGGGGGCGCAGGCCGCCGTCGGTCTGCACGCGCAGCAGGTCGGGCCCGATGATCGGGATGACCCGGCGTTCCTCGATGTAGTTGAGCAGGTCGTCCCAGGCATCTTCATCGAAGGCGTGCGGTGCGCCGATTGTGGGCGAAAGGGTCGACATAGTTCCACTTCCCAAAGGAAAACCGCGATGCCCCAGACGATGATTTGTCGACCGAGTGTAGCGGGAGTCACGTCGGCTGCGCCATTCCGTCGGAACGACCAGGGGACGGCACGCAACATGGTGCCGCTCCCGATCGCATACCTCGCAGCCCCAGCGGAGTTCAGCATTCACGAACCTGCGAGAAGCGACCAGCAAAGGAATGCACGTCGCCAAACCAGCTGTTTGTAGGTGCTGCGACGTTTGGGATGGCGTAGCCTCAACTGTCACGCGTAACGGTAGACCATGGTGTGGCTGACCACGCCGCCCTTGAGCAACTTCAGGCGACCGCGGATCTGATCCGGGCTGTGGTCTTGCTTCAAGCGAGCGATCAACTCCAGGCGCACTGCATCGGACAGATGCGCATGGGAACTGGCGGCATGACGCCGCTGCGTGGCTTGGCCGTGGCCAATCGAACCCACATAGATCTTCCCAGAACAGTTCCGCCGCAACGCGCGGCTGACCGTGCTGGAATGGCAGCCTGTCTCCTGTGCGCTGTGTTGCTGCGAAACCCCCGCCCGTTGCAGGGCAGCGATCTGATAGCGTTGCTCCAAGGTCAGGTGTCGATAGCTCATGTGCAACTCCACTTGGCGGTGAAGGCGCGCAGGCTACGCCACCTGGCCTCCCTCAGTTCAAGGAAATTGCACTTCGCGGTTTAATCCGCCCCTGCCTGATCGCCGATGTCGTCACCGGCAAGCTCGACGTTCGCTAAGCAGCGGCCTGCTTGCCGGACACGGTGGACTCCGCCGAAGCCGCGCCCGACGAGGACGCGGCCATCGAAGGAGAAGAGGACGCCAGCGAGTCCTTCGCCGATACCGACGCCGAGGACGTTGCGGCATGAACCCGCCGTCGGTGGACAACATTCCCAGTTTGGGTATGGTCGTTCCCGTTATGGGAAAGCCCCCGCCAAAGTCGCGCCACCAGCTCCCATGGGATTGGCCGATGCGCTGTTCACTCCGGTGCAGCAGCGCGTGCTCGGCCTGCTGTTCGGCCAGCCCGAACGGCGTTTCCAGAGCAGTGAATTGATCCGCCTCGCGGGTTCGGGCACGGGCGCAGTGCATCGTGTGCTGACGCGGCTGGCTGATGCCGGCCTCGTCGCGGTGGAACGCAGCGGCAACCAGAAACACTACCGCGCGAATCCCGATTCGCCGGTGTTCACCGAACTCGGCGGGCTGGTGCGCAAGACGGTCGGCCTTGTCGTTCCCCTGCAGGCGGCGCTCGCGCCGCTCGCGCGCAAGATCGCGGTGGCGTTCGTGTACGGATCGGTCGCGCGCGGGCAGGATCGCGCGAGCAACGACATCGACCTGATGGTGATCGCCGACAAGCTGGACTAACCGCACCTGTATGCGGCGCTGCAACCCGTCGAGGCCGCACTCGCGCGCCAGATCAGCCCCAATCTGATGACCCGGGCTGAGTGGAAGAAGAAGCGCTCGCAGGAGGATTCTTTCGCGGCCCGAGTCTCGGCGCAGCCGCGACTTATCGTGCTTGGATCGGACGATGACGTCAGCTGAACTCGACAACCTCGTGCGGATCGGCAAGCTCAAGTGCGAGCGATCCACCGCTGCCGCAGCCATGGTGCGCAGCGTTCAATTGCTTTCGGGCCGCATGCGAAACCCTGGATAGGCGAATGCTCCCTGGATCAGTTCGCAGTCGCGCTCCGAAACGCCCTCCGTGCGCGCTGTTGCATACCAGATCGTTCGCACACGCTCTTCCATCTCCTTCACGATGGCCTCTGCCTGATCGGACTCAAGCAGGAAGCGGGCGCTTTGCGACAACAGGTTGGCTGCGTTCGCGCTTCGACCGGCATCGCCGACAACGAGCGCCAGATCGCGGCGTTCGATGCTGACCGGGGTCGACGGCGTCAGGTCATAGGCGGGCGACAATTTCCAGTCCTGGTCTCTGGCGATCACGGCGTGATTGCGTGGATGATCGTCCGTGTTGGAGATCAGCGCGTTGAAGCACATCCGCTGGAACAGTTCGTGGGCGTTTTTCACCGGCTCCGCGCAGGCGCGACGCAATTCTTCGACGAGCAAGAGATACGACCAACGCTCGCGCGAACGGTGGCTGTCCTCTGTGCGCAACAGCGTCAATGCACTGACCATGCGCGCGCGCGCGTAGCCGTGCTCCTTTCTTTCGCGGTCGAAGCGCCGGACCATCAGCACGTCCCGACCGCCGGCATTCACGATCTTGCTGTCAGCAACGTTCAGGCCGCAGTTTCGCGCAAGGACCAGCATGGCGTGTTCGACCCTGGCGTTGTTCCAGCGGTCGTCCTTGCGGTTGAACTTCGCAATCCACAGCGCGTCATCGTCCTCGACGACCACTTTGGGCCGGGCACCGCCCATCGACGTACCCAGCAACATCAATTCCTGGATCTGCGCATTCGCCTCGTCGTCCGGCAGATCCTCTTCGGCGATGAGCGCGTCGGCGATGCGCTGGAGCTTTTCCAGCGCAACGGTTTGATTGAAGATGCGGCACGGTGCAGGCGGTTGCTGATTCAATCCGAAGCCCAGCGCACCAGCGCTATCGTCGGCAGCCTGCAGCAGATAGTCGAGTTCACCAAGTTGCGGCTTGCCAGCATGCTTTTCGATGACACGCCGCCCCCAATAGTCGGGACCCGCATCCCTCAATGCGCCGAAGACGCCGTTGAGCGCGACGGTTTCGTAGGTGCGCGGTGTGAGCCTCAGTTCAACCGGATCCAATGCAACAGCATTGACGCGCTCAAGATAGCTACGACCATAGACAAAGCGCCCCACCTGGGTGCCGTGCCGATCGGATTGAAGTTGAAAGCGACCGGCAGTGACCGGTTCGACCATGCCCGGCAAGACGATGTAGACGAAGCATTCGCTGGGCGATGGATCAGAAGTCATTGTCCAGCCCGCGGCGCGCACGTTCGCGTTCCTGCGATCGTGCCAGGGTTAATCCTTCCTCATCGCGGCCGATGTCGGCCAACAGACCCATGTCATTGAGCAGGCCGTAGGCCCACAACAGGGCGGCATAGATGGCGATGCCGGTTGACGGTTTGCCCTTTTCTGCATCCGTCACGGCACGCCGGCCCGCTCCGATCTTCTGCGCAACCTCAGCGATGGTCAGGTTGCGGCGAAGCCGTGCTGTGCGCAGATTGGCGCCGAGCGTCGTCAGGGCCTTCTCGACTTCGTATGGCGGGGCCTTGAGCAAGGGATTGCGGGCGTTCATGCGCTCTCAAAGGTTCTTTATTGACGTTTATGTGCTCTTGAGAGCTAATCACAGTCACTGAGCGTTTGCAAACAGACATGGCAAGAGCATCGGGATTATGGCTGTGGCCTGATCGCGTCAATCGACGCCACGCTCGTCCGCCATCCGGTAACCCATGGCCCGGTAACCGCGCTGGCGTTTGTCCCACATCCGCAGCAGCGCTGGATGACCAGTGTCGACGACATCGATGATCCGAACGTCTGTCTTGGAGGCGTGTTCTCGGTGCAGCCTGCCAGCATATTGCTGCAGGGTTCCCTTCCACGAGATAGGCATCGCGAGCACCAGCGTGTCGAGCGGTGGATGGTCGAAGCCTTCGCCGACCAACTTCCCGGTTGCCAGAAGGATGCGCGGAACGTCGGGCGGCAATGCGTCGAGCTCTGCGATCAGGGTGGCACGTTGCTTCCTGGACAACCGTCTGTGGAGGATGAATGGAGGCGGTACCGTACTGAATAGCGCGGCTTGGATTGCATCGAGATGCTCTGTGCGCTCAGTCAGTACAAGCACCTTGCGGCCTTGGTCGTAGGCGTTCCTGACATCCGACGCGATCGTCTCCGTTCGGGACTGATCTCTGGCCAAGTGCCGGAATACATCCTGAATCGCCGCTTCTGGCGGCAGATCGATGCGCGTGCGTGCGGATTTCGGTGATCGTGACCGCTTGTTTCGGTTGATGGTGACCGACCATTTCGGTTGATCGTGACCGGTTGCTACTGAGTCGTTGTGCGTTGGGATAAGTGTACGTGATCGGTCACGATGGATCGTCTGGTTTGGTTTTTTCGTGGGGTTTACGGCGGAGCGATTCGCCCTTGAGGGCGACGCGGTGCGAGCGATGGACGAGCCGATCGAGGATGGCGTCGGCGACGGTGGGGTCATTGAGCCAGGCGTGCCAGTGCTCGATCGGCAACTGGCTGGTGATGAGGGTCGATTTGCTGGTGCTGCGATCATCGATCACTTCGAGCAGGTCGTGGCGTGCGGCTTGATCGAGCGGGGTCATGCCCCAGTCGTCGAGGATCAGTACGTCGATGCGCGCGAGCTGGGCGAGCACGCGACCGAAGCTGCCGTCGGCATGGGCGATGCGTAACGTCTCGGTCAGGCGCGGTACGCGCTGGTACAGCACCGGGAAGCCTTGGCGACAGGCGTGTTGTCCGAGTGCGCAGGCCAGCCAGGTCTTGCCCACGCCGGTCGGACCGGTCAGCAGGATGCTCTGGCCCTGGCGGATCCAGTCGCCGCCCGCCAAGCTCGCAATCACCCGTTTATCGATGCCGCGGCCGGCGCTGTACTGCACATCTTCGAGACAGGCGTCGGTGTGCTTGAGTTTCGCCGCGCGCAACAGGCGCTCGAGCCGCCGGCCATCACGCCAGCTGCATTCGCGATCAACCAGCAAGCCGAGTCGATCCTCAAACGCGAGGTCGTGACAGGCCGGCAACAGGCGCTGCTCTTCGAGGGCGCGCGCCATGCCGTCGAGCTTGAGCGCGCGCAACTGGTCGAGGGTGGGATGGGTCAGCATGCAATCTCCTTCAGTGGGGGGTGGGTGGGTCGCGGTAGTACGTCGGGCCACGCAGGTTGTCGTGCTCCGGGCTGATCCAGTCGGCCTGAGCGGCAGCGGCCGGTGCGGGTTGTCGATCGAGTCCTCCGCGCAGGATCGAGAGCACGGACTTGCGCGTGCGTGAGCCGATCGCCAGTGCCCGCGCGCAGGCCGCTTCGAGGCGTGGATGGCCGTAGTGCCGTGCCAGCGACAGCAGGCCCAGGCAACTGCGGTAACCCATCTCCGGATGCGGCCGGTTCGTCAGCAGATGCTCGACCAGTTGCTGTGTCGATGGACCGATGTCGGCCGCCCAGCGCGTGAAGCGGCCGGGTGTCCATTCCAGATGCGCGCGGTGCGCTGCCGGCATGTGCTCGGCCACCGTGCTGTGGCATCCGCGCGCATCGGAGCGCGCGTGGCTGGCGACGCGCTGGCCGCCGTGCAGGATCTCCACCGTGGTGTCGGTGATGCGCGCCTCGACGCTCTTGCGCACCAGCGCGTGCGGCACGGAGTAGTAATGGCCGTCGATGTCGATGTGGTAATCGATGTTGACCTTGCACGGTTTGAACTGCGCGAGTTCGTATGGTTGCGCCGGCAAGGGCAGCAGCGCCGGGCGGTCGATTGTCTCGAACCATGACTGGCGGCAGCCGACAAGTTTCTTGAACGGCCGCGCGTTCAGATCGGTCAGCAGATCGGCGATCGCTTGGTTGAGCGCGGCCAGTGAGAAGAAGCATTGGTGGCGCAAGCGCGCCAGGATCCAGCGTTCGACCACCTGCACGCCCACCTCCACCTTGGACTTGTCTTGCG
Organism: Pseudomonadota bacterium; assembly: GCA_043747745.1. Lineage (GTDB taxonomy): Bacteria > Pseudomonadota > Gammaproteobacteria > Xanthomonadales > Xanthomonadaceae > SZAS-103. The sequence continues at coordinate 20,750 of JAYTOP010000053.1, forward strand.
GCTTGCGCGGGCGGGCCGGCAGGATGGCGGTACCGTAGTGCTCGGCACAGGCCTGGCTGGCCCGGTTGAGCTCGGGCTCGTACCGGTCGGGGTTCTTGATCAGGGCCCGCGGGTTGTCCGGCACCACCAGCGCCGGCACGCCACCAAAGAACCCCAGCGCCTGCGACAGCCCGCGCAGCCAATCGGCCTGGGTCTCGCCTGCCGTCGCGCAGGCGTAGGTGTAGTTGGAAGCGCCGAGCACGGCGACGAAGATATGCGCCCGGCGTAGTTCGCCGGTGTCCGGGTTGACGATGCCAACGGTGGGGCCGGCATAATCGATGAACAACTTCTCGCCGGCGCGATGCAGCTGCCGCATCGAGCGTCGCAGCGACTGCGCATAGTCCTGATGGTGCTGGCAGAACTGCGTGTACTGGTAGGTCGGCTGATCGCCGTTGACCTCGCGGTATTCCTGCCATAGCAGTTGCCGCGTCACACCCTTGCGGCGCAGCTCGCGATGCACCCACGGCAGGTCGATCGGGGCACGCTCGCCGCGCACCACCGGCACCACGGCGCACAACCGCGCAGCGATCGCGCTCGCGTCCAGCGCCGACAGCGCCGGCCAGTCCAGCCCCGCCGCCTGCGCGCGCGCCACGTACTTGCTGACCACGCCCTTGGACAGCCCGAGCGCACGCGCAATGCGCGCGTGCGACAGGCCGCAGTCCAACTTGAGTCGAAGACATTCCTTGATCGTGCGCATCGTCACTCGCGGTGTCGGCATCTCTCACTCCGAAAATCGGGGAGGATGCCGCGGCGTTGAACAGATGCACAACGAACTCAGGACAGCGTTTCGGAAACGCCTGGAATCGGTCACGATCGACCGAAACAGGCGGTCACGCCTTACCGAAATGACCGGTCACGGCTTACCGAAACAAGCGGTCACGCCTTACCGAAATGACCGGTCACGATGGACCGAAATACGCACGTGCGTATTGAACGCGGCATCACTTCGAGGTCGTGCGGTGCACACAGAGGTTTGGCCGCCGTGTGACGAATCGGCCCGCACTGCATGAAAATGATCGGCTGTTGGCCGTCGCGGCGGATCGGAGTGGCGGTCAGACCCAGCACATACTTCGCCTTGGCTCGCCTCAAGATGGCATCGAACGACACTGCGCCGACATGGTGGCACTCGTCGACGATGACCTGTCCATAGTTCTCAACCAATGGATTGACTTCTCCTTGACGTGACAACGACTGCATCACGGCGATGTCGATCTTTCCCGTGGGTTTGGCTTTGCCACCACCAATGGTCCCGACAACACCCTTGGCGATGCCAAGAAAAGTCTGCAGGCGCTGCTGCCATTGCTTGAGCAATTCGGTTCGATGCACGAGCACCAATGTACTGACGCCACGACGGACAATCAGCGCAGCGGCCGCCACAGTCTTACCGAATGCCGTTGGTGCGCACAAAACACCAGTGTCCTGATGCAGCATCGCCGCGACAGCCGCTTCCTGGTCGATGCGCAGTGTGCCTACGAAGCTGACATCAAGAGGTTCGCCATGACAGCGCTCGTCGCGCAGCTCGATGCGGATACCGTTCTCGCGCAACAACTCCTGCACGGCATCAAGGCAGCCACGTGGCAGTCCAATGTGTTGCGGATAGTTTTCAGCGCTGCCAATGACGCGCGGCTTGTCCCAGACCGACATTCTCATCGCCTGCGCTTTGTAGAACTCAGGGTTCTGAAACGCCGCAAGGCGGATCAGCCGGTTGATCAACGGCTGCGGTAGTTGCGCCTTCTCAAAGTAGATCATGTTGCCCAGCGTCAACGTGAGCGATTGCGGCATTGTCCCTGTAAGCCGCTTCGCGGAGAGCGTTGCCCGCTTCCACGGCGTCGCCAGGTCCTCCTCGTCAATAAAGGTCACATCCAATGGATGCACGCAGCCCGTGGCCAGCAGGATGCTGGGCTCAATGTCGGGCGGTGCCATCGGTCTGATGGAAGCCAGAAACGCCCATTGGTCGGGATACGGAAGCAAGTCGGCGCCGACAAACACACTGTGGCCACTCTCTCGTGGCTTCTTCTGCAACGGCAGAGCGATCAGGTTTCCGAAGCCACCTTTGGGCATCGTGTCCTGATTGGGGAAAAGGCGATCATAGGAATCCAGTTGCAATTGTCGGGTGCGCGAGCACGTGTGGCTGATGATCGCCGTGCCCAGTCGAAATGCATCCCGCGCCAACACTCTGCCTGCGAAAAACACCCAGGCGTGGGCCCCTTGGCCGCAATGCTCTCAACTTGAGCCTTTCTTGACCTCAAAAGGCTTGCGTTTTCGCACATGATTGGTTACGATATCGCATCGTAACGCATTGATAAATAAACACTATGAACTCAAACACT
>JAYTOP010000054.1:0-65252 GCA_043747745.1 Pseudomonadota bacterium
TACCGCAAAAATACTCACTGAGACAGGCGAGAAGACGCCCGTATTTACGCGCATCTCGACAGTCGCCGGTGGCGCAGGCTCGGTAGACACGCCGCGCGATGTGCGCGGATTCGCGGTCAAGCTCTACACGAAGGAAGGCAACTGGGACTTGGTCGGCAACAACATTCCGGTGTTTTTCATCCAGGATGCGATCAAGTTTCCCGATCTCATCCACGCCGTGAAGATGGAACCCGATCGCGGCTTTCCGCAGGCAGCGACCGCGCACGACACGTTCTGGGACTACATCTCGCTCACGCCCGAAGCGATGCACATGGTGATGTGGATCATGTCCGATCGCACACTCCCGCGTTCGCTGCGCATGATCGAGGGATTCGGCATCCACAGCTTTCGCCTGCTCAATGCGAAAGGGGTGTCGACCTTCGTCAAGTTCCATTGGCGGCCCAAGCTGGGCCTGCAGTCGACGATCTGGGACGAGACCGTGAAGATCGCGGGAGCCGATCCGGACTTCCATCGCCGCGATCTGTTCGAGGCGATCCATGCGGGGAACTTCCCGGAGTGGGAATTCTCCGTGCAGTTGTTCACCCAGGAAGAGGCGGATGCGTTCCCGTTCGATCATCTGGATCCCACCAAGCTGATTCCGGAAGAACTGGTTCCACTCACGGTGATCGGCCGCATGGTGCTGGATCGCTGGCCGGACAACTTCTTCGCCGAAACCGAGCAGGTTGCGTTCTGCCCAACGCATCTGGTGCCGGGTATCGATTTCTCGAACGACCCGCTGTTGCAGGGACGTCTGTTCTCTTACCTGGACACGCAACTCTCGCGGCTCGGTTCGCCGAACTTCCATCAGTTGCCGATCAATGCGCCGAAGTGTCCGTTCGCCAACCACCAGCGCGACGCACACATGCAGATGGAACGACCCAAGGGCCGCGTGGCGTACGAGCCGAACTCGTTGTCCGCGGATTCGCCTCGCGAATCCCCGGCCGCCGGTTTCCGCAGTTCGACGATCCTTGCGCAGGACACCGCGCAGAGCAACGGCAAAGCCCGGATCCGCGCCGCCAGCTTCGCCGATCATTACAGCCAGGCGCGTCAGTTTTACCGCAGCCAGTCGACCCATGAGCAGGCACACATTGCCTCGGCGCTCGTGTTCGAATTGTCCAAGGTTGAGCATCCGCATGTGCGGGAAGCGATGGTCGGCCATCTGCGTCACATCGAAGAAGATCTCGCCCAACGCGTGGCCAATGGACTGGCCATGGAGAAGCTGCCCGCCGCACCGAAGTCGGCCATGCCTGTGCAGGATCTGCCGACCTCGGCAGCACTGCAGCTCATCGGCAAGATGAAGGACACGCTCGAAGGCCGCGCGATTGCGATCCTCATCGCAGACGGTTCCGACGGTGCCGCGATCGAGGCCACCCGCAAAGCGATCACCAAGGCTGGTGCCAGAGTGAAAATCGTCGCCCCCAAGGTCGGCGGGGCAAAACTTGCCGATGGTTCGGTGCTGGCTGCCGACGGACAACTCGCAGGCACGCCGTCGGTGTTGTTCGATGCGGTCGCGATCATTCTTTCTGACGCCGGCGCGAAGTCTCTTGGGAAGGAAGCGGCCGCGATCGATTTTGTTCGCGACGCATTCGGCCATCTCAAGGCGATCGCGGCCGACGCAGGAGGAATGGCGCTCCTGAAACAAGCCCAGCTCAAGATGGACGCCGGGATCGTGGAGGTTGGAGACCTCAAGTCCTTCGTAGTCGTGGCGGCGACTCGACAATGGAAGCGAGAGGCAACGGTGCGAATGCTGGCCTGAGCGACAACGAGCAGGTCCATCGCCGCAAACAACGTTGGTGCCTAGCGCGCCAACCGTCGGAAGGAAAACAGATCCGCACACGAATGTTTCCTGCCCTGCAATGAGTCGAGAAGGATATCGGCGCCGATCACGCTGTAGGTGATGCCGTTGCCGCCATACGCCATGGCGAAATGTACGCGCGCGCCATGCTGTGGATGCGGGCCGAAGAACGGTAGCCCGTCCTCGGTTTCGGCGAACGTGCCAGCCCACGAGAACGCGGGTCGCAACGGCATCTTCGGAAACAGTAAGCCCACGCGCTCGGCCAGGGCGGCCGACTTCTCCCCGACGCTTGCATCGCGCTTGATCGCGATGTCGATGTTGTCGTCGAGTCCGCCGACGATGATGCGGTCGTCGCGGGTCGTGCGCAGGTACATGTAAGGGCGCGCGGATTCCCATACGAGCGTCTTGCGCAGGCAATCCAAGCCTTCTGTAACCGGTTCGCTGACGAATGCATAACTGCTGCGGTTGCGCGCGACGCGCTGGTCGAGATGCAGCTGACTCTCGTAGCCGGATGCAAAGATCAGGTGCTGGCATCGGATGCGCTGGCCATCGGCGGTACGGGCGTGCACAGTTCCGCGCTTGGGTTCGAACGTAGCCAACTCGCTGCGGCCATAAATCGATCCACCGCGTCGATGCACCCTGGACAGAAGCGCATGCGCCAGTTGATAGGGATCGGTTTCTGCAGCGACCGATGTCAGCAGTGCCACCGGCGCGTCGATGCCGAATTGCTTGCGCACAGCCGATGCTTCAAGGATCTCGAGGTCGAAGCCGTGGCGCTGGCGCAACTGGCCTTCGTCGCGCACGCGTTTGCCGTCACGCGGGCGACTCGCGAAATACAGGCTCCGCATCCGCCGGAACTCGACTCCCCGCATCTTGCCAACGATTTTTCCGAGCTTGAGCACAGCCTTTTCGCATGCGCGATACGCGAGCACGGCGTCATCGATACCGAACCTTTCGGCAAGGTCCTGCATTTCGGTGTCGATCTCGTACTGGAGCAGCGCGGTACTCGCAGAGGTACTGCCCCATCCAGCCTCTCGACGGTCGATCACGCACACCCGTATGCCCGCACCTGACAGCGCATCGGCAATGAGCGCGCCCGTGATTCCAGCGCCAACGACCAGCACGTCGCATTCGGCGTTCTCATGCAGCGCCGGGTAGCTTTGCAACAGGCCACTCTTCGCAACCCACCAGGGATGTCCGCTGTAGAGGTCGATGATCTTTTCTTCGTTGAAGGGATACCTTCTGGAATTCCGATGCAGGCGAAATGCCGCACCCTAAGTAGGTCCGTGCTGCACGGGTGGCTTGGCGGTGCGATCCTGGAGCATGGCCTGTACGACCAGGGTGATGCCGAGCCCTGCTCCGATCAGGAACAGCACGAAGGCAACCGCGGGATAGCCCCAGATCGTCACGCTGGATGAAACGCGCGTCATCATCGCACCGCCGATGATCAACGCCGCCACAATGATGCCGGTGCTGATGCGGTTGGCGATCTTCTGCAGGTTTTCCATGAGCCGGGATTCCTCAAGCCCGGTCACGTGGACGCGTAACTTGTTGGCGGCGAGCGTTTGCAGGAATTCGGAGACGCGCTTGGGCGACTCCCTGAGCAGGTCCTGCACCTCCATGAATTCGGTGGCTAGGTTTGCCGGCGACAGCGACTTCACCAAGCGTTGCCGCAAAACGGCTTCCAGATGCGACTTGATGATCTGGCGGGGATCGAGGTCCGGATCGAGTGCACTGGAGACCGACTCCAGGCTCAGTAGTGTTTTTCCGAGCAGGCTCATTTCCGGTGGCGGCCGCAGTCCCGCCGCGATGGCGCGGGTGGTGATATGCAGCAGCAGGCGTCCATCGGAAGTCGTTTGGGGCGACGACGCGCTGGCGTACTGCGCGACCATCTGGCTGGTGTCGCGGACGAATCCGGTCTCATCGAAGTCTTCCAGGCGCGTTCCCAGCGCGATCGCCGATTCGGCGGCGTCCTCTCCTCGTCCGTCGACGGTGGCGAGCATGAGCTTGAGCAGACGATCGCGCATGCGCGGGGGAATGTGGGCCACCATGCCCAGGTCCAGCAGTGCGAGCCGATTGTCCTTGGTCAGCAGGAAGTTGCCGGGATGCGGATCGGCCTGGATCAGGCCATGCACGAAGATCTGATCGAGATAGGCGCGCATCAGTTCGGAGGCCACTTCCGTCAGCGGGCTCTCCAGACGGCGCAGGTCGGAGAGCTTGGTGACCTTTTGACCGTGGACCATCTCCATCGTCAGGACCCGCGCGGTCGAGAAGTCCGGCAGGAATTTCGGCACGAACAGGTTCGGATAGTCGGCGAGGTTGGTTGCGAACGTTTCCAGGTTGTCGGCCTCGGACCGGTAGTCGAGTTCGGCGACGAGGCTCTTGCGGAATTCACTGACCCAATCGGCGAACCCCACGCGGCGGCCGACATCGCTGAAACGGTCGGCTTTTCCGGCCAGTGACGCGAGCAGGTCAAGATCATCGCGAATGCCAGCGGCGATATCCGGGCGCTGCACTTTCACTGCAACAGCTCGTCCGTCGCGCAACGTCGCCGCGTGCACCTGCGCCAGCGACGCTGCAGCGAGCGGGGTTTCGTCGAACGTCGCGAACATCTTGGTCAGCCGCACGCCCAGCTCGGATTCGATCACCTCGCGGATCTGCACGAACGGGATCGGAGCCACATCGTCCTGCATCCGTTCCAGCGCATCGATGTAGGGCTGTGGTACGAAGTCGGGCCGCGTCGAAAGACCTTGCCCGATCTTGACGAACGTCGGTCCGAGCGCCTCGAGATCCTTTGCGAATTCCTCAGGCTTGCCTTCGGGAATGCTCTCGGCTTTCGCGTCCTGCAACAGCGGGTCGTCCGGATCGACGGAGCTGAAGATCCCCGCATTGCGGTATTTCATCAGCACCCTGCCAACCTCGACAGCGCGTGAAAGAGGCCGTGGCTCGTCCATGATTGATATCCCTTCGTAGGTGGCCTTCCGTGGGCCGAGGTTGCGCGTGCTGCTTAGGCGAGCCTAGCTGTTCGGGTCTGAATGATTCGCCAATCCGCTTTGCGGCTCACTGCATGCGCACTGCGATGCAATTCGACAGGCCGCATTGGGTTCAGACAGTGGCCGCGTGCCCTTGCGAAAGGAAGAAGCGCATCATCTCGACCGAAGCTGATGGGCCACACGCATCAACATACGATCCACGCGCATCGCCGCCGGACCATGCGTGTCCGGCTCCGTGCAGAATCCAGTGTTCCACAACGGGCCGTTTTGCCGCATCGATATGGACGATGCGGCTGCAATGTCTGCTTCCGTGCATCGCGCGTTCGCACTCACCCTTGCGTAAATTCCAGCCATCATGCGCATCGATGGCCTGTTTGACGATTTCGGCGCCATTTCTGGCATCGACCGTGTGATCCTGATCGCCGTGAAACACGATGGTCGGCACCGGTGGTCTGGATCTGACCTGCCGGGAGGGCGAGCGGCTGGACCTTCGCGCACTCGACGGGCCGAGCGTTGTTGCCTGTACCGCGCCGCCTTTCATCGCGGCAAAGGCAGATGACACATCCTGGGCGGCGCCGCACGCCAGCCCCGAATGCGCACCCACCGCAGCAAACACATCCGGCCAGGTAGCGCCGAGGATGACCGCCATTGCAGCGCCCGCAGACAACCCAGCGACGAATACACGCGCTGGATCGACACGATAGGCGGACACGATCTGACTAGCCATTCCGGCAATGAGTGAGGGCTCGCCAGTATCGCGTTGTTGATCTTGGGCACGAAACCAGTTCCAGCAGTTCGATCCGTTGGCGTTCACCGATTGCTCCGGGTACAGCACGAGAAATCCGTCACGTTCCGCTAGTCGATTCATCTGCGTGCCCGCAGCAAAATCGTCTGGCGACTGCGTGCAACCATGCAGCATCACCACGAGCGGCACCGTAGCCGTGCTGGTGGCGTAGCTGGATGGAATGTAGAGCTTGTAGTTTCGGGTGCCAGCAGCGTTGTGAAATGTGCCGTCCAGGAATTGCCCTGCGTCAACGGGCTCACCATCGATCGACCGGGCCGCTCGACGCATCCGTCCCTCGGAGACACCATGCAGGCGCACATTGCCGAGTCCCTCCATGTTGGCGGCCGGCTGCGTGAGCACGCTTGATGTCAGTCCTGCGCTGGATAGTGCGTTTGCAATCACCAGTCCGATGCCATGACCTTGCGCTTGCTGTTGCAAGCCGGATGATTCCAGCGATCTTGCGATAACGTCATTGAACGAACTTCTCTCGTTTGATGATCCTGCTGAAACGATCGGCGTCTTGCGCGCAGGGAAGACCAACGGCAGACGCCATTCCTTCACGTTCTTCAATTGAATCCTTTGTCTTCGGGGGATTCTCAGCGCGTGCGATCGGCCAGGGCACGCCGCACGGCAGGACTTGCATGGAATGCGCCGAGCACGTCCACCGAGGCAATCGTGGCGCGCGCGAGCTCCGGCGATACATCGGCGTCAATGCGCGCCAATCCCACGACCTGGAGTTGCAGCATCGTCCCGTCGTCGCGGGCGCGCTCGAGTTCGGCACGCGATACCTCACGCAGGCCCAGCGCCAGCGTGCGTCGTGCAACGGTTTGCCGCAGCGCGTCGCCGTGTACGGCCAACTGGTTGCGGATGGCTGTACGGATCAGATCGGTTCGGTTCGAGTAAAACCCTTCCTGCACCAGCAGGTCGATTTGCCCCAGATCGACGACACCGAGGTTGATCGTCAATTTCTCGGTCTCTCCGGCTCTGGGCTTCACTATCAGTTCTTTGGCGCTCATTTATCACCATCCACATACCATCTGGATGGATGGTAGATCGCGACATCTCAAAATGCAAGAACGATCAAGACCCGGTCTTCGAGCGTCGACACATTGCCTTCTTTCGCCCAGACGGAGGCATCAAGCATCTCGACGGCATCGTGATTCCTCCAGGCGACCTTCCATGTATTCATCACGTCTTCCCCGCAGTCTTCCGCTCGTCGCTGACCGTATCGACAGACAGACCGACAATGTCTGAATGCTTAACAAAATGACATCAGGGTATCGAAGGTTGCGCATCGATTCATTCCTTGCGAACCATAGTGGTTATCGGAGATGCGGCCGTTTGTTTTCGATGCAGCGGGCGTCTCCGAACAGCACTGCAGCATCAACTCAAGGAGTTCACCATGAAGGACCAGAACGCAAAGCAGATTGACCGCGCCAACGAGATTCGCGATGACGCAGCAAAGGAAGCCGGCAAGCAAGTCGACAAGGCAGACAAGAATTTTGCCAAAGCCGACCAGGCGGCCTCCGAAGACCGTGCGAAAGGCCACGCGAAGGCGGCGCAGGAATCTGATCGCGAAGATGCGAACAAGGTCATGAACAAGGCCGACAGCAATTACGTCAAGGATGAGGCGAAGGCGATCAAGGGACAGGAAAAGGGCCACGACAAGGCCGCCGATATCGTAGGCGAGAAAGCCGAAGCGAAAGCCAAGAACCGCGATCCAATGACCGATGCTCCCGGATCACATCCGGTCGGTACGGGCGTGGGTACGCTCGGTGGCGCGGTGGCAGGCGCAGCAGCTGGTTCGCTTGCGGGCCCACTAGGCACCGCGATTGGCGGAGTGGTGGGCGCCATCGTTGGTGCAGCCGCTGGGCACAGTGCTGGCGAGGCGATCAATCCGACCGTTGAAGAAGCGTATTGGCGCAGCGCATACGGCAAGGAACCGTACTTCAACACCAAGTACACCTTCGATGACTACGCACCTGCCTATCGCGCCGGCTTCATGGGCCGCGATGAGTACCGCGATCTTTCCTGGGACAAGGCCGAACCCCGCCTGGCCTCGACATGGGAAAAGTCGAAGGGTTCGTCCCGCCTTCAGTGGGACCAGGCGCGTGATGCTTCGCGTGCCGCCTGGCAGCGCGCAGAAAAGTCCGGATCCTGAATTCGACCCGTCAGTCGCATGTGGCACCGATGGGCACGATTTTGTGCCCATCGTTTTGACGGAGATGTGCACGAACCGATTGAGCTTTCGCCTCGGCTTCCATCGACCACGCTCGCTTGATGCGTGGCGGCACTTCTTGTTTGCGCCTGCGACGCGCGCAAATTGACGGCGTCAGGATCCGTTCGCTGCAGGTGCCACGCGCCGCCAGCGCATCGCGTAGTACACCGGCAGGGCGAGGGCAAGCAGCACGGCGCCTAGATAGAGATAATTACTCCTCCACGGCGCCCAACACAGCAGCGCGTTGCCGCATGCCTTCGGGTCCGTCGTGATGCCGGCTCCGATGATCGCCCACAGCGCGAACACTGCACCGACGACCGCCGCCGCAGCGAGCCATTTCGTCCCGCGACTGGTCGCGACGCGGCCGTTGCGCACCAATTTGAGCGCGGCGAGTGCGCAGACGAAATACATCACCAGCGTCGCGCTGGTCGACAGCACGACGAGAAAGTTGAACACCTTGACCATCGACTCGCCATAGTTCATCAGCACCAGCACGCAGACGATCGCGCTCGACACGCAGAGCGAGAATGTCGGCGTCCGGCGCGCGGACTCCCTCGCGAACGCGCGCGGGAACAGGCCGTCCTTCGCAAGCTGGAACGGCAATTCGCCGCACAGCAGGATCCAGCCGTTGAGCGCGCCCAGCGCACTGATCGCCGCGAACGCCGCGAGCCACTTCGCGACCGCGCTGCTCCAGAAGATCGCGGCCGCATCCGCGAACGGCGCGTTGGACTTCGCGAGCGTCGCGCCGGGAATCAGCGCCATCACGGTCGTGCACGCGACGATGTACACGATCGCGCAGACCACCGTGCCGATGATGGTCGCGCGCGGGATCGTGCGCTCAGGATCCTTGACCTTGTCGGCGGCGACGGCGGCCGATTCGAGGCCGCACAGGGTGAACAGAATCAGAGTTGCTGCGGCGGTCATCGCGTCCGCGCGGAACGGCGTCGCCGTCAGGTGCGCGTTGTGCAATTGCGGATTGCCGTTCGCGGCCAGCCAGAGGCCAAGGCCCATGATCGCAAGCAACGGGATGATCTTGAGCGCGGTGGTGACGACCTGCAGACGGCCCGCCGAGCGCGCGCCGATGACGTTCACGCCGGTCAGCAGGACTACGAAACCGACCGTGACCAACGCGGACGCGCCATGCACGTCCGCGATCCACGGGAACAGCTTGCTGAGGTAACTCACGCCGCCCGTCGCGATCGCCGCGTTGCCGACCCACAGCGAGATCCAGTACGTCCAGATCACCACGAACGCGGGCAGCTCACCGAATGCGAGGCGCGTGTACGCGTATGGTCCGCCGGCCTCGGGGAACGCGCGGCTGAGGCCGGCGAATACCAACGCGAGCACCACCGCGCCTGCGCCGGTGACGAGCCATGCCCACGTCGCGTTCATGCCGTACGGCGCGAGCGACGCGGGCATCATGAAGATGCCCGAACCGATGATGTTGCCGACCACCAGCGCGACGCACATCCAGAAACCGAGCTGGCGCGCCGAGCGCAGCGGCGCGGCAGCGTTCATGCCACAGCCCGGCGATAGGCCGCGCGCAACAGGTTCTGGAAATGCCAGACCCCGGATTCGCGCTTCGGGCTCAGGCGGCCGCCGGTATAGGTACCGGAATCCAGGCCCTTCTGCACGGCCATGCAGATATTGATGTCTTCCTGCTGGATCTCGTCACTGAAGGCGAGGTCCTTGTCGGCGCGCGCGAGCGCATCGTCGGTCGGCGCATAGTAGTAGTCGAACGCGATGCGGCAGCGCTCCAGGCCGAGCGGGATCACCACATTGGTCTGCATGCGCCCGGGCATGATGTTGAGCATCACGTTCGGGTACATGAAATAGTAATACGCATCGCCGTCGCCATAGATGCCGTCGTTGGCCCGCAGCGGCGAATGCTGCAGCGAATACCAGGGCTTCAGCTCGGTGTTGTACGCGCGGTAGTCGAGCACCTTGCTCAGGCCAGCGTGCACGTGCGGCAGATGGTAGCCCTCGAGGAAGTTGTCGATGTAGACCTTCCAGTTGCAATCGACCTCGTACACGAAGCGCTTGGCGAATGTCATCGCGCCGATGTCGACGGGCGCGATGCGCTCGACGATGCCCGCATAAACCTCATCGAATGGCGCGACATCGTCGGCCAGCGCGACGAACACCAGCCCCTGCCATTCGCGCACCTGCACGCGCGGCAGCCGGATGTTGGCGATATCGAGATCCTGCGCTTCGGCCATCTCCGGCGCGGTGCGCAACTGTCCATCGAGGCGGTACGTCCAGCCGTGGTACTTGCAGTGCAGCGCCTTCGCGCCGCGGCCGTTGCACAGCGCGAGCGGCCCGGCGCGGTGCCGGCAGACGTTGTAGAACGCGTGCAGTTCGCCACTCTCCTGGCGCACGACGATGACCGGCTTTCCGGCGATCTCGCAGACGACATGGTCGCCGGTGTTCTCGAGGTCGCCGAGGTGCGCGACCAGTTGCCAGCTCGCGGCGAAGACGTGCCGCTGCTCCGCTTCCAGCCATGCGGGATCGGCATAGAACTGCGCGTGCAGGGCATGCGCGAGCTCCAACGCCTCGGGCGCGAGGCAACTCGGATCGGCTGCGTTCATCGCCGGAAATTTCAATGCGCGCCCCCGCTGGCTTGAGGAAGCGATCGTACCAGTCGGTATAGCGTTGCAGGCGGTCGGCCAGGTAGCTCGGCACGTCAAGGCCGTGGTGCTGGTCGGGATAGATCACGAGCCGGGTCGGCACTTTCAATGATCGCAACGCCTGGTACATCTGCTCGGCGCCTTCGCAGGGCACATTGAAGTCCTTCTCGGCGCAGAAGAACAGGGTCGGCGTCCTGATACGATCGGCGTGCAGGAACGGCGAACTCAGGCGCAGGTAGGCCTCGGGATGTTCCCAGGGTTTGCCGAGTTCCAGCTCGTACTCGCGCACATATTCGTCGAGGCCGTACATCGTGAGGAAATTGCCGCTGCCTGCGCCGCTGGTCGCAGCCTTGAAGCGCGTGTCCTGCACGATGACCTGATCGACGAGGATGCTGCCGTAGCTCCAGCCGTTCACCGCAACCCGCCCCGCATCGGCGACGCCCAGCGCGACTGCGTGGTCGACCGCGGCGAGCACGTCTTGCGCATCGACATGTCCCCAGTCGGCGTAGATCGCTTTTGCGAAATCGAAGCCGCGCCCGGAACTGCCGCGCGGATTCGCCGCGACCACCGCGTAACCGTGCGACGCATACCACTGCCAGCGGAACAGGAATTCATGGCTGAACTGTTAGACCGGGCCGCCATGGAGATCGAGGACCGTGGGATAGGTTTTCCCTGCCTCGTAGCCAACCGGCTTCATCAGGAAACCGTCGATCTGCGTCCCGTCGTTGCTCTTGAAGCCGATGTCTTCCGCCGGCTGGAACTGCACTTCGTCGAGCAGCTTGTCGTTCTGCCGCGACAGCGGGCGTAGCCCGTGGTCCAGTGCGAACAGTTCCGGCGGATGGGTGTCGTCGCCGGTCAGCACGGCGATCCTGCCGCCGCTGACATCGAAGTCGACATCGAAGCGCGAGCCGCTGGTCAGGTGCTCGACCTTGCCGTTGTCGAGTTCGATGCGACTGAGAAACGTGTTGCGGCTTTCCTCGATCAGCGCGTAAACGGATTTCCCGTCCGCCGACCACTTCGGCTTGGTGAAACAGCGGTCGATCGGCGCGGGAATCCTCTCCTTGCCGCTGACGACATCAACCACCGGGAGTTGCCACGGCGCATAGTAGATCCAGTGGTCCTCACCGCTGCGCAGGTAGGCGACCTGATGGCTGTCCGGGCTCCATGACGGCCGCGATTCCCAGTACGGATCGAGGTCGCTGCCCTGGAATGTCGTGAGCTGGCATTCCGTCGCTCCCGCATGCGGTTCGACGAGGTACAGATCGGAATTGAGGTGGCGATCCGGGTCGACGCCGCGCTTGGTCGCGTACACGATGTTGCGACCGTCCGGCGCCCATTCGTCGTGGTCGCCGGGCGTCAGCAGCGTCGCGCGGCGCGCGTCGATGTCGAACGCGTACGGGTGCGAGCGCTGGTGGGTGAGATAGCCGGTCGTATCGTTCTTGAATTGATAGCGATCGATCACGATGGGCTTCGCGGTTTTCCTTTCTTCCTTCTTGCCGTCGACCGGAGCAACGATTGCGTCCCCTGGATCGTCGCTCGCGATCAGTGCGAGCTGCCGCGAATCCGGTGCCCATGTGAAATCGCTGACGCCACCCTTGAGTTCGCTGAGCTTGCGCGCTTCGCCGCCGTCGCGCGGCATGAGCCAGACCTGGGTCGTCTCGTCGTCGCTGTCGCGGTCGGACAGGAAAACGAGCCAGCGTCCATCCGGACTCCATTGGGGCAATGTGTTGCTGGATGTCTTGCTGAAGGTCAACTGCTCGCGACGCTTGCCGTCGAAACTGACCCGCCACAGGTCGCTGATCGCCTTGTCAGCGTCCATGTTGTGATGTCCGACCGCATACGCCAGCCACTGACCATCCGGCGACAGGCTGGGTGCACTGACATCCTGCAGGCGATGCAGGTCGTCCGCATTGAACGGATGCTTTGCCGTCGCAACGGCGCCATCGGCGAGCAGCAAGGACATCGCGATAGCGATCGCTTTCGTCATCGTCATTCCGATCATTCCTTGCTTGTGAAGATGGCGCGCGCCGACTTCAGGTAGTCGAGCGTGGATTGCCTTTCCTGCGCGTTGTTGTAGTCGGTGCGCGCGCTCGCATCGGCGATCACGCGATCGATCCTCTCCACGAAATACGCCGCATCCGCAGGCGGCCGCGGAGCTGCGCCATGCACGGTGACGTACACCGGACTCGTGCTCGCATACGGATAAATGTCCAGCATGCGCGGATCGGACTGCTCGTTCCACGCCCGCAGCACCAGCCAGCCGCTCGCACCGACATCGAAGCTGCCGCTGACATCGGCATGCGTGCGCGCGCCTTCGAGCGTGTGGCTCGCGACGACCTTTCCGTTGTAGACGAGCTCGAAATGATCGAACGGCACGAGCGAGCGCAACGCGGCGTGGTAGTCGACCTTCTGCGCACCGGCGAGCGCGATGGCGTCGCCGGGATGCCTGCCTGCGACGTCGAGCGCGAGCAGCGGACCGTTGCTGACGAAGGTACGGCGGTTCTTCAAGCCATCATGCAGTTTCGCTGGCGTCGCCTCGCCCGAGGTCTCGATGAAGACGCGATTCATGCCGACCGGCCCGCGCAGGGACGCATGGTTCGTCATCGCGTCGGTGCCGGCGCCAGCGGGAATGCGGAAACCAGGATTCAGCAGGCGATACCAGACATCGGCGGTCGAGCGATGGTCGGAGAAGCCCATCACCTCTTAGTAATCGACCTCGCCATGCGCGACGTCGGCGGGCAACGCGTTGGTCAGCCTCGCGTCCTTCTGCGGATCGACCGGTTCGTCGAACGGATGCACATGCCCGACCAGCCCGTGTTGCGCGTGAGCGAGGTCGGCGACCACGCCGTTGTGCCGATACTGGCTTGCGATCGCAGTGAGCCTGTACCCAGTGAAATCCGGCGTCAGGAAATGATCGTCGAGATCGAGCAGGCCGAGGTGCCCCCAGTAGCTGCTGTGGAATTCCTGGCCCTGCATGATGAGCACGCCATCCTTGTGCACCGGCGGCGACTTCAAGCCGGCGATATCGGGGATGCGTTCTTCCTTGTTGACGACGAGGCTGTAGACCGCGTCGAGGTGTTCCGCGCGCGCCTGTGCGATGAGTCTGTCGGTGTCGTTGCGCTAGTGGCCGCCGTAGTTCATGTGCACGTGCAGGTCGGCGCTGGTCCAGTGGCCGTATTGTTCCGGCAGGTGCAGCGGCGTGAGCGCGATGTCGGCAACGGTGCCGGTCGGCTTGACCTCGACGTCCTGCGCGGAGGTTGCGTAATCCATGCCATGCGTCGCGCTGAGCTTGACCGCGCCGACCGGGACATCGAGCGTGCATTCGTCCGCGCAATGGAAATAATGCGTCTCGAATGCCTGGCGCTTGCGATCGAAGCCGTCGTCGGCCTGCATCCATGCGTTGTCCGGTGCGTAGGCGCGGCCATCGGCGGCGAGTACGGTCAGGCGCGCAGGGATGAGTTGTCCATGCTCATCGTGCACGGCGATGCGCAATGCGGCAGTCGGATTCCGGTAATGCCTTTGCGTCGCGACGATCCGCGTCCTCGCGCCGCCGAGCACGGTCTGCACCCACAGCGAGGTGTTGCCGCCCTCGTTGCTGATGTAGGCGACGATGCTCGCATCGGGTGAGAACCGTTGCTGGGTGCGGTCGAACTCGCCGAAGGTCAGCGGCAACGGCGCCGCGCCGTCCAGCGTGGTCATCCACAACTGCTGCCACTGGCGGCTGTGGTAGCTGCTGAACAGGATGCGGCGTCCGTCCGGCGTCCACGGCGGATTGATCGCGTGGTCGAACGGCGAGTAGTAGTAGCGGTTGATCACGCTCTTGCGTTCGCCGACCAGGCGTCGCGGCACCGCGATGCGGTCTGTCGACGGTCGACACGAACGCGACCTGGCGACCTTCAGGCGAGTAGCGCGGCTCGAGGTTGACGCATTGGTTCGCGGTCAACGCAGATTCCTTGCCGATCTTCAGGTTGAGTTGCCACAGTTCGATCGCATCGTTCTGGTAGCGCGTGAACACGATGTGGCGACCATCGCCGGACCAGTCCGGCTGGTAGTCGTAGCCGTTCGCATGGGTGAGTTCGCGCGCTTCGCCGCTGCCGATGGCCTGCCGCCACAACGAACCGCCCATGCTGTACACGAGCTCCTTGCCATCGGGCGAAAACGCCAGCGCCGACGGCCCGGTCGTGAGCTGCAGCAGGTACATCTCGCGATAGTAGTAATTGTGCGGCAACTGGATTTGCGCGAGCACGGTTTCGCGCGCGGCGTGTGCCGTCGTCGCGCACGACACCACAATGCAAGCGATCAGGATCTGTCGAAGACGCATCGCGGTTCCTTGTTGATTCAACCGTCGCAACCTTGATCGTGCGTCATTGCGCCAGTACTTCAATCAACGCTGCTTCCAGCAGGACGATCGCTTCGTCCACTTGTTCGGCCGTCAGCATCAGCGGCGGCATGAAGCGCACGGTACTCGCTCCGCACGGCAGCAGCAGCAAACCCTGGTGAAACGCGCGCGTGATCAGCGCATCGCCCATTGCCGCAACTCGCGCGCGCGACGGTGAATTGCCGGCTGCTGCCCGACGAGGATCCGGCCCATGTCGATGCGGTGCTGAAGGACGCGGTGGCCGATCCCGACATCGACATTGCGCGCGTGGCCGAACCGAACCTCAGCCCGGCGACGCCGGTGGACCCGGCGTTGTTCGCGCGCGTCGCCGAGGTCGCGCACGGCGTCTGGGGCCGATCCCGGTCTCGCCGTACATGGCGGCGGGCGCGAGCGACAGCGTGTTCCTGCGCGCGCAGGGAATGCCCGTGTACGTGTTCAACCGCATCGCCTACGACGTCGACGACGACCGCTCGCACGGGCAGGACGAACGCATTCCGGTCGCGTCGTTCTACCAGTCGCTGGAGTTCGACTACCGCCTGCTGAAAGCGCTCTAGCGCTTTCGCGTTCCGCGCCTGAAAAAAACGGCCCCGAAGGGCCGATTTTTTGTTGCGTGCCGATCGGGCAACCGATCAGAACTCCTGCGAGAAGGTGACGCCGAAACTGCGCGGCTGGCTGTACACGGTGTAGATATCCGGTGCGAGGCCACTCACCTGGTCAGGATTGCCGCAAACCTTTTCCGCGCACTGGAGGAAGCGCGTCAACGGCGCTCGCTTGTTGAATGCGTTCTTCAGGAAGAAGTCGACCGACCAGCCATTCTTCTTGAAACCGGCCGCAAAGTCGGTGGTTCCGTAGCCGGCCAGATCGCCTTGGATCGTCGCAGGCGCGTGCGTTTGTGGCCCGCCCACCGGATCGAACCCGGACACGCGCAGATCCGATGTGCGACGCCCCACGCCGACAAACGAACCTTGCACATAGGCTTCGTAATCGCCGGCATCGAAGGTGTAGCGCGCAGTGAGATTGCCCTTCACTTTGGGTGTCACCGGCAGTCGCGTCCCCGCCAGAGCCTGCGGCCCAGGCACGGTACCTCCGTCGTTGTCGTCATCGCTTGTGTCTGGGATGATGGTTCCGGGCGGACATATCGTAACCGGCGTCCCGTTCGCTGCTGTAAATCCGCAATAGTTCGCGGTTAGTTTGGCGTCGTAGTAGGAAAAACCGCCGGATAGATGCAGGTTATAGGTCGCGGCCCAATTCAGACTGGTCTCGAAGCCGTTGATCCGCGCTTGGCCTGCATTGCGGATTTCGGTCAAGCCGTTGGCACCGAGCACCGCGAACTGGAAGTCCTTCCAGTCTTCGCGGAAGACCGCACCATTCCACGACAGCCGATGATCGAACCATGTCGTTTTCCAGCCGAACTCGTAGTTGGTCAGGAAATCGGACAAATACGGTGGCAAGGTGCCGCGACGATTGATACCACCGGGGCGGAAGCCTTCGGACCAAGTGCCATAGATCATGGCATCGGGAGTGATCTGGTAGTTCAGATTGACTTTGCCGATCGAGCCATGCTCCTTGACAGTCTTGTTGAATACCGTACAGGGCGCGCCATGGAACTTGGTCCAAGCCGCAGGATCTGCACCAAATTGTGCAACACAGGCGGCTTCGCCATAGGGTGGCACCGGCGCGTCATGATCGGAATCATGAAATGCGGATAACGGGAAATATCCCTGGCTGAATCCGAAGTAGCCCTTCAAGCTGTTATCCACCCGGAAGTAGCGTCCGCCCACGGTCGCGGTGAGCTTGTCGGTGAGGTCGTACGACAATTCACCGAACAGCGCATTGTCGTTGTCCTTGCGGACCTGTTTGGTCAGCCACAGCGAGCCCGGCCAGCCGGTGTTCGAGAGGCCCGGGGAGAAGCCGTCGATGACGTAGTCCTGCATGATGTCGTGCGACTGCGACTGTGCAAACACACCGCCGATGAAGCGCAGGCGGTCCTCTTTTGGCGAGGAGATGCGCAGTTCGTGGCTGACCTTGTGATAGCCGTCCCTGCCCTGGATGTGTTGCGACGGATTGATGACCGCGCCGCTGTTGTCGAAAATGTATGCGCCGTATCCGGCCAGCGTGTCGTACCAGAACGAATAGTCGCTGTAGTCGGACGCCACATCGACGTGGCGATTGAGATCGGCGAAAGCATAGGTGACGTCGAAATTGCCGATCTTGCCCTCGACCGTCAGCGCCGCCTGGACCCAGCGATCGTTGGATGTGTCCGCGTACGCGTGGCTCA
This sequence comes from Pseudomonadota bacterium, assembly GCA_043747745.1. Taxonomy (GTDB): domain Bacteria; phylum Pseudomonadota; class Gammaproteobacteria; order Xanthomonadales; family Xanthomonadaceae; genus SZAS-103. The sequence continues at coordinate 17,113 of JAYTOP010000054.1, forward strand.
GCGACTGCGTACCAAACCGGCTGTCGGAAGCGAAGCTGCCATTCTGGTTTTCGTACTGGCCCATCACGGCCGGGGTGATCGTCCAGTTGTCGTTGATGTCGATCTTCAGTGCCGCGCGCGCGCCGGCGATGTCGACGTCATTGTAGTTTTTCTTCGCATTGTGCGTGCACACGCTCGTCGGGCTGCCCACACAACCCGGGCCGTTGTCGACGGTGATCCCGGAGGTCGGGAAGGTGCGCGAGCTGGCGACGTTGTCAATCCAGCCGGCGTCGTGCTCTTTCCAGCCGACCAGTCGGATCGCGGTGTGATCGTTGATCGGCTGGTTGAGGAACCCTTCGGCGACGTAGCCGTTGCCGCCACCGCTGAGCGTATTGGCTTCGAGGCTGTAACCCGCAGCGAACTTGCTGGGGTCCGGCTTGTTGGTGATGATGCGAAGCGTGCCTGCTTGCGAGCTGGAGCCGTACAACGTGCCCTGCGGGCCGGACAAGGCCTCGACGCGCGCGACGTCGTACACATGGATATCCAGCGCACCATCGATCGTGGTGATGGGCTCTTCGTCGAGGTAGATGCCGACGCTCGGCAGTGGACCGGAATGGTTGCCGTCGCCGCCGCTCGACACGCCGCGCATGTAGACCTGTCCGAAGCCCGGCGCGACGCTGGAATAGGAGACGCTGGGCAACATCTTGGCGTAGTCGTCGAAACTCTTGATGTTCAGTTCGGTCAGTTTCTTGGTGTCGAGCACCTGGATGCTGATCGGGACCTTCTGCAGGTTTTCCTTGCGCTTCTGCGCGGTGACCGTGATCGTATCCAGCGTGGCCGTCTTGTCCTTCGTCGGTGCCTTGCTGCCGGCTTGCGCCATCGCGTCCTTCGCAGGATCCTGGGTGTCAGTTTGCGCGAACGCGGCCGAACTGATCGCGAAATAGATCGCAACGGCGAGCGGCAATCTGGCGATGGCCGACGCGTTGCCGCGTCCCGATGTCCCTGTCTTCGACTTTTGCATTTCGGTATCTCCCCTATTCGTGGATCAGCAATTCGGAATTCGCTCGGTTGGACGTCCCAATACCCCTTCCCCGATCTTGAAGGGACGCATCGCCACTTTCAATCACTACTTGCAGATGCAGGCATCGCTGGATAGGCATCGAGCACCGGCCCCAGCGCGGCTTTTAGTGGGCCAAGCCATGGCTCGTAGTGGCGCCAGTGGTCGATGCCTTCACGATAGATCGGCTTGCGCACCTGTTCGGAACTCGCGGTGCGGACCGGGCGTTCGTTCTCGAAGAAGCGCAGGCACTGCTCTTCGAACGGCAGGCCGCAATAGTCCAGCAGGCGCCGCACTTCCGTTTCGGTGTCGGCGACCATGGATTCGTAGCTGACACGATGCACGCGGCCGGGCAGCACGTCGTCGAAGTGCGCCATCAGCGCGACGTAGTCGCAATAATAACGTCCGATGTCGTCGAGGCTGTAGGTGAAACTCTGCCCGCGTGCGAAGTGCTGCTTGAAGCCGGAGAAACAGCAGGCGAGCGGATGCCGACGCGCATCGATGATCCGCGCATTCGGCAGCACGAGGTGGATCAGCCCGAGGTGGATGAAATTGTTCGGCATCTTGTCGATGAAATACGGTGCCGCCGTCTTGCGCTGGATGCGCGTGCGCTCAATATAGTGTTCGCCAAGCCTGCGCAGGCCCTGCGCGTCCATCGCGGCGAGCACGTCCAGGTAGCCGGTCGCTTGCGGCGCATCGGACTGCTGGCGCAGGTCGCGGGTCATCGAGATGATTTCCGGCAGCTCCATCGTGCCTTCGACTTCGGAGTGGCTGGACAGAATCTGCTCGATCAGGGTCGAGCCCGCGCGCGGCAGGCCGACGATAAAGATCGGATCGCGCGCATCCGCGCCGGAATCCTTGCGCTGCGCAAAAAACGCGCTGGTAAAACACGCTTTCGAGCGACCGACGCGCAACGAGGTATCGTCGGCGTCGTACAGCAGCGTGACGCGGCGCAACTGGTTTCCTTGCAGATAATGCTGGAACGATCCTGCGTAGTCGGCAGCATCCTCGAGCGCCTTGCCGACCGCGAACTCGAACTCGCAACGGCTTGCCGCGTCGAGGTCGGACCGCGCCAGCTGCAGACGCATCGCCGCAAGGTCGTCGTCGTTGAAGCAGAACGTCTTGAGGTTTGCGAGGCTCCAGTACGCTTCGCCGAAAGCCGGATCGAGTGCGATGCTCTTGCGGTAGGCAGCGATCGACCGATCGGCATGGCCTGCTGTCTTCAGCGCATGCCCGTAGCTCAACCAGAGTTTCGGGTTGTTCGGATATTCGCGCAGGATCGCGGAATAGATCGCGATGGCCGGTTCGTAATCGCCAATGCGGCTCAGGATCACCGCCTTGAGATTGCGATAGCCCGGGTTCGCTGCATCGATCGCGAGCAGCGCATCGATCTCGGCCATCGCCTCGGCCGGCTTGTTGCTGCGGAACAGCACGAGCGCGTAGTTCTGCCGCGCGGCATGGAAGCTCGGGGCGAGCTCGAGGCAGCGCGCGAGCAGATGTTCGGCATCCTCATCGCGGCCCACGCGCGCGGCGACCTCGGCAAGCATGCGGATCGCAGCCACATCGGTCGGCGCCTGTTTCAGGTGCTGGCGCAACAGGGCTTCGGCTTCGGGGACGCGGTTGTCGTGCAGCGCCGACGCGGCGGCAAGCAATTGCGGGTCGCGCGTTGAATGCCGGATGTGGCACGCATAGGCGGAATCGGCACCGACCGCATCGCCTGTACCGGTGAGGTGGTCGCCGAGCGCGAGCCACGCTTGCGGAAGATCGGGCTTGAGCGCAACCGCGCGACGCAATGCGCCGACCGCTTCCTCCCCACGCCCGGCGCGGCCGAGTGCGACGCCGAGTTCAAGCTGGGCCATCGCCCAGTTCGGCTGCGCATGCGCGAGCGGAGCGAGGATCTCGATGGCTTTCTGCACATCGCCGCGCACGGCATGGGAGTTCGCGAGAACCAGCAGCGCCATCGGATGGTTGCCGACGGCTTTCAGGATTTCGGTCGCCTGTTCGCCGGCAAGCTCCGGATGGGTCGCGAGCAGTCGCGACGCATGCGCAAGCGCCTGGTCGAGTGAGCCGGTCGGCTCGGTGGCGAGACTCATCGAAACCCCATTCGAAAGCCCATCGTTCAAGGCAGGTGAAAACCGTCGCAGCCGCGTCAGCGCAAGCTGCGACCGACTATATCAAGGATTGCCTGGGCAGTAGTGCTGTGCGCAAGGGGCACAGAGCATCGCGGCGACAACGCGCATTTCGCGGAACCGCCCGCTTCGCCCTATCATGCCGAACCAGCCGTTGCTGGCGAACCCGTCGCGCCACGTTTCTTCGCGAAGACTCCGATGCTCGAACTCAAGCGCACCCCGTTCCACGAACGCACCTCGAAGCTGTGCCTGCCGCAGAACTGGCGGCGCTGGGCTGGCTACATCGTGGCCGGTTCCTACGATCTCTCGCTCGACCGCGAGTACTGGGCGATCCGTGACGCGGCCGCGCTGATCGACATCTCGCCGTTGATGAAATACCTCATCGACGGTCCGGATGCCGCGCAGCTGCTGCACCGGATCACCACGCGCGACGTCCACAAGATGGTGGTCGGGCAGGTCTGCTACACCGGCTGGTGCGACGACGAAGGCAAGATGCTCGACGACGGCACGATCTCGCGACTTGGCGAAACCAGTTTCCGCATGACCTCGGCCGAGCCGTCGCTGCGCTGGCTGTCGATGAACGCAGTCGGCATGAACGTGACGATCCGCGAGGTCAGCGATCAGGTCGCAGCATTGAGCCTGCAGGGCCCGAAATCGCGTACGATCCTCAATGGCTGCTGCAAGAAGACCATCGACAAGCTCAAGTTTTTTCGGGTGGCGCAGAACAGCATCGACGGCGTACCGGTCTCGATTTCGCGCACCGGTTACACCGGCGACCTCGGCTACGAGATCTGGATGAACGCCGACAAGGCGCTGAAGGTCTGGGATCGCTTGATGGTGGCCGGGCACGACTACGGCATCACGCCCTGCGGCATCCTGCCGATGGACATGGCGCGCGTGGAAGCGGGCCTGTTCATGATCGATGTCGACTACACGCCCTGCAACCACGCCTGGATCGAAGGGCAGAAATCCACGCCGTTCGAGATGGGCCTGGACTGGGCGGTGAACCTCGACAAGGAAGGCTATTTCGTCGGGCGTCGCGCGTTGGAAAACGAAAAGCGCGACGGTCCCGCGTGGAAACTCGTCGGCGTCGACATCGACTGGGAAGGCATGGAGCGCTACTTCGCCGCAGTCGGCCTGCCGCCGCAGATCCCGGGCATGGCGGTGCGCGGCAGCCTGCCGGTGATGCGCGACGGCAAGCAAGTCGGCTACGCCTCGACGAGCACCTGGTCGCCGGTGCTGAAGAAATACATCGCGCTGGTGCACGTGCAGAAGCCGCACTACGAAGTCGGCACGCAACTGACGATCGAGATCACCGTCGAGCACCATCGCAGGCAGACGCCATGCAAGGTGGTGAAGCTGCCGTTTTACGATCCAGAGTGGAAGAAGAAATAGCGGTTGCAAACGCAAGGATCGTGCAATTTCCGTTCGTGGTGAGCCTGTCGAACCATGGACGGAAATTGCGAGGCGATATGCGTGCCCTTCGACAGGCTCAGGGCGAACGGCTTGGGGCTCAGGACGATCGGATTTCGGGGATGGCGATCGCCGTGGCGGTTGGTAAGCGAAGAATCAGCAAATCGGAATCTCCATGACAAGTAGCAACCAATACGACGCGATCGTCATCGGCGCAGGCCACAACGGCCTGATCGCCGCCGCTTACCTTGCGCGCGCAGGCAAGAAGGTCTGCATCCTCGAACGGCGCGAGATCGTAGGCGGCGCGGCGATGACTGAGGAGATCTTCCCCGGCTATCGCTTCACCGAATTCTCGTACGTGGTCAGCCTGCTGCGCCCGGAAATCATCCGCGATCTCGAATTGCCGCGCCATGGGTTGAAGATCCTGCCGCTGCCGAGCACGGTCACGCCGATGGACAACGGCGACTATCTCGCCGCGTGGGACGACCACGACCTCACGCGTCGCGAGATCTACCGGCATTCGCCGAAGGATGCTGAGGCAGCGGACGAGTATTCGCGGGTGATGGCGCGCGCAGCGAAAGCGATCAAACCGATCATCAGCCTGGTGCCGCCGGATCCGTCATCGATGAGTCCGCGCGATTTGATGGGGATGTTGAAGCTTGGAAAATATGCCAAGAGCCTCAAGGAAAAAGAGCTGTACCAGATCGCGAAACTGGTGACGCAATCCTCCGCCGACCTGCTCAACGACTGGTTCGAGTTCGATCCGCTCAAGGGCACGAAGTCCGCGAGCGGCATCATCGGCACCTTCCTCGGCCCGAATTCGCCGGGCACCGCGTACGTGCTGCTGCACCACTACATGGGCGAGATCGATGGTGCATTCAGAGCATGGGGTTTCGCGAAGAACGGCACCGGCGGCGTGAGCGCGGCGATCGCGCGCTCCGCGCAGGCGCTGGGCGTCGAGATCCGCACCAGCGCGCCAGTGAAGCAGGTCATCGTCAAGGGCGGCCGCGCCGCAGGCGTCGCACTGGAAAACGGCGACGAATTGCGCGCGAAAGTCGTGATGTCCGCAGCGGACCCGAAGCGCAGCTTCCTGCAATTTGTCGAGTCGAAACATCTGCCCGACGACTTCGTCCAGTCGATCCGCGACTTTCGCGTGCGTGGTTCGTCGGGCAAGGTCAACATCGCGTTGAACCAGTTGCCGGACTTCACGTGTTTGCCCGGCGAAGGCCCGTTGCATCGCGGCTCGATTTCGATCAGCCCGAGCATGGATTACATCGAGCGCGCTTACGACGAGGCGAAGTACGGGCAGTTCTCGAGGAACCCCTACATCGACATGATCATCCCGTCGATGATCGACCGCGACATGGCACCTCCGGGCCACCACGTGATGTCGTGCTTCGTGCAGTACGCGCCGTACGACATCGAAGGCGGCTGGGACGATGCGAAGAAAGAGGCGTTCGGCGAGACCGTGATCTCGACGATCGAACGCTACGCGCCGAACTTCCGAAACTGCATCGTCGACAAGCAGGTCATCACGCCGAAGGACATCGAGCGCATCGCCGGCATCACCGGCGGCAACATCTTCCACGGCGAACTGCTGCTGCACCAGTTGTTCTTCCTGCGTCCGTCGCCGCAATGGGCCGACTATCGCACGCCCTTGCCCGGCTACTACTTCGGCGCGGCCGGTGCGCATCCAGGCGGCGGCGTGATGGGCGCAGCGGGCAGGTTGGCGGCGCTGGAAGTGTTGAAGGACTGGAAATGAGCGCGACCCTGCATCACACGATCACGGAATACGACGCCATCATTATCGGCGCCGGCCACAACGGCCTGGTCGCCGCAAACTACCTTGCGAAGTCCGGGAAGAAAGTCCTCGTGCTCGAACGCCGCGCGATCGCCGGTGGACAAGTCGTGACGGAATCCTTCGGCGAAGGCTTCGTCGTCGATGCGTTGCATGCGGGCGGCAGTTTGCGTCCCGATATCGTCGCCGACCTCGGCCTCGCGAAACACGGACTCGCGCCCGCGGCTGGCGCGAAGCCTGCATATGTTTCGCTGCTGCCAAACGGACAGCAGCTTCACCTCGTCGCCGATGGCAAGGACGCGCAGACGCTCGCATCGATCCGCGAACTGTCCGCGAACGACGCCGCGCGCTGGCCGGACTTCGTCGCCTTCATGGACAAGGCCGCCGCGTTCCTCGACTCTGCGTACGCCACGCCGATGCCGCGCCTGCCGCCCGCCGACATGTGGGCCGATGGCCTGCCGCTCGCGAAGCTCGGCTGGAAGCTGCGCCGGCTCGGCGGCAAGGACATGTTCAAGGTCATCCGCTCGATGTCGATGTCGATGGTCGAGTTCACCGAGGAATGGTTCGAGTCCGAACCGCTGCGCGCGGCGATCGCCGCCGTCGGCATCCATGGCTTCACGCTCGGTGCGATGTCTGCAGGCGGCGGCTACACGCTGATGCACAACTGGCTCAATCGCGGCGGTCTCGCGCATCGGCAAGTAGCTGGAGGCATCGGAAACATTTCAGACGCGCTTGTCGCTGCACTGAAGGCGAACGGCGGCGAACTGCGCACATCCACCGACGTGCAGAAGATCCTCGTCAGCAAGCAGGCAGCGACCGGTGTGAGGCTCGCGAATGGCGAAGAGATCGCCGCGCGCATGGTGCTGTCCGCCGCCGATCCGCGCCACACCCTGCTAGGCCTCGTCGGCGCGGTCGAATTGCCGCCGGAATTCGTCTGGCACACGCAATCGATCAAGATGCGAGGCAGCATCGCGAAGGTGCACCTGCTCACGAATGGATCGCACGGATTGCCGAATGGAACGCTCGCGATCGCGCCTGCGCTGCGTTATCTCGAACGCGCGTTCGATGCCGCGAAATACGGCGAAATTTCAGCGCAGCCGTACCTCGAAGTCACCAGCAACGGCAACGTCGTCTCGATCCATTTCCAGTTCGCGCCGTACAAACTGCGGAACGGCGACTGGGAAGACCAGCGCGGTCGCGTGGAGCAACGCGCGGTCGCCACGCTCGCCGAACACTTCCCCGCGCTGAAGGCGTCGATCCGGCAGATCGAATCGATCCTGCCGACCGACATGGAAGAAACCTACGGCTTCACCGAAGGCGACCTCAACCACGGCCAACTCATCCTCGACCAAATGTTCTTCATGCGCCCGATGCCGGGCTGGTCGAACCACCGCACGCCGATCGATGGCCTGTACCTGTGCGGCAGCGGCGTGCACGGCGGCGGCGGGATCAGCGGGGCGAGCGGAAGGAATGCGGCGCGGGCGTCGATGAAGAAATGAAGTCGCTTGCTGTCGCCTGCAGTTCGGCGATGATTTTTCTGCATGCACTCGCCAAGGGCCGTAGCGCGTTCGCGCCAGACCGTTCGAAACCGCAGCCGCGTCATGCGCTCCGCGCAAGCTGCTCCGACTCGCATCTCGCACGGGAGCTTGCATTCGTTCAGTGGAACAGGGTTAATCTGCAACGCGACGTCGCGATCCGTTCCTTGCGGTTCCCGCGGCTTGTCACGACAGGAGGTCGACCATGAAATGGGCAAGCATGTATCTGATAGGTTTCATCATCCTCATTGGCGGCGTCCTGGCCGCGCTCTGGAAGCTGGGCATCCTGGCCAACATCGGAACGACGTGGACGGTGATCGGAGTCGTCATTCTGATCGGCTTTGGCATCATGATCGCCGTCTCGCACAGCGGCACCAAGGAAAACATCGAGATCGACCGCAAGTGATCGGCTCCGGTGGCAGGTGCGGATGGAAGCGGCAGCAGGAGCATGCTGATGTGTTCGTCTGCTCAATGGGCATCGAGTTTCCGTAGCATCGCCATAGCATTGCGGTTGTTCGCTTACAGCTGCACGGCTTCCCGGTAGTCGACGATGGGCTGCGCGTTGTTGCCGTCGTCCGCGTGCGCTTCGCCGAGGCTGTCGTAGGCGTTGCTCGATCGCGGATAGGCATCCACGTTGAGCCGCATGATGCGAATGGCTTCCTTGAATTTTTTACTGCGGATGAGTTGATAGTCCAGGTTGTTGAGCTCGTCTTCGTCGAAATTGTACGTAGTGGGTTCGACGATCTTCAGGTGACGGTATTGCTCGTAAGTCTGGTCGATGCCGCGCGCTGCAATGGTCATCGCGAGAGTTTCAGCAATCGATGTACGCGGATCGAAACCGGCTTTGACGTCGGGCATCCACACCGCCATGGTGACCGCGAAGATTCCGGCTGCCATCGCGAGCGAGAGCATGAAAAGCAGGCAGGCCGTCGCGATGCGTTTTATCGCGTTGCCGCTGTCCTGCGTGCGCAGATAAATCTCGAGGACGGCGAGCGGTACCAAGAACTGGGCGAATGCCATGATCGTGGGGAACGGACCGGTGAAGGTAACCGGGTCGAAACCGACGGGACCCTTGAAGACCATCATGGTCAGGAAGAATGCGACCCGATAGAAATACGCAGCGCTTGCCACGAGGAACAGCCGCAGCGCCCAGCGACGATGCGTCGTGAAGTCGCGGGCGATCACATACCGCAGCGCCATGCCGGCGCAGAGCCAGATCACGATGGCGCCAAAAGTGGAACCCAGGTTCTGGGATAGGTCGCCAATGCTTCCGCGGATCCAGGTCATGTAGAGACCGGCCACGCTGATGCCGACAGCGGCCAACATGTAGATGCGCCCGTTCCAGCGATGAAAGATCGGGAAGCAGCTGCGGACTTGCGGAATCAGCTGTAGCGCTCCGGCGAACAGGACGACGATCGCCGATGCGATATGCATGGCGACGGCGAAATTCCCCACCGTATCGCCAACGACATGACCATGGGTGATGAACTTGCCCCACCCGTGGTAATCGCCACGCAGCGCGGTCAGACCGTAGAAAGACGCAACGGCAAACGCGAACACCCATTGGCCTATCACGGCGACGACAAACCAGAATCGCGCGGCTGCCTTCAGCGCGGTGGTGGCGACGGAATCCAGATCCATCCGGTTGGTCAATACGATTGCGCTCATGTGCGTGCCATCAGCCCGGCGAGGGACGCCTCGTCCGAAACCATGTCCATGCGGCAACGCACTGACCAGCCGATTGCGACGGGTTACGACCTATCGAGGTCGAGCCACGGCATGGACGGATGGACTGCGATCGATACTGCGGCGCGCAGCGCACTGTTGTTCGAGCGGAGATGGAATCTGCCGCGCTGTCCGCAGCCGGTCGCTTCCTGGCGCGGTTCAGACCCACGCCAACGTGGCTGGTCGGACAAGGACCACAGAGGCTGGCAATTGCGATCAGGCTGTACGGAAGCGCTTCCCAACAGCGAAGCTGGTCAAGGACGATCGGATGGCCTCGTTCAACACAAGTCCATCCGCTCTGCACAACGAAAGATCGATTGAAGCGACGCACCACGTAGGCCAAACACGAGAAACTGGAAGGCGGCCGTGAATAACAACATTTTGCATGTCCCCGCAGGAAGTCCCTGGTGGCTCTTCGCCACCGCGAACCTGATCCTGTTCCTGCATATCGCCGGAGGGAGCGTTGGAATCATCTCCGGTTTTGTGGCGTTGCTGTCGCCCAAGGGCCGGCGCGTGCATCGCATCGCGGGAACGATCTTCTTCGTTTCCATGGTGATCATGGCCACGATCGGAGCCGGCGCTTCGCCGTTCCTGCCCGTGCCGGAAATGCCCAATGTCTTCGCAGGAGTCCTGGTGTTCTATCTGATCGCCACCTCATGGGTGGCCATCCGGCGGAAAGATGGCGGCATCGGCCGCTTCGAAAAAGGCGGGCTTGCCGTCGCGTTGGGCATTGTCGCAGCCGGCGTGACGTATATCCTGATGGCCAGGAACAGCCCTACCGGCACGATCGGTAACGCACCACCGCAAGCGTTCTTTGTCTTCGCGATCCTGGGCTCGATTGCGGCCATCGGCGACATCAGGATGATCGTGCGCGGCGGAATTTCCGGCCCAGCGCGCATCGCGCGACATCTGTGGCGCATGTGCGCCGCGCTGACCATCGCTTCGGGTTCGTTCTTCCTGGGACAGCAGAAAGTCATGCCGCTCTTCATGCGGGGATCGCCCTGGCTGTTCGTGCCGGTGTTCGCGCCGTTGCTGTTGATGATCTTCTGGCTGATCCGCGTTCGACTCGGGGGGCGGTTCAAGAGCCGCCCCATGGCACCACGGAAAAACATTGCACCACGGGAAAACCGATCCGAGTTCACAGGAGAGACAACTTGAACAAGTTCCTGATTGCAGCATCGCTGGCCGTCCTCTGTGCCGCGCCGGCGTTCGCCGCTGACGACGTGATGGCGAGTTTCTATGGCAACACCATCGTCTCGACCGGTGGCTCCGCAACGATCCGGACGCACTATCACGCCGACCACACGTTCGACTTCACCGGATCGATGATGTTCATGAGCAAAACATTCAAGGGCACGTGGGCGCTCGACGGCAAGGGCATTCTCTGTCGCACCTATGTCGGCGATGCGCCGCCGGACACGACGAACCCACAGTGCTCGCCGTTCGTGCCGCGCAAGCTCGGCGATGTTTGGAAGTCGAAGGACAGTACGCGCACGATCACCTTGAAAGCGGGAATCGTGTAACGGCCGTCGCCATGCGAAATGTGCTGCGCTTCCTGCGTTACTGTCTTTGGAGCCTGCTCGTCCTTGTCGTGTTGGGTGGCGCGTTGTTCGGCTACTACGGCTACGCGCCTGCTCCCGAGATTCCCCAACTGTCCGGCACGCTGACCCAGGGTTCCATCGAGGTGGGCGGGCTAAAGCGGACGTATCTGACCTACGTGCCTCGCGGCTTGGCGAAAGGAGCACCGCTGGTGGTGGTGATGCATGGTTCGGGCGAAAACGGCGCACGGATGCGAATTGAAACCGGGTATGGATTCGAGCGCCTCGCCGACGAACATCACTTCGTGGTCGTCTATCCCAATGCAGCGAACGAGGGCGATTGGAACGCGTGCGGTACGGTCGGGGACATCAGCGCGAAGGGGCCCGGCACCGACGATGTGGGGTTCCTGACCAGGATGGTCGACAAGCTCGTCACCGAGAATGGCATCGACCCGGATCGCGTGTTCGCGGCCGGCAGTTCCCGCGGTGGTTTCATGGCGTTGCGTCTTGCGCTCGAAGCGCCTTCCCGGTTTCGTGCGGTTGCGGCGGTATCGGCCAACGTGCATACGCCGGAGAACTTCAAATGCAAGCCTGCACAAAATGGTGCTTCCTCCGTCATGATCATGAACGGTACCGAGGATCCCCTCGTTCCGTTCGATGGTGGCGAAGTCAGCCTCTTCGGATTTTCCTACAAGTACGGCAACGTGATGTCGTCGCGAGAGTCGGGCCAGTATTTTGCCGACATCAACCACATCGCCGGCGCGCCTGCAACGAACGACACCCAGGTGGCCAAAGGAATTCACGTCGAGCACGTACTCTGGCGCAACGACTCCGATCTGGAGGTGGAACTCGTCGCGATCCACGGCGGTGGGCATGGGATGCCGCAACCCTATCGCCGCCATCCGCGATTGTTGGGTCCGTCTCCGATGCAACCGAATGGACCGGAAGTGATCTGGGACTTCTTCGAGCGCCAGCGGCCACGATAGCTCACGGGTATCGCCCACAAGCGATCGAGTCGTCCAACCGGAGCGTTCGTTGCTATCGTCACATCATGATGGATACCGCCAGTCCTCCAACACCCCAAGGCCTCGTTCGGATGCTGGCCTGGCGACGGCTGAGGCCTCCGTTGATCGCGTGCGTAGCGATATTCCTGATCTTGGCCCCGGGCTGGCAGGTGTCGTACGCGGTCCTGGTGTTTCGCCTGCTCTTCATCGCGCTGGTCGGAGTGCTGGCCTTCGGCCTGTTCGAGCAATGGCCCGCGCGCCTGCCGGCCTGGCTCGCACGCTGGGCGCTGCGGGTAGCGGCGGTGGCGGTGGTGATGCCGTTCGCAGCGGCGATCGCCTATGCGCTGACGACGATCGGCGACCATCCGTCGTGGATACACGACAAGGACCGCATGATCGGTTTCGGGACGATGACCTTCGTTGGCCTGCTGCTGGGCCCGTGGATGGCCGTGGCGGCACTGTTTCGCCAGATCACCGGCGAGACGCAGAGGCAAGCACTCTCGTTCGAACTGGAGCGCAGCGAGTTCGAACGCAATGCGCTCGATGCCCGCATGCGATTGTTGCAGGCGCAGGTTGAACCGCATTTCCTGTTCAACACGCTGGCGAACGTGCGCGAGCTGGTGGATTCCGGCTCGCCGCAGGCGTCCGCGGTGCTCGGCAACCTGATCGCGTATCTCCGCGCTGCGGTGCCGCGCCTGCACGAGACGGCGACCGCAATGGGGCAGGAAATCGAGCTGGTGCGCGCGTATCTTGAAGTGATGCACATGCGCATGCCCGACCGCCTGCAATTCACGCTGCACGCCGACAACGACGCGTTGCCTGTGATGTGCCCGCCGATGACGCTGTTGACGCTGGTCGAGAACGCGGTGCGCCATGGCATCGATCCGAGCGAGGAAGGCGGACGGATCGAGGTCCGCGTGTGGCTGGAGTACGGACGTTGCCTCGCCGTGGTCATCGACACCGGTGTTGGTCTCAGGCATTCCGTCGAAGGATTGGGCACCGGCCTTGCGAACCTGCGCGAGCGATTACAGCTGGCGTTCGGTGGCGATGCGCAGTTGCGTCTTTCCCCGCTGCAACCGCACGGTGCATCCGCAGAAGTGGAATTCCCTGCTCAGCGGGGTGTTGCATGACCGGTGCACGCACGACTGCACTGATCGCCGACGACGAGCCGCTGCTGCGCAAGTCGTTGGCGCGATTGCTGGCGCACGCGTGGCCCGAGTTGCAGGTGGTCGCGCAGGCACGCAACGGTCGCGAAGCGGTCGAACAATTCGAGGCGCTGCAACCCGGAATCTGCTTCCTCGACGTGCACATGCCGGGGCTTTCCGGTGTGGAGGCGGCGCGCTGCATCGGTCGCCGCGCGCACCTCGTGTTCGTCACCGCGTTCGATCAGTACGCGCTCCAGGCTTTCGAGCAAGGCGCGCTCGACTACCTCGTGAAACCGGTCGAGCCAGCGCGGCTTGCGGACACGGTCGCGCGCCTGCAGGAACGGCTGCGTGCCGCGCAACCGGCACCCGACACCGACGCGCTGCTGGAGCAACTCGCAGCGCGCTTGCAGAAGAAAGCCGCGCAACCCTCGCTGCAGTGGATACGCGCATCCGTGGGGCAGGCGCTGCGCCTGATCCCGATCGAAGAGATCGACTTCCTGCGCTCCGACGAAAAGTACACGCTGATCGCCTGGCGCGGCGATGCAGGCAAACCGGGCGAGGCGCTGATCCGCACGCCGCTGAAGGAACTCATTGCGCAACTCGATGCCGCGCAGTTCGTGCAGGTGCACCGCTCGGTGGTGGTCAACCTGCGCGCGATCAGCCACGTCACCCGAGGCGAGAACGAGACTGCGGACATCCATCTGAAGGGCCGCAACGAAGTGCTGCCGGTGAGCCGCAGTTACCTGCACCTGTTCCGGCAGATGTAGTTAGCGTACACGGACAAACCTTGCTGAAAGGCGAGAAGACTTCCGAATGCGCACGGACTGCGATCGTCGCCGTAACGTTGACGAAGCACCGACGAGACGCTCCCGCTGCCTGCGCGGCCTTCCACTTCGTCGTCGTGGTGAAAAACACCGGATCGACCGCCGCGCCCGCCGGAACCCAGACCACGATCGAAGCGCGACAGAACGGAAGCGTCGTCATCGCATCGACTGTCCAGGAAAACGCCTTGAATCCGGGACAGACTGCTTACCACGCGTTCTCTGTGGATTGCCCGAATGCCGACTACCAGCTATCGATCCATGTCACGACCGACGCAGCGCGCGCGGTTCCCGGCGGCTCGCATACCGCAGCGCTGGACGTGCGTACCACGCGATGATGTTGCGGGATCGATGAACAATTTGCGGATCGTGAAGCGCGCCTTGCGATCAACACCGTCTTCCCCGCAACGTACCGAAACCGGCATGTCGACCGCGTCGCATAGCAACGACAGAATCAGCAGCATGTCCGGATAGCTGGTTGTAGGATGTGAGTCGCCAGATAGCCCACCACCATCGGAGAACGACATGACCCTTGAAGAACTTGCGCGGTCCGTACGTGAGATGCAGGTCGAACAGATCATGGACGCAGCCATCATCGGCGTCCTGCTGAGGACACACTCGAATCCGGACGTGTTGCACCAGGCATGGCAGGACACGGGGTTCGCTGCGGACGATTTCGTTGGCGAAGACCTGGCCGCAGTCCGGAGGCGCTACGACCACTGGATGGAAATGATCGTCGCCGCAAAGGGCGGCTGACTGGCTCGACCATCCGAACGCGCGGCTGGATCAGGATGTGTCGCCGCCGCCCCTGTGCGCGGAAACAGGACGACCACTTCCGAAGACATTCATACGGCGTCCTTCCGATGCGTCGTGATCGGTTCCGGCAAGTGACGGACGGACAAAGGATAATGGCCTTGAAGTACGCAACATGATCGAGAATACCAGCATCCCGGCCCAGCAGAATGAAAACCTGCAGGCGTTCCTGCGCTATCTGCCCAGGCGCATCGCGGCTTTCGAGCAGCGTATCCTGCGCTATCGCCTCCATGGCTGGGATCTTCGCGGGATGGCGGTGCTCAGTGGCGACGCACGGCGCTTGGCCGAGGCCAGCGGTCGTTACGGATTACTCGAAACCCACGAGAATCTGCTGATGCTGGCGCAGATGGTGGGCGAGCACTTCGCGAGCATGCGCACACCCGATCCGCAGCAAGCCAAGCGCATGTTCGCGTTGTTGTCGGCGGCAACCAGGTCGCTGGCTAGCCATCTCGAACTTCAGCCACGTTCGGCGTCCGCCGAGACGGACCAGAAGACAGACGTGCAGCGCGTCGATCCTGATGCGCCGAATGCACACGCGATGCCGCCGCCCATCCTCGAGGAAATCGCACCCACGGTGGCGTCGATTGAAACGGCCGCACTGGTCGAGCCGGAGGAGTTGATCGAGCCGCCCACACTGATGGAACCGGTCGCGGCCGAGGAGCCCGCCGCGGCGGACGAGCCTGACGAACCGACCGCACAGGTCGAGGCGATCGAGGCGATCGAGCCGCCAGCGCCTGACGAATTGGTCGCGTCGGTCGAACTGGCCCAGTCGGTAGAGCCGATCGAGCTGATTGAGCAGGACGAGTCGTCCACGACTGGCGAAATCGGCATGCGCCGCGTTTACCATCTCAGCGACGGCAACGCATTCGCGATCGCACTGGGGCAGCGTCTCGAATCCGAAGGCTACGCGATCGAATCGGTCGCAGACATCGACGAATTGTCCGAACTGCTGAAGTGCCTGATGCCGCAATTGCTGCTGGTAGACGCTTCGCACATGTCCGACCTGGCAGCCATCGGCACCCTCCGCCACGACGCGCAGCAGCGCTCGCAACCCCATCGGCGTATCCAGATGGTCGTGATGGCCGCGCAGGACTCCATGGACATGCGCCGGGCCGCGCATCGGGCGGGAGCGGACCTGCTGCTGTTCCCGCCCTACGACATCATCGACCTGTCGGACCGGTTGCAGGCACTGCATGCATCGGTCGCCGCGGAAAAGCTGCGCGTGCTGATCGTCGAGGACGATCGGGTGGACGCGTTGTTCGCGCAGGCCGTGTTGACCAGGGCAGGCATGCAGGCGCAGGTGGAACACGACCCGATGCGGGTTCTGGAAGCGCTCACGTCGCTGCGTCCGGACCTGGTCCTGATGGACCTGCACATGCCGTTCGCCAATGGCGTCGAGGTGACCATGGTGATCCGCGAGCATCCGCTCTTCGCGCGCTTGCCGATCGTGTTCCTGTCCGGCGAAAGTGATCCGGACTCGCGGCTGGAGGCGATCAACGCCGGCGGCGACGATTTCCTGTTCAAGCCGATCCGCCCCAGGCACCTGATCGCTGCCGTACAGGATCGCGTGCGCCGCTTGCATCCGGTCAACAAACAGGTCCCAACGCCTGGCGCATCCAACGACCCGGCCGGCGCGTAGCAGCCAATTCGACCTCATAGGCTGAGACGCTGTTAAAGTAACAATAGCTCTTCGATTTCAGGTTCTCCTCATTTGTATGGCTCTCGGCAGCGTTTACGAATTCTATGCTTGATCTGTTCGACCAATCGGTTCGGGCGGCCGATGTCGAAGCCGCCGTGGCACAACTAGCCGCGACTAGTGAAACAGGGCGCGGCGCTGTCTTCACCAAGTCCGTGGTTGTCGAAGCCATCCTCGATCTTTGCGGTTATTTTGCAGATGAGCCGCTTCATCGAACGCGGCTGCTGGAGCCGTCGTTTGGTGCGGGCGACTTCCTGATACCAGCGATACAACGCTTGTTCTCGGCTTATCTCCGTGAGGGGCGCGATGCGAGTGTCGCTCATCTGGAGCTGAAGGACTCCATCCGGGCAGTGGAGTTGCACGAATCGACGTTCAAGCGGACGCGAGCCTGCGTCCGCGAAGTGCTGTTGCTGCAAGGGGTGACCGAACACGGAGCGAACACGCTCTGCGGCGCATGGTTGATCTGTGATGACTTTCTTCTAAGCAACCTGGAGGGGCGTTTCGACTTCGTCGTCGGCAATCCGCCATATGTGCGACAGGAGCGGATTCCAGACGCACTGTTACGCGAATATCGTCGGCGTTTCCAGACGCTTTACGACCGCGCGGATCTGTATGTTCCTTTCTTCGAGCGCGCGTTGGACCTTCTTTCCGATCGCGGCATTCTTGGCTACATCTGTGCCAATCGATGGCTGAAGAATCGCTATGGCGGTCCCTTGCGCGAAAAGATTTCTCGGGGTTACTGGCTGAAGTATTTCATCGATATGGAAGAAGCTGATGTCTTCCATTCCGACGTGATCGCCTACCCTGCCATCACCGTCGTCCAGCGCGTTGGAACAGGCGAGAGTGGGTTGACGCGGACAGTGGCGGGCTCCTCGATAGCGACCGGTTCGCTTCCCGCGATGGTCGAAGCATTGCTATCCAAAAGCCCGGACGATGGATCGGTGGACGGCTTCTCCTCTCCGGTCAATAGCTCCGCGCCGTTGCTGCTCGACGACATTCCGAGAATGGCGTTGCTGCGCAGAATCGAACAGTGCTATCCGACGCTGGAGCAGGCATCGTGTCGGGTCGGCATCGGAGTCGCAACTGGATGCGATCGCGTCTATATCGACGCATTTGATGCGCTGCCTGTTGAGCCGGATCGCAAATTGCCGCTCGTAATGGCGCGCGATCTCGTTGATGGAAAAATTGCCTGGGGAGGCAAAGGTGTCCTCAATCCTTTCGACGAATCCGGCAAGTTGGTTTCGCTCAACGCTTTTCCGAAACTAGAGAGCTATCTGCGCATTCACCACGAGGCGATCATTGGCCGTAATGTCGCCAAACGCGATCAGACCGGTTGGTTCCGCACCATCGACCGGATTCGGCCCGGACTGCTGGAGACTCCAAAGATTCTCGTACCCGATATCAAGGGCGAAGGCGTGTTCGTCATCGACGACGGCTCGTTCTATCCGCACCACAACCTGTATTTCATCACGTCCGGCGAGTGGGATCTTCGCGCGCTGCAGAGCGTACTGCGTTCGTCGCTGACCCTGATGACGATCGCGACGTATTGCACGCGGATGGCGGGCGGGTTTCTGCGGTTCCAGGCGCAATACCTTCGTCGTATCCGTCTTCCGCGATGGAGTAATGTAAGCGAAGACTTGCGAATGAAGCTGATCGCTGCTTCGGGCCCGCGTTCGCAGGATGATCTGGATGCGCCGGTCAATGAGCTTTATGGATTGAGTTCAGCAGAGGCCCAGTGCGCGCGTGTTGTCGCGGATGCTGCGCGCGTGAGAAAAACAGTCGTATGAGCGTCGAACTGTTGCCGCCATCGTTCGACGAGCTGGTGATACAAGCCGTCCATACCTTCTGGCACTCTCGTGGCACGGGCGTCGTCAACGAGCGCCAAGGTGCTGGACGCAACGCCGTCGTTGGTGGCAAGAACATGGTTGGTTTCGTCGAGATCGTGCGAGCCGTTGTTGCGCACTGTGGCTTGGCGACAGATACCGTTCACGTCCGCAAGTCGAAAGTGATTCTCCCAGGCTTCTTCCGGGCGACAAAGAACTGGGATGTGTTGGTCGTGCACAAGAGTCGCCTGCTCGGCGTATTCGAATTCAAGTCGCAGGTCGGATCGTTCGGCAACAACTTCAACAATCGCAGCGAAGAGGTGATCGGATCAGCGGCCGATTTGTGGGTTGCGCACCATCACGGAGCGTATGGGGGCGTGCCTCGTGGCAGAAGCCCCGTAAAGGAGTCGAACCCGGCCCTGCTCAATCCGGTCATCCAGTCCGATCCGCGACCGCCATTTCTGGCTTGGCTGATGTTGCTCGAAGAATGCGAAGCGTCGACTCGCTCGGTGAGATGCGATGAACCGCATTTTCCAGTGTTCGAAGAGTTCCGGACCGCATCGTATGCACGGCGTTATCAGATCCTTTGCGAACGCTTGGTGGAGCGCCAGTTGTACAGCGCGGCGGCTCTGGAGCTGACGCCAAATGGCGGAGACACGCATCGATCATTGTCATCGGCTACGAGCATCCGAAATCTGTTCGCGGAATTTGCAGGACGGGTTCTTGCAGCAGCTCAAGGGGTTCGAGACTAGGTCGAAGGACCGCGCGACAGCCCCGAAGAATAGGGCCGGAGAAGATTTCTGCTTCAAACGGTTATGTTCTCTGACCCTTGGCTCGCGCTTGGCTCGCCTGCTGTCGCGGCAGTTCCTGTTCGCGGATCGATTCCTTGGCAAGGGCGAAGACAGGCTTGCCGCCCGAAGTGAAGGGAGCGTATCGCCTACCCTTCATCGCACCGGTCAGAAGCCCCAGGGGCAGAGAACATTTATGCTTCAAACGGTTATGTTCTCTGACCCTTGGCTCGCGGCATGCGGTCCGTTCGAGGCTGATCGCGACCTTGTCGATCGGAACGTCCGGCAGTGGCACGTGCTGTCGCGGCAGTTCCTGTTCACGAATCGATTCCCGCGCAACGGCGAAGACAGGCTTGCCGCCCGAAGTGAAGGGAGCGTATCGCCAACCCTTGATCTCACCGTCATTTGCGGCGCGCCTCGTCCAGCCTGGTGACCTTGCACTGCGTGGCCCATAGGTTGAAGCACAGGACGACGAGAGTCTTCATCGCATATGCCTTCCTGCGTCGATGCGCTGCCGGGTCGAAGCAGCCGAACAGCCTACTCCGCAGACGTCAAATCCGCATGCAATAACCGATGGAACAGGTGCTCTCCGGCTTCGCGCCGCACCGATAGCCTGCCCGTCGAATACGCGCGCGAGTTGAGGCCGCGCTGGACGGATTTGCAAATCGCCATGTCCTCGTCCTGGATGATGTTGCCGACGTTGATGCTCGCCTCGTTGCGTTCGCGCGCGGCGTCGGAAACATCGGCAAAATAGAAGTCGAAGATCACTTCCGTGCGGTCCAATCCGAGCGGAAGCACAAGATTCGTGTCCATCACGCCTTCGTACCAGTTGATCATGAAGTTGGGATGGATCCAGTAATACATCGCGCGATCGCCGCCGCGCACCGACGAGAACTGTTCGTGGTCGCCCTTCACGATCGGGCTGGACTGCAGGCAATGGCGCAGGCCGTTCTCGATGGTGTACTTCTTGAAGTCGAGCACGCTGTCCAGGCCCTTGTGCAGGTGCGGTACGTGGTAGCCGCCGTCGAGGTAGTTGTCGACGAACACCTTCCAGTTGCAGTCGAAGAAATAATGGCGGCGCTCGAACCAGTGCAGCTTGTCGAGTTGCAGCGTGCGGATTTCGTCGATGAGCGCGGTGCCGAGGAATTCCTCGATGCCCGGACCTTCCCGGCCTTGATCAAATCCGTCGAGGCGCACGAACACCCAGTTCTCCCAGACCGCCGTCGTCACCCGCGCGAGTCCGTGCGCGCTGCGGTCGAAGTGGCATTCGCTGTTGAAGCTTGGCGTGCCCTTGAGCGCGCCTTCGAGCGTGTAGGTCCAGCCGTGGTATGGGCAGCGCAGATTCTTCGCGCAACCCTGCGGCTCGGTCATCACCGCGGCGGCGTGGTGGCGGCACACGTTGAAGAAGCCGCGCAACTCGCCATCGTCGCCGCGCACGACGAGGATCGGTTCGCCCGCGATCTCGCTGGTGACGTACTGGCCCGGTTCGCGCACCTGGTCGACGCGCGCCGCGAGCTGCCAGGTGCGCGAGAAAGTGGACTTCTTTTCCAGGTCGAGGATGCGTTCGTCCACGTACCACGACGCGGGAATCGTCGAGGCTTCCTCGAGTGGGTTTTCGGGGTGGTATTGCGCGAGCAGTTCAGTCACCGACGGCTTCATGCGATGCGTCCTGTTGCTGCGTGGAGACCCAGCCGCCATCCTTTCCGAGCGCGGTGGCGGTGTCAATGCACACACCGACCACGTTTCGCGGTTCAATGGGGCGGATGCCCGTTTCGCGTCTTCGCAAGGATCGCCATGCGTCTGTTCGTCCTCGCCGCGTTGTTCTGCTGCCTCTCACTATGTGCCACCGCTGCGACGCCACTGCCGCCGAAGATCACCCAGGTGACCGCCGACAGCAATAGCATCACGCTGACATTCGACCAGCCAATGCTGACCTGGAACGAAGCGGCCAATTTCAGCGCAGTGCGCATCGAGCCGGACATCGTCTGCCAATGGTCATGGAGCGACGACACCTCGCTGCGTTGCGCCACCCAGGACCATCAGCCGCTTTTCCACATGGCCACTGCGTATCGGCTGGCCGTCGGCCATGGGCTATGGTCGCAGGCGGGCGTGGAATTGCTGTCGCGCGAGGCGACTGCGGAAACCCAGCACCCGGAACTGGGCGCGCAGATCCTGAGCTGGACGACAAGCGTACCGAAGATCCACCTGACGACGGAACAGAAGCTGACGCCCGAGGCGATCGCCCAGGTCGTTTCGGTGGATCTCGACGGTCGTGCGCTGCGCTTCCAGGTCGTTGCGCTCGCGGACACCAAGAACGCTCGCCGTGATGACCAGGGGCTGGCTTTCGAATTGCAGTTGCTGGATCTGCCGGGGCATCAGGGCATGCTGCGCGTGCGGGTGCGCCCCGGATTGCAGGGCGCCGAAGGTCCGCTGCCCGGCAAGCAGGACAAGCATGTGCTGGTTGCGCTGGTCAACGAGCCGTTCCGCCTGCGCGAAGCCACCTGCGAACCCGGTTACTCCTCGAAGCGCGCACCGCTGGTTCCGGGGACCGCTCTTGCCATCCATTGCGGACCCGACATGCCCATCGGCCTGTACTTCTCGCGCAAGCCGAGCGCTACCGCCATCGCCGCGATCAAGGCGTCCTTGCCCGCCGGG
This sequence comes from Pseudomonadota bacterium, assembly GCA_043747745.1. Classification (GTDB taxonomy): domain Bacteria; phylum Pseudomonadota; class Gammaproteobacteria; order Xanthomonadales; family Xanthomonadaceae; genus SZAS-103. The sequence goes on from JAYTOP010000054.1 coordinate 39,032, forward strand.
TTATCGCTGATCGATCCGAAGGACGCGCAGGATGACTGGAACTACAGCTACCAACCCGGGATCACCTACGAACATGCGCCCGATGCGGCGCTCTACCTGAAGTCGAGCGTCGCCGCGACCACGCTGCGCGTTGCTCTCCCGACCGATCTCACGGCCGAGGATGGCGCACGTCTCAGCGCACAGTCCATGCTCACGCTCGCCATCGGCGACTATCCGCGCAGCATAGCCGTCAAGCCGGATGTGCTGGTCACTGCGGTCGGGTCTTCGACGTTGCCGGTGATGGAAGCGCGCAATGTCTCCAGCGGCCCGCGGCTGGTGCGCATGAGCATCGGCGAGAAGGAGCAGATGCAGGCTTCGCAGCTGTCCGGTTCAAGAGCGCGCAACCAACTGCGCCAGGTCCAGCTTCCGAAAACAGCCGATGCTATTCGCGAGCATGGCGGGCTGGTACTCATCGGCGCGCAGGACGACCGCGATCTTGCCTACGCCATCGCCTATGCGCCGTTCAACGTCCTGGTCAGCGAGGGTGGCGACCAGTTGCTGGTCTGGGCGAGCAGCTGGGGCGAAAGCCGCAATCTCGCCGGTGCGAACGTGGAATTGCTGTCGATCGATTCCGCAGGCCGTGAGCGGCAACTCGGCAAGTCCGTGACCGGCACCGATGGCGTGACCCTGCTGGATGTCCCTGCGGATGCACGCAAGCAATCCGGCGCGATGCCACGCCTGGTGCGCGTCACCCAGGGCGGCCAGCGGACGATCGTGCCGGTGATGGATTACAACGATCGGGTTTCCTCGCTACTGCATTACGACTTAGAGCATCGTTCCTACAGTCGATTCAGCGACAGCGCCACGCGCAGTTTCGGGGTCAGCGACCGTCCGCTGTATCGGCCCGGCGAGACCGTCAGTTACCGCGTCTGGCTACGCCATCGCAATGGCAATCGCCTGCTCGGAACCGGCAAGGACAAAGTCACCCTGACCTTGCGTTCGGAGGACCGCAAGACATTGCAGAGCTGGCCAGCGACGCTGGACGGACAGGGCAGCGTCTCCGGACAGCTGCATCTGCCCGCCCTGCTGCCGGACAACAACTACTGCATCAGCGCCCGCGACAGCGCCGAAGACCCCGACCGCTATTCGGACCCGATGCAGGGCGCCTGTTTCCAGATCGCGCGCTTCGAGGCGCAGTCGTTGTGGGCGGAGGTCAAGGCCGATCGCACGACGGTGCTGGCCGGCCAGGACATTGGCCTGCAACTCGAAGGTGGCTATTTTTCCGGCGACGCCGCCGCGAACGTGGCCGTCCATTTCAGCGCCATGCTGACGCCGAAACGACTGGAAGACGCCTACCCCGAGTTCGCTGCGTACACCTTCATCGATCCGTTCACCGATGCGGCATCTCGGGGAGCCAGCGATCCCTTGCTTGGGGTGACGACACCGACCTTGACCGATCGCGATGGCAAGGCGCACTTCACCTTGCACCTGCCCGCCATGACGCAGGCGGACGGCAGCACCACGTCGCTTCCGTTCGGCGTCCTGCAATTCAACGCGTCGATCAGCATTCCCGGCAAGGCCAGCGCGACCAGCGCGCCTGCTGTCGTGAACGACGCGCAATTCGCGCGCTATGTCGGCTTGAAGGCGGCGCAATGGTGGCTGCCGATCGATCGCGATCCGCAACTCGAAGCCGTGGTCATCAGCCACGATGGGCATGCGGTTGCAGGACAGGCGGTGCAGGTCAGCATCGAGGCTGGCGATGACGATGCGGCAACAGGGAAACCCAAGGTCGTCGGTCATTGCGAGTTGATTGCCGGACAGGCCTCGCCCTGCGCATTCCGCGCGCCGACGACGGGCAGTTATCGGTTCCGCGCGACGGCCGAAGGCGCGGCTCCGACTGCGCTCACGCGTTACATCGGCGCGGCCGCTCCCGTCGATCCGAAGAAGCCCGGGGAACAGGCAACCCTGAGCCTGCTGCATGCGTCGTCGGACGGCGTGGCATCTGCGCGGGTCAAGCTGCACCAGCCTTACGCGAAGGCGAACGTGCTGTTCACGCTCGAATACGGACACGTCGTGAGCCATTGGGTGCAGGCGGTGTCCGGCAAGGATTCGGAGATCGACGTTCCGGTGCAGACGGCTTGGGCTCCGGGGGTCACCCTGCACGCACTGATCCGCGCGAGCGATCCGGCCTCCGCTCCGGATGGCCCCGCAGCGCATACGCTGGATGCAACGCTCGACCTCGAGATCCCGAAACAGCGTGGCGATGCGATCGCGATGTCGCTGGATCGTCCGCGCGCCGCGCCCGGCGAGGACATCGTGCTGCGCCTGGTCAATACGACCACCAGCGCGCGCCACGCCACCATCGCCCTGGTCGACGATTCGGTTTACCAGCAGGCGAATGAGATGAACGCGTACGCCGACCCGGGCGGGGACGGCTGGCTTGGAAGCCTGAAGAGCTGGGATCGGAGCATCTGGTACGGACTGGAAGGATGGTCGACGTTCGCGAATCCGTTCTATGTCGAGCCGAGCCTGCGCAGCGGACGCGGCTACCTCAACGGTCTGCCGCCTCCGGTGGTCTCCGCCACCCCGTCGCCAATGAGTCCGCGGGCACAGCGATCGAAAGCGAAGAACCTCGACACCGTCGAAGTGCTCGGCAGCCGCATCAAAAGACGTGCCGTCGATACCGAGCCCACCCAGCCGGTGACCACGCTCACCCGCGCCGAGTTCGCACAGTCGGGGCCGACTTCCACGTTCGACGTCATCAACCACATCGCGGCGAGCGACGGCTCGGGCCTGAGAACATCCCCTCGCCGTTCGACATCCTCCGGCAAGCCGATGCCACGCATGCGCAGTGCGTTCGCCGATTCCGCGTACTGGAACCCGGATGTGCCGCTTGCGCCCGGCGAAACCAGGGAATTGAAAATCCACCTGCCCGACAACCTCACCCGCTGGCGGGTGCTGGTCTGGGCGAGCGACGATACTGATGGCTTCGCGCTCACCCAGACGACGCTGGAGACGGCGCTGCCAATCGAATTGCGTACGGGCGTGCCGGGTCAGTTGTATGTCGGCGACCAGGCGACGGCCAGCGTGTCCGCGCGCAACCACGGTGACAAAAAGGCGACGATCGATCTTGAGGTACAGGCCGAGGGCGCAGGTGTGCGCGTGCAGCAAGCGCGACAGGGCACGGTGGACGGCAACGCGCAACTCTCGCAACGCATCGCGTTCGCGCCCACCGAGGTCGGCGACGTGCAGGTGCTCGCGCGCGCTGGCAAGTCTGGCGCTGGCGACGGGTTGTCGTCCGGCGTCGCGGTGCTGTCGCGGATGGGCGACGAACTGACGACGCAGACGGGCTGGATCGATGCGGATGCGTTGAACCTTCCGCTGCCATCGCTGCCTGCGGGCGCGCGTTCGCTGGTGCTCGATGTACAGGTCCATCGCGGCTTCGACAGCTGGCGCGACGGCTGGCTGCGCGACCTGCGCGACTACCCGCATCGTTGCTGGGAGCAGACCCTGAGCCGCGCTGTCGGTGCGGCACTCGCGATCGCGTCCGGCCAGGACAAGACACTGTGGCCGAACGCGCAGTCCGAAGTCAGCGATGCGCTGGTCGTCGCACCCGCCTTCCAGGCGGAAGATGGCAAGTTCCGTTACTTCATTGCCCAGAGCGACTACGGAAGCGGTTCGGGCAATGCGGCGCTGTCGGCCTACACCCTGCGCAGTTTCGGCCTGCTGCACACGCTGGGATTCGAGCCGCCGAAGCACGCGCAGGAAGACCTGGAACGCGCGGTGAAGTCCACCCTGTCGGAGTTGGGCAGGCGCATTCCGGACAATGACTACGATTCCCGATGGGAAACTGCGGCGCAGGCAGCGGGCGCGTTGACCGACCCCGGCTCGCTCGACAACGTCGCTCTGGACCGGCTCTGGCAAAACTGGGCGCACCTGAGCTGGTACGGGCGCAGCGAACTCGTGCGCGCGCTGACGCGCAAACCGAAATTCGCCGAACAGGCGAAGACCGGCATCCTGCGTTTACGCGAGGCAGGCATCCAGAAAGGACTGCGGCGCGTGCTCCACGACGATCGCGATTTCAGCTGGTCCATGGGCTCGGACCTGCGCGACCAGTGCGGCGTGGTCGCTGCGCTGTTCGATCTCGACAAGGGCAGCGACGGCGAACAGGCGCGGCGCGGGCTGCTGCGCGGGTTGCAGGACCTGTATTCGGGCGGCACCGCGAGCCTGGACACGCAGTCGAGCGCGCAATGCCTGATGGCGCTGCATGCGGTCGCCAAGAGCATGCCCGCCGACGATCGTGAGCGGAGTGTGCTGCTGTCGCTCGGTGCAGCGAGCCATGCCGCGACCCTCGCGCCGCACCAGCACCAAGCGGAGTGGTCGCAGAAACTGGCAATGCCCGCAGATGGTGCGATCGAGACGCTGCGCCTGCAAAGCCAGGACAGTTCCGATGCGACGCTGAACTACTCCGCAGAACTGCGTTACCAGCTCGACCTGCAACAAGCCAAACCGCACGCCGTCGGGATGCGGCTGGAACGCAGCTACCAGGTGCTGCGCAATGGAGCATGGGTCGAGCTTGCGAAGACGTCGTTGCGCGAAGGCGATTGGGTCCGGGTGCGGCTGGTGCTGGACGTTCCGGCGTTCCGCCATTTCGTAGCGATCACCGACATCGTTCCGGGCGGACTGGTCTCGCGCGATATCTCGCTGAGCAGCGTCGGCGGGGCGGATCTCAAGCACGTCGGCGGCCTCGGCTCGTGGTGGTTCGGCAGCCGCCAGACCGGACAGAACGACGTGAAGATCTATGCCGAGCAGTTGCCGCCGGGAATCCACGAGGTGTTCTATTACGCGCAGGCCGTGCAGCCCGGCGACTACTTCGCACCGCCGGCGGTCGCCGAACTGATGTACGGACGCGCAAGCCGTTCGACGACGGCACCGGCGCGCATCGTGATCGTTCCCGCGTCGCCGGCTGCGAAGCACTAACGCCGGGCTGCGTGTGCATGCGACCATTTGGCATGGATATCTTCAAGGTCTTTCGCATCGAGGCAGCGCATCGCCTTCCGCACGTGCCGGACGGGCACAAGTGCGCGAACCTGCACGGACATTCGTTCGCGGTCGAACTGCACGTCGCGGGCGAACCCGACCCGCACACCGGCTGGGTCATGGACTTCGCCGAGATCAAGGCGGCGTTCGCGCCCCTTTACGATCGGCTCGACCACCACTATCTCAATGACATCGACGGGCTGGAGAACCCGACCAGCGAGCGGCTCGCGATCTGGATCTGGGAACGCTTGAAGCCGGGGTTGCCGCTGCTTGCAGAGGTCGTCGTACACGAGACCTGCACCTCGGGTTGTCGCTATCGCGGCCCATAATGACGCGCCGCGCCATTTCTTGGCCAAAGCCTGATTAGACAGAAGATCAATGACTTATGAACAAACCGGAATTCTTTTGCATCAGATATGTTGCAATGCAACAAAAGCCCTGATAGCATGATTTCCACACTGGGCATCCCGCCCTGAATCAGGAGCAGGTCCATGTACGAGCAAATCCAGAACCAGATGATCAACATGAGCAAGCAGTTCGCGAATGCCGCTTTGCAGGCCAACACCCTGGCGCTGCAGAACGCCGAGCGCCTGATCGGCCTCCAGTTCAAGACCCTGGAAGAGCGCATCAACGCGAACGTCTCGTTCTTCGGCCAGGCTTCCGAAGCCCGTGACATCGAAGACATCAAGACAATGATGCCGAAGGGCCTCGAGCTCGCCAAGGAACACGCCGAGCGTTTCGCCGCCGTCGGTCAGGAAATGATCGCCGCGCAGCTCAAGACCAACCAGGCGATCGCCGAGCTGGTCAAGGGTCAGGTCGAAGCCGCAAACGACGAACTGCGCAATGTCGCGACGCAGGCCGCCGAGATCGCAACCAACAATGTGGACAAGGTCGTCAAGGCCGCTGTCCGCAAGTAAGTTTTCAACGTCCAACTTGGTGAGCGCGGCCTGTTCCCCTGCCGGTCGAGCAACCTTCAAAGCCGGCGCTTGCGTCGGCTTTTTTTATGCCCGGTCGCTTCCGGCATCCCCGCATCGAGACCGGGGCAGGCTCTGTTTCCCACGGCACGCGCACGACCCGCGCAGACCCGCAGACTTCCTGCGCGCAACGTGCACTGCAACGACAACTCAAACTGCTGGCGCACCCGCTGCTTCGACCTGCTGCATGCGCGTGCGTGCAAGCAGCAGATACGCCACCGGCACTACGAACAGCGTGAGCATGGTGCCGAAGCTCATGCCGCCGACGATCACCCAGCCGATCTGGTGACGCGCTTCCGCGCCCGCGCCCGAGGCCAGCGCGAGCGGGATCGAACCGAGCACCATCGCGCCGGTCGTCATCAGGATCGGGCGCAGGCGTAGCGCCGCCGATTGCAGCACCGCATCGCGCTTGCTGCGGCCCTGTTCCTGCAACTGGTTGGCGAACTCGACGATCAGGATGCCGTGCTTGGAAATCAATCCGACCAGAGTGATCACGCCAATCTGGGTGTAGATGTTCCAGGAGCCCGTCGTGTTCCACAGATGCATGCCGTTGCCGAGGTTCAACAGCACGAGGCACGCGAACGCACCGAACACCGCGAGCGGCACCGACAGCAGGATCACAAACGGGTCCACGAAGCTCTCGAACTGCGCCGCGAGCACTAGATAGATGAACACCAGCGCCAGGCCCAGCAAGCCGGTCGCGCTGGATCCGGATTCACGCAATTCACGCGACTGTCCATCCAGATCGTATTGCGTTCCCTTGGCGACCTGGTCGAGCCCCTTCTGCATCCACTCCAACGCCTCGCCCATCGAATAACCCGGCGCGAGTCCGGCGGTGATCGTCGCCGCGCGCAGCTTGTTGAAGTGGTTGAGCTCCTTGGCCGCGACGGTTTCGGTCACGCTCGCCAGGTTGCCGAGTTGCACCATGCTGCCGTCGCCAGCGCGCACGAAGATGTTGCCAAGATCGCCGGGCGTGCGGCGCGCGTTGTCCTCGATCTGCACCAGCACGTCGTACTGCTCGGTGCCTTTCTTGAAGCGCGTGACCCGGCGGCCGCCGAGCAGGGTTTCCAACGTGTGTCCGACCACATCGACGCTGCTGCCGACCGCCGCGACCTTTTCGCGATCGACATTGATCTTCAATTCCGGCTTGTTGAGCTTGAGATCGGAATCGGGATTGGTGAGTTTTGGATTCTCGGCCATCTTCGTGAGCATTTTGCCGACCAGCGCATTCAAATCCTCCCAGCTACCCGATGTTTCGACCACGAAGCTGACGGGTTGGCCGAAGCCGTTCTGGCCCAGTGGCGGCGGCGTCACCGGGAATGCCATCAAGCCGGCGATGCCCATGAACTGGGGGAACAGGCCGCCCGCGATTTGTTGCGCGGTCTGCTGGCGTTGCGACCAGTCCTTGAGCCCGACGAAACCGATCGCCGAGGTCACGTCGCCAAAACCGACGAGCTCGAAATAGCGGTTCTGGTCGGGCATCTTCGCGAAGATCGCTTCCATCTGCTTCGCGTAGTTGTCGGTGTAGTCGATGGTCGATCCTTCCGGCGCGCTCGCAAAACCGATCACCAGGCCCTGGTCCTCCTGCGGCGCGAGTTCAGTCGGCAGCAAGCCCTTCAACCCGAAAATCCCGAGCATGATCGCCACCCAGAACACGACAACCACGATCCTCAGTTTCAACGCGCCGCGCAGTGCAGCGGCATAACCGCGATCAATCCTGCGCAGCACGCGCTCGCCTAATTCGTAGAACCTGCCGTGCTTGTTCTCGTGATGCAACAACTTCGACGACATCATCGGCGACAGCGTCAGCGCGGTGAACCCCGACACCAGCACCGCGCCCGCAAGCGTCAGCGCGAATTCGATGAACAACTTGCCGGTGCGGCCGGTCGAGAACACGAACGGCATGTACACCGCCGACAACGTGAGCGTCATCGCGACGATCGCGAAGCCGATTTCCTTGCTGCCCTTGAGCGCCGCCGCGAATGGCGGCATGCCTTCCTCGACGTGCCGGAAGATGTTCTCCAGCATCACGATCGCGTCGTCCACGACGAGCCCGATCGCGAGCACCATCGCGAGCAGCGACAGCGTGTTGATGGTGAACCCGAACAGGTACATCAGCGCGAATGCGCCGATCAGCGAGACCGGGATCGTGACGATCGGAATCAACACCGCGCGCCAGCTGCGCAGGAACAGGAAGATCACCAGCACCACCAGCAGCACGGCTTCGCCGACGGTCTTGTAGACCTCATCAATGGATTTCTGGATGAACACGGTCGAGTCGTAGGCGATCTCGACCTTCATCCCGGCCGGCAAGGTGCGGGTGATTTCCGGCAGCATCGTGTTGAGTGCGCGCGAGATATCCAGCGGATTGGCGACGGCCTGCTTGACGATGCCGAGCGGCACCGCGTTCTTGCCGTTGTAGCGCGCACGGAAGCGGCCCGAATCCGCACCGACCTCCACGCGCGCGACATCGCCGAGCCGCACCGGGTAGCCGTTCGAGGTTTTCAGGATGATCGCAGCGAACTGCTCGGGGGTCTTGAGGTCGGTCTCCGACAGCACGGTGAACTCGCGCTGCTGGCTCTCGACGCGACCGGCCGGAATCTCGACGTTCTGCGCGCGCAGGGCGACTTCGACATCGTTGGTGGTGAGGCCGACGCTGGCGAGTTTTTCCGGATCGAGCCAGACGCGCATCGCGTAGCGGTTGCCGTACACCTGCGCCTGGGCGACGCCCGGGATCGTCTGCACGCGATCCTTGACCAGCCGCGTCGCCACATCGGCGATGTCGGTCAGCGATGCGCGATCGGACGAGAACGCGAGGTAGATGATCGCCTGCGCATCGGCTTCCTGCTTCTGCACGATCGGTTCCTGCGCGGTCAGCGGCAGCGTGCCGCGCGCCTGCGCGACGCGATCGCGCACGTCGGAGGCGGCCGCATCGGCATTGCGGTCGAGCCGGAAGCGCACCGTGACTTGGCTCGACTCGGCGCGGCTGACCGACTGGATGTAGTCGATGCCCTCGATGCCGGACAACGCGTCTTCGATGGGCTTGGTGATCTGCGACTCGATCACTTGCGCGTTCGCGCCCGGATAGGTCGTGGCGACGGTGACCACGGGCACGTCCACGTTCGGAATCAACCGCACCGCGAGGCGCTCGTAGCAGATCAACCCGACCAGCAACACCACCAGGTTCAGCACCGTGGCCAGCACCGGCCGGCGGATCGAGATGTCGGAAAGAATCATGCGGATGTTTTTCCGGATCGGTCAGCGGGTCGGTTCGAGGCAGCGGATCGGGTCGGCTCAGCCGCCGCTGCCGGAAGCTGGCGCTGCGGGCTTGGTGTCGGGTTTGGTAACAGGCGCGGAGACCTTGCCGGGTGCTGGTGGCATGCTGTCGGCAGCACCCGGTGATGGCAACGGTGCCACGCCCATCCCATCGTGCAACTTCATCTGCCCGGCGGTGACGACCTCGTCGCCTTCCTTGAGGCCGTCCACGACCTGCACCATGCCCGGCTGGCGCATGCCGAGGGTGACCGGCACGAGCTTCGCCTTGCCGTTGTCGACGCGGAACACCTTCTTCTGATCGCCATCGGGCCAGATCGCCTGTTCCGGGATCATCAGCGCAGCCGGATTGGTTCCGTACACGATACGCAACCGTGCGAACATGCCCGGCCGCAGGGTCATGCCAAGGTTCGGGACGCGGGCGCGCAGCAGCGCGCTGCGTCCGGCGGCATCGATGACCGGATCGATCGCGAGGACGTTGCCGTCGAAGGTCTTGCCCGGATAGGCATCCACTTCGAGCTTGACGCTTTGTCCGACCACGACCCGCGACAATTGCTGCTCGGGAATCCGGAAATCCACCTGCAGCGGATCGAGCTTCACCAGATCGACCAGCGCCTGGCCGACCGTGATGTAGTCGCCGACGCTGACCTGGCGCAAGCCAACCGTGCCCGCGAATGGCGCGCGGATCGCGGTCTTGTCGAGCATGGTGCGTGCGGTCGCGGCACGCGCCTGATCGACTCCCAAAGCGGCCTTCGCGGTATCCAGGTCCGCGTGCGCGATCAGCTGCTTGCTGGCCAGCCCGTTCGCACGATCGAACGCACGATGGCTGTTGTCGAGGTTCGCGTTCGCCTCGTTGAGTGCGGCCTGCGCGAGCGCCGGATCGAGCGAGAACAACGCCGCGCCGCCATCCACATGCTGGCCTTCCTGGAAATGGATGGTCACGATCTTGCCGGCGACTTCCGGGCGCACCGTCACCGACGCATCCGCGCGCAGGCTGCCGACGGTTGCGAATCCGGACGGCATCGACACCACCGTGACCTTCGCGGTTTCCACCGGCAGCTTAATCTCGCCGCCACCTGGGCCACCTGGGCCACCGGGACCGCCGGGGCCGCCCTGCCCGCCACCCTTGCAGGCGACCACGCCGCCGAGGACGAACAGGACCATCAGTGGAAGAGTGGCGATACCGCGCATGGTGCGACCTCGATCGTGCAATCGGCTGCTCTGCGTGAAGTGCTGGTGGGCACGACGCAGGACGCCGATATATTGCGATTGCTGTACTGACAAGTCTAGCTTATCCGTTCAGTCCATCACCCATGTCGGAAGTCAGCCACGCATGCAGCCGCATCGGCCAGCGTGCAATACAGCATTGCATCGATCGCACCCAAGCGGTGCTGCAACAGACCCAGCCGCGGCGCATCGATGACACGGTCGAGGATCGCGACGGTCTCCTCACTGCGCCGGAAGTCCGCATCCACCGCGCTGCCGATCCAGCCCAGCAGGTGCAGTCCGTCTGCGCGGATCGCGCGTGCGCTCAGTCGTGCGTGGTTGATGCAGCCCAAACGCAGTCCAACCACCAGCAGGACCGGAATCCCGAACGCACGCGCGAGCTCGCATTGATCGAGCTGCGCCGACAAGGGCGCGGCCCAGCCGCCGACGCCCTCGACCACCACGATGTCGGCCTGCGCGGACAAGGCATCGAATGCAACGCGAAGCGGGGCAAGTTCGACAGTGACGCCGACATCGGCCGCCGCGAGTTCCGGCGCAGTCGGATCGGGAAAGGCGTACGGATTGACCAGCGCGTAGTCGGCTTGCGGATCGCTGGCCGCGAGCAACTGCAGCGCATCGTCGTTGCGCCAGCCATCCGGCGTGCGTTCGCAACCGCTCGCGACCGGCTTCATGCCGGCTGCGCGCAGCCCGCGGCCACGCAACGCATGCAACAGCGCGCAACTCACGGTGGTCTTGCCGATGCCGGTGTCGGTGCCGGTGATGAAGATGCCGCGCGTCATCTTGCGTGCCGCACGCGTGCAGCGCTCCAGCGCCGCAGTGGCGCGACCAGGTTCAGCGAAAAATAGATGAAGCCGGGAAATCCCAGCCACCAACCACTGCTCGCGCGGGCAGGAATCAACCGAGCGGAGAGAATCGACAGCGCAGCGACGACCGGAAACATCGCCCAGATGCGCATGCTCAACAGCGTCGCCGCGCGTTCGCTATCGTTCAAGCCGAGCGCATCGCGCAGCTGCCAGGCATGGCGATAAAGCAGCCAGAGCACGATCCCGAGCGAGCCGAACGCCACCCCAAAGGTGATGAACAGGATTGGCACTTCGGAAAGGCTGGAGATCGAGAAATTGGACGGCAGCCAGTCTCCGGTCATCGCCGAGAAAAGGGTCGCGAACACCATCCGCACCGGATAGACGAAGATCAGCACCAGAAAGACCAGCAGCAACGACAAGCGCCGGCTGACCGCATCATCAAGCCCGTAACGACGGCTCCATTCGGTGTGCCCGGCCCAGAATTTCAGCACCAGCATGAAGCTCGCCGCGTAGGCGGGCACGCCGCGCATTGCGCGTTCGAGCTCAGCGACGCTGGTCGGGATGTGATCGCCGCCGATCGCGAGCAGGGTCAGCGCGAACGCGAATGCAGCATCCACGAAAGCCTCGATGCGCGTGGTCTTGTCGCCGCGCTCGGGCGGATTGGGCGCAGCCGGAGCAGGCGCAGTCATGGCGTGCTGGCTGGCGGTGGGCTCGGTCATGCGGATGGTTCCTCGATGCGGCGCTGCTAGACTAGCTGCTTGCGGAGCGCCTACGATGTTCGACACAGATCAGCTTACCGGAAGCAAGCCCGAGCAATACGCGCAGTTGCAGCAGATGGCGCGTGGGCTGCTGTCGGGCGAACGCGACCACATCGCGAACGCGGCGAACCTGTCGGCGCTGGTGTATCACGCGCTGCCGTCGTTGAACTGGGTCGGATTCTATTTCTTCGACGGCAACGAACTCGTGGTCGGGCCGTTCCAGGGCAAGCCTGCGTGCGTGCGCATCGCGCTAGGTCGCGGGGTCTGCGGCACTGCCGCTGTCACCCGACAGACTCAGCGCATCGCGGATGTCGATGCGTTCCCCGGACACATTCCCTGCGACGGCGCATCGCGTTCGGAACTCGTGGTGCCGCTGTTCGCTACTGGCAAAAGCGGCGGCGACGCATCGATCGACGCTGATCTGATTGGTGTCCTGGATCTGGATAGCCCTGAAACCGATCGCTTCGATGCAGACGACCAACGCGGCCTCGAAGAGATCGCACGCATCTGGCTGGAGGCATGCGCATGAGCGAACCCGAGAAGCTGATCAACATCGGCCCGAAGTCCTCGGCGTGGCTGCGCCAGGTCGGCATCCGCAGCCGCGAACAACTCGTCACGGCGGGCGCGATCGGCGCGTTCATCAAGATCAAGCGCGCGGGATTCCGACCGAGCCTGAACCTGTTGTACGCACTTGAAGGCGCAATCCGCGAATGCCACTGGCGCGACCTGCCGGAAGGCCGTCGCGGCGAATTGCTGCTGGAGGCCGAAGCCGCAAGTGTTGGTCTCCCACCGGCACGCGGCAAGGCGATGCCGCCAGCCGAACCGGTGCGCATGGTCTATTCCGACGAAGACCCGCGCTTGAACAACGAGCCAACCTACGACGCGCATCGCGACGAAGATTGATACTCTGAAGTCCTCTCCCCACGGGAGAGGGTTGGGTGACGGGCGAAGGGGCTGCAGCGGTTCGGCAAGCCCAACCCTCACCTGCCCTTTGGGCATCCTCTCCCGATGGGAGAGGAGTTCAAGCATCTAGACCGGACGCATCAGCACCTAGCCCGGACGCACCAGCGCGTAATCGCGCGCGGATTCATTCCACTCGGGTGCATTCGCTATGGTCGGCAGCACATCCGCCACGCTGTCGGCCACGCTCCACATGCCGCCGTGGCCCGGATTCATGAAGCGTTCCTCGATCACCTGCCGCTGCATGAACTCTGCCCATGGCGTCCAGTAACCGCGCGTGTTCAGCAGCACGATGGGCTTGTGATAAATGCCGAGCCGCTTGAGCGTGATCGCCTCGAACAATTCCTCCAGCGTGCCGCAGCCACCCGGCAACGCGAGCACCGCGTCGCTACCGGTCAGCAGCTGGTGCTTGCGCTCGCGCATGTCCTCGACGAGCTTCAACGCCGACAGATGTTGATGCGACCATTCCAGTTCAACCATGAAGCGCGGGATGATCCCGATCACCTCGCCACCCGCACCCAGCGCGCCATCGGCCAGCGCACCCATCGACCCGACTGCACCTCCGCCATACACCAGCGTGTGTCCTGCAAGCGCGAGCGTCTGCCCGAGCAGGCGCGCATCGGCGTGGTACTGCGGATCGCAATGCTGGCTGGAGGCGGCGTAGATGCAGATGCGCATGGGATCAGGAAAACGAGGGGACGCGTTTCATTTCGTCGGCTTCTCCAAGCAGGGCCGGATGGGAATGAGTCCACAGGTTCCTTCCAGCCAGTACGACACGAAGTCGGTGCCGCCCTGTTCGTTTCCATGGGGATAGTCGAGAGCGAGGACTCCATGTTCCAAGTTGTAAAAGAATGTCGCCACCGGATGCATCAAATCCACCTGACCCGATTTGTAGACCCATACCAAGATCGCGTCACTTTCCGTGCCGAAAAATCGCACGGGTTCCCGGACGACAGGAATGTTGTTCGGAATACGACCACGTGGTTCCACGCGATAGTCGAAATCGCCGTCGGACCAGCGCAACTGCTCCATGGCTTGCCGGTTCCGGGTCGCTTTCATTGCTTGTACCGTCGCGGATATGCGTCGCCGCAGGTCACGCGGAACCATCAAATGCAATGGATGGCCGCCGCCAGCGAGATCAATGCAGACGAAGTCCGGACCGGACGTGCACGTGTCGTCGCTTCCGAGCATGGAATCGTCGCCGCCAACATAGGTCACCATACGGCCGTCCGACTTGCTCTGTTGTTCCACACGAAAGTCATCGCCGTTGGCCGACATATATCGAACGGTCGGCGAAGGTGCAGTCGCCAGTACGTTTGTCGTGACGCCCAGAAGCGCGAGCGATACAACTGCTTCCAGGCTCCAACGTCGGGCCTTCATTCCACAGTCACCGACTTCGCCAAATTGCGCGGCTGATCCACATCCGTGCCGCGCTGCACGGCGACGTGGTACGACAGCAGTTGCAGCGGGATCGTCGAGACCACCGGCGCGGCGATCTCGCCGCATTCAGGCATCACCAGGGTGTGGCCGAGGTCGGCATGCACATGCACGCCGGCATCGACGAACAGGTAAAGCTCGCCGCCGCGTGCGCGGACTTCTTCCATGTTCGACATCAGCTTGTCGACGAGGTGGTCGTTCGGCGCGATCGCGATGACCGGCATGTCGGCGTCGACCAGCGCGAGCGGGCCGTGCTTGAGTTCGCCGGCCGCGTAAGCCTCGGCGTGGATGTAGGAAATTTCCTTGAGCTTGAGCGCGCCTTCCATCGCGACCGGCCAGTGCGTGCCGCGGCCGAGGAACAGCGCGTGCTGCTTGCCGACGAAACGATCGGCTATCGCGCGGATCTGCGAATCGAGCTTGAGGGTTTCGGTGACCAGTCCCGGCAGTTGTTCGAGCTGTCGCACGCCATCGAGGTAGCGCGCGTCATCGAGGCCCTTCGCGCGCGCGAGTTCGAGCGCGAACAATGCGAGCGCGACGAGCTGCGTGGTGAACGCCTTGGTCGAGGCGACGCCGATTTCCGGGCCGGCCCGGGTCATCAGCACGAGTTCGGATTCGCGCACGATCGACGACTCGGGCACATTGCAGATCGCCATGCGTGTGAGGTAATTGCACTGCTTGGCCATCTTGATCGCGGCCAGCGTATCGGCGGTTTCGCCGGACTGCGAGATGCTCAGGAACAAGGTACCGTCCTGCACAACCGGGCTGCGATACCTGTATTCGCTGGCGATCTCGGCGGTGCACGGAATGCCGGCGAGCGACTCGATCCAGTATCGCGCGACCAGGCCCGCGTGATAGCTCGTGCCGCACGCGATGATGTGTACGGCTTGGGTCTTTTCGAGCAATTCGGCGGCGTCGACGCCGAAGATCTGGGTGAGAATGCGGCCACCGGCGATGCGGCCTTCGAGCGTGTCGGCAAGCGCCTGCGGCTGCTCGTGGATTTCCTTGAGCATGTAATGGCGGTATTCGCCTTTCTCGATCGCGCCGGCGATGAAGTGCGATTCCTTGATCGGCCGCTCGACCTGGTTGCCGTCCATGTCGAACACGCGCAGGCAATCGCTGGTGATCTCGGCGATATCGCCTTCGTTGAGGTAGACGAACTGGCGCGTCAGCGGCAGCAGCGCATGAATGTCGGACGCGAGGTATTGCTCGCCGTCGCCGACGCCCGCGACCAGCGGCGAACCGAGGCGCGCGCCCAGCAACCGGCCCGGTTCGCGCGCCGACATCACTGCGAGCGCATACGCGCCATGCAGACGCGGCAGCACGACGCGCAGCGCGGCGAGCAGGTCCTTGCCGTCGCGCTGCTGGTGCTCGATCAGGTGCGCGACGACTTCGGTATCGGTCTGCGAGGTGAATTCGTAGCCTTGCGCCAGCAGTTCGGCGCGTAGTTCGGCATGGTTCTCGATGATGCCGTTGTGCACCACCGACACATCGCCCGACACATGCGGATGCGCGTTGTCGGTGTTCGGCACGCCGTGCGTCGCCCAGCGCGTGTGCGCGATGCCCGAATGCCCCGCAATCGGATGCTCGCGTTGCAGGAGTTCGAGTTCGACCACCTTGCCCTTCGCACGCAGGCGCTGGACGCCATGCGCGGTCAACACCGCAATGCCGGCCGAATCGTAGCCGCGGTATTCGAGCGCCTTCAGGCCTTCGATGAGATGGCCGACAACGTCGCGCCGCGCACTGATTCCTACGATTCCGCACATAAGCCTTACCCCGGATGCATGTCGTTCGACGAAACCGCGATTCTAACCGGTGTCGCCGTATGCCCGCCTGCGGCCATGTCCGGCGGCGCAGCGGACGTCCGCGCAGCGCTGCGGACACATCGCAACGCATTGATTCGCAGGGAGTGAAGCGCTGGCACGAATCCTGCTTTGGAGGTTACAGCACCTGAGCGCGAGCGACCATGACCCGCATCACACCCATCCGTGGCAACGGAACGCCGGACCATTCCGGCCGCAGCAGCGGAATCCGCGATACGTCCGCACAGGACAGCGTGCGCGGCACATCGCCATCGGCAGCACGCAAACGCTGGTTGCTGATCGCCGGTGGCGGCTTGCTCGTCCTGCTGCTGGTATTCGGCGTCAGGACCTGGCTCGCGGGCGCACGCTCGGTGGACAGCTCACGCCTGCGCATCGCCACCGTAACCCGCGGCACCTTGGTGCGCGACATCTCGGCCGACGGCCGGGTGATCTCCGCGAACAGCCCGACCCTGTACGCGGTCGCCGCAGGCACGGTGAGCCTGAACGTTGTCGCCGGCGACGCCGTGAAGAAGGGCCAGCCGCTCGCCACGATCGACAGCCCCGAACTCAAGAGCCGGCTCGCGCAGGAGCAGTCCAGCTTGTCCAGCGCGCAGGCCGAGGTCGGGCGCGCCGAACTCGGCGTGCGCATGCAGGCCTCGACCGCGCAGAAATTGCTGGACCAGGCTGGCGTCGATCGCCAGGCCGCCGCGCGCGAACTCGAACGCATGCAGAAAGCCTACGCACTCGGCGCGATCGCGCAGGTCGAGGTATTGCGCGCGCAGGACAACGTCGCCAAGGCCGAGATCGCGCTCGCGCATGCGCGCCAGGATCGTTCGTTGCTGATCGACACAGCGGGCTTCGACCTGCAAACCAGGCGCCAGCTTGCCGACCGCCAGCATGTCGTGGTGGACGAGTTGCAGCGCCAGGTCGATGCGCTGGCGATCCGTTCGCCGGTCGACGGCCAGGTCGGCCAGGTGCTGATTGCCCAGCGCGCGAACGTTGCGGCGAACGCCCCACTCATCAGCGTGGTCGATCTGTCGGCGTTCGAACTCGAGATCAAGGTGCCGGAGAGTTTCGCTCGCGACCTGGCGATCGGCATGCCGGCGCAGATCAGCGGCACCAACAATACGTCTTCGGGACAAGTCAGTTCGGTCTCGCCGGAAGTGGTCGCCGGCGAAGTGACCGGACGCTTGCGGTTTGTCGGCAAACAACCAGCCGGCCTGCGCCAGAACCAGCGCCTGTCGGTGCGCATCGTGCTCGACCAGAAAACCGATGCGCTGCAGGTCGAGCGCGGTTCGTTCGTGGACAGCAGCGGCGGGCGTTCTGCGTATTTCGTCGATGGCAGCAGCGCCGAACGCCGTCCGATCCGGGTCGGCATATCGTCGCTCGGCGCGGTGGAAATCCTCGACGGTGCCAAGGTCGGCGACCGCATCGTGGTCTCCGGCGAAGACCTGTTCGGCGACGCCACGCACGCACGCATCAGTCGCTGACCCATTCACTATCCCCGAAACGCGCCGCCCGACCAACCCATTGTTGACCCTGGAGCCACCCATGCTTTCCATGCAGCAGATTTCCAAGATCTACCGCACCGAGCTTGTCGAGACCCACGCGCTGCGCGCGCTCGACATCCATGTGCGCGAAGGCGAATTCGTCGCGGTGACCGGACCGTCGGGTTCGGGCAAGACGACCTTCCTCAACATCGCCGGCCTGCTGGAAACCTTCAGCAGCGGGACCTACTTGCTCGACGGCGTCGACGTGAGCGGCATGAACGACGATGCGCGCTCGAAGCTGCGCAATCAGAAGATCGGCTTCATCTTCCAGAGTTTCAACCTGATCCCCGACCTCAACCTGTTCGACAACGTGGACGTGCCGCTGCGCTATCGCGGCATGTCGTCGGGCGAGCGCAGGCAGCGCATCGAGGAAGCGCTGGCGCGGGTGGGGCTCGGTTCGCGCATGAAGCATTACCCGGCCGAATTGTCCGGCGGCCAGCAGCAGCGCGCGGCGATCGCACGCGCGCTTGCGGGTAGCCCGCGCCTGCTGCTCGCCGACGAACCCACCGGCAACCTCGACTCGCAGATGGCCCGCGCGGTGATGGAGTTGCTGGAGGAAATCAACGGCCAGGGCACCACGATCATTCTTGTCACCCACGACCCGGAACTCGCCGCGCGCGCGCAACGCAACGTGCACATCGTCGACGGCATGGCGACCGATCTCTCGATCGAACCCAGCCTGATGCGCAGCACCCAATCTACCGACACCGCTCCAGCCGCATCCACGTCAGCGTAAGGCGCTCGCCATGTTCGCTTACTACTTCGACCTCGCCCTGCGCAGCTTCCGGCGCAACAAGATGCTGACCGCGTTGATGGTCGTCGCAATCGCGCTCGGTATCGGCGCCGCGATGACCACGTTAACGGTATTCCACGTGCTGTCGGGCGATCCACTGCCGGGCAAGAGCAGTACCTTGTTCTATCCGCAGATGGATCCGGAGAGCAAGGACAACTACCACGCCGGCAGCGAACCGCCAGGCCAGCTCACGCTCCTGGACGCCGAGGCGTTGCTGAAGGCAAAACGCGGCGACCACCAGGCGCTGATGACGGGCGGCCAGGTCCCGGTGCAGCCGCAACGCCAGGGACTCATGCCGTTCAGTGTCGACGCGCGCTACACGTCCGCCGATTTCTTCCCGATGTTCAACACGCCCTTCCTGTACGGCAGCGGCTGGGATGCGGCATCCGATGAAGCGCATGCACGCGTGGTGGTGATCGACAAATCGCTCAACGACAAGCTGTACGACGGCGGCAACAGCATCGGCAAGACCTTGCGCGTGGACGACCACGATTTCCGCATCGTCGGCGTGCTCAAGGACTGGCGTCCTGCGCCGAAATTCTACGATCTCAATACCGGCGACCATGGCTTCGGCCTGTCCGAATTGGTCTTCGCGCCGTTCGCGACGGCGCATGAACTCAAGCTACCGCGCAGCGGCAACATGAGCTGCTTCGCCAATACGCCCGAAGGCGTGCACGCCACGGATCTCGGCGCACCCTGCGAGTGGATCCAGTTCTGGGTGCAACTGGACACGCCGCAGAAGGCGCAGGCTTATCTCGCATTCCTGCGCAATTACTCCGACCAGCAACGCGCGGCCGGACGCTACACGCGACCCACCAATGTCCGCCTGCGCGATCTCATGACGTGGCTGGACTACAGCAAGGTCGTGCCCAGCGACGTCGAATTGCAGGCATGGCTCGCGTTCGGATTCCTGCTGGTCTGCCTGCTCAATACGGTCGGGCTGTTGCTCGCGAAATTCCTGCGGCGCTCATCCGAGATCGGCGTGCGCCGCGCGCTTGGCGCGTCGCGGCGCGCGATATTTGCGCAATGCCTGGTCGAGGCGGGCACGGTCGGCCTGGTCGGCGGTGTGCTCGGCCTGGGTCTTGCCGAACTCGGCCTGTGGGCCGTGCGCCAGCAGCCGACCGAGTACGCCGAGTTGGCGCGCCTGGACCCGCTGATGCTGCTGGCGACCTTCGTACTGGCGATCCTCGCGAGCGTGCTCGCCGGTCTGTTGCCGGCCTGGCGCGCGTGTCTCGTCGCGCCCGCCATCCAGCTCAAGTCGCAATGAAAACGCCCTCTCCCATTTCTGGAGAGGGCCGGGGTGAGGGCTCGCCCTTGCCGCACATCATCGTCACTGGACTCCCGCCTTCGCGGGAATGACGGAGCAAAAAAATGGACATTCGCCCCATCCTCTCGACTCTGAGTCGCCACAAGATCGCCTCCGCGCTGATCGTGCTCGAGATCGCATTGAGCTGCGCGATCATCTGCAACGCCGTGTTCCTGATCGGCGAGCGCGTGCAGCACATCGGCATGCCCAGCGGCGTAGCCGAACAGGAAGTCGTCGACATCGAGATCAACGGCATCGGCAAGAACCAGAACGCCGATGCGGCGACGCGCGAGGACATCGCCGCACTGCATGGCGTGGCCGGTGTCACTGCGGTCGCGCAGGCGAACGAGGTGCCATTCGGCGGCTCGTCGTGGAACTCGGGCGTCATGCTCAAGCCCGACCAGAAGGACGAGACCTTGAACGCGACGCTCTTCATGGGCAGCGAAGAACTGCGCGCCACCCTGGGCTTGCGTCTGATCGCCGGACGCGATTTCCGCGCCGACGAATACGCCGATTTCGACCAGGCCAAGGCGTTCTTCGAACTCGCGCGCACCGCGATCATCACCCGTGCGATGGCTACGCGCATGTTTCCCGGCAAGAGCGGCGTCGGCAGCGTGTTCTACATGGGCGATACGCACCCGGTGACCGTGGTCGGCGTGGTCGACCATCTCGTGCGACCGTCCATGAGCGGATCGTACGATAGCGCCGAATACGCAATGCTGTTGCCGGTCCGCGTGCCCTACACCATGGGCGGCTCCTACCTGCTGCGCACGACGCCGGCGCAACGCGATCGCGTCATCAAGGATGCGGTGGCGACGCTGGAGCGCAACAACCCGAATCGCATCGTGATGGAACAACGCACGTTCACCCAGCTCCGCGACAAGTTCTTCCGGCAGGACCGTTCGATGGTGTGGTTGCTGGTCGCGGTGTGCATCGCGCTGCTCGTGGTCACCGCGCTGGGCATCGTTGGCCTCGCGAGTTTCTGGGTGCAGCAACGCACCAAGCAGATCGGCGTGCGGCGTGCTTTGGGTGCCACCCGCGGGCAGATCCTGCGTTATTTCCAGATCGAGAACTTCATGCTCGCAACCATCGGCATCGCGCTCGGCATGGGGCTGGCCTACGGGATCAACCTGTTGCTGATGCATTACTACGAACTGCCGCGCCTGCCCGCGATCTACTTGCCCGCCGGGGCGGCGACCCTGTGGCTGCTCGGCCAGATCGCCGTGCTCGGCCCGGCCCGACGCGCGGCGGCGGTGCCGCCTGCGGTCGCCACGCGCAGCGTGTAGAGTGCTGCGGGAGATTGGAGACTGGGGATTGGGGACTGGTTGCGTGGCGATCCGAAGTTACGAAGACCTCGATGTCTGGCGCGAAGCGATGATGCTCGTGGCAGCCGTGTACGAAGCGTCTGCGAAATTTCCGGCCGATGAACGTTTCGGCCTGACTTCGCAACTCCGGCGTGCAGCCGTTTCGGTGCCATCGAATATCGCTGAAGGACATGCGCGCTCGTCCACGCGCGACTTCCTGCGATTCCTGTCGATGGCGATGGGTTCGTTGGCCGAGCTTCGCACGCAATTCCTCATCGCCGAACAACAGGGATTCGTAGCTGTCGATTCGCTCGATCCTGTCTTCGCGCGTGTCGATACGGTCGGCCGGTTGCTGCGTGGCCTGACAAAGTCGTTGCACACCAAGCTCTCCCAAGCCCCCAGCCGCTAACCCCAAACCCCCGCCCATGCCTACCATCCTCGTGATCGACGACAACCCGGCGGTTGCCGTCGCGCTGGAAGTGCTGTTCTCGTTGCACGAGATCGGTACGCTCAGCGCGCAATCGCCACAGGCCGGGCTGGCGCTGCTCGAACGCGAACCCATCGACCTGGTCGTGCAGGACATGAACTTCAGCGCCGACACCACGTCGGGCGAAGAAGGCGAAGCGCTGTTCCGCGCGATCCGCGCACGCTATCCGGATCTGCCGGTCATCCTGCTGACCGCATGGACGCACCTGACCTCGGCGGTGGATCTGGTAAAAACTGGCGCAGCCGATTACCTGGCCAAGCCCTGGGACGACAACAAGCTGGTGGCGACGGTTGGCAACCTGCTGGAACTCGGTCAAGCCAATCGCGAACTGGCACGACGCAACGGTCGCGACCTGCGCTTGCGGCGCGCACTTGAACAACGCTACGACCTGCGTGGCCTGGTGTTCGCCGATCCCGCGACCGAACGCGCGGTCGCGCTGGCCTGCCAGGTCGCGCGCGCCGACGTGCCGGTGCTGATCAGCGGCGCGAACGGCACCGGCAAGGAACGCATCGCCGAGATCGTGCAAGCCAATTCGGCGGTCAAGGACGGACCGTTCGTGACGCTCAATTGCGGCGCGTTGCCGAGCGAGCTGATCGAGGCCGAATTGTTCGGCGCGGATGCGGGCGCGTACACCGGGGCGACCAAGGCGCGTGAAGGAAAATTCGAATCGGCCGACGGAGGAACCCTGTTCCTCGACGAGATCGGCAACCTGCCGCCGGCCGGGCAGATGAAATTGCTGCGAGTGCTGGAGACCGGCAAATTTTCGCGGCTCGGCAGCAATCGGGAACGCCAGGTCAAGGTGCGCGTCATCAGCGCGACCAACGCGGACCTGCCCGCGATGATCCGCGACGGACGTTTTCGCGAGGACCTGTACTACCGCCTCAACGTGATCCAGATCCATCTGCCGACCCTGGCCGAACGGCCCGCCGACATCGCCCCGCTCGCGGAATATTTCCTCTCGATGGGCAGGAGCCCGAATGCCGCGGAGGCCATGGATGGCCAAGAGCGGCCGCACGAAAAGCAATTGTCGGCGCAGGCGCATACCGCACTGCATGCGCACACCTGGCCTGGCAATGTCCGCGAACTGAAGAATTCCCTGCAACGCGCCGTCTTGCTCGCAACAGGAAAGCAGATCGAGGCAGCGGACCTGGGATTGCCTGCTGCATCGAACACGAACCAGGCATCCGGCGTCAGCGAACCGGATCGCGCGACGATCGAAGCGGCACTCGTGCGCGCCGACGGCGTGATCGCGCAGGCAGCGGCGGAACTGGGTTTCAGCCGACAGGCGCTGTACCGCCGCATGCAACGGCTGGGCGTCGCGCGCGTATGAACAGCGCGCGCACGCAGCGTCGATGAACGCGCCGCGCCGTCGCAGTTCGCTGGCCTGGCGCCATGCGTTGACGACATGCGTCCTGTTGTTCGTTGCAGTCGTGCTGACGCTCGCATTGCAATCCTGGTTCGACAGCGCGTTGCTTACGGGCGTTCTTGCGCTGATCGTGTTGCTGCCGCTGGCCATGTACATCGTGCGCCGCCGACTCGCGCCGATGCTGTCGTTGTTCCGCGCGCTGGGCGGCACCGTGTCCAGCTATCGCGACGGCGATTTCAATTTCGGACTGGCGTGGCCGAGCAACGACGAAGTCGGCGATCTGGTCGCGGCGCACAACGCATTGGGCGATGCCTTGCGCGAGCAACGCGTGGCGCTGGTGCAACGCGAACTGCTGCTCGATACGATGGTGCAGAACACGCCGGTCGCAATGCTGCTGGCCGATGGCAGCGGCCGCATCGTGTATTCCAACCTCGCCGCGCGCAAGCTGCTCAACGACGGGCACAAGCTCGAAGGCCATGCGCTCGAAGCCTTGTTGCAGAATGCGTCGGAGCCGTTGCGCGAGGCGATCGAACGCGGCGGCGACGGCTTGTTCGCGGTCGGCGTGGAGGACGACGAAGAGATCTTCCATCTCGCGCGTCGCGGCTTCCGCCTCAACGGCCGTCGCCACGAATTGTTCCTGCTGCGCCACCTGACCACCGAGCTACGCCGGCAGGAAGTACAGACCTGGAAGAAAGTCATCCGCATCATCAGCCATGAACTCAACAACTCGCTGGCGCCGGTCGCGTCGCTGGCGTATTCGGGTGCCGAGCTCGTGCGGCGCGGCCAGCACCAGCGCCTCGAGGAAATCTTCGGCACGATCGAGGAACGTGCGCGGCATCTGGAAGGTTTCATTCGCGGTTATGCGCACTTCGCCAAGCTGCCCTCGCCGCGGCTGGAAGCGATCGTATGGCCGGCATTCTGCGAACGCCTGCGCACGCAGATTGGTTTCGCGCTGGATGGTCCCTTGCCCGAAAAGGCCGGACGCTTCGATGCCGCGCAACTCGAACAGGCGCTGCTGAACCTGCTCAAGAACGCGCACGAATCCGGGTCGGCACCCGAACACGTCAGCCTGCGCGTGCGCCGGCTGCCGGATGCGCTGCGCATCGAGGTCAGCGATCGCGGAACCGGCATGAACGATGCGGTCCTCGCCAACGCGCTGGTACCGTTCTATTCGACCAAGCGCAGCGGGACGGGCCTGGGGCTCGCGCTCGCAAGGGAAATCGCGGAAGCGCACGGTGGGCGCATCGCCTTGTCGAACCGTGTCGATGGAGGACTAAGCGTGACGCTGATGATACCGGAGTGACGGGGAACGGGGAACGGGGAACGGGGAACGGGGAACGGAAAAAGCTGCCAGAGAAGCCACATCCAAGAAGCGACGTGGGGTCTGAGCGAAACAAGATGTGCCGGCTGAACGCGGCATGGCATCGGCCAATTGCGGCGAGCGACGAGTCCGCCCCAATGCTTCACTTGCTCTCGCTTTCCCCCGTTCCCGGTTCCCTGTTCCCCGTTCCCCGCTTCATCGGCCTCTGCCAGCCCTTGATCGTGTTCTGCTTGCCGCGTCCCAGGCCGAGTTCGCCCGCGGGAACGTCGTTGGTGATTGCCGATCCAGCGCCGACTGTTGCGCCTGCGCCAATAGTGACCGGTGCGACCAGCGATGAATTCGATCCGATGAATGCATCGTCGCCGATGCGGGTCTGGTGCTTGTTCACGCCATCGTAGTTGCAGGTGATGGTGCCAGCGCCGATGTTCACGCGCTCGCCGACCTGCGTATCGCCGAGGTAGGTCAGGTGATTGGCCTTGGAATCCCTGCCGAGCCGCGTCATCTTGGTTTCGACGAAATTGCCGATGTGCACGCCGTCGCCGAGTTCGGTGCCAGGACGCAGCCGCGCATACGGCCCAATCATGCAGCCATCGCCGATCTGCGCGCCGTCGATGTCGCAATGCGCACGCACCTCGCAACCGTTGCCTATGGAAACATCCTTGAGCCTGCAGAACGGACCGATGCGCACATTGTCGCCAAGCACCACATCGCCTTCGAGGATCACATCGACATCGATGGAGACATCGCGCCCGGCGAACACCGTGCCGCGCAGGTCGAATCGCGACGGATCGGCCAGCCGCACGCCGGACAATGCGAGCGCCTTCGCTGCGCGCAACTGGTATGCGCGTTCAAGCCGCGCGAGTTGCCAGGGATCGTTCGCGCCTTCGACCTCGATCGGATCGGCGCACGTCGCGATGGCCGCAGGTTGCGATGCAGCGGAGGCCTGCGCAAACACATCGGTCAGGTAGAACTCGCCCTGCGCGTTGTCGTTGCGCAACGCATCCAGCCAGCGCCGCAACGGCGCAGCATCGGCGACGATGATGCCGGAGTTGATCGTGCGCACGGCGCGCTGCGATGGGTTGGCGTCCTTGTGTTCGACGATCGCGGCGACGCGGCCGTCGGCATCGCGCAACACGCGGCCATAGCCGGATGGATCGTCGAGTTCGGCGACCAGCACCGCGAGCGTGCCATCGGCCGCGAGCAGCGTGCGCAAGGTGTCGGTAGCTATCAACGGCACGTCGGCATACAGCACCAGTACGCGCGCGTTGTCGGGCACGCTCGGCATCGCCTGTTGTACCGCATGGCCCGTGCCGAGCTGCTGCGCCTGCTCGGCCCAGACCAGATCGGCCTGGTCGGCGAACGCCGCGCGCACCTGCGTGCCACCATGTCCGTACACGACATGGATGCCCGCAGCGCCAAGCGCGCGCGCGACATCGATCACATGCGCGAGCATCGGGCGACCTGCGATCGGTTGCAGCACCTTGGGCAGCGCGGATTTCATCCGCTTGCCTTCGCCGGCGGCGAGAATGACGACGTGCAACGGATGGCTCATGCGCGAAACTCCGAGGGGTCGCGGCAGCATCGGCGCGCGTTCTGGGGCAATCTTACCAAGAGCCGCGATGGGCCGAACCCACGAAGACGCCGTAGACCACGCCGGGAACGTCGAGCAAATGTGTTATTGCAAGACTTGACCCTGCTCCTTGATCATGTGTGCGACAGATAACCGTGGTCTGTCCCCTGTTGTTGCTGGTTCACGACCTCAAGACCTGGCTGGTGACCATGCGACCGACCGTGGCCGGCAACAGTGGCACGGCGAACGCCATCGACTACACCTTGCGAAGGTG
>JAYTOP010000055.1:0-8475 GCA_043747745.1 Pseudomonadota bacterium
CTGGCCGATGTCAATCGCTGGCTGGCCGGACAGTCAGCGTCGCACCGTGTCGCGTGGGCGCTGGAAACCTTGGCCGGCACGCATGCGCTGTCGTCGAGCTTCGGCGCGCAGGCCGCAGTGTCGCTGCATCTGGTCACGCAACAGGCACCGCGCACGCCGGTGATCCTGATCGACACCGGTTACCTGTTTCCGGAAACCTATCGCTTCGTCGACAAGCTCACCGAGCGGCTTGGCCTCAACCTCAAGACCTATCGTCCGCGCGTCGGCGCTGCATGGACCGAAGCGCGCCTGGGCCGGTTGTGGGAGCGCGGCGCGGAAGGCATCGCGCACTACAACCGCCTGCACAAGGTCGAGCCGATGCAAAGTGCGCTGGACGAACTCGGCGTGAGCACCTGGATCGCCGGCATCCGCCGCGGTCAGTCCGCGAGCCGCGCGGGCATCGACTTCCTCGAGTTGCGCAACTGCCGCTGGAAACTGCATCCGCTTGCGGACTGGAGCGACCGCGATATCGGCCGCTACCTCGCGCAGCACGATCTTCCCTACCACCCGCTATGGGACGAAGGCTATGTCTCGATCGGCGACGTGCACACTACGCGCCGACTGGAACCGGGCATGGACCCCGAAGACACGCGCTTCTTCGGACTGCAGCGCGAATGCGGTTTGCATTTCGATAACGCCGAAGCGGCATGAAGCGGGTGGCGTGAGCGGTTGTATCGCCGGCTCGCGCGCGGCAAGCTGGGCATCGTCGAATGGAAGCCCGAATGGCCACGAAACCAACGCGCCCGCGCAAGCCTGCCGCCCCGAAAAAAAATGTGGCGAAGCAGGCAGATCCTGTAGCGAAGGAACTCGATCTCGCCGCCGTGCGCGCGCAGATCGATGGCATCGACCGGGAGATCCAGTCGCTGATCGCCGACCGCGCGCAATGGGCGCGACAGGTCGGCAAGGCCAAGGGCAAGCTCGCGGCCGCTGTCGACTACTACCGACCCGAACGCGAGGCGCAGGTGTTGCGGCGCGTGGTCGACCGCAACGACGGCCCGCTCGCCGACGCGGTGCTGGTGCGGCTGTTCCGCGAAATCATGTCGGCCTGCCTCGCCCAGCAGGAACCGTTGAAAGTCGGCTACCTCGGACCCGAAGGCACGTTCTCGCAGCAGGCGGTGCACAAGCATTTCGGGCATTCCGCGAAGGGCCTGCCGCTCGCGAGCATCGAGGAAGTGTTCGATGAAGTCGCCGCGGGCCATGCGGATTTCGGCGTGGTGCCGGTCGAGAATTCCGGCCAAGGCACGATCCAGTCCACCCTCGACATGTTCCTGAGTTCGCCGCTGAAGATCTGCGGCGAGGTCGAATTGCGCGTGCACCAATATCTTCTCTCACGCAGCGGCCGGCTCGAGGACATCGAGCGCGTGTATTCGCATGGACTGTCGCTCGCGCAATGCCGCGGCTGGCTGCGGCAGAACCTGCCGAACGTCGAGAAGCAGGCGCTGGCGAGCAATGCCGAGGCTGCGCGGCGTGCGCGCAATGCCGACGACACCGCCGCGATCGCGGGCGAAACCGCCGCGCACGTGTACGGGTTGAAGATCGTCGCGGGGCCGATCGAGGATCGCCCCGACAACACCACGCGCTTCCTGGTGATCGGCCGTGCGCTGTTCCCGCCGTCCGGGCACGACCGCACGTCGCTGCTCGTGTTCGTGCGCGACCAGCCGGGCGCGCTGTACCGCGTGCTCGAACCGCTGGCGCGGCGCGGCATCAGCATGAACCGCATCGAATCGCGTCCGGCGCACAGTGGGCTGTGGCAGTACGCGTTCTTCATCGATGTCGGCGGCCACGTCGACGAATCGCCGCTGCGCGATGCGCTCGACGAACTCGGCGACTTCGCCGCGCAGGTCACGGTGCTCGGTTCGTACCCGTTCGCGATCCCGTGAGCGCCGATGTCGTGAGCATCGAGCCGCGCGACGACGCTGCGGACAGCGAAGCGTTCTTCGGCGCGCTCGCGCAACCCGGCGTGCGCGGCCTGCGCGCCTACGACCCGGGCCACGACCTGGTCGCATTGCGCCGCCGCGCCGCGATGCATGCATTGGTCGAACTCGGCTCGAATGAAAATCCATACGGTTCGAGCCCGCGCGCGCTGGAAGCCGCGCATGCGAGCCTGGCCGATGCGCACCGCTATCCCGATCCGCTCGGCGGCGACCTCAGCCGCGCGCTCGCCGCACGGCATGGCGTGACGCCGGCTCAGGTCCTGCTCGGCAACGGTTCGCACGAATTGCTGATGCAGTTCGCGCAGGTGTTCGCAGGTCCCGGCGTCGACGTGGTCGCGTCGCGCTACGGCTTCGCCGTGTACGCACTCGCCGCGCAAGCCGCGGGCGCGACGCTCGTGCTCGCTGACGCCTATCCACACGACCACCATCGGCAACCGCGTGGCCACGATCTCGACGCGATCGCGGCGAGCATTTCCGGCGCGACGCGATTGGTCTATCTCGCCAACCCGAACAATCCGACCGGCACCTGGTTCGCGTGCGATGCGTTCGCGCAATTCATGCAACGCGTGCCGCAAGAAGTGGTCGTGGTCGTCGACGAGGCCTATGCCGAGTTCGCGATCGACGATGCGGAAGGCTATCGCTCCGCGTTCGCGTTGCTGCCGCACCATCGCAATCTCGTGGTCGCGCGCACCTTCAGCAAGGCGTATGCGTTGGCGGGACTGCGCGTCGGTTATGCGGTGGGCGATGCGGGCCTGATGGCGGTCATGCAGCGCGTGCGTGAAAGCTTCAACGTCAACATGCCGGCGCTCGCCGCCGCGCTCGCCGCGCTCGACGACCCGACGCACCTGGCTGCGGGCATCGCCGCGAACCGTGCGCAGCGCGAGGCATTGATCGCCGCGCTGCGCGAAAGTGGCTGGAACGTGACGCCGTCGGCGACGAATTTCGTGCTCGTGGAATTCGGCGAACGCACACCGGCAATCGAGGCGGGCCTGCTCGCGCGCAGCGTCGTGCTGCGGCCGATGGGCGGCTACGGGCTGCCGGAATGCCTGCGGATTACGGTGGGCACCGCAGCCGAGAACGCGCGTCTGCTTGCAGCGCTCGATGACGTCGGCGCGGCTGCGTAGGCAACGCGCGCAAACGATCAGGCCGTGATCGACTGGCTCAGTTCGGTCCAGCTCGGCGGCGTCGGCCACGTCGGTTCGATGTGGCCGTCGATCGCGCGACGCAGGTCGTGGCGGTCGAGCTGCGGTGCGAGTGTGTGCAGCAGCGCGAGCGCGTAGTCGCGCAACACGCGCTCGCGCGGCAGCACCGCCCACGCGACGCATTCGGGCATCTGGATCGGTGTCGGCAACACGCGCAGGTCAGCGTCCTCGCGAGCGCCGACCGCCATCTCTGCGAGCACGCCGACACCGAGACCGGCGCGCACATAGGTCTTGATCACGTCCGCATCGCGCGCGGTCATCGCGAGCTGCGGTTCGAATCCTGCTGCCGTGAAGGTGCGATGCAATGACGATTCCGGACGATTCGAGGATTCGTAGCTGACCAGCGGATGGCGCGCGAGTTCGGCCAGCGTCGGCGCACGGTCGAGCCCGGCCAGCGCATGCGTCGAACGCACCAGCAGCACGCGGCGCCAGCGGAACAGCGGCACCGCGAGTCCGCCCTGCGGAATTTCTCCTGCCGTACTGATCACCGCGAGGTCCGCATGGCCGCTCGCGAGATGCGAAAGCACTTCGCCATCGGCGGCCGGCTGCAGGTCGACGCTGACCTCGGGGAAGTCGCGAGTCATGCCGGTGATCGCAACAGGCAACACATAGCGCGCCTGCGTGTGCGTGGTCACCAGCACGAGACGGCCGCGATGTTCGCCGCGCGCATTCGCGGCATACGCGCGGATATTGTCTGCCTCGCTGAGCATGCGGCGCGCATGCGTCAACACGCGTTCGCCTGCGGCGGTGATCGATTCGAGGCTGCGGCCCCTGCGCGCGAACAGCAGGAAGCCGAGCTGGTCCTCGAGTTGCTTGAGTTGCCTGGAAAGCCCCGGCTGTGTGGCGTGTACGCGCTCGGCCGCAGCGGTGATGTTAAGCCCGGAGTCGGCGATGGCTACCAGATAGCGGAGTTGCGTCAAGGTCATGGGAGTCGTCCTTTCGTGGTCGCGGAGATGCAACGCGTTCGAGCGCGAAGGCTCGACAGCACATCAAACGACGACACATCGAGACCGGACGAAACGACATCGGGAAGATTTCCAGGGATGGTCCGCCAGACAGCGGACTGCGACGATCACAACCTAACCCATGGCCGGGTGGGCGTCCACTGCAGGGACATAACGGCATCGCATGATCCTTCGCGGTTTGCTTATTTCCCAGCAGCGCGGCGCGTCGATAGCGTCGATGTCCCAGCTTCCGGTTGCATCACCATGGACCTATCGTCTTCGCCGCTGTTCCCCATGTTCGCCGACCTGCGCGGCCGCACCGTACTGGTGGTCGGTGGAGGCGCGGTCGCGCGGCGCAAGACCGAAGCGTTGCTCGCCGCCGGCGCACGCGTGCGGGTCGGTGCGCCGCGACTGACGCCGGAACTCGCAGCCCTTGCAAACGCCGGAACCATCGAACATCGTCATGGCGATTTCGCCGACGCCGGATTTGATGATGCATGGCTCGACGATGCATGGCTCGCGATTGCAGCGACCGACGATGCCGCGATCAATGCGGCCGTCGCCGCGGCGGGCGAAGCGCGGCGCATCCTGGTCAACGTCGTCGATGATGCGGAAAGATCGAGTTTCCATGTGCCCGCTCGGATCGAGCGCGGTCCGTTGCAGATCGCGATCTCCAGCGGTGGCGGTGCGCCGATGCTCGCGCGCCACGTACGCGAACGATTCGAAATGCAGATCGACGAAGCGTTCGGCACACTCGCTGCGTTGCTGGCGCGCGAGCGCGAACGCATCCGCGCCCGTTACCCGAATCTGCGCGAACGTCGGCGCTTCTTCGAACGCCTGCTCGAAGGTCCGCTGTTGCAACGCTTGCGGCAAGGGAAGGCGCTGGCCGCCGGACGTGTGTTCGACGCGGCACTCGCCGCGAACGCATCGAAGTCCGCGCAAGGTTCGGTCGTGCTCGTCGGTGCCGGCCCCGGCGATCCCGGCCTGCTGACGTTGCGCGGTTTGCGTGCGCTCAACGAAGCCGATGTGATCCTGCATGATCGCCTGGTCAGCATCGAAGTGCTCGCGCTCGCGCGACGCGATGCGGAATTCATCGAAGTCGGCAAGCAGGCGAACAAACATCACGTCACCCAGGACGGCATCCACGCGCTGATGCTGCAGCACGCGCACGCCGGCAAGCGCGTGGTGCGCCTGAAGGGCGGCGATCCGTTCGTGTTCGGCCGCGGTGGCGAGGAACTGGAATTCCTGCGCGCGCATCGCATCGCCTACGAGGTCGTGCCCGGCATCACCGCGGCGCTCGCGTGCGCGGCCTGCGCCGGCGTGCCGTTGACCCATCGCGACCATGCGCAATCGGTGCGGTTCCTCACCGCGCACGCAGCCGATTCGCCCGACGCACAATCGCTCGACACGCTCGACTGGCGATCGCTCGCGGCCGAACGGCAGACGCTCGCCGTCTATATGGGTGTGACCGGACTCGATGTGTTGCGCGAGCGGCTGATCACGCACGGGCGTTCCGCGGGCACGCCGTTCGCGCTGATTGAAAACGGTTCGCGACCGAACCAGCGCGTGGTCGTCGGCACGCTCGGCGAGTTGCCCGAACGCGCACGCGAACACGCCGTGCAATCGCCCGCGTTGCTGATCCTCGGCGAAGTCGCGGCGCTGGCCGAACAATTGCACTGGTTCGGTGCGCCGCCGCTATCAGGCGCGCGGCTTGCGCATGCGGCGTAGCGACTCACTCCCTCTCCGGGTGGGAGAGGGCTTTCAGGATCTCAACTGACAACGCATTCCACGAGGCCCGCCATGACCATCCACGAAAGCATCCTCGACACCATCGGCCACACGCCGATCGTCCGCCTGCACCGGCTCGCACCAGCGCACGTCGCGCTGTACGCTAAGGTCGAGTCGTTCAATCCTGGCGGCTCGGTCAAGGACCGGCTCGCGCTCGCGATCGTCCTCGATGCCGAAGCGCGCGGCACGCTCAAGCCCGGCCAGACCGTGGTCGAGGCGACCTCCGGCAATACCGGCATCGCGCTCGCGATGGTCTGCGCGGCGCGCGGATATCCGTTCGTCGCGGTGATGACCGAAACCTTTTCGGTCGAGCGCCGCAAGCTCATGCGCGCGTACGGCGCGAAGGTGATCCTGACGCCCGCGGCCGAACGCGGCAGCGGCATGGTGCGGCGCGCGGCCGAGCTCGCCGAACGACACGGCTGGTTCCTCGCACGCCAGTTCGAGAACGAGGCGAATCCCGCCTACCACCGCAACACGACGGCGCCGGAAATCCTGCGCGACTTCGCGGGCAAGCGCCTCGATTATTTCGTGAGCGGCTGGGGCACCGGCGGCACCATCACCGGCGTCGGCGAGATGCTCAAGCTCGCGCGACCCGGACTCGAAGTGATCGCAACCGAACCCACAGGTGCCGCGCTGCTGTCAGGCAATACGTGGCAGCCGCACAAGATCCAGGGCTGGACGCCGGACTTCCTGCCGGCCGTCCTCAACAAGACCATCGCCAACCGCATCGTGCCGGTCGACGACCTGCTTGCGCGCGACACAGCACGACGACTCGCCGCCGAGGAAGGCGTGTTCGTCGGCATCTCGGCCGGCGCAACGATTGCCGCCGCACTGCGCGTCGCTGAAAGCGCGCCAGCGGGATCGGTACTGCTCGCGATGCTGCCCGACACCGGCGAGCGCTACCTGTCCACATTCCTGTTCGAGGGCGTCAACGAAGGCTCGGATAATGCGTGGCTCGAGGAACTTGAAGAGCGCGATTTCGCTGTTTGAATAGAAGCTGCCTCAGCGGGGTTGGCTTTATGAATCGCGGAATCGCCGGTGCGATTCAGGCGTTTGTGCGAGCAATCCTGTAGCTGCTATAGTTTTACTCCAGTAAAACATTGGCACGACAAGGATCAAGCGCCATGACCCACACCGCAACCCTTCGCCAGTCTGGCGGATCGATCGTCCTGTCGATCCCGAAAGCCATCGCGCAGGCGCTTGCAGTCGATGTGGGCTCGGTGGTCGAACTATCGGTTGAAGGCCGGACGCTGTCTGTCGCTCCAGCCCGCCGCAGTCTCGTCGATCGACTCGCGTCGAGTCCGAAATCGCCAGCCGGATGGCATCGCGATGAGGAATGGATGCAGGATCAGCCGGTCGGACGCGAACTGCTGTGAGCCGTGGCCTTCCGCAACGCGGCGACATCCTGGAGTTGAGCCTCGATCCGACCGATGGCCGCGAAATCCGCGGCGCGCGTCCCGTACTCGTGCTGTCGGCCGACGCATTCAACAAGGCATCCGGCCTGTTGCTGGTGGCGCCGATCACGCAGGGCGGCGCCGCATCGCGCGAGACCGGATTCAGTGTCACCCTGATGGGTGCCGGCACGCGCACGCAAGGCATCATCCTCTGCGACCAGACCCGCACCTTCGACGCCCGCGCCCGCACTTTCAAGCGCATCGAGAAAGCGCCGATGCGCATCGTGGACGAAGCGCTGGATGCGGTACGGGCGATTCTGGAGTGATGCGCCGACGAGCAATACGCAGGTCATCGCAATCGCGCTAGCATGTGCCGCAACCGCTCAATGCAGGCGTCATGTCCATGGTCACGTGCTCCCATTGCGGTGCAGCCGTGAGAAGCAGCCGTCTTATCGGCTCCACGTTTCGGCGGCCATTTGTTTGCCTGCAATGTGCAAAAGCATCGCGGGTCGTTCGCCCGCTTGGACAGCAAACAGTGCTGGCAGTTTTCGCTTCGGCGATGGGCTACGCCTGCGGCAAATATTTCGCGTTCCCTTACTACCTCCTGTTCCTCGTTGCAGCGCTCATTCTTCATTGGGTGCTCGACGTAGTCCTGCTTGGGCGGACAGCCCGGCTCCTACCAGTGCTTCCAAGGACATCGCTGACTGCTGAATAAGCAGCCTCACTGAAGCCTGATGCGATTCTCGTATTACCCATCCTTCCGATCCTTCACCAGCGCATCCACCACCGACGGATCGGCGAGTGTCGAGGTATCGCCAAGTTGATCGGGTGCGTTCTCGGCGATCTTGCGCAGGATGCGGCGCATGATTTTTCCGGAGCGCGTCTTCGGCAGGCCGGGTGCCCACTGGATGTGGTCGGGCGTGGCGATCGGGCCGATGTGCATGCGCACGTGGGCAACGAGTTGCTTGTGCAGGTCGACGCCGGGGCTCACGTCGGCGTTCAGGGTGACGTACGCGTAGATGCCCTGGCCCTTGATGTCGTGGGGGAAGCCGACGACTGCGGCTTCGGCGACGTGCGGATGCGCGACCAGCGCGCTTTCGACTTCGGCGGTGCCGAGGCGATGCCCCGAAACATTGATCACGTCATCGACGCGACCGGTGATCCAGTAATAGCC
>JAYTOP010000056.1:0-42487 GCA_043747745.1 Pseudomonadota bacterium
GGCCGACTACAAGCTGGTGCACCACGCCGGCAACGGCCGCTCGGTGTACAGCTTCTGCATGTGCCCCGGCGGCACCGTGGTCGCGGCGACGTCGGAGCCGGGCCGGGTGGTCACCAACGGCATGAGCCAGTATTCGCGCAACGAACGCAATGCGAACGCCGCGATCGTGGTCGGCATCACGCCCGCGGATTACGCCCCGTACGGCGAAGGTCCGCTCGCCGGAATTGAATTGCAGCGACATTGGGAAGCGCGCGCATTCGTCGATGGCGGCAGCGACTACAGCGCGCCGGCACAGTTGGTCGGCGATTTTCTTGCAGGTCGTTCATCGTCCGGATTCGGCACGGTGCAGCCGTCGTACACGCCCGGCATTCGACTCGGCGACCTCGGCGCTTCATTGCCCGACTATGCGATCGCCGCGATCCGCGAAGCGTTGCCGATGTTCGACCGCCAGATCAAGGGCTTCGCGATGCACGACGCGCTGCTCACCGGCGTGGAAACCCGCACCTCGGCGCCGCTGCGGATCAAGCGCGGCGATGATTGCCAGAGCCTCAACACGCGCGGCCTGTATCCGGCTGGCGAAGGCGCGGGTTATGCGGGCGGCATCCTGTCGGCGGGAGTGGACGGCATCAAGGTCGCCGAGGCCGTCGCACTGGCGATTGTGGGAAACGCGTCATGCGATACATCATGTCGCTGATAGTGAAGGCTATGCATCCGGGTTCTTCAAGCGCTTCGGTCGCGGTGGCGGCAGGTAGTTGTCGCCCGACACCACCTTGCGCCCGGTCTTGGATTCCAGTTCCAGCCGCGCTTTCCTCGCGATCGCACCGCCACTTTTCGCGGCGACCTTGTTCTCGTCGATGCCGCTGGCTTCTGCCGTCTCGGCAATCTGGCGTGTGGACAGTTCGGCCAACGCGGTGAAGATCAGCTCGGCCTCGCTCATGTGGTCGCGCAGGTTCTGCGTCTTCAGGCCTTTCAGCCGCTTGTGATCCTGCACGCCAAGCCCGGCCCATTCCTCGTGGATCAGGTTGGTGAGGATGGCGAACTCCTGGCCCGGCTTCACGTCGTTGTCGGCCCAATAGTCGGTCAGCTTCGCACGGGTTTCCTGGCCCGTCATGCGCTGGGCGATCCACTTGTCGCTGCGACCATGCTTTTGCCATGTTTCGCGCGCCCGTGCGAGCGCCAGCGCGGGGTCGGCCAGCTCCTGCATGCGCTCGTAACCGACCTTTGCCAGCCACAGCTTGATCGGCTCGGCTTTGGGGCTGGGCACGGATTGCACCAGGCGCAATAACGTTTCGGGCGTTGCGGCGTCCGTGATGCGCTGCTTGCCGTCGCTGGCCTGCATTTTCAACTGGTGACAATTTGTCACCAGTTGGCTGCCTTCCTTGCCCAGCCGCTCTTTCAGCTTGTTCCAGTATTTGCGTGCGGCCTGGAAATCCGGTTGTTGGGTCAGCACCTGCACGATGTCCACCACCGAGAACCACCAGGTTTCCGTGGCTTCGTCGTAAACGCGGCGGATGGCCTGGTCCTCGAACTGCGTCGGCAGATGTTTCATGGCCGGCTCCCTGAGCTGGTTCGGTCGCGGATGCCTACCGTAGCAGTCCACCGTCGCAGCAGGCGAGATCGAATCGCCTTCTCTTGCTCCTGACCCACTTCTCTTTTTCCCGGTGATCGCGTCGACTCACGCATCTTGAATGCATCTGCCCTTCAATGCCATCATTGACAGCACCTGCACGGAAACGATAGCCATGGCCTCCATCACCGTTCGCAATGTGCCCGACGAGGTGCATCGCGCCTTGCGCGTACGCGCGGCAACGCACGGCCGCAGCACCGAGGCGGAGATCCGCGACATCCTCGAGAGCGCGGTCAAGCCGCCGAAACGTCTCAGGATGGGCGACGCCTTGGCCAGCATCGGCCGAAAGCACGGACTGAAGGACCAGGACCTCGCATTCGAGCGCGATCTGACGCCTGCCAAACCGCTGCACCTGCGATGATCGTGCTGGATACCAACGTCGTTTCCGAGGCGATGAAGCCATCCGCCGACCCGGCCGTACGGGCCTGGCTCAACGACCAGGCGGCCGAAACCCTGTATCTGTCCAGCGTGACGTTGGCCGAGTTGCTGTATGGGATCGGCAGCCTGCCCGCTGGTAGGCGCAAAGCGGACCTGGCCGGAACGCTTGACAGCCTGTTGAACCTGTTCGAGGGACGCGTATTGCCATTCGACACGGAGGCGGCCCGCCACTACGCCGACCTGGCCCTCAAGGCACGAGCGGCGGGGCGCGGCTTCCCCATCCAGGGCGGCTATATCGCGGCGATCGCCGCAGCCCGGGGATACGCCGTCGCCACCCGCGACGTCGCTCCATTCGAAGCGGCCGGCGTCAACGTGATCAATCCGTGGACATGAGGACGACCCGGCCGCATCCAGCGCGGTGACGGTGAGGATTTCGCCGTCGCGTTCGGCGAATGTAAACCAGGACTGATTGCAAGACCTACGCTCTGTGACCCCATTGTTTCCCTGTAGGTGAAACGTTGTCGCGCCGCCTGCCTGGGTCTCGGTGGTCTGGCGAACCTGGCCGTTGGCGTAAACCCCTTCAGTTTTGCGAAAAATGTGTCATTGCAAGACCAGACCCCATTCTTCACTGCTCGCCCTCGATGCTGTTGACCCGTAGTACCTCAATGCACGAGGGAAAGTGGCCGAACGGCAAAGGATGGGCGGCGTAGATGTTCTCGTAGACGGTGACTGACGCTACACCTGCACTTTGTTGCCGAAGATGTCCTACGCCACTGAACGATGTGTTGATGTCGGATCGCAGCTTTGCGTTGCGACCGTGGAACGGCTGCCCAAGGGTGCCATCTTGAGATAGGTGGACGGTGAGCTCGCCATACATGGCGCAAATGAAGTCGTGCTGTTCTGTGCCGAATAGCTGAAGCGGGTCAACTGCGTTGAAGATAAGAAGTATTGTGGGCTCGCCTCTCGCAGCCACGGATTGAAGCTGTTTGCGAGCCTCCGCAATTTTATGGCGGACGTGGTTGCCGACGGTTCTCGAGCTCACGCTAGTTCGACTGAAGCCAGCAAGGCTTTCGATTTGCTCAATCTCAAAGGCTACGGTCGTTGCGCCAAACCTGAGACGATAGTCGGCAGTTTTTTCGGCACCCGTTGGGATTGGCTGCCAGTCCAAGCGGTTCGCCCTGCAGAAGGACTCAAACAGGGACTCGGACTTGTTTTGCTTGCTCATCATGCGAGACGAATGGTTGGAATGCAGTCTAACAACTAAAATAAGATGCCGATGTACCGGATGCAAAACTTGAAACTAGGTATTTCACGGA
The DNA here is from genome assembly GCA_043747745.1 of Pseudomonadota bacterium. GTDB lineage: Bacteria > Pseudomonadota > Gammaproteobacteria > Xanthomonadales > Xanthomonadaceae > SZAS-103. Next base: position 3,322 of record JAYTOP010000056.1, read on the forward strand.
GGTCACCTTGATTGCGGAGTTAGACATTTTTGTCTTGAACTAAATCGTAGATTCTCTCTAGTGACTTACCAGTTGACTCTCTTTGAAAAACTGCCTCATAACGTAGCCACTCAAGTTGATCAAAAATGCCACGAAGAACTACGAAGACCTCGTGAGAGAAATCTAATAGAACAAGCAAGGTAGCTGTAGTGCTACTTATGTACTCAAAATGCGCTAGAACTCCACAAACCAAAGCTAGTGCTAGAAAGCTAAATCCGCGGCTGGTTGGAAAAAGCTTTTCTCGCTCAACTTTTACGGAATTTAAAACTTCACTTACAGTAAGATCCATTTGGAATTCCTCGACAACGGCAACCAAGAGAAGAGGTTAAAGAGAAGCGGCCAAGTCTTGCAACAACACATTTGCCGCAGCAGCAGTAGCGTTGCACACCAATTCGACCGGCAGCAGAGACAAGGAATGTGGGGCGCTCACGCGAACGGCTACATTGCCGGTGGCGTCGACCCGGCCAGCACCATCTTCACCAACTCGACATCCTTGAGTTTATTGAGCTGGGCGGCGCTCATCTCGGTCATCACCAGGGCTTCGGCGACGCACCACGAACGCTCCCAGCGGCTGAGCTGGCGTCGACCGGCAGCGACTGCCATCAGCTCCTCGCGGGTATGCGTCTGGTCGTGCGGATCGTCGTTGATCGGCTTGGGCAGGCCGGTGCCCGATGCAGCGGCTTTGACCAGAAGCGCCACGCGCCGCTGCGTGCATTCGGCATCGCTGCCGATCGCGTCGCGGCCGGCCAGCGGGACCGCTTCGGCGAGCGCCTGGCGCAGGTCTGCGAGTTCTTTTTCGGCGGTCTGCTGCGCGCTGTTGGCAACCTCAAACTTGGCTTCCAGCGCGAGGAACTGGGTCGCCGGATCGTGCAGCACGTCGGTGTCGAGCATGTCGGTCACGCGCCTGGAGAGCTTCGCGTAGAGGTCGGCGTGGGTGAGTTTGATGCTGCGGGTGGCGATCTGCCACGCGTACGCGACTTGTTGTGCGGTGCGCGTTTCCGGCTCGGCCAGCTCGTCCTCGTCGTCCTCCTTGCCCAGTTCGTTCAGGGCTTCGTCGATCTTGGCGCGCAGCGGATCCTCGTCGAAACGACGATTCGCACGACGCAATGCCGAGCGGCAGTCCAGCAGCAGGTTGCGAAGATCGGGCATGGCGCAGCCATCGACCGGCTTGGGGGAAGCCAGAGATTAGCGCGATTTCGTCGCGGTTAGCGCGACCCGGTTGCAAAACCGCAGCGGTCACGCCGCCTTGCGCGCCTCCGCCGGTTCGCGCCAGCGATGCATCAGCGCCTTCCATTGCGGCAACGCCTTGGCAAGATGCGCTTCCTTCACATGCCCATAGCCGCGGATGCGTTCGGGAACGCTGGCGATCTCAACGGCGAGCGCGATGTTGCCAGGCGACAGTTCCGCCAGCAGCGCGTTGATGTCGGAGAAATAATCCACGATCAACTTGCGCTCGGTGCGGCGCTCATGGGTGCGGCCGAAGACATCGAACATCCCGCCGCGCAGGAAGCGCATCTTCGCGAGAAGGCCGAACGCCTTCATCATCCAGGGTCCGTATTCCTTCTTGATCAGGTGGCCGTCGGCGTCCTTCTTCGCGAGCAGTGGCGGCGCGAGGTGGAAGCGGATCGTGTAGTTGCCCTCGAATTGCTGGGCGACGCGGCGCTTGAAATCGCCGGACGTGTACAGCCGTGCGACTTCGTATTCATCCTTGTAGGCCATCAGCTTGAACGCGTAACGCGCGACAGCTTCGGTCAGCGCGGTCGATCCGGGCACTTGCGTGGTTTCGGCGGCGCGCACCTTGTCCACCAGCGCGCGGTAGCGCTTGGCATAGGCGGAGTTCTGGTAGTCGGTCAGGAACGCGTCGCGACGCGCGATGACCTCGTCGAGTCCGCGCGACAGGCGCGCGTCGTCGAGCGGGAGTTCGGCGACGGCCGATTTGGAAGCGCGCGGCGCGGGGTCGGCAAGCGCCTGCGTCGCGGACTGCAGTCCGGCCGCAGCGCGCACGGCAACCGGATCGATCGCGGCCAGGCGGCCCCATGCGAACGCGGTCTTGTTCATCTCGACCGCGGCGGCATTGAGTTCGATCGCGCGAAGCAATGCGTCCAGCGAGACAGGCACCAGGCCCTGCTGCCAGGCGACGCCGAGCATGAACAGGTTCGCCGCGATCGCGTCGCCCATCAGCGCGGTCGCGATCGCAGTCGCCTCGATCTGCTTGGGCTCGCGCCCATCGAGCGCGGTGCGCACGGCGGCGATGATGCCTTTCGCCGGGAACTGCATGTCCGGGTGCATCGTGAAGCCGCCCGGCATCGCCTCGTAGTTGTTGAGCACGACGCTGGTGCGCTCGGCGCGGATCTTCGACAGCGCCCAGTAATCGTTGACCACGACCATGTCGCAACCGAGCACGAGGTCGGCTTCGCCCGCCGCGATGCGCACCGCGTGGATGTCGTCGGGAGTCTTTGCGATGCGCACATGCGTGGTGACCGCGCCGCCTTTCTGGGCGAGGCCGGTCTGGTCGAGCACGCTCGCACCCTTGTTCTCCAGGTGTCCGGCCATGCCGAGCAGAGCGCCGATGGTGACCACGCCGGTGCCGCCGACGCCGGTAATCAAGATGTTCCAGGGCTGGTCGAGGTCGGACTTGAACCGCGGCAGCGGCAGGTCGTTCAGGCGCGCGGCGGTGACGTCCTTGGTCGATTTCGCGCTGCCCTTGCGCAACTCGCCGCCATGCACGGTCACGAAGCTCGGGCAGAAGCCCTTCGTGCAGGAGTAATCCTTGTTGCAGCCGCTCTGGTCGATCTCGCGCTTGCGACCGAACTCGGTTTCCTTCGGCAGCACCGCGACGCAGAACGACTTCTCGCCGCAGTCGCCGCAGCCCTCGCAGACCAGTGAGTTGATCATGACGCGTTTTTTCGGATCGGGGATCTTGCCGCGCTTGCGGCGGCGGCGCTTCTCGGTCGCGCAGGTCTGGTCGAAGATCAGCACCGACACGCCCTCGATCTCGCGCAGGCGCTTCTGGGTCGCGTCGAGCAGGTCGCGGTCGAGAAACTCCACGCCGCGTGGGAAGATCTCGGGCTTGTTCCACTTCGCGATGTCGTCGCTCATCACGATGATCGTCTTGACACCCTCGCTGCGCACCTGATGGGCGATGTCGGGCACCGTGAGGGTTCCATCGACGGGTTGTCCGCCGGTCATCGCGACCGCGTCGTTGTAGAGGATCTTGTAGGTGATATTGACCTTGGCCGCGACCGCCTGCCGGATCGCGAGCGAGCCGCTATGGAAATAGGTGCCGTCACCGAGGTTCTGGAACACGTGTTTCGTCTCGGTGAACGGCGCCTGCCCGCACCAGGTCGCGCCTTCGCCGCCCATCTGGGTGAAGGTGTCGGTGTCGCGGTCCATCCACGTGACCATGTAATGGCAGCCGATTCCCGCGAGCGCGCGCGAACCTTCCGGTACTGCGGTCGAGGTGTTGTGCGGGCAGCCGGCGCAGTAATGCGGCACGCGCGGGAAGTTCGCGCGCGGCAGGGCGAGCTCGGCTTCCTTCGCCGCCAGAAACGCAAGCCGGTCGCGGATCATGTCGCTGGTATGGAAGCGCGCAAGTCGCTTGGCGATCACGCGGGCGATGCGCGCGGGCGTCAGTTCGTTCGTCGAGGGCAGGATCCACTCGCCGGCTTCGTCGTACTTGCCGACGACCGACGGACGCTGCGCATGCCCCCAGTTGTACATCGCCTCCTTCATCTGCGATTCGATGAAGCTGCGCTTCTCCTCGACCACGATGATGTCTTCGAGGCCCGCCGCGAACGCGCGGATGCCGACCGGCTCCAGCGGCCAGGTCATGCCGACCTTGTACACGCGGATGCCGATATCGGCCGCGGCTTTCCGGTCGATTCCCAGATACTCCAGCGCCTGCAGGACGTCGAGGTAGCTCTTGCCGGTGGTCACGATGCCGAGCCGCGCGCGTGGCGAATCGAAGACGATGCGGTCGATCCTGTTTACGCGCGCGAAGGCTTCGGCCGCGCGCACTCCGTATTGATGCAGGCGCATTTCCTGGTTCAGCGGCGGGTCCGGCCAGCGGATGTTGAGTCCGCCTTCCGGCAGCTCGAAATCGGTCGGTATGATGATGTCGAGCTGGTGCGGATCGACGATCACCGAGGCCGACGACTCGACCGTTTCCGCAATCGTCTTGAAGCCGACCCAGCGCCCGGTGAAGCGCGACATCGCCCAACCCATCAGGCCCATGTCGAGGATGTCCTGCACACCGGCCGGGTTCAGGACGGGCATCATTGCAGAAACGAATTCCAGCTCGCTGCCGTGCGGCAGCGTCGAGGACCGGCAGGCATGGTCGTCGGCCGCGAGCGCGAGCACACCGCCGAACTTCGATGCGCCAGCCGCGTTGCCGTGCTTGAACACATCGCCGCAACGGTCCACGCCCGGGCCCTTGCCATACCACATCGCGAACACGCCATCGACGCTCGCGCCCGGGAACAGGTTGGTCTGTTGCGATCCCCAGACCATGGTTGCGCCAAGGTCTTCATTGATGCCCGGGGTGAACTCGATCGCGGAAGCCTTCAGGTGTTTCTTCGCCTTCCACAACTCCAGGTCGAAACCGCCGAGCGGCGAACCGCGATAGCCGGAGATGAAGCCGCCAGTGTTCAAGCCCGCCGCGCGGTCGCGCAATTGCTGCATCAACGGCAGCCGGACCAGCGCCTGCACCCCGGACAAATAGATCCGCCCGCGCTCGCGCGTGTATTTGTGGTCGAGGCTGTAGTCGCGGTCGAGGACTGGTGTGGGCATAGCGGACATGGGGAATCTCACGCAGGGAGCCGGCCCGGAAACGGGGCGCTGGGCATCGGGAAAGGCGTTGAAATCATAACAGGGCGATCCGGCCGCCCCCCGCCGTCGCAGCGCCTGCGTCGACGGCGGCAGTCCAGAACCGTGCGGCGATGACCAGCGCGCCTGTCGAAACGAAGCCAGCCGGCGATGCGCCGCGCGATCCATCCCGCGATCGCCCGGAATCGCACCAGTTCGATTTCTGGATCGGCGACTGGATCGTGAGCGATCCAGACGGACAGCTGCTCGGCACCAACAGCGTCGCCAGCGGCCTCGCAGGCTGCGTGCTGCGCGAGGCTTGGACCGGCGTGCGCGGCAACCGCGGCACCAGCGTCAATTTCCACGATCCGGCGAGCGTGCAGTGGGACCAGGTCTGGACCGACGACAGCGGCCAGGTCACCCACTCCGCCGGTGAGCTGCGCGATGGCGGGATGTGTTTCCGCGCCCAGGGTTTCGGCGATGCCGATGGCATCCACCACCAGAGCACACTCGATTTCATCCCGAACCCGGACGGCAGCGTGCGTCAGTGGTTCCAGGATTCCGACGACGGCAAGACCTGGAAAACGACATTCGACGGAATCTACGTCCGCGCCGTGAAGTGAGAGTGGGCGCTCAGCCGTCGCGCTGCCGGAACGAGCAGTTGAATGCGACCGTGATGCGCTCGCCCTCGCCGTAGAACGGCATCACGTGGTGCAGTACCCATGACGGGAACAGGATCAGCTGGCCGGCTACCAGCTGGAAGCCGTAGTTGCCGCGGTTGTATGGCTGCCGCAGGAAGGAGTTGCCGGGATCCAGGTACATGTTGGTCATGCTGTGCGGATTGATGAAGCTCAGCCGCCCGCTGTCGGGCTGACCGGCATCGTGCAGGCCCGGACTCACGCAATACACGCCCGACCACGACGCCATCGGATGGTTGTGCACGCCGAAGTGGCCGTCGCGGCGGGTGACGTGGAACCAAGCGTCGGTGGCGATGTCGAGCTTGCGCATCGTTTCCAGGTCGTAGCCGTTGAGTTCGCCGACCTTGCGCATCAGGGTGGACAGGCAGAACTCGCTGAGCTGGGCGATGACCGGCTCGGGCCAGTCGAACAGGTCGAAGTGGCTCTCGAACAATTGCACATTGCGCACCGTGTACGGATTGGGGTTCGCGTAGCGGTCGCCCTCGGCCTCGCGTGCGATGAACAACTCTCGCAACAGGTTGTTCAGCGGTTCGGGTTGCGGATTCTGGGCGAATGCGAACGGAACCGCGAACAGGGAACTCGTCGTGGGCATGGCGGCCATCGGCGGGGCAAGACTCGCAGGATACGACAGCGGCGATTGCCGGGGCATCCGGCGCGCGTGCAGCTACCGGATTCGCACATCGCGGCGTACAGTCGGTGGACAGGGAGGAAAGAACCGATGGGCAACCAGGACATGTGCGTGCTGCTGGTGGAGGACCACGACTTCCAGCGGCTGCTCGGGGTGCGGCTGCTCACCGAACTCGGCATCGGCAACGTGCTGCAGGCCGCAGGCGGCTTCGAGGCGCTCGACATGCTGCGCGCGATGGACAAGCCGCCGGACGTCGTGCTGGTGGACTTGGACATGCCCGGCATGGACGGCGTCGAGTTCATCGGGCTGATCGCGCAGTACCGTCTCGCGCCCGCGATTGCGATGGTCAGCGCGATGGATGCGGCGCTGCTGCATGCGGTCCAGGTCATGGCCGAGGCGCTGGGACTGCGCGTGCTCGGCAGCGTGCCGAAGCCGATCTCCCCCGACCGGCTCGCCCACCTGCTGTCGCTGCTGGCGACGGTCCACGTCGCGAATACGCCGTATGCGCTCGTGCAGACCACCGTCGAACAGGTGCGCGCCGCATTCGATGAGGGCCTCATCGTCCCCTGGTTCCAGCCGCAGGCGGAAATGCACAACGGCAATATCGTCAGCGTCGAGGCGCTCGCGCGCTGGATCCAGCCCGATGGCCAAGCGCTGGGCGCGGTTCATTTCATGCCGCTGATCGAAACGCACGGCATGATCCACGAGTTCACCGAACGCATCCTCGGCTTGAGCTGCGAATGGCAGCAACGCTGGGCGGCCGAGGGCATACGCCTGAAGATCTCGGTCAACATCTCGGCGCAGAACCTGACCGGACCCGAAGTGGCCGACCACTACGAGAAGGTCGTGCGCAGCTACGGCCTGCAACCGGCGGACGTCGTCCTGGAGGTCACCGAGAGCGCGCTGATGAGCGATACCGCGCGCGGCCTCGCGATGCTCGCGCGGTTGCGGCTCAAGGGATTCGGGCTCAGCGTGGATGATTTCGGCACCGGTTACTCGTCGCTCGCGCAGCTTTCGCAGATCCCGTTCACCGAACTCAAGATCGACCGCGGCTTCGTGCACCGCTCGCCCGAACAGCCGCGCAAGATCGCGATGATCGAGACGAGCCTGGACCTCGCGCGCAAGCTCCAGCTGAAGGTCGTCGCCGAAGGCATCGAGACGATGGAGGAATGGCAACTGCTGGCGGAGCGCGGGTGCGATTTCGCGCAGGGCTACCTGATATCGGCCGCGGTCGCGGGCGAGCGCCTGCTCGGGACCATCGAGCTTTGGCGCAAGACGCGGCAATAACGATGCAGTGGCGCAACGGCAGGTCCACAATCCGACTGCAACTGCTGAGCCTGTTCGGATTATGGCTGTTCGCGATTGCGCTCGTGCTCGGTCTGGACGAGTGGGGGCGGCGCCAGCACCAGGAAGCGCTGCGCCAGCTTGGCGACGAGACCCTGGTCAGCCTGCGGCGCATCCAGGCCGTTTCCGACAGCTACGGCCTGGATGTCGTCAACACGGTCTTCCGCGTGCGCAACAACGCGCTCGGCTGGGGTGAGGGCCGCGACACAGTGGATGCTGCTCGGCGCCGCATCGACTCCGAATGGGCCGCGCTGGAGGCGTTGCCGCATACGGACGAGGAATCCAGGCTGGTGCGCGACATCGCCGGAGCGCGGGTGGCCGCCGACCGCGTCATGGCCCGCCTTCGACAGATACTGGAGACGCAGGACGAGCGGTCCTTCGGCCATTTCGCAGGCAGCGAGCTGTTCCCGGCGATCGACCCGGTCACGACGCTTCTGCAGCACCTGGGGACGCTGGTCCTTGCCCGTGGCCAGGAGCAGGTGCGCGAGGAGAACGCGCGCGCATTGAATGCCGGCAGCCTGCGCATAGGCCTGACCGTGCTCTTGCTGCTGTTTGCCGCGTTTTATGCGAGCCGGGTCCTGCGCAATATCTATTGCGGCGTGGAAGCCCTGATCGACCTGACGCTGAAAATGCGCCGCCACGACTACGCCGCACTTCCAGGCTATCGCGCGGAAGGCGAGCTCGGTGACGTGCTCGACGGTTTCCTCGCGATGCGCGACGACGTGCGCGATTCCGAAGCGAACCAGTCCGAGCTGTTCGCGCGCAATGAGCAGGTGCGCAGGACCCTCGTCCGCAGCGAGGAGTTCCAGCGGTCGCTGTTCGCGGCCGCGCAGGTCGCAGTGATGTCGATCGATCTCGGCGGCCGTTTCAGCAGCTTCAATCCCTACGCCGAACAGCTGTCCGGCTACGCGGCATCCGAGATGGTGGGCCAGCGCAACGTCGCAAGGCTGCTGTTGCAGACCGAAGCGCGCGAGGTCGCCAAACACCTCGGCGCCGTGCTCGGCGAGGAAGTGCCCGCCGATGCGCGGCTGATTCCCGCGCTGGTCGAACTCGGCCTGCAGGCGCAGGAGTGGACCTTGGTGCGCAAGGACGGCAGCCGCGTACCGATCCTGCTGGCGACATCGGCGATGCGCGACGAACGCGATCACGTAATCGGCTACTTATGCGTGGCGACTGACCTGACACGGGTGAAGGTGCTCGAGGACGCCCTGCGCGCGAGCGAAATCGCCGAGCGCGAAGCCAACCTCGCCAAGAGCGAGTTCCTCGCCGCGATGAGCCACGAGATTCGCACGCCGATGATCGGCGTCACCGGGATGCTCGAAGTGCTGTCGCATGAAACACTCGATCCGGAACAGCGCCGTTCGGTGCGCGTCATCCAGCAGTCGGCGCAGTCGTTGCTGCGAATCCTCGGCGACATCCTCGATTTCTCGAAGATTGATGCAGGCCGGCTGGAACTTGCGCCGGCGACGATCAGCATGGCGCAGCTGTTGCGCAACACCGTCGAAAACTATTTCGATGCGGCATCGAGCAAGGGACTCGCCCTGGTCAGCGAAATCGATCCGCGTGCGGCGCAGGCCCATGTCGGCGATCCGATGCGGCTGCGCCAGGTCCTCTCGAACTTCCTGTCGAACGCGTTGAAGTTCACCGAACATGGATCGATCGTGGCGGCGCTCGAATCGCGCGGCACGGACGCCGACGGCGAAAGCCTGTGCCTGCGCGTGACCGACACCGGAATCGGTGTGTCCGCCGAGCAACAGCAGCGACTGTTCGAACCCTTCAGCCAGGCCGAGGGCAGCACGACGCGCCGCTTCGGCGGTACCGGGCTCGGTCTGGTGATCTGCAAGCGACTGGCCGAACTGATGGGCGGCTCGGTCACGATGGAAAGCGCGCCGGGCAACGGCACGACCATGCAGTTGCTGCTGAGGCTGCCAATCGGCAACCCCGCCGAAATCGGGCCGGACACCGAATCGTCCGGAGACTCCGAATCGTTCAAGCCGCGGACGTCGCCCGGGGCGCAGCAGGCGGAAGCAGAGCGCAGCCTTGTGCTGCTCGTCGACGATCACCCGACCAACCGGCTCGTCGTCGCGCGCCAGATCGCACTTGCCGGTTACGCTTGCGAGACCGCGGACGATGGCGTGGAAGGTCTCGATTGCTGGCGCAGCGGACGTTTCGCGCTCATCCTGTCCGACATCCACATGCCGCGAATGGACGGCTACCAGATGACACGCGCGCTTCGCGACGAGGAAATGCGCGCGGGCTTCCCGCGTACGCCCGTGGTCGCACTGACTGCCGCCGCGCTGAAGAGCGAAGCCGAGCGTTGCCTGGCGGCCGGGATGGACGACTACCTGTCGAAGCCGGTCAGCATCCGCCAGTTGGCCGACTGCCTCGGGCGCTGGCTTCCGCATGTCCATCCGGTCGCGGTCGTGGAGCTGCAGGCTTCGGCGATCGAACAGGAAGTCGCGTCCGCGCCGCCGACACCTGCGGACGCCGGATTGCCCAACCCCGGATTGCTCGATACCACCGTTCTCGATTTGCTTACCGGCGGCGACCGTGCGCAACGGCGCCTGCTCCTCGACGACTATTTCGCCACGACGGCAAACGATCTGCGAGCGGCTGCGCGCGCTCTAACGGGGAAGGATTGCGCCCTACTCGCGCGCCAGGCGCACAGGATCAAGGGCGCGGCGTTGCTGGTCGGCGCAGCCCTGCTCGCGCACGCCGCAGGTGAACTCGAAAGCGCCGCGCGTGCTGCCGACCTCCAGGGTTCGGCTCCCTTGCTCACCGACGTGGAAAGCGCGGTGGAGCGCCTGCGTCAGCATGTCACGCAGGATGCCTGAGGCATGCCACTTCCCCGACACCAGGCGTGGACCGCGCTATCGTCTGCGGGCGCCAACTGAGGCAACACGATGAATCCTTCGACCGACATTGCGCGACCCTTGTACGCAACGCGCACGTTGCGTCGCGCAAGCATCGTGCTGTGCTGCATCGCCGCGGGCACGTCCGCGCTGGCCGCCGACCGCGTGACCGGCCACAGCTTCGCCACCCGCTCGGAGATCTACGCCCCGCACGTCATGGCTGCTACCTCGCAACCGCTCGCCACCCAGATCGCGCTCGACACGATGCGCAACGGCGGCAGCGCGGTCGATGCCGCGATCGCAGCGGACGCCGCGCTTGGCCTGATGGAGCCGACTGGTGCGGGCATGGGCGGCGACCTGTTCGCGATCGTTTGGGATCCGAAGACCCACAAGCTCTACGGCTACAACGGCTCAGGTCGCTCACCGAAATCGCTCAGCCTCGCCGAGTTCCAGAAGCAGGGACTCAAGGACATTCCACCGCTCGGCCCGTTGCCGGTCTCGGTGCCGGGCAGCGTCGACGGCTGGTTCGCGCTGCACGATCGTTTCGGCAAGTTGCCGATGAAAGCGAATCTTGCGCCAGCGATCCGCTACGCGCGCGAAGGTTTCCCGGTCAGCGAAGTGATCGCCTATTACTGGAGCGCGTCGGTGCCGCGCCTGTCGAAATATGCGGGCTTCAGCGAACAGTTCACCCGCGACGGCCGCGGCCCGCGCACCGGCGAGATGTGGACGCGACCGACGCTCGCCGACACCCTACAGAAGATTTCCGACGGCGGCCGCGACGCCTTCTACAAGGGACCGATCGCGCACGTCATCGGCGACTACATGAAGGCGCAGGGCGGCTTCCTGTCGTTTGATGACATGGCTGCGCACCACGGCGAATGGGTCGAGCCGGTCAGCACGAATTACCGCGGCTACGACGTCTGGGAACTGCCGCCCAATGGCCAGGGAATCGCAACACTCCAGATCCTCAACATCCTGGAAGGTTTCGACCTCGCGAAGTACGGCTTTGGCAGCCCCGAGCACGTGCACCTGTTCGTCGAAGCGAAGAAGCTCGCGTTCGCCGATCGCGCGCGGTTCTACGCCGATCCGGATTTCGTGAAGACGCCAGTGAATGGATTGCTGTCGAAGGATTACGCCGCCGAACGCCGCAAACTCATTTCAATGGACAAGGCCGCGCGCGTGACCGCGCCGGGCACGCCGCCCGCGCTCGATGGCGGCGACACCATTTACCTGACCACCGCCGATTCCAGCGGGATGATGGTCTCGCTGATCCAGTCCAACTACCGCGGCATGGGCAGCGGCATGACCCCGCCAGGATTGGGTTTCATCCTGCAGGATCGCGGCGAACTGTTCGTGCTGAAGGAAGGCCATCCAAATTCATTCGCGCCCGGCAAGCGGCCGTTTCACACCATCATTCCCGCGTTCGTGACGAAGAACGGGAAGCCGTGGCTGAGCTTCGGCGTGATGGGCGGCGCGATGCAGCCGCAGGGCCACGTGCAGATCCTGATGAACCTGATCGACTTCGGCATGAACCTGCAGGAAGCCGGCGACGCCCCGCGCATCCAGCACGACAACTCCACCGAACCGAGCGGCCAGAACACCGCGATGGACGACGGCGGCGAGGTCGACCTGGAAACCGGGTTCTCGTGGGAGACCGTGCGCGCGCTGATGCGCAAGGGCCACAGCGTGCGCTACTCCGACGGGCCGTACGGTGGCTACCAGGCGATCATGGTGAACCCGAACGGCGGCTGGATCGGAGCGAGCGAATCGCGCAAGGATGGGCAGGCGGCGGGGTATTGAGCGTTTACCTCTCCCCTTGCGGGAGAGGGGTGGCCTGCTTGATCCGGCCATGGTGAGTCTGTCGATGGGAGAGGATCAATATCGGTCGTTTGATGGAGGTACCGAACAATTCCAGCTATAAAGCCGATACCGGCAACGAGCCGGCGCTCAAGGGATCGCCATGCCGCTGCTGATCGTTGCACTCACTTCGCTGTTCGCTGTCGCAAGCGCCGCGCCTGTTGCTGCGCCGACAAGCGCGCCTGCGCAATCGGCAAAACCGTCGCCCGCTGGAGCAACGCATCAACAGAGTCCTGGCGAGGACTCCGATCCGCCGCTGACGCCGCAGCAAAAAGCAGACTTCGCGGCCAACATGCGCTATCGGCATGGCGTCGAGCAATCGCTGCGTAACAGTGCGTCGCCGCGCGACTGGGCCCTGTCCACGCAGATGCTGGAATTCGATGATCCCGGTTCGTTGGGTGGCCCGAATCCGGCGCGCGCCGCGCTGTTGCGCAAGGCCGCCGAGGCCGCACCGAAAGACCGCCTCGTGCAATTGATCTGGGCGAATGCGCAGCCAGAAAACAGTGGCTGCGATGCACAGCATCCATGCGCGAATCGCCCGGAGGCTTTGGCGATGCTCGAGCCGGACAATGGTGTGGGATGGATACCCGTCATCAATACCGCATCGAAAGCGAACAATGCTGCCGGCATCAACCACGCGCTGGCGCGCATGGCGATAGCGACGCGTTACGACGAAATGTTCGGCGAGGCGATGAACGCGTGGGTGGGTGTCTATCGCCGTTACCCTCCGTCGATTGAACTGGTGCGACAGATGCCGACCAGTGCGCCTGTCGACCTGGAGCTCGTCGAACAGGTATATGCGATGTCCGAAGTTGTGACGATGGTGATGCCTGCCTACCAGTCGTTGGTGAATGCCTGCAAGCGTGAGAAGCAGCCGGACGCTGGGGTGAGTCGTTTCGAGAACTGCGGGAACGCGGGTCGTTTGATGCTCAACCAGTCCACGAACATGATCGGTCGCATGATGGGTCGCGCTTTGCTGCGCGTATCGGGCACGGCGAACGCTTCAGATATCGAGGCTGCGCGGGTACTGGCCTGGCAGTTCGAGCAATACGGACAACCCTTGGCCAAGACAAGCATTGAACCTGCGGCATCGCGTGCCTATTTCGCCGATCTCGAGGAAAGCGGCAGCGAAGTTGTCGCGATACAAATGCAGCTGCGCCGCGCCGGAGTTTCGCTCACCCCGCCAGCCAACTGGCAACCGACGCGCGACGGCAAGCCAATCAGCCCGCTGGGCGAAGCGCCTGCTTCTGCGAAGTAGCCTTGATTCGCGCATCTAAGCCATGATCAACAACGAACTCGACGTCGACCACTGGAAGCAGCAACTCGCCACGCGCGGGCGCGTGCAGATTGCGGATTTCCTGCAGCCCGAAGCCGCCGAACTGCTGCGCGATTGCCTCACGCACGACGTGCCGTGGAGCCTCGCCGAACACAGCGGCGGCGCGGCGCAGACGCATGGCCGCGAGCGGGCGCTCGACGATGCGGCCTATCGCGAGGTGCTCGAAACGGCCTATCGCAATGCGCGCGAATCGTTCCAGTTCGTCTACGACAGTTACATGCTGCTGCGCGCGCGCAAGGAGGGCTGGGATCCGGGCCTGCGGCTGCATGTCGTGCTGGAGTTCCTCAACAGCCCCGACTTCATCGACTTCGCGCGCTACCTCACCGGAGATGACGCGATCAATGCGGTCAACGCGCAGGCGACACGCTACCGGCCCGGACAGTTCCTCACCCCGCACGACGACAGGCACAGCGGCGAAGGACGGCGCCATGCGTACGTCATCAACCTCACGCCGCGCTGGAAGGCGGAATGGGGCGGGCTGCTGCAATTCATCGGCGCGGACGGTGGCGTGATCGAAACCCTGATGCCGCGCTGGAACGCACTCTCGATATTCCGCGTTCCGCAGTTGCACCTGGTCAGCCTGGTCTCGCCATGGGCGGGCGAGGATCGGCTCGCGATCACGGGGTGGTTTCTCGCGCGTTGAATGGCGGTGTGCGGATCGCAGGGAGGCGATGTCGAACCAGGCATTCGCCACCGCTCGCGTGCTTCGTGGTTGATGCAGGCAGGCCAGAGCCAACTTTCGCACGCAATTCCAGAACTGAAATCGCGATGTTGGGATGGTGTGTTCCACAACAACACAATCCAGGCCCGAAACCGGCTATACGCAACGGTAGGGCCTGACAGGCGGCGATCTTGAGCCGATCGACGGCTTTTCTCTTCACGGCGCGCTGAAAACGCTTTCGTATACTCTTACCTGAATGGTAGCCAACGGCTGCCAACGACCATTTGCCAGACGCTATTCCTACAGGGGGAATTCCGTGAAAAACACGCTTTTCAGCGCGCATCGGCGCTGCACTCTCTTCTGTGCGTTCATGCTCGCCATCGGCACGCCTGCTGCATGGGCGGCCTCCGCTGTCACTTCGCAGCTCGAAGTTCGGCAAGTCGCCATGGAGTCCGGACACGAGGTGCTGAAACCGGCATCCGCAGCCCGACCCGGCGATCTTCTCCAGTACCGCGCGACCTACACCAATGCAGGCGATGCGGCTGCCGAGCACCTGCTCGCCAACCTGCCGGTTCCATCGGGCACCACGCTTCAGGCCGATGGCATGGATCCTGCGGGGGCGCAGGCTTCACTCGATGGCAAGCAGTTCGCACCGATGCCGCTCATGCATCCCGTACTCGGCAAGGATGGCAAATCGCATCAGCAGCCGGTGCCGCTGAGCGAAATCCGCAGCTTGCGCTGGGATCTCGGGACGCTCGCATCGCACCAGACAAGGGCCGTGCAATTGCGCGTGCATGTCAATGCAACGGTTGCAACCGAGCCGGTCAGCAAATCCGCTTCCCCTGCGCCGCGATGATGTCGCGGCGTTTTTGTTTGATCGTTTTCAATACGTTACCAACCCATCATCAAGCCATCAGTCTCTGGAGCACCGGTCATGAATAGTCCAAACACAGCTACGGGTATGCCGACCTCCGGCTGGAGCCGCCGACTGATTGCATTGATGGCCTGCATGCTGTTGGCGTTTCTTGCCATCGGCGCTGGCGATGCGTTCGCCGTGCCGCCACCGGCAGGCACCTCGATCGGCAACCAGGCCTCGGCGACGTTCACCGACGCCTCCGGCATCAGCCGGTCGGTCTCGTCGAACGTGGTCAATACCATCGTGCAGCAGGTCGCCGCGCTGACCCTCACCGCCAACGGCGCGCAGACGTCCACGGCCGGCAGCACGGTGTACTACCCGCACACGCTGACCAACACCGGCAACGGCACCGACACGTACGGCCTGACCGCCGTGAACGCGAGTGGCCCGTTCAGCATGACCGGCATCCAGATCTTCGCCGACAACGGCAGCGGTCAGCCGACCGGCCCCGCGATCACGACCTCCCCGGCGCTCGGCGCAGGCGGCGTATTCAAGTTCATCGTCGTCGCGGTCGTGCCGCCCACGGCGACCAGCGGCCAGATCAACGGCATGACGGTCACCGCGACCAGCGGCTTGACGCCGGCCACGAAAGCGAACAACGCCGACACGACCACCGTCACCAACAATGGCGTGATCGTGCTGAGCAAGGGCATCAGCGCCAACACCGGCGCCGCCGGCTCGGGTCCGTACACCTACACCCTGACCTACACGAACACCGGCAACACCACGGCCACCGCGGTGACCATCACCGACTTCGTGCCGGCCGGCATGACCTACATCGCTGCGTCCAGCCGCTGGAGCGTCAGCGGCGCGACCGCGCTGTCCGACGTGGGCGGCACCACGGGTAGCGCGCCGAACACGATCGTTTCCACGTACACGGGCGCTTCGGTTCGCCTGCGCTACATCGTCAACCAGGTGACCCCGGGCCAGTCCGGCACGATCACCTTCAACGTGAACGTGAACGCGGGCGTCGCTCCCGGCGTGCAGAACAATACCGCGACCGACACCTTCAACGACGGCACTGGCGCGATCATTTCCGACACGTCGAACACCGTTCCGTTCACTGTCACCCAGATCGGCGGCGTTACCCTGAGTGGCTCTACGGTTCCCAGTGCCAATCCCGGCGCCCTGGTTCCCTTCACCAACATCGTGACCAACACCGGTAATGGTACCGACACGTTCGACGTTACCTTCGGTGCCAACAACTTCCCGGCCGGCACCAGCTTCACCCTGTACAAGAGCGACGGCGTGACCCCGCTCGTGGACACCAACGGCAACAACATCCCGGATACCGGCCCGCTGGCGCCCGGTGCGACGTACAACGTCATCGTGAAGGCGCAGCTCCCGGCCAATGCGACCGGTGGCCCGTACACCCTGAACAAGACCGCGACCTCGGGCTTCGATCCGACCAAGACCGCGACCACCACCGATACTCTGACCGTGGTCAACGGCGCGGCCGTCGACCTGACCAACACCAGCGCGTTCAACGCGGGTACCCCGGCCCCAGGCCAGGGTGCGGGTCCGGAAGCCGGCGCGGTGCTGTCCAAAGCGATCAACCCGGGTCAGACCACCAGCTTCCCGGTGTTCGTCAACAACACCGGGCCGGTGGCCGACTCCTACGTCCTCGGTGCCAGCACGGTCAGCAACTTCAGCAGCGTGACCCTGCCAACCGGCTGGACGGTGGTGTTCAAGGCCGACGGTGGTGCGGGCAACTGCTCGACGACCGGCGCGACCGTCACCACCCCGACGCCGATCATCGCCTCGGGCAGCAACCTGCTGGTCTGCGCGGTCGTGACGACTCCGGCGACTGGTGCCGGCGCGGCCGCCGGAACCTCGGACCTGTTCTTCCGCGCTGTCTCGGCCTCGTCGGGTGCGCAGGACACCATCCATGACGCAGTCACGCTGAACGCGGTGCGTTCGGTCACCTTCACGCCGAACAACACCAACCAGACGTATCCGGGCGGCATCGTGGTGTACAGCCACACGCTGACCAATAACGGCGACGTCGTGGAAGGCAATGGCACGGTCTCGACGATCACCTTCGGTACCGCCAACAGCAAGCCGAGCTGGACGTCGGTGATGTATTACGACGCCAATGCCAACGGTGTGCTCGACGCGGCCGACATCATCGTCCCGGCCGGCGGTATCCAGCTGATCCCGGCGCTCGCAGCCGGCCTGGCCCCGGGCCAAGCCGTCACGATCTTCAACAAGGAGACCGCACCGGCTGGTGCGCAGCTGGGCGACGTCGACACCGCCACGATCACCGTCACCACGGTCAATGGCGCGTACATCATCGCGGCGCCCGCGCCGGCGATCGCCACCGACCAGACGACGGTCATTGCAGGCAACCTGACCCTGGTCAAGAACCAGGCGCTGGATGCGGCATGCACCGGCCCGACCGGCGGTACGGTGTATTCCGCGGCCAACGTCAACGCCCTCCCGGGCCAGTGCGTGCTGTACCAGATCACGGCCACCAACGTCGGTTCGGCGAATGCCACCAACGTGGTCGTGTCGGACGCGACCCCGAGCTTCACGACCCTGAGTTCGCTGGCCACGACCACCGTGGGCACGATCACCGGGCCGGCGCTCACTGCGACCGGCAGCATCAGCGCCACGGTCGGTACGCTGACGCCGAGCCAGGTCGCCATCGTGGTCTTCGGAGTGAAGATCAACCCGTAAGCGCAACCGCATCGCGGTCGCGCAGTGGACGTCCCGCCCGCCGTTCGGACCATTGAGTCCGACGGCGGGCGGAATCGCTTCAAGCGGACCGCGTTCCAGCGGAATGCGCTGCAACGGAGCCAAGTCTCGACGGTCATGCCCATGGGATACGCCGCCTACCGCTCAGTCCTGCACCGCTTCCATTCGGGAGTCGTGGCAATGCTGTGCGCGCTGTGGTGTGCTTCGCCCGCTTGGGCCATCGCGCCCGTCGCCGGTACCGTGATCGACAACACCGCGAGCGCGACCTTCATCGACGCGGCCAGCGGCACCTCCGTCCACCAGGATTCGAACACCGTCGGGGTGATCGTGCAGCCGCTCGAGGCCTGCACGCTGACGCCCGGCCAGGTGATCGTGCGTGCGCCCAACACCGGCTTCGCGCTGCCGCACACGGTCGGCAACGCCGGCAACACCGACGAGACCTGCCTGCTCGACCTCGCGATGGTCGCGGGCGCGAACTACAACCCGAACAACCTCGAAGTGGTGCAGGACCTCAACGGCAACGGCGTGGTCGATCCGGGTGAGCCGATCCTGGTGCCGACCGGCAGCGTGACGATGGCCGTCCACGCCAGCGCCAGCGCTGCGGCGTCCAACGGCATCACCCTCGCGCCGGGAGCATCGGCTGCGGTGCTGGTGGTCGGCACGGTTCCGGCGACCGCGTTGCCGGGGCAGTCGGCATCGATGACATTGGGCGCGACCAGCGCGGTCCAGGGTCAGCGTGCGACCGCGGTCGACACCGTCCAGGTCAGCGGCGGTCCGGCGCTGAACGTGACCAAGGCCGCATCGACCACCGCACCGACCCAGGGCGGTCAGGTCACCTACACGCTGGCCGTTTCCAATCAGGGCGATTCGGCGGCACCGGGCGCTCCGCTGCTGGTCGATGGCGCGAACCAGAACCTCGTGCTGCTGCGCGACGCGATTCCGGCGAACACCACGTTCCAGAGCCTCGGCGCCGCCGGTTCGGCGGTGCAGCTCTACCACCGCGTCGGCGATACGGCTGGTACCTGGCAGACCGTACAGCCGTCGGTCACGACGATCGACGCAATCGCCTGGGGCACGCCGAGCCTGGCTGCGGGGGCGACCCTGACTGGCCAGTTCACGGTCGTGGTCAACGCAAACGCATCCGGCGCGCTCGACAACACCGCCTACAGCGACTTCCAGGGTGCCGGCCTGATCACGGTGCCGTCCAACCCGGTCCACCTTTCGCTGCCGACCCTGCCCGGCCAGATCAGCTTCTATCCGCCGACCTACGGCAACCCGATCCAGCAGTCGCCGCTGACCGATCCGCTGTACGTGCAGATCAACGCTGGTGCCTGCAACATCGATTCGAGCCAGATCCAGACCTTCCCGGTCCGCCTCGCCAGCCAGCTCACCGGCGACCTCGAGACCTTCACCGCGGTCGAGACCGGCGCCAACACCGGCATCTTCCGCATCCAGCCCGACGTGCCCACCGCCGATGCGCGCTCGCACATCGTCGCTTCGGGCGACGGCACCGTCGAGATCCTGCCGAACGACCTCGTTACCGCGACGATGCTCGGCTGCTCGGCGGTCGGCGAGATCAGCTCGCTCGTGCTGATCGATCCGCAGGGCGTGGTGTTCGACAGCAAGACCAATGCGACCGTGCCCGGATCGACGGTCACCCTGATCGACGTCACCGGCGCGGGCAACGGCGGCCATCCCGGAAGCCCGGCCACGGTGTTCGCAGCGGACGGCAGCACGCCGGCTCCGAGCGTCGTAGTGACCGGCGGCGACGGCGTGTTCAGCTTTCCGGCGGTGCTGCCGAGCACCTACGCGTTGAAGGTCGTCCCGCCGGCCGGCTACCTGTTCCCGTCCAAACTGCCGCCCGCGTTGCAGCCGGCCGGGCGCACCGTGATCGATCCGGGTTCCTATGGCGGCAGCTTCGTGGCCAGCGGCAAGGGTCCGATCCGGATCGACGTGCCGCTCGACCCCGGCGCGACGGGTGGCCTGATGGTGCAGAAGAGTGCGTCGCAGGCGGTCGTCGAGGTCGGCGACTTCCTCGACTACACGATCACGGTCGGCAACCACAGCGGCATCGCGCTGCCCGATGTGCAGGTCAGCGACTGGCTGCCGGTCGGCTTCGAATACGTGAAGGGCAGCGCGCGCCTGCAAGGCCATGCGATCGCCGATCCGGTCCGCAACGACGGCGTGCTCGGCTTCTCGCTAGGGACGATCTTGAACGCGCACGAAGTCGTGCTGACCTACCGCGTCGCGATCGCGCCGGGCGCGTTGTCCGGCAACGGCATCAATTCCGCGCAGGCGCAGAGCGGCACGCTGCGCTCGAACCTTGCCTCGGTGAAGGTGCGGGTGATCGGCGGCGTATTCACCGAGCAGGCGATCCTGATCGGCAAGATCTTCGCCGACTGCGACGCCGACCGCGTGCAGGGCAAGGACGAACCCGGTATTCCGGGCGTGCGTATCTGGCTCGCCGACGGCACCTACTCGATCACCGACGGCGACGGCAAGTACAGCCTGTACGGGCTGACGCCGCGCACGACCGTCGCCGCGGTCGATCCGTCGACGCTGCCCGAAGGCGCGACGCTCGAAGCCCTCGATCATCGCAATGCGTTCGAGCCGTCGAGCCAGTTCGTGGACCTGCAGAAAGGCGAACTGCACAAGACCGACTTCGCGATCCGCGAATGCACTACCGCGATCCGCAGCCAGCTCGCCGCGCGTCGCAAGGCGCAGGCCAGACCCGATGAGATCGCCGAGACCGCGCAGAGCCTGCTCAGCACGACCACGAATACCTCGTCGTTCAACACCGATGCGCGCGCGCTGCCCGCGAGCGGCACGCTGGGCCCCAACGGGGTCGTCGCCACCGGCACCTCGATCCCGCAGCAAGGCTCATTGCTTGGCGCGGTCGGCGATTTCGGTGGATCGGTCGCGCAGCAGTCGCCGGCTGCGAAGCCGCTGTTCCCAGGGTTGCCGGTGCAGCAGGCGCAGGTCCGCGATCCGGCCTCGTCGTCGCAGGTGCCGGTGAATGCGCCGACGCCCGTTGACGATGCGAAAGCGGCGACCGAAGTGCCGCTCAAGGACCTCGTCGCGACGATGGACGACAAGGTCGAGTTCCTCGATCTCAGCGACGGACAGGTGATGCCGACCGCCCAGTTGCGCCTGCGCGTGAAGGGTCCCTACGGCGCGACCTTGCGGTTGACCGTCAACGACCATGTGGTGTCCGACCGGCAAGTCGGCATCCGCTCCAGCCTGCAATCGAAGGGTGTCACCGCGTGGGAATACGTCGGCGTCGACCTGAAGCCGGGGCGCAACCAGCTGGTGGTGACCGCGATCGATCCGTTCGGCGGCACCCGCGGACAGGAGAGCCTCAGCCTGCGCGCTCCCGGAGCGATCGCGGCGCTGCGCTTCGTGCTGCCCGCCAAGGCGATCGCGGATGCGCAGACACCGGTGCTCGTCAGCGTGCAGCCGGTCGATGCGGACGGCCTGCCGGTGACGACGCGGCTGCCGGTCACGCTCGACACCAGCGAAGGCGCGTGGCAGGCCAACGACCTGAATCCATCGGAGCCCGGAACCCAGGTCTTCGTCGAAGGCGGCAGCAGCGACTTCGCCCTGCTCCCGCCCGCGCATCCGGGCACCGCCCTGCTGACAGCGAAGAGCGGCACCATCGACGGCGATGCGAAGCTGACCTTCAGCCCGGACCTGCGTCCGCTGTTCGGCGTCGGCCTCGTCGAGGCCGTGCTGAACCTGCGCAAGCTCGACGCGCATTCGGTTTCGCCGGTCAGCGGCAGCGACGCCTTCGAACGCCAGATCACCAGCCTCAGCCGGAGCTTTAACGATGGCAAGGATTCAGCCGCCGCGCGCACCCAGGTCTTCCTCAAAGGCAAGGTGCTCGGCTCGACCCTGCTGACCCTCGGCTACGATTCCGACAAGCCTTCGGATACGCAATTGTTCCGCGACATCCAGCCGAACCGCTACTACCCGATCTACGGCGATTCCTCGGTCAAGGGCTTCGACGCGCAGTCCACCGGCAAGCTGTACGTGCGGCTCGACCACGGCACGTCCTACGTCCTTCTCGGCGACTACACCTCGCAGACCGAAAACCCCGCGCGCCAGCTCTCGCAGTACACACGCGCGCTGTACGGCATGAAGGCGCACGGCCACGACGGCGGCCTGACCGTCGACGGTTTCGCGAGCCACACCTCGAGCGCGCAGACGGTGGTGGAAATCCCCGCGAACGGCACCTCGGGCCCGTACGCGCTCGACCTCAACGGCGTCGTCAACAGCCAGCAGGTCGACCTGATCGTGCGCGACCGCAACCAGCCCGGCGTGGTGCTCTCGGTGCAGCCGATGACGCCCTTCGTGGACTACTCGATCGAGCTCTACACCGGCCGCCTGCTGTTCGCCGCGCCGATCTCCGCGGTGGACGAGAATCTCAACCCGGTCTTTGTCCGCGTGACCTACGAGGTCAACAACGGCGGCCCGCAGCACTGGGTCGGCGGGCTGTCGGCGGAGTACCAGTTTGGTCGCGCGTTCGCGCTCGGCGGCACCGCGATCCGCGACGACGATCCCGCGAAGCGGCTGGACCTGTTCGGCGTCGACTTCACCGCGCACCTGGGCACGAAGTCGACCTTGGTTGGCGAGTTCGCGCGCTCGGATTCGGCCGACCACGGCACCGGCAATGCCGAGCGCTTCGAATGGAAAGGGCAGGGCGAACACGTGCAGGGCCGCGTCTGGGGCATCCACACCGACGCCGATTTCTACAACCCGAGCGCGCTGCAGTCGGCCGGGCAGT
Organism: Pseudomonadota bacterium; assembly: GCA_043747745.1. Classification (GTDB taxonomy): domain Bacteria; phylum Pseudomonadota; class Gammaproteobacteria; order Xanthomonadales; family Xanthomonadaceae; genus SZAS-103. The sequence goes on from JAYTOP010000056.1 coordinate 25,936, forward strand.
CGCAATACGGCGCGCAGGTCGGCTGGCTGATCAGCCAGAAAGACCGGATCGCGGTCGAAGGCCTGCGCACCGAATCGCAGCAGGCGAACGGCAACCAGACCGGCGCTTCGATCACGTTGCAGCACAGCCTGCCGGGCGGCATGAAGCTCAGCGTCGGCATCCGCCACGCATCCGGCAACGCGCAGACCTCGGTTCCGCACTCGAGCGCTGCGCTGCCGGCTTCGACGCCGGTCGATTTCACGAGCGGCTTCGTGCGCCTCGATGCGCCAGTACCCGGCTTCCCGAAGGCCAACCTGTTCGCGCAGTACGAGCGCGCGTTCAACGAGTCCGCGCAGGTCGCCAGCATCGGCGGCACCTATGCGATCTCGGACATCGGCAAGCTGTACTTCAACCACGAAAGCAACAACAGCCTTAGCGGCGCGTTCGGGCTCAATCCGAACGTGAACCAGTATTCGACCGTGTTCGGCTTCCAGAGCACGCTGTCCGGCCAGACGCAGTTGTTCAACGAATACCGGATCGGGCAGGGCATCGACGGCCGCGCGGCGGAAGACGCGATTGGCCTGCGCCGAACCTGGCAGGTCTCACCGGGGCTCGGCGTCAGCGCGTCGGCCGAGCGCATCCATCCGACCGCAGGCAAGGTCAGCGACGAATCGCAGGCCGTGACCGGCGCGATCAGCTACACCGCTTCCGACAACCTCAAGGCGTCGGCGCGGCTGGAATGGCGCGACTCGCTGCAATCGACCGGCTGGCTCGCCACCGGCGCGGTCGCCGCCAGGCTCGACAACAACTGGACCCTGCTCGCGCGCGGATTCTACAACGTGACCAACGAGCGCGGTACCAGCACCGGCAGCCAGCGCATCGGCGAACTGCAGACCGGTTTCGCTTACCGCCCGGCCGACAGCAACGTGTGGAATGCGCTCGGCATGCTCGGCTACAAGCGCAACCAGGACAGCACCCTGCCGTTCGGCCAGCAGCTCGACCAGCGCGCGTGGATCCTGCTGACCCAGGTCGACGTGCAGCCTTCGGATCGCTGGAACGTCAGCGCGCGTTTTGCCGCCAAACACACCGACGATGCCGCGAACGGCATCAACAGTTCGGGCTGGACCGGCCTGCTCGGCGGCCGCGTCACCCGCGACTTCGGCGAGCATTGGGATGCGGGCGTGCAGGGCTTCACGAGCTGGGGCTTCGGCACCCGCCGCGATGCGGCCGGTGCGGAGCTCGGCTATCTGTTCCGTCGCAACCTGTGGCTGTCGCTGGGTTACAACGTGGTCGGTTTCGACGATCCCGACCTCGCGGGCGGTGCCTACACGCAGGACGGTTTCTACCTGCGGCTGCGCTTCAAGTTCGGCGCCGACCTGTTCGAGAAGGCGGGAGCGATGCCGGTGCCGAAGGCGGATCAGTCGAATGCGGCGGCGGGCATCTGGAATGGCGCCTCGACGGGAACGGACAACCATGCGCCCTGATCGCGCCACGCCAGTGAAGAGCCGAAAGCCTCGCATGTGGCTGGCACGCTGGTTTCCCATGGCGTTTCTGCTGCTCTTTGGACTGTTGTTCGGCGGCTCCGCATGGGCGGCCACCTGTTCGTACGCAACCGGACAGGGCACCGCGCCGAGCGACTACGGCAACTATTGCTGGATCGACTTCGCCGGCTACAGCGACGCGACCGCGCGCTCTGCGGGCGGGCAGAACTTCAGCTACAACCTGCCCGACGGATCGTTGCTGGCGTTCACGATGAATGTCACCGCGACTGGTGCCACGCCTTACCTGCATGCGTCCGTCTCGCCGTCGTGGACCGGCGCGGCGTTCGGTAACAGCGCGTTCACTGGCATTCCGGCCAGCCCGGTGCTGTACGAGTCGCAGAACAACGCGACCATCACGGTCACCCTGAGCAGCATCGCGCTGACGCCGCCCAGTGGCGCGGTCTCCAATTACGCCTTCATCGCGGCCGATGGCGAATCGACCAACTCCAATGAGAACCTGAGTTTCACGACGAATGGCTCGCCTTGGACGCTGCTGTCCACGGTTCCCAACGGGGCGTACTTGCCGACCCTCGCCGGCGTCGGCTCGGCCACGGTGACCGAGACCGGTACCCAGAACGGTTCGGCGGGCAGCTACGTGTTCGGCACCTTCAACAATCCCACTCAGGTGTCCGCAACGTTCCACGGCAGCGGCCTGCAGGGCGTGATCTTCGGCGTGCGCTTCGCTTCGGTGTCGGTCGCCAAGCTGCTCAACGGCCCGCGCGTGAACGCCGCCGACCAGTTCACCTATTCGATCCAGACCTCGACCGGAACCGTGCTGGCGACCGGCACCTCGTCGGGCGCAGGCTCCGGCCCCTTCATGATCGCCAACCTGCCCACCGTCGCTGCGGGCTATCCGTTCGTGATCAGCGAGAAAATGGCGGCCGGCAGCGTCAGCACGTTGTTCGCCTACATCCCCTCGCTGACCTGCACGAACAACTCCACGGGCGCTTCGACGACCGTGATGCCGAACAAGCTCGACGTCTATTCCTTCACGTTCACGACGCTGCAATTCGGCGACGCGATCGCGTGCGTGTTCACCAACTCGCCCAACCCGCTGATCTCGGGCACGGTCTACAGCGACTTCAACCACGATGGCAACTACGACCCGGCCGGGGCGCCGCCGGAAGCCGGAACCGGCGTCGCCGGGCTGTTCGTCAAGATCTCGCCGTCGAGCGGCGGCGTCTGCCAGGCCCCGGCGACGGCCGCGGCGGCAGTCGATCCGACCACCGGCGCCTACAATCTTCCGGGCGTCGCGTCAGGCAACTACTGCCTGATCCTCGACGGCAACAACACGCTTTCCGATATCACGCCGTCCGTTCCCGTGGGCTGGGCCGGGACCGAGGCATCCACCGGGATCCGCAAGCTGACTGTCGGCGCCACCGCGCCGCCGCCACAGAATTTCGGCCTGTACCAGGGCATGAGCTTCAGCGGCAACGTGTTCGGTGATACCGGTACCGGCGCCGGGACCGCCAACAACGGTGTGAAGGATGGTACGGAAACGGGCATTGCCGGCGTCACCGTCAATGCGCTGGTCGGAGCCAGCAATGTCGGTTCGGCTGTCACTGATGGTTCCGGCAATTACACCTTGTGGCTGCCGTCGAGCGTCGCCGGCAGCGTCGTGATCACCCCGGCGCCACCGTCCGGCGATCTGGCGACCGGAGGCAGCGCGGGCACAAGCGGCGGCACCTATGCGCGTCCCAGCGTGACCATCACCGCGAGCACGGGGTTGTTCGCGACTGGCGTCAACTTCGGCGTGGTGCCGCCCAACACGCTCGCGCCCGACGGTGCCCAGAGCGCATCGCCGGGCAGCGTCGTGTTCTATCCGCATACCTTCGTTGTGGGCAGTGGTGGGCAGGTCACGTTCAGCAGCAGCGCGGTGGCCGCGCCCGTGATCGCGGGCTGGGTCGAGACGATCTATCGCGACGCCAACTGCAATGGACAAATCGATGGCGGCGATGCGCTGCTGGCTGCTGCAGTCGCAGCCATTGCCGGGCAGACGATCTGCGTGGTGTTGAAGGAGTTCGTGCCAGCCAACGCGGGGGTGAATTCGCAGAATCTGGTGACCCTCACCGCGTCCTTCAACTACGTCAACGCCAGCCCTGCGCTGTCCGCCAGCCTCACGCGCACGGACACGACCACGGTCAGCGCTCCCGGCACGGTGCAGCTTTCCAAGCTGGTCAGCAACCTGACCCAGGGCGGCGCTGCCGGTACGTCCAACAACGCAGTGCCGGGAGACACGCTGCAATACCAGATCGTCGTGAAAAATCCGGGCAGCGCCGCAATCGGCAACCTCGTGGTGGACGACTTCAGCCCGTCCTTCACCAACTTCGTATCGGCCAGTTGTCCGGCACCTGTCAGCCTGCCCGCGGGCCTGACCGCGTGCGTCGTCGCCGCGCAACCTGCGGTCGGCGCGCAAGGCGCATTGCGCTGGACGTTCACGGGCAGCCTCGCACCGGGCGCACAAGTCATCGTCAGCTTCCAGGTGACGGTCAGCCCCTGAATGCTGATCTGCGGATGAGGGCAGACGCACGACGCACTCGCCCCAACCCGCGCCCCGGCCCTGCCTCTCGGCAGCGCGTTCGGGACAGCGCGGGATGCGCTTGAACGCATCCCGCAAGCGCTCTCCCTCACCCCGGTGGGAAGTGGGCTTGCGGCAGCTAATCCGCAGGCACCGTCCGCCCAGCCGCCCACTCACGCAGTCCTTCGACCTTTTCGGACATCAACACCGATAACGGCCGCGTGTTGCGCAGTTCGGTGAGCAGGTCGTTCTGGGTGACCGCACCACGCGCGGCGCGAGCGGCGTACAGCGCTGACACGATCGCCTGCTCGATTTCGGCTCCCGAGAATCCGTCGCAGGCTGTGGCGAGCGCCGGTACGTCGAGCAAGGTCATGTCCACCTTGCGCTTCACGAAGTGCAGCCGGAACACCTCGGCGCGGGTTTCGGCATTTGGCAGGTCGACGAAAAAAATCTCGTCGAAGCGGCCCTTGCGGAGCAGTTCGGCGGGCAGGTCCTGCACCTGGTTCGCGGTCGCGACGAGGAAGACGCGCGATGTGCGTTCGGCCATCCACGTCAGCAGGTAACCGAGCACGCGCTTGGACACGCCGCCATCGCTGTCGCTCGATCCGCTCGCGACGCCTTTCTCGATCTCGTCCATCCACAGCACGCACGGCGCGATCTGCTCGGCCGACGCGAGCGCGTCGCGCAGGTTTTTTTCGGTCTCGCCGTGATACTTGTCGTAGAGGGTTCCGAAATCCAGCCGCACCAGCGGCACCCCGAATCCACCTGCGATCGATTTGGCCAGCAACGATTTGCCGCAGCCCTGCACGCCGAGCAACAGAATGCCCTTGGGCGGATCGAGCGCGTAATCGTTGGCGGATGTCGCGGCGGCCGTCGCCGCATCGGTGATGAAAATCTCGCGACGCTGCGCGACCCATTGCTTGAGTCGGCGCGCACCGGCGACATCGGCGAATTGCGCGGTGTCGTATTCGAAATGCAGGTGGCCCGAGCGGTTGAGCAGTTCGAATTTCAATTTCGCAAGGCGCGGCAGGTCGTTCGCATCCAGCGCGCCGTCGTCGAAGATCAACTGCCGCGCGATGCGTTGCGCCTCGGTCATGGAAAGACCCTGCAGGTTGCGCACGATCGTGCGCACCGCTTCGGCATCGAAGGTCACGCTGCGGCCGCCGTTTTCGTTCGCATAGTCGCGCGCGACCTCGCGCACCATCTTCAGCATCGCGTTCGCATCGGGCAGGCGCAGGTCGAAACGCACCGCGAGCTCATCCAGCCCCGGCGGCAACTCGACCTTGGTGCCGACCATCACGATGGTGTGCGCCTCGCAGTTGCGCCTCTGCACGATCTCGCGCAGCTGGCGCTGGGTGCCCGCGTAGCCGAGATACGGATGGAAATCGAGCAGCAAATAGATGCCGCGCTGGGTGGATTGCTGGATCGTGCGCAGCGTGCTGGTCGCATCGGGCGCGCCTTCGGGTGGGTCTTCGCGATCCATGTCGACCCGGCGCATGCCTTCGGTGATCGACCACCGGTACATCGCGCGGAAGACATCCGCCAGCAGATGCCGGAACAGGTCCACCACCCGCGTCTCGTCCGGCGTCTCGATGACGATCAGCGGCGTGTTCGCGCGGATCAGTACGGCAAGGTCTTGCAGCTCCGCCATCGACACCACCGCCCAGGAAAACGCACACCATAACAGAGCCGGCGATGCGGCCGGGAAAGCGGGCAGGCGGCTGTTCGTTGTCTTTTTTTTCGTCATTCCCGCGAAGGCGGAAGAGCTCATCAACTGCATGCCGGTCAGTCGCTGCACCACTGTCGAAAGAGCGATTCCCGCCTTCGCGGGAATGACGAGCGTTACGGCGATCGTCTGCCGAATTGCGGCCAAACATCGGAACGAGATATATCGTTGACGGATATATCCGTGACGGATATAGTGAGCGCAACTGAGCGATTGCTGGAATGTCCCATGCCTGCCACCACGCCAACGAACCCGCTGAGCCCGGCCATGCACCACATCCTGCTCGCGTTGCTCGAAGGCGACCTGCACGGCTACGCGATCATGCAGTCGGTCGAGGCGCTCAGCGACGGTGCGGTGCGGATGGGTCCGGGCACGCTGTACGGCACCCTCAAACGCCTGCTCGATCAGGGGCTCGTCGAGGAAACCGATGAGCGTCCTGCGGCCGATGACGACGACGAGCGCCGCCGCTATTACCGGCTCACGCCATCGGGCCGCGAATCGGTGCGCAGCGAAACCGCGCGCCTGTCGCGGCTGGTGCGATTCGCGACGAAGCATGCATGCTGGGCGCATGCGTTCGAGGTGCAGGCCGCCGTGGTGAAAGCATGAACGCGCGCAAGCCGAACGACCCGCGCTGGATCGGCGTGCTTTGCCGCGTCTACGCCGGCGCGCTGTGGCTGTATCCGCCTTCCCATCGCAAGCGCTGGGGCGCCCCGATGCGCCAGGCGTTCCGCGACCGCTGCCGCGAAGCCGCGCGCGAAGGCCGCGGGCCGCTGAAGGTCCTTTTCTCCGAACTTCCGCCGGATCTGGCCAAAACGGTCGGTTCGGAACACGTCGACTCCATCCATCTGGAAGCCAATCCGATGAAACGCTTGCTGTACGTCCTGATCGCCGCTTTCTTCGCCGTGGTGTTGCTGCGTCCCGATGTCTCCCCGGCGGTCGACAACGTGCACAGTTGGTGGAGGCATCGCGAAGAGCTCGCCTATGACCGCGCCTACAGCGCGCACCTGGAAGCGTTGGCGCAGGCGGCCGAGCGACAGCGCCAGAACGCGGACGACGACGTGACGACAGCGATCCTGTATCGGGATGCGACCCAGGGCCGCGCCCATTACTACCAAGGCACGAGCGTCATGTTTGAAGGCGCGGGCATCCTGTCCGAAGCGATCGGCTCCGACGCCAACAAGGCTCTGCTCGACCGTGCCGACGCCGCATTCGCGCGCGCATTGAAGGCGGATGATCTGTGGGCCCTGTCGCTCGCCGTGCGCAAGTGCCCGGCACGCCCTTCGGTCTGCGCGAAAGATGCGTCGCTTGCGCGGTTGAAGGCGCTCGATGCCAGCAACGGCGCGGTCTGGGCATACGATTTGGCGGACGCGAAAAAGGCCGGCGACGAGGAGCGTTCAAGGTCGGCGCTTGCCCACATGGCCCAGTCCACCCGCTTCGACACGCACAATGGCCTGACCGTAAGGGCCTTACTGGGCGCGTTCGATCGGGTGCCGATGCCCTCGCGTTTGTTCGCCAAGGAGTGGACTCCTTCCGAGGCCGCTACAGAGATGGCGCAAGCGCTCGCCCAACCTCGCCAGGGTTACTTGTTCGACGAGTACCTCGAGCTGAAACCCTTCACCGATTTCTGCCGATCCAGCGTTGCGCTGACGCACACCCAGCGCCAGGCCGATTGCCGGGCAGCGGGCAAGTTGATGGCCGAACAGGGCGAACTGGTGGATGGCTACGTCACCTGGATGCGCAATGAGGCGCCGGGAGAACTGGACTCGGTCCGTGAAGCTTTCCGAGATCGCGAGTGGCGCTCTTGGGGGTTTCGCATGACCCATCCAAAATCGGAATCGTTGGACGAGTGGAAATCCGCCTGGCTGGCAGGAGGCGAATGGACGGACGTGAAACGACGGCTGCTCGCAAAGGAGAACATTTCATCGAAAGCACCCACGACGTTCCAGCTTGAACCCGGCCAGTACGACCCATGGTTCTAGTGGCCGAGTGATGCGCTGTGCGACGCGCGAAACCTCATCTGGAATCATCCATAGCAAGCAAATTCAACTGGATTCCGACCCGCGTGCTCTGCACCGGCCACCGCTTGCCGCCCCGCAGCCCGATGGTAGAGTGAAGTCCTCGCACCGGAGGCCCACCCATGCGGATGATCCTGGTCGCCAGTTCCAAGGGCGGCGTCGGCAAGACGACCATCGCGACCAATCTGGCCGCGCACGATGCGGTGAACGGCAAGCGCACGGTGCTGGTCGATGCCGACCGCCAGGGTTCGGCCCGGCACTGGTGCGAGAAACGCGCCGACATGGAGCACGCCGTGCTGCCAGTGGATGGCACCCGTCGCGACTGGCAGGACAAGGTGCCGGACGACGCCCAGCGCGTCATCATCGATGGCCGCGCCGGCGCGATGGCCGATGAACTCGCGAGCTTTCTCGACGCTGCCGACGCGGTGCTGGTGCCAGTCCTGCCTTCGACCATCGACATCGAGGCGACCGTGCCGTTCCTGGATTCGCTCGCGCAGCACCCGCGTGTGCGCAAGGGCAAGCTCAAGGTCGGCGTCGTCGCCAATCGCATGAAGCCGTGGACGAATGCCTCGCAGCACGCGCTGGCGCAACTCAAGGCGTGGCCGTATCCGGTCGTGGCGCAATTGCGCGATACCCAGGCTTACGTTTTGCTGGCCGGATTGGGCAAAGGCCTGTATGACTATCATTCCGAACAGGTGCGCAATCATCAGGCCCATTGGGCGCCGCTGTTCAAATGGCTGAAGAAGGTGGGCTGACATGCGTGAACTTGTGTTGCTGCGACATGCCCACGCCGAGTCGGCGCTGCCGGGCCAGGACGACCGTGATCGAGCCCTGTCCACGCGCGGGCGCAGCGAGGCCACTGCGGCCGGGCTCTGGTTGCGCGAGCACGGCTATCTGCCCGACCGCGTCTTGTGTTCGCCTGCACGGCGCGCGCGCGAAACCCTGGAGTCGGCGCAGGATGCGCTCGGCCACGGCGAAACCGAGCTCGCGGACGCGATCTACGACGCCACACCAGGCGAATTGATCGCGCTCGCCGACACCCATCGCGACGTGCCGCGATTGATGATGGTCGGTCATAACCCCGGCTTCGAGTTGCTGGCCGCGCTGATGAGCACCGGCCAGTCGGGCGATTTCCGTGGCATGCACACGTCCGGCATCGCGGTGCTGACGCTACCTGCAGGCGCTGCGCTGGAACCTGGCGTGGCCAAGTTGGCAGCGTTCTGGATGCCGTGACAAGACAGGAAATGCAGCAAAGCGGCAAGGGTCGATTTCGCGCGCAGCGTTGCGCGCCCGCCGCCCGGTCGTTTTCGCGGTCTTCAACAACGAACTGGTCAACATGATGACGCTGGCCTCAGCGTTGCGCACCGCCCTGCTGCTGCTGTGCATGGCGCTGCTCGGCGGTTGCGCGGGCCTGCACCGAAAGGATCTGGACCACGCTGAAGCGCTCGCCGCAGTCGCGCGTCCGACCGCGCTGGATTGCGACCGTGATGACGCCTGCGCCGAGCCCTCGCCGCTGCATGCGCTCGGCGACCGCGCGCTGGCCGAATCCAGCGTCGGCAAGCCGGTCAACTATGTCGAGATCGTCGAATACGGGCAGGACTCGCTGCTTGGGCGCATCAACCTGATCCGCAGCGCGCGCCGCACGATCGACATCCAGACCTTCATCTACGGCACTGATGACACCGGGTTCCTGTTCTTCAACGAGCTGGTCAAGGCCGCGCGGCGCGGGGTGAAGGTGCGCTTGCTCGCCGATCAGTTGTTCGGGCCGACCGACCTGTCGCTTCTGGCCAACCTGTCGGCCGTGCATGCCAATTTCCAGATGCGCCTGTACAACCCGACCTTCGGCTATGCCCGCACATCGGCGCTGCAATACGTCGAGGCGATCGTGTGCTGCTTCCGCAGCTTCAACCAGCGCATGCACAACAAGGTGCTGGTGGTGGACGGACGGGTGGGATTCACCGGCGGGCGCAATATCGACGACCGTTATTTCGACTGGAATCCCGATTTCGACTTCCTTGATCGCGACGTCATCCTCGCTGGTCCCGAGGTCGTGCAGATGGAGCGTGAGTTCGATCTGTTCTGGAACAACGAGCGCAGCGTGCCGATCGCACGGCTCAAGGATGTCGCAGGTGTGCTGATCGCCAACCAGGGCCCGCCGCCGCGTGTGCCGCTGGAGCAGGAACACCGCACGCCGCGTGTGCTGGCGCTGTCGGACGCTGCGTCGGATCAGGCCGACATCGATGCACGGCTGGTGACAGATGCGCGCGCGGTGGACGCGGCGGACTTCATCGCCGACGGACCGGGTGAGCACGACCACATGCCCGTCGATGGCGGCAGCAAGACCACCAGCGGGCTGCGCGAACTGATCGAGGGTGCGCAGACGTCGGTGCTGCTGCAGACGCCGTATCTGGTGCTGAGCGACGGTGCGCGCACGATGTTCCGCAGCATGCACCAGCGCCCCGACCCGCCGAGGGTGACGGTCTCGACCAACTCCCTGGCATCGACCGACGCGCTGCCCGCCTATGCGTTGTCGTACAAATACAAGCGGCGCTACCTGCGTGAACTGGGCTTCCACATCTTCGAACTCAAACCCTATCCATTGGATGTGCCGATCGATGTGGTGGCCGCGACCAGCGCGCTGGATGCGCCGCAGGCCGTGGCGCAATCGGCGACGCCGAACGCGCTCGCCAAGGATCGCCCACGCAGGATGCGTGTGCCGAGTGAGTCCGTCCGTTTCCCCGGTCTGGGCAGTGGGTCCCGGCCGGTTGCGCTGCGCAGCGCGGGATTGCGCATGAGCCTGCACGGCAAGTCGATAGTGATTGACGGCAACATCGGGGTCATCGGCTCGCACAATTTCACGCCGCGCTCGGACCACTACAACACCGAGGGTGTGCTGGTCTTCCACGATGCGGTGATGGCGCAGCGGTTGCAGGCAGCAATCGAGCGCGAGATCGCGCCGACGAACGCATGGCTGATCGCCAGGCGACCGCATTCGGTGGTTTCAGGCGCCAACGGGCGCATCGACGGGCTGTTCGAGAACCTGCCGCTGTTCGACTTGTGGCCGTTCCGGTATGCGACGAGCTACGAGCTCAATGCAGATTGCGAACCAGTGCCGCCCGAAGATCCGCATTTCCACGCCTGCTGGACACCGGTCGGCGATTTCCCGGAAGCCGAGATCACATTCAAGGCATTCTCAGTGCGCGTGCTGACCGCGTTCGGCGCCGGACTGGCACCGATTCTCTGATCGAGAGCGGGGGGCGGGGCGGTTGCGAGAGGAACTACGCGTGTTCGCGCAGCCTGCATGCTTTCAGCAATCCCCAGATACCAGTCCCCAGTTCCGGGCCTGCGGCCCAACCAATTGACCAAAGGTCCGTCTCGGCCTAGTCTGCCCTTTCCTCCCAGCCGTGCCGACTGCCATGCCGATTTCGATCCAGCTCGAACTGTCCGACCAGGACATCGAACAATTCAGTGCCGCGATGAAGGCGTCGCGCAAGGGTGCGCCGGCAGTGTCGGTCGCCGACGTCACCGCAGCGGCGACGCGCCTGCTCGAGGACGCCCGCAAGGCCAACGTGCCGCCGTTCGTTTCGCAGCGCCTGACCCAGCTGGACCAGATGATCGCGATGGTGCGCGACGAAGGTTGGGCGATGGGCCCCGAGGACGTGCAGCGCGTGCTCTCGGCGCTGGAGTATTTTTCCAACCCCGACGACATCATTCCGGATTCGACGCCCGTGCTGGGCTATCTGGATGACGCAATCATGATCGAGTTGTGCGCGCGCGATCTCGCGAATGAGCTCAGCGCCTACAACGAGTTCTGCGAATACCGAGCCGACGAAGCCGGCCGACGCGGCATGGACCCGGCGACTGTCGGTCGCGCGGAGTGGCTCGACAACCGCCGCGAGGAACTGCAGGACCGCATGCACCGCCGTCGCGGCCGCGACTACGGCACCGGCTACGGCAGCAGCAGCGGCTACGCGAGCGATCGCAGCTACGTCAGCGATGCCTGGCGGCCGAGCCTGTTCCGTACATCGTGATCGGCATGGCGTGACTGTTGCGGATTGAGCCGCCAACAGTCGCGTTGCCGTGCGCTGCGTCAGCAACGACCACGCCTCCCGGCAGAGTGCAGGCTCTAGACGCGTCGTGCATCATCGTCGCGATGCCCTCGCTAGACCCACACACTATCGAGCTACCCACTGCGCGCACCGACCGGCTGCGGCCGCTGCGCTACCTGCTACGCACGCCATTGCTGTTGCTGCACATCGCGGTGCCGCTGCCGATCACCCTGGTTCTGATCGCCCTGCCGGTGTCGCGCCTGCGCTTGGGCAGTGGCGAACGCGTCGATCATCGCGCGATCCGGGCCTGGTCGGCCGGGCTGCTGCGCATCTTCGGATTCCGCCTGCGCCGTCATGGCAGCCCGTTGCCCGGCGCGGCATTGTTCGTCGCCAACCATGTCAGCTGGATCGACATCACCCTGATGCACAGCCAGCACGCGGTGGGTTTCGTGGCCAAGGACGAGATCAGCCGCTGGCCGCTGATCGGCTGGCTCGCAAGCCGCGCGGGCACCATCTACCACCGTCGCGGCAGCGACCATTCACTGCGCGACGTGATGGAACAGATGGTCGCGCGGATGCGGGACGGGCTTCCGATCGGCGTGTTTCCCGAAGGCGGCACCGGTGATGGCCGCACATTGCGCGTCTTCCATGCGCGGATCCTGCAGGCGGCGATCGACGCCGACGTGCCGGTGCAGCCGGTCGCCCTGAAGTTCGGCGACCAGGGCGATGCGCAGACCCTCGTCGCGTTCGCGCCGGGCGAAAACTTCCTCGGCAACTTCCTGCGCCTGCTCGGCGACCGTTCGCGCATCGCCGAAGTGCATTTCCTCGAACCGGTGGCGCCGGCTGCTGGCGGCCGCCGCGGCATGGCCGAACTCGCGCGCGCGCGGATCGGCGCGGCGCTGGCACCATGATCGACGCGCGCGATTACGCCCCGCCGACCTGGCTGCGCGGCCCGCATGTGCAGTCGGTGCTGTCGTCGAGCCCGCTGCGTCGGCGACGCGGCGCACGCGCATTGGCGCGGCTTGGCGCCCAGACCAGCGAAGTGCTGCTCGATGCGGGCGATGGCGTGCGCCTGCAAGGATTCCATTCCAGCTTGCCGCGTCCGCCGCGTGGGCTGGTGCTGTTGCTGCACGGTTGGGAGGGCAGCGTCGAATCGGGCTACATGCTGCATACCGCTGCGGGCCTGCTCGATGCCGGATTCGATGTGTTCCGGCTCAATTTTCGCGACCACGGCGACACCCACCACCTCAATGAAGACCTGTTCCATTCCTGCCGTCTGACCGAAGTGCTCAACGCCGCGCGCGCGGTGGCCGAGCGGATCCCGGTGCGGCCGTTCCTCGCGGCGGGCTATTCGCTGGGCGGCAATTTCGCGCTGCGGCTCGCACTGCACGCGCCCGCTGCGGGCATTCCGTTGTCGCACGCCGCAGCGGTCTGCCCGGTGCTCGACCCGACCGCCGGCATGATCGCGCTGGAAACCGGGATGCCGCTGTACCACTGGTATTTCATGCGCAAGTGGCGCGACTCGCTGCGGCGCAAGCGCAAGCTGTTTCCGGGCCGCCACGATTTCGAGGATGCAGCCCTGAAGCAGGGCATGCGCGGCCTGACCACATGGATGGTCGAACGCTACACCGACCTCGGACTGCTCGACAAATATCTCGACGGCTACGCGATCAATGGCGACCGTCTCGCCGGGTTGCAGGTGCCGGTCAGCATCCTCACCGCCGAGGACGACCCGGTCATTCCGGTCGCCGCCTTCCGCAAGTTGCAACTGCCGCCGCATTCGCGACTGGAGATCGCACCGTTCGGCGGCCATTGCGGTTTTCTCGAAGGCATCAACATGCAGGGTTTTGCCGAGAAGTGGGTGCGCGCACGCTTGCTCGAAGCCACTGACGTATTGGCTGCCGCCGCAGGTACACGCGCAACCGGCTGAGCGCGGCCCGCATCGCGTCGCGCGGTACAATGCGCGCCTTTCCCGTTGCAGGCTGCCCAGCATGTTGCAAGACGTGATCGACGCGCTGCGTCGGAATGCCCCCGAAGCCATCGCACTGGCCCGCGCCGAAGTCGCGACCGCGCCCGACAGCGCCGACGCCAACCACCTGCTCGGCATGGCGCAACGCAATGCAGGCGACCGCGATGGCGCGCGCGCGAGTTTCGACCGTGCGATCGAACTGGCGCCAGACGAATCGCTGTACCACTTCAGCCGCGCAATGCTGGCGCATTCCGAAAACGACTTCGCCACGGCCAGTCGCGCCAGCGCGCATGCGATCGCCCTGGATCCGAACCAGTTCGGCGCGTATCTGCTGCGCGTCCAGCTCGCGCTTGCGAGCGGCGAGCTTGTCGAGGCCGAGCGCCAGCTCCAACTCGCCGAACGCGTCGATCCCGATCATCCGCAACTGCTGTTCGCGGCCGGCACGGTCGCGCTCGCCAAAGGCGATGGCGAGCATGCGATCGAACTGCTGAGCAAGGCTGCCGCCGAGCGGCCGCAGGATGCGCAGATCGCTGCGACCCTCGCCGCGGCCTACCAGCACCTTGGCCACGATGCCTTCGCCGAGCAGGCCGTGCGCAAGGCGATGGCATTGGATCCGACAGCGACACAATTGCGGCGGCTGCTGATCGAGTCGCTGATCGGGCAGGATCGCATCGACGATGTCGAGGCCGAACTTGCGACCTACCGGCGCGAGCGTCCGCATGATCCCGCAGGCCCTGTAATGGATGCGGAACTTCGGCTGCGCGCACGCGATCCAGTTGCCGCGCTGGCCGGCTTTCGTGCTGCACTCGCGCAAGCGCCGCGCTATGTGCGCGCGCTGGCTGGCGCGCAGCATGCCCTCGCAGCGCTGGGCGATCGCGTCCTCGCGCGCTCGGTCTGGGAGGACGTCCTGCTGAGCGATCCCGGCTTCGACTCGGCCTGGACATCGCGTCTGCTGGCCAGCATCGACCAGGAAGACTACAGCGACGTGCTGCGGCGCTGGCGCGAGGCGTTGCCTGAAAGCGCGACGGCGCTGCTCCACCAGGCACGGCAGGACGAAGCCGATGGTCGCGACGTCGAGGCCGAGGCCGGTTACGACGCGGTGCTAACGCACGCGCCGACGCAGCCCGATGCCTTGTTCGGCAAGGCCATGTTCGAACTGCACAGCGACCCCGCGGCGGCAATGGATCGCCTGGATCTCTTGATTGCGCATGCGTCGTTGCCGCACATCAAATCTGCGCTGGCCACGCGCGGCCAGGCCCACGACAGCCTCGATCATGCGCACGCTGCTGTAGCGGACTGGCAACAGGCGCATGCCGGGCTGGGCAGCCTGCCTGCCGCGCAGCCGCTGCCGACCGAAGCCTTGGCCGCATTGGCTCTATTACCCATGCCTGCGGCAACCGGCGACAACCGGCTGGTGATGCTGTGGGGTCCGCCGGGCAGCGGTGCGGAACGACTTGCGGCCGCGTTGCGTTTCAGCCCGAGCCGGCCAGTGTTGCAGGACGCGCCGGAGCCGCGTCCGCGCATGCTGCAATTTCCCGACGAACTCATCGCACGCGCGTTGAGCAATGACGAACTCCCCGCGCTCGCGCACGACGTCGCGGACGAATACGCGCAAACAATCGAACCGTATCTGCGCCAGGGCAATCAGGGTGTGTTCGACTGGCTCGCGCAGTGGGATGCGCGTGTGGTGCCCTTGTTGCGGCATGCGATGCCGGGTACGCGACTGATCGCGGTACTGCGCGATCCGCGCGACCTGCTGCTGAACTGGCTTGCATTCGGTGCACCGGCAGGCCCGGTGTTTGCCGATCCGCTCGCGTCCGCGACGTGGCTTGCCAACCAACTCGACCACCTGCTGTGCAGTCGCGATGCGCTGCATCTGCCGGTACTGATCGTGGACATGGATGGTTTCGATGCCGACCCGATGGCAGCGATGCAATCCATCGCGACGTTCGCCGATCTGCCGAGCATTCCCGACCCGCAGATCGCACTGCAACAACGCACCGGCCAGGGTCGCTTGCCGACGTTGCTGCCGGTTGGACGCTGGCATGCGTATCGCGAGCAACTTGCGGATGCGTTCGCCGTGCTTGCGCCGCGCGCCGTACGCCTGGGTTATCCATCCGAATAGCATTGCGTCCGGCAGGAGTTTCGCAATGAAACTGCACAGCGACAGCTTCGCGCACGGCCAGCCGATTCCATCGGCGTTCGCGGTGGGGCGCAAGGATGGCGCTGCCGACACGTTTTCCGACAACCGCAACCCGCACTTCGCGTGGAGCGACGTGCCCGGCGGAACGCTGTCGTTCGCGCTGCTGTGCATCGACCCGGACGTGCCGACCGTCGCGGCGATGGTCGGCAAACCCGGCATCGAAATCCCGGTCGACCACGTGCGATGACAACGGCTTGAGCACCGAAGCCTACCTGTTCTGGGGGCTGGTTTTCGGCTCGGTCGGGGTCGGCTATTTCATGTACGGCAAGAAGCGGCCCAACCTGCTGGCGCTTGTATGCGGGCTGGGATTGATGATCTATCCGTACTTCGTCAGCAGCACATGGTCGATGATCGCCATCGGCGTGGTGCTGATGGCGATCCCGTACTTCGTGCGGCTCTGATCCAGCGCATGCCGGATCAATGAAACAGGACGATAGCTGCGACCCCGATGGCCGCACAAGTTCCGCAGCTAATCACGCAAGTCTTTGATTTGTCTACCGCGATGCGGTCAAAAATGTCACTACACGGTGGCTTTGGGGTTGGCCAGCTTGA
>JAYTOP010000057.1:0-35868 GCA_043747745.1 Pseudomonadota bacterium
AGGATCGCGACATTGAGGCCCTGCTGCCGCATCGGTGGCAACCGGCGGACTGATCAGGTTCGTACGCTGAGCGCAAGGTGGGGTGGGCGCTCGCTTACGTCCTTGCGGCCCGCGCTGCGGGCTGCAATAGGTCATCGACTGGGTCTTATAAAAGCCAAACCCTTCTGTTCTCTCGAAAGACGTAGGGGCTTTGTCTTTTGTGGCCATTAGCAATGTCTGCCCGCGCTGGTTTGTTCAGGACTTCTCAAAACAACTCGTTCGACCGGTATTCGCCCGCCTGTGGACTTTCCTGCGGTGGCACCCAGCTTCCAGATCCAGATGGCTTGTGCGGTTTGCGTTTCTGCTGCGTTTCGCGATGGGCTTGTTCCGCCAACACCTTGAACTGGCGCTCGCGCTGCAACCAGAGTTCGTGGTCGGTATCGTTTTCCGATAGTTTTCGCATCGTGCGTTTCGGCGCGACATCTTTTTCCAGATGGATATCCGGGATCGTCGAGAATGGAATCCGCATCGGCGCCGCATTCAGGGTCATGGCATCCTGCATCGCGCCGAAATACACGGCATTGTTGCCATAGCGCAGATTGATACGATCCAGCACGACGCTCATCGTTTTTGCGCGTTCGCGTTCGGGCATCAGTTCTGCGGTCATGCTGCCGGCCGCTTCCAGCCCGACCAGGGTGACCGCAACCGATAGCGGCGGATGGCGCTTCGTATTCCAGCGACCGCTGCGAACCGCATCCTGCAACGCCTGCATCTGATTGCCGAGCAGACGCAGCAACGTCGGAGTGTCATCCAGCGGTGCGAAGTGCAGATCGCGCTCGAAGCGCCCTTCCGAGCCGATGAACCGGATACGGATGGCCATGCCGCCGGCGAGGTAAGCCTCATGCCGCAGGCGCATCGCCGCCTTGGCCAGCAATTTGAACAGCACTGCACGCATTCCCTCGTAACTGCGCAGCTCCGGACCCAGTACGTGCGAATGGCCGATGGAGCCGCGCGTGGTCTTGCGATCCGGCACATCGAAGCCACGCAATTGCAGCCAGTAACGTTCGCCCTCGATGCTGCCCCACGCCGCACGCAGGTGTTCGCGCGTCGCAGCACAAAGTCGTTCCGCAGAATCGATACCTGCGGCATGCAGGCGCGCTTCCATCGAAGGTCCGATTCCGCAGAAATCGCGCAATTCCAGCCGGTGCAGCTTGTGCGGCAGATCGCCTGGCTCGATAACCGTCAAACCGTTCGGTTTGTCCATGTCCGAGGCGGTCTTGGCGAGGAACCTGTTCGGCGCGATACCGATCGAACAATTGATCGCCGGGCTGAACCCGAGATCGAGCAAGCGTTGCTTGATGCTGCGCGCGATGGCCTCGGCGTTTTCGCGCTTGCGCTCGCGACCGATCAGGTAGCACGGCACTTCGTCGACGGAACCTGCCTTGCCGTGCGGGATGCAGTCCTGGATGGCAGACATCAGCAAGTGGTGCAACTCGATGTAGCGTGCCGGCCGGGCGAGCATGAGCCGGATTTCCGGGCATTTCTCCCGCGCCTCGCGGACGCCGGTGCCGGTCTTCACGCCGACGGCCTTGGCTTCGTAGCTTGCGGCCAGGCAACACGTACTGTCGGCCATGACCGGCACCACGCCGACCGGTCGCCCGCGCAGGCGCGGGTCGTCGTATTGCTCGACCGAGGCGAAATAGGAGTCGAAATCGACGAACAGGCAGCGCAGCGTCATGTCACGGCACCATCGGGAAGACAGGATCACGCCGCGCGATGGCGGGCGCAACCAGCTTGTTCGATGGCTGTCTCAGCGACTGAGAGTCGCGCAGCAGTCATATGCCGGGCAACGTTGTGCAAGCCGGATTATTTTCCGGTGTAAGGCTGCGCGGTTGCGCCAGTGACCTTGCCGATCTTCGCGTCCGGCGCGACGAACAAGTCCACCGGGCGATCGAACACCAGCGCGCCGTCGACCACCGCGCCAGCGCCGATCACGATGCGTGGATTGCGCGAGGTGTGCGCCCAGAAGCCGCCGGTTTTGTCGACATGCAGGCCGCCATGCACGATCGAGCCCGCGCCGACGGTGACGTTGCCATTGGTGGTTTCGATGCCGCCATCGACATTCGCATGGTCGAGGCTGATTTCGCCATTGATGTTTTCGAGTTTGCCGCCGACGTGGCTGCCAGCCGCGAGTTGCAGCTCGCCGTTGACCGTGGTCACTGCATGCGCCACTTCCGCGGCGGCTTCGATCCGGATGCCTCCGTTGACGGTTTCCAGCGAATTCGCATGCGCGTGCGGTCCGAGATCGATCCCGCCATTGACCGTCTCCGCCGCATCCACGCTCGCATCGTGTCCGATGTCGATGCCACCGTTCACCGTACTTGCATTGCCGACGTGCGTGCCGGGCTGGACATCGACGCTGCCATTGATCTTGTCCAGGCCATTGCCGCCCTCGGCGCAGCCCGCGACCAGCAGCAGTGACAGGGTGATGCCGGTCAACGGGAATGCGGAACGCATGGCGGATCCTTGATTGGGTGGTCGATGCGATGCGATGACGAGGCTTTCGATGCGTACGCGCCGGGAATCGCTTCAGCGCGCTCCGTTACACTAGAGCCGCAGTCATCCTGCGCCGCCAGCGAGCCGTCCGTGAGTGTCGAAAGTCATCGCCCCAAACCCGTGCTGTTGCTGATCCTCGACGGCTGGGGTCATCGCGAAGCGCCGCATGGCCTGGAATTTGCCGACAACGCGATTGCGCAGGCGAACCTGCCGAACTGGCATCGCCTGCTTGCCGATTGCCCGCACACCCTGGTGCACACCGAAGGAAAGTTCGTCGGCCTGCCGGACGGGCAGATGGGCAACTCCGAAGTCGGCCACATGAACATCGGTGCTGGCCGCATCGTCTATCAGGATCTCACCCGCATCGATGCGGCGATCGAGGATGGTTCGTTCTTCGAGAATTCGGCGTTGGTCGGAGCCTGCGATGCAGCAAAGCGCGCCGATGGAGTTCTGAACATCTTCGGTCTCGTTTCGGCTGGTGGTGTGCACAGTCATGAACAACAAATTTTTGCGATGCTCGAGCTGGCCAGGCGTCATGGAGTCCCACAGGTCGCTGTGCACGCTTTCCTTGATGGCCGCGACACGCCGCCGCGCAGTGCGCGCCCATCGCTGGAATGGCTTGCGGCGACATGTGCGGAGTTGCCGAATACGTTCATCGCCACGGTCAGTGGACGCTACTACGCGATGGATCGCGACAAGCGCTGGGATCGCGTGCAGATCGCGTATGAAGCGATCTCAAGCGGGCACGCTGCGGAATGTATGGAGAGCGCAGTGGCTGCGCTCGACGCGGCTTACGCGCGCGGCGAGAACGACGAGTTCGTGAAACCCACGATCACCAAAGAAGGCTGGTGCATGTGCGATGGCGACGCCGTCGTGTTCATGAACTTCCGTTCGGATCGCGCGCGCGAACTGTCGCATGCGTTCGTCGATGCGGATTTCAAGGGGTTCCCCCGCTCGCGCGAAGTCGCGCTTTCCGCGTTCGTCACCTTGACCAAATATGAAGAAGGGCTCGCCGCAACCGCAATCGCGTTCCCCCCGGACGACCTGCGCGACACCTTCGGCGACGTGCTCGCGGCGCACGGCATGACCCAACTGCGCATCGCCGAAACCGAGAAGTACGCGCATGTGACGTTCTTCTTCAACGGCGGCGTCGAGGCGCCGCTCGTCGGCGAGGAACGCATCCTGATCCCGTCGCCGAACGTCGCGACCTACGACCTGCAACCGCAGATGAGTTGTCCCGAGCTGACCGCGAAACTATGCGATGCGATCCGCTCGCAACGCTTCGATGCAATCGTGTGCAACATCGCCAACCCGGATATGGTCGGCCATACCGGCGACCTTGCTGCGGCGATCCTCGCTGCAGAAGCTGTGGATGTTGCGATCGGTGCGGTTCGCAGCGCGATCGAAGACGTCGGTGGCGAAATGATCCTGACGGCCGATCACGGCAACCTTGAGATGATGCGCGATCCGATCACCGGCCAGCCGCATACCGCGCACACGGTCGGCCCGGTGCCGTGCGTGTACCTCGGCCGTCGCGCGACATTGCGCGATGGCGGTTCGCTGCGCGATCTCGCACCGACTTTGCTGCAATTGCTCGGCCTGCCGCAGGCCGCTGCGATGACCGGCCATTCGCTGGTGCGCTTCGGGTGAAACATCTGCGGTCCGCATCACTGATTGTGTTCGCGATGCTGGTCGCATCCGTCATCGCATCCGCTGCGCCCAGGAAACCGGAAACACCCAAGCAGGAAGCGCCCGCGAACAAGGCCGCTGAATCGCCGGCCAAAGCCGAGGCGGCCGCAAACAAGGCCGTCGCCGAGGACAAGCTGCACGATCTGCGCGCGCAACTCGATGCATTGGCGGCGCAGCAACGCGAGCTCGAAGGTGAGCGCAGCGAAGCAAGCAAGGCGTTGCGCACTGCCGACAATAGCGTCGGCCAGACAACGCGTTCGCTGCACGACACCGAGGCTGCGATCGCCGCGCAGCAAACAAGACTTGCCCTACTCGAAAGCCAGCAGTCCGCGTTACGCAAGAAACTGTCGCGCCAGCGCATCGCGCTTGCCGCATTGATGCGCTCGGCTTATACGCTCGGCAGCAACGAACAACTCAAACTGCTGCTCGCGCAGGATCGCGTCGTCGACCTGGGCCGTGCGATGGCGTACCACCGCTATTTCGAACAGGACCGCATGCGCCGCATCCACACGCTGACCGACCAGCTGCGCGCGCTGGACGATGTGTCGAAACAGGTGGATGCGCAGCGCGCGGCATTGGCAACATCGCACCAGGAGCAGCTCGCGCGACTGGCCGCCGTGCAATCGCAGCGCGGGCAACGCGGAAAGCTCGTCGCCGACCTCGAAGCGCGTTACCACGACAGCGCCGAGCACATGACTGCGCTGGGTCGCGATGCGGGTGCGCTCGAAGCTCTGGTCAAGAAGTTGTCGGTGGTCATGGCGCGCACGCCGCCACCGCCGCCGCCACCCGTGCACGTCGCCGTCGTGACTGGCGCGCACCACGCCGCGGTGTTGCCCAGCATCACGCCGCAGGCCGTTACGCCATTCAGTGGTCCGGGTGGACATTTCCCATGGCCGCTGGAAGGGAATGTCATCACCGGCTACGGCGGCGCGAGCAGCGGTCTGTTGATCTCCGGTACGGCCGGTGCCGAAGTGCATGCTGTCGCCGACGGCCGCGTCGCATTTGCGAACTGGCTCAAGGGTTACGGGCTGATCGTGATCGTCGACCACGGCAATGGCGTGATGAGCCTGTACGCGAACAACGACGCGCTCTTGAAGAACGCGGGCGACAGTGTGCACGCGGGCGACGCCGTCGGTACCGTCGGAAGTTCCGGCGGACAGGGCCGCAACGCGCTGTATTTCGAGATCCGCCAGGGCGGCAAGGCGGTCGATCCGCGCGCGTGGCTGCGGCGGCGATGAGCATTTGCGATGATGCGTCGATGAAGCCAGCCATTCGCTCTGCCGTTTACCCATTGTTGCTGGCCTGCCTGCTGGCCGCGCCTCTCGCTTCTGCGCAGGGCGTCGAGCCCGCGCCGCCGACGGCAGCACCTGCACAAACCGCCCAGCCCGCGCCACTGGACGCAAGCCCGGATGAGCTCGCGCACGCCAAGGCTGCGGCCACCAAGGCTGGGCTCGCCGATCGCGATGGCAACGTCCCGCTCGCCGAGATCCAGCGTTACGTCGCGGTGTATCGCACGGTCAAGGAGGCCTACGTCGACAAGGTCAGCGATCGCAAGTTGATGCAGGCATCGGTGCGCGGATTGCTCACCGACCTCGACCCGCACAGTGCGTATCTCGACAAGCAGGAATCCGAGCAGCTCGATCAGGATTCCAACGGTGCTTACGAAGGCATCGGCGTGGAGGTCATGCAATTGCCCGATCGCAGCCTGCGCGTGGTGTCGCCGATCGACGATACGCCCGCAGCGCGCGCCGGGATCAAGGCTGGCGACATCATCGTCGCGATCGACGGCAAGCCCATCGACGCCGAAAACTCCGACAGCGCGAGCATCAGCCTGCGCGGGCCGCCAGGCAGCGAGGTCAAGCTCAGCGTGGTGCACGATGGTGCCGACGCCCCCGTGGTCATTACCGTCAAGCGCGAAACCATCCACATCCAGAGCGTGCATGCGCGCTTGCTCGAATCGGGCTATGGCTATGTACGATTGAGCACATTCCAGGTCGATACCGCGACCGACATGACCGCCCACGTCGCCGACTTGGCCAAGCTCAACCATGGCCCATTACGCGGCATCGTGCTCGACCTGCGCAGCAATCCCGGCGGCCTGCTCAACGCAGCAGTCGAGGCCGCGGATGCGTTCCTTGATGACGGCGTGATCGTATCGACCAAGGGTCGGCTCAGCTATTCCAACGCGACCTTCACCGCGAGCCCTGGCGATGTGCTGGATGGCGCGCCGATCGTGGTGCTTGTCGATGGCGGCACCGCGAGCGCATCGGAAGTGCTGACCGGCGCATTGCAGGACCAGCACCGCGCGCAGGTCGTCGGCAGCCGCACGTTCGGCAAGGGTTCGGTGCAGACGGTGCTGCCGCTCGACAACGGCGACTCGATCAAGCTCACCACCGCGCGTTATTACACGCCGAGCGGCAAGTCGATCCAGGCGCGCGGCATCCGTCCCGACGTCGTCCTCAAGCCGACCGCCGCGAACCAGAAAGATGCATCGGCCAGCGACAACACGCGCGAACGCGACCTGCCGGGACACCTGGCTGAAGGCGTTGGCAGCGATGGCGATGAAGGCGGCGACGCGGTCGTATTCGCCGACGACTACGCGATCGCCGAGGCTTTGAAAGTACTCAAGGGCATGAAGCCGATGGCTGTGCCCGCAGTGCCATCCGCGCCGACGCAAACGATCGCACCGTCCACCACCGCGCCGTCCGCCACGAGCCACTGACTCAGCGCGGTTTCGCGGGCAGCGGGAACGGCATTACCACTGCCTCGCCGCTGGCCGCATCGCGGATGCGCAACGGGCCGCGACGCTCGACTTCCTCGATGCGCAGAATGCTCTGCATCGGCAGATGCAGTTTTTTCGTGGCGCCGAATTCGTCGCGCAGGCGCTCCTCGGTCGGATCGACGACGATGCCTTCATTGACGTCGAACGCAATCTCGGAAATCTCGGTGAACCCCCACAACTCGCTGCTCGCCACGCGCCGCGCATACAGCTCGTAGATGCGGCCCGCGCTGAGGAACGTCACCTTGTAAAGTTTGCGATTCGGCATGCCCACAGTGTACGCATTGGGCTACGCCCCGCGCAGTCTCCGCGCAACCGCATTGCGGCTGAGCAGCGCATACACCACGCCGAACGCGAAACCGGTCACGTGCGCCCACCAAGCGACCGCGCCGAATGCGGGGCCGACGAAGGTGAAGATCAGTTGCAGCAGCGCCCAGATGCAGATCAGCAGCGACGCCGGGGCGCGCACGAATTCGAGGAACAATCCGAGTGGCACCACGATGCCGAGTTTGGCGCGCGGGAACAGCGCGAGGTAAGCGCCGATCGCCGCAGACACCGCACCGCTGCCGCCGACGATCGTGCGCGCTGGCGCGGCCATCACCAGCACCGCCACGAGGTTCGCGACTGCTCCGCCGATGAGGAACAACGCCAGGAACCGCCACGGCCCAAGCGCGCGTTCGGCGGGCAGCCCGAAGATCACCAGGAACAGCAGGTTGCCGAGCAGGTGCGTCCAGTCGGTGTGGATGAACAGCGCGGTGACGAGTTTCAGCGCGCGGCCATCGGCGAGCGCGCGCAACGCATCGCGTGGTTCGAGCGGCATCGATCCGCCCAGCACGCCCCAGCGGGCCACGCTGTCGCGCCACGCCGGACCTTCGGGCAAGAGCGCCAGCCACAGGAACATCGCCATGCTCGCGAACACGATCAATGGCGTGACCCATGGCGACGGCAGTTTCCGCCGCGAAGGAACGTGCAGGAACATCACGCTGCGCGACTCACGTATCGGCGGCTCACGGTTTTGGCAAGAGCAGGCGACGACCGTGCACATCGAGCTCGGCGCCGTCGCGGCGGATGCGCACGAGGATCACGCCATCGGCAATCCGCGCGCCTTCGCTGACGCGCTGGCCATCGACGATCATGAAGCGATGCGCGGGATCGTCGGCATACACGTGCATGCTGACTTTCAATGCGGGCAGGCCATTGCGTTCATCGGCGGACAGGTCGCCGAGCGAGAGCAATGCGGGTTCGTCTGCGGTATGCGGTGCTGGCATCGCTGGCACAGGAGCTGGCGTTGCAAGGGTGGGTGCGATGGTCGGCGGTGCGGGTTGGATCGCGACTGGTGCGATGGGATGAACTGGAGTCGTTCCGTTGACGAGTGCGTGTGGAGGCATCGATTCGCGTGCCTGCGGTAGCGACGATGCAACGACGGTGGGTACAGCTGTGCCGGGGATCGGCGCGACCGATGGCGATGCGCTCGTCATCGGCAGCGTGATGGTCGGCGGAGCCTGCGGTTTCCGGCTGTCGGTGGACGCTTGTGGCGCATCGCCTGCGATGCTGATCGCGGTGCTGGCGTCGACATTCGGCACGGCTTGCGTCGATTGCTTCACGAGCGGCTGCATGGGTGGTTGCGTCGTCGGAATTGGATGGACCCACCACCAACCCAACACCAGCACTGCGATCGGCATGCAGATGCCTGCGATCCACAACGTCCAGCGTTGGCGCGGTGCAGGAGTGCGCAGCACCGGCATCGCGGTGAGTACATCGGGCGCGTTGCCGAGCCGACGTTCGGCTTCGGATTTGCGCAGCGCTTCGAGGATCAAAGACATGCGGTCACCTTACTCCGGCAACTTGCGCAGGCGCGGACCACTGCGATCCGCAGCCATCAGCGCGAGAACTGTTTCCGGGCCGACCACACCATCGCTGCGCAAACCGAAATCGCGCTGTACGCCGCGCACGGCGGCGATGAGTTCGGCATCGTAGGTTGCCGATGCGCTCGCGTGCTGCGCGTTCGATTTCAGCAGTCGGTCGCGCAACCAGTCCACGCCCGCGCCGGTGTCGTCGCGCTTGAGCGGCAGCACCAGCACGCTCGGGCCACGCCAGATCGCGACGTAACCAGCCAATGCATCTTCGAGCACGACACGCCGTACGCGGAAGGTGTCGCCATCGACCTGCAACAAGGCTTGCGTCGAACCCAGTCCGAGCAGCAGCGCGGATGCCGTGCCGCCGTTTCTGCGCAGCTTCAAGAGCGCTGGCCGGTCGAATTGCGCGAGTCGGCTCAGTCGCGCGTTGCCGCTTGCACAGAACAATCCCGGCGCGAGGACGGGCGGGCACGCTGGCGTCGTCGCATTGTCTGCTTCGTTGGCGCGCACCGTCCACAGCGCCAACAGTTGTGCCCATGCGGATCGCACGTTGTCGTCGCCTATGGCGGCAAGTCGATGCGCGAACGCGTCGGCGTCGAGCAACGCGTATGCAGGTTGCGACGGTATCGGCGGAGCGGATGGCAGCTGTGCAGATGTCGGCTGTCGCTTCGCGACGATCTGTCCGGACATGCGTGCAGGCGCCGTGTGTTCTGTCCGCCAGACCCAGAAGGCGATCACGACCAAAGCGAGCAACGCAGCGCTGCCGACCATCAACGACGTCCGCCGCGACCGCAGTCGCGGTGCAAGGACTTCAGCGGCAGCCTGATCGAGCAAGCGCTCGCCGATCGGCTGCTCGCCGCGCGCATAGCCTGCGAGCAATGCGCGTTCGGCGATCACGTTGAGTAGTCGCGGCACACCGCCAGCATGCCGATGCAAGCGACGCACCGCAGGACGCGTGAACGGGAGATTTCCGCCGCCAGCCACAGCCCAGCGATGGCGCAGATACGCCTCGCTTTCATCGGCGTCGAGCGGATCGAGGTGATAGCGCGCAGTGATCCGCTGCGCGAGCTGGCGCAACTCCGGACGCGCGAGTTGATCGCGCAGTTCGGGCTGGCCGAGCAGGATGATCTGCAGGAGTTTCTGGGTCGCGGTTTCCAGATTGGTCAGCAGACGCACCTGCTCCAGCGCTGCGGCCGACAGATTTTGCGCCTCGTCGATGATCAGCACGATCCGCAATCGCGCTGCGTACGCTTCCAGCAGGAAGGCATTCAGCGCATCGACGAGTGCCTTGAGGTTGCCGCGACGGCCGTCGATGTCGAGTCGCAACTCCTCGCAGATCGACTCCAGCAATTCCACCGGCGACAGCAGCGGGTTGAGGATCAGCGCGACCCGCGTGTTCTCCGGCAATTGTTCGAGCAGCAGGCGGCTGAGCGTGGTCTTGCCGGTGCCGACCTCTCCGGTCAACTGCACGAAGCCGCTGCTGCCGCCCTGGCCGATGCCATACACAAGGTGCGCCAGCGCGTCGCGGTGGCGTTCGGACAGATAGACGAAGCGCGGATCGGGAGTGATCGAGAACGGCGGCTCCCGCAGGCCGTAGTGATCGAGATACATAGATGCCGGGAAGGGCCGGGTTTCGCAGATGGTGCGGTGCGGAACTGTAGCTTGCCAGCCGGTACTTCCATGTTAGATATTAGTTAAGGCATACTAGGTCAAAGCTGTAACCTCGCCAAGCTTGCATTCCGACGAGGCGATATACGGAGCGGTATGGTGCAGTGGTCGCGGATCGCGACCGCAGGGCTTGCCGAAACCAAGACTCCCGCGCAGGCGGGTTCGACCAATCTCAAGAGAGACCGACATGCGCAAATCCAACCGCTCCGTGAAAGTGTCCACCCTGGCGCTCGGCGTCATCACCGCGCTGCTCTGCGGCCAGGCGATGGCCAGCGGCTTCCAGATCCGCGAGGACAGCGTGCAGGCGATGAGCCGCTCGCATGCGGGCTCGGCTTCCGACGAAGGCGACGCTGCCGTGGTTTCCAACAATCCTGCCGCGATGTCGATGTTCGAGAAGACGACCGTGCAGTCCGATGTGACTGCGATCGACCTCAGCGGCCAGTTCTCCGGCACTGGCAACAATGGGCTCCCGGGCGCACTGAACGCTCCGCTGACCGGTGGCAACGGCGGTAACGCCGGCGATGTCGCCCCGGTGCCTGCAATGCATTTCATCCTGCCGGTCGGCAACGGCTTCACGCTGGGCGCATCGTTCACCGCGCCGTTCGGCCTGAAGACCCAGTACGACGCGAACTGGGTGGGTCGCTACCTGGCGCTGAAGTCCGACGTCCGCACGTTCGACCTCACGCTCGCCGCTTCCTACAAGTTCAACGACATGTTCTCGGTCGGTCTTGGCGTGATCTCCCAGCGCTTCCAGGCCGAGCTGACCAATGCTGTGGACTTCGGCGCGATCTTGCTGTCCAAGGGCGCAGGCCCGCTTGGATTCACGTCGCAATCAGCCGATGGCACCGCGCGTATCCAGGGTCACGACACCAGCATCGGTTGGGATCTCGGCCTGCTGTTTCGTCCGGGTGCGAACACCAGCATCGGCCTGAACTACCGTTCGAAGATCGATCACACCCTCAACGGTCATGTCAACTTCGGCGTGCCGAGCAACGTGCAGGTCGTGCTGGGCCTCAACCCCGCCAACGTCAACCTGTTCAAGAACGGCCCCATCAACGCATCCGTGAGCACGCCGAGCGTGCTGACGTTCAGCATCACCCAGAAGTTCAGCGATACGTTCTCGATGTCGGCCGACATCGAGCGCACCGGCTGGAGCTCGCTGCAGACGTTGGTCGTCAATTTCGCCAACCCGGCACCGCCGCCGGCCGCACAGCAGCCGAAGTCGATCGAGCAGTTCCACTGGAACAACTCGATGCAGTACGCGCTCGGCATGGACTGGAAGTTCGCACCGACCTGGGTCCTGCGCGCCGGTATCGCGCGTGACGAAACCCCGACCAACGACGTCTTCCGCGACCCGCGCCTGCCCGACAACAATCGCCAGCTGTACTCGATCGGCCTGGGCTGGACGCCGAGCGCGAACGCAAGCTGGAACATCGGCTACAGCCATATCGCGATCGACACCCCGACCGTCCACAACATCAGCGCAACCGGTTCGACCCTGGTCGGCAAGTACGACGCCAGCGCGAACCTGTTCGGTGTGTCCGGTACGTTCTCGTTCTGAGTTCGCTCGACGATTGATTCAAGAAACAAGCAAGCCCGGCTTCGCGAGAAGCCGGGCTTTTTGTTGTGCGGCGTCTTTGGGCGGAGCCAGGAGATACCGTTCGTGGTGAGCCTGTCGAACCATAGACGGGTCGTGCTTAGAACTCGAAGCCCAGATCAAGAGCGTTCCGTCCGCTGCACGGACGGAACACCTTGCTGTGACTTGCTACTCCCCAAGCGTGAGCAACGACGCATTCCCGCCCGTCGCCGTCGTATTGATCGTCAACGTCCGCTCGGTGACGAAGCGCATCAGGTAATGCGGACCGCCGGCTTTCGGGCCGGTGCCTGACAGGCCTTCGCCGCCGAACGGCTGCACGCCAACCACGGCGCCAATCATGCTGCGGTTGACGTAGCAATTGCCGGCCTTGACGCGTGATGCGATGCGTTCGACGGTTGCGTCGATGCGCGAATGGATGCCGAGCGTGAGTCCATAACCAGTCGCGTTGATCGCGTCGATCACCTTGTCGAGATCTTTCGCCGGATAGCGGATCACGTGCAGCACCGGGCCGAACACTTCGCGGGTGAGTTGATCGAGCGACTTGAGTTCGTACGCGCGCGGGGCGAAGAAGTTGCCATTCGCGGCGGAGTCGTCGAGCTTCACCTGCTTGATGAGTTTCGCCTCGCGATCCATGCGCGTGGCGTGTTCGGTGAGCAGCCGCAGCGCGTCGGCGTCGATGACCGGGCCGATGTCGATGCCCGGCAGCGCCGGGTCGCCGACCACCAGCTCATCCATTGCGCCGGCGAGCATGCCGATCACCTTGTCGGCAATGTCCTCCTGCACGAACAGCACGCGCGCGGCCGAGCAGCGCTGGCCTGCCGACCCGAACGCGGAGGTGATCGCGTCCTTGACCAGTTGTTCGGGCAGCGCGGAGGAGTCGGCGATCAGTGCGTTCTGGCCGCCCGTTTCCGCGATCAGCACGCCGATCGCGGCATCGCGTGCGGCCATGGCACGATTGATAGCGCGCGCGGTGTCGGTCGATCCGGTAAACGCAACACCGGCAACGCGCGCGTCGCGGGTCAGCGCGGCACCGACGGTCGCGCCATCGCCCGGAAGGAATTGCAGCGCCGCTTCGGGCACGCCCGCTTCATGCAGCAACTTCACGGCGGCATAGCCGATCAGGTTGGTTTGTTCGGCGGGCTTGGCGATCACCGCGTTGCCAGCGACCAGAGCGGCGGCGACCTGGCCGATGAAGATCGCGAGCGGGAAATTCCACGGGCTGATGCAGACGAAAACGCCGCGCCCGTGCAATTGCAGTTGATTCGATTCGCCGGTCGGGCCGGGCAGGCGCAGTGGTTCGGCAAGCATTGCGCGCGCCTGTTGCGCATAGTAACGCAGGAAGTCCACCGCCTCGCGCACCTCGGCGACGCTATCGCCCATGGTCTTGCCGGCCTCGCGCATGCACAGCGCGATGAATTCGGGCATCCGCGCTTCGAGCAGGTCGGCGGCGTATTCGAGGATCTTCGCGCGCGCCGCTGCGGGAATCGCATCCCAAGCGGGTTGTGCGGCGACTGCGTTCGCGAGCGCGCGCTCGACCGTCGCAGCATCGCTGGCCAGCCAATGACCGACCAACTGCCGGCGGTCGACCGGACTCGTGGTCGTGATCTGGGTGCCGCTGTTGTACGCGCCCGGCCGCCGCTCCTGCGCATCCTGCGCCCGCGGCATTAGGGCATCCATGCCCGGCACCAGCGGAGCTGCTGTCCATGGGCCGCGCGCGGCAGCGATGCGCTCGGAGAGCTCGCGCATGTCTATGTCGTTGGCGAAATTCACGCCCATGGAATTGATCCTCTCGGAGCCATACAGCGCGCGGGGTAGCGGGATATTCGGATGTCGGCATCCATCAGGCCCGCTGCTGGCGAAACCGGCGACAGTCACCGTCGGATCGGCAACCAGCGCGCGCGCGGACACGTTGGCGTCGGTGATGCGGTTGACGAAGCTGGAGTTCGCGCCGTTCTCGAGCAGGCGGCGCACCAGGTACGGCAGCAGATCCTCGTGCGTACCGACCGGTGCATACACGCGGCAGGGAACGTCGAGCTTGTCCACGCCGATCACTTCGCGATACAGGTCGTCGCCCATGCCGTGCAGCTTCTGGTATTCGTAGGGCGCAGCGCGGTTCGATGGCGTCCACGCGCCGTGGATCTTTTGCGCGATGTGATGGATCGCGACGAGGGTATGCGCATTGTGGGTCGCGAACATCGGATACAGCGCGTCGGTCGCTGCCAGCATTTTCTTCGCGCAGGCGAGGTAACTGACATCGGTGTTCGGCTTGCGGGTCAGCACGGGATAGCCGTCATGACCATCGACTTGCGCGCGCTTGATTTCCGAATCCCAGTAAGCGCCCTTGACCAGCCGCACCGGCATGCGCCGGCCGTTGCGGCGTGCGGCATCGATCAGGTAATCCAGCACGAACGGCGCGCGTTTCTGGTACGCCTGCACGGCGAGGCCGTAGCCGTTCCAGCCTGCGAGCGAAGTGTCCTCGAATACGCCGACGATCACGTCCAGCGACAGTTCCAGGCGGTCGGCTTCCTCGGCGTCGATGGTGAAACCGATGCCCTGCGCCTTCGCCAGTTGCGCGAGTTCGAGCACGCTCGGCGTGAGTTCCGCGCGCACCCGGATGCGGTTGCCGTGTTCGTAACGCGGATGCAGCGCCGAGAGTTTCACCGAGATCGATGGTGCGGCGAACACATCAGTATTCCTGAAACTGCCGCCCGGCCCGCTACCACCGATCGCGAGGATCGCCTTGCGGTAGGCCAGCAGGTAGCGCGCGCCGTCGGCGGTGGTGAAGGCGCCCTCGCCGAGCATGTCGAACGAATAGCGATAACTCGCGTTCTCCGATTTGCGGCTGCGCGTCAGCGCTTCCTCGATCGTCCGGCCCATCACGAACTGGTGGCCCATGATGCGCATCGCCTGGCGTACTGCGAGGCGGATGACCGGTTCGCCCGCGCGGCCGACCAGCCTGCGCAAGGCGCCGAGCGCATTGCCACGGGTTTCGCCCGCGAGTCCGACCATGCGGCCGGTCAGCATCAGGCCCCAGCTCGAGGCATTGACCAGCAGCGAATCGCTCTTGCCCAGATGCGCATCCCAGTCGGCACCGCCGAGCTTGTCGCGGATCAGCTTGTCGGCGGTGGCCTGGTCGGGGATGCGCAGCAGCGCCTCGGCCACGCACATCAGCAGCACGCCTTCCTCCGAGGACAGGTCGTACTCGCGCATGAAGGCTTCGATGACGCCCTGCCGCTCCGCGCGGGTGCGCACGCGCTCGACGATGCCGGCGGCGGTGCGTTCGATGACCGAGCTGTCCTGCGGCGCGAAGCGCGCGGCGACCAGCAGTTCGTCGACGTGCTCGTTCTCGTCGCGCAGCCAGGACGCAGTGATGCGCTCGCGCAGAGGATCGGCGACGGCGGGCAGTTCAGGTCGCATGGTCTGGGTCACGTGGGTACGCGCGGCGGAAGCGCGAGTGTAGTCCGGCGCTGGTTGCGGCGGAAGCGCGGCGGCGCTCTGGCTTGCCCGCAGTTGCTGCGCAACGGTACAATCACGTGTTGTTTCCGCTGCAAGCGGAGACGCTCCACCGATGATCGAGCCACGTCCAGCGGTCTCAGGACGTGTGAAGCGAGTGCGCGACGGTGGCAATGACGAATTCGCATCAGGAACAGTCCGAATGAAAGCAGCTCGCAGACTTCATGCCGTCATGGCAATCCTCGCGGCGCTGGCCGCCGGTGTCGCCCAGGCCAATCCAGTGCGCTGGCAGCTCAACATGACGCCGGGCGTGACTGACGTTTCCGAGCGTGTGCAGTCGTTGCACAACCTCACTTTGTGGATCTGCGTGGTTATCGGCGTGCTGGTCTTCGGCGCGATGGCGTACGCGATGTTCGCATTCCGCAAGTCCAAGGGCGCGGTGCCTGCGACCTGGAGCCACAACACCACGGCCGAGATCATCTGGACGGTCGTGCCGATCCTGATCCTGATCGTGATGGCGGTGCCGGCTACCAAGACGCTGTTCCAGATGTACGACACCAGCAAGTCCGAGATGACGGTCAAGATCACCGGCTACCAGTGGGTGTGGCGTTACGAATACATGGGAGAGAACGTCCAGTTCCTGAGCCGCCTCGAGCGCAGCAGCGACCGCACCCGCGCACTCGGTTCGGGTATGGACCCGTACGCGGTGAAGGTTGGCGATGAGAACACCTACCTGCTCGACGTCGATCATCCGCTAGTGTTGCCTGTTGGTACCAAGATCCGCTTCGTGGTTACCGGCGACGACGTGATCCATGCATGGTGGGTTCCGGTGCTCGGCTGGAAGCAGGATGCAATCCCGGGCATCGTCAACGAGAACTGGACCCGCATCAACAAGGTCGGCGTGTATCGCGGCCAGTGCGCCGAGCTGTGCGGCCGCGACCACGGCTTCATGCCGATCGTGGTGAAGGCGGTGCCGAAGGCTGAGTTCAAGAGCTGGCTCGCCGCGCAACGCAGCGCGAACGATGCCGCTGCGACCGCCTCCGCTGCCCCGGTCGCGACTCCCGATGCTGCCGTTGCGCCTGTCGCCGTTGCTGCCCCCGCAGCGCGCTGATCACCGGTTCTCGCCGAACCGGCTTCGCCAAATATTTACAGAGGCTTCGATCATGGCTACCCACAACACCGCCGTTGCGCAGCAAGACGGACACGAGCACGACGATCATGCGCTCAAGGAAGGCTTCTTCCATCGCTGGTTCATGTCCACGAACCACAAGGACATCGGCACGCTGTATTTGATCTTTTCGCTGGTCATGTTCCTGGTCGGCGGCAGCATGGCGATGGTGATCCGCGCCGAGTTGTTCCAGCCCGGCCTGCAGTTCGTGCAGCCCGAGTTCTTCAACCAGATGACCACGATGCACGCTCTGATCATGATCTTCGGCGCAGTGATGCCGGCGTTCGTGGGCTTGGCGAACTGGATGATCCCGATGATGATCGGCGCGCCGGACATGGCGTTGCCGCGCATGAACAACTGGTCGTTCTGGATCCTGCCGTTCGCATTCACCATGTTGCTGCTGACTCTGGTCATGCCGGGCGGCGCGCCTGCCGGTGGCTGGACGATGTATCCGCCGCTTTCGCTGCAGGGCGGCACCAACGTCGCCTTCATGGTGTTCGCGATCCACATGATGGGCATCAGCTCGATCATGGGTGCGATCAACATCATCGCGACGATCCTCAACATGCGCGCGCCGGGTATCGACCTGCTGAAGATGCCGGTGTTCGTGTGGTCGTGGCTGATCACCGCGTTCCTGCTGATCGCGGTGATGCCGGTGCTCGCGGGCGCGGTCACCATGCTGCTGACCGACAAGTATTTTGGTACCAGCTTCTTCTACGCGGCCGGCGGCGGCGACCCGGTGATGTTCCAGCACATTTTCTGGTTCTTCGGGCACCCCGAGGTCTACATCATGATCCTGCCGGCGTTCGGGATCATTTCGGAGATCATCCCGACCTTCGCGCGCAAGCCGCTGTTCGGCTATCAGGCGATGGTTTACGCGATCGCCTCGATCGCGTTCCTGAGCTTCATCGTGTGGGCGCACCACATGTTCACCGTCGGCATGCCGTTCGGCGGCGAGCTGTTCTTCATGTACTCGACGATGTTGATCGCGATCCCGACCGGCGTGAAGGTGTTCAACTGGGTCTCCACGATGTGGAAGAGCTCGATGACCTTCGAGACGCCGATGCTGTTCGCGATCGGCTTCGTCATCCTGTTCACGATCGGCGGATTCTCGGGCCTGATGCTTGCGATGGTGCCGGCCGACTTCCAGTACCAGGACACCTACTTCGTTGTCGCCCACTTCCACTACGTGCTGGTGACCGGCGCGATCTTCGCGATCATGGCCGGCGTGTATTACTGGCTGCCGAAGTGGACCGGCCACATGTACAACGAGACGCTCGGCAAGTGGCATTTCTGGCTGAGCACGATCTTCGTCAACGTGCTGTTCTTCCCGCAGCACTTCCTGGGCCTGGCCGGCATGCCGCGCCGTATCCCCGACTACAACGTCGCATTCGCGGACTTCAATGCGATCTCCTCGATCGGCGGCTTCGCGTTCGGCCTGAGCCAGTTGCTGTTCGTGTACATCGTGTGGAGCACTGCGCGTGGCGGCGTCAAGGCCGAGGCGCGTTCGTGGGAAGGCGCGCGTGGACTGGAGTGGACCCTGTCCTCGCCGCCGCCGCACCACAGCTTCACCACGCCGCCGGTGATCAAGGACGGCGATCTCGCCCACGGTGATGTCACCCACTAGGCTAGTGCGATCATCCGTGATCGCTGCAATGGAATGAATTGACCCTGGGCTGTTGTTCTATCGGGCTCAGAGATCACAAGCGGCCATCCATGGCCGCACTTTCAACAGGTGCGCTGCTCCGTGAGTGATACCCAGATGAACTCAGATCAAAAACTGCAGCGCGCACGCGTGCGGCGGACGCTTTGGATCATGGGGTCGATCGCGTTCACGATCTACGTCGCTTTCATCCTGCGCGGAGTGCTGGGGAAGTGAGCGGCGACGGCAGCAAGCCCGACGATGGCGCACCTGGTCGCAAGCCCGACAGCACCAAACTCGTGAAGCGGCTTGCGCTGGTGATGGTTGGCGGTTTCCTGTTCACGTTTTCGCTCGTGCCGGTTTACCGTATCGCCTGCGAGAAGGTGCTCGGCATCAAGCTGCAGGAAGGCCCGGCCGGGCAGAAACGCGTGGTGGGCATGCATGCCGATGAAAAGCGCACGGTCACCGTGCAGTTCGACGGCAACGTCAACCTTGAATTGCCGTGGAGCTTCCATCCCAGCAAGCTGAGCATGCAGGTGCATCCGGGCGAGCTGTATTCGGCGACTTATTGGGCGAAGAACGAGTCCGACCATGCCATCGTCGGCAATGCTGCGCCGTCGATCACGCCGAATCGCGGAGCGAGCTATTTCAACAAGACCGAATGCTTCTGCTTCACCCAGCAGACCTTGCAGGCCGGGGAAGAGAAGCTGATGCCGGTGCGCTTCATCGTCGATCCGGCCTTGCCGCCCGACGTCACCACGCTCACGCTGTCGTACACGTTCTACAATAACGAGATCGCCACCGCCCACCTGAAGGCACAGGACCCATCCCTGGCAGTCAGGTCGGCACCGTAACGCAACAGCCCAGACCACAGCACGGACATCGCCATGGCGCAGACGCAGGTTCAAGACAGCAACATCTATTTCGTGCCGCACGGCAGTCGCTGGCCGATCTACGGCTCGGTCGCCATGTTCACCACGATGTTCGGTGTCGCCAACTGGGTGAACGATGCCGAATGGGGCAAGTGGGTGTTCTTCACCGGCCTCGCGTTGATGATCGGCACCCTGTTCGGCTGGTTCGCCGACGTGATTGGCGAGAGCTTGCGCAAGCTCTACAGCAACCAGGTGGACGTCTCGTTCCGCATGGGCATGATGTGGTTCATCTTTTCGGAAGTGATGTTCTTCGCGGCATTCTTCGGCGCGCTGTTCTATGCACGCATGCTTTCGGTGCCGTGGCTCGGCGGCGTAGGCAAGGGCGTGGCGACCAACAATCTGTTGTGGAATGGTTACGACGCCGCGTGGCCGACCAACGGGCCGGGCAACCTCGGCGGCCATTTTGAAACGATCCCCGCGTGGGGTGTGCCGCTGCTGAACACGCTGATCCTGCTGTCGTCGGGCGTGACCATCACCATCGCCCACCATGCGTTGCGCGCGGGTCACCGCAAGCAGTTGCTGATCTGGCTGGGCGCGACCATCCTGCTTGGCGCGAGCTTCCTGTGGTTTCAGGCGCACGAATACATCGAGGCCTACACCCAGAACAACTTGATGCTGACCAGCGGCGTGTACGGCTCCACGTTCTTCATGCTGACCGGCTTCCACGGCATGCATGTGACGCTCGGCGCGATCATGCTGTCGGTGATCTGGTTCCGTTGCGCGAGCGGCCACTTCACCAAGGATCACCATTTCGCGTTCGAGGCGGTGGCTTGGTACTGGCACTTCGTCGACGTGGTGTGGCTGGGACTTTTCGTGTTCGTTTACGTGTTGTAGGCGGCGCAGCTAGCTGCGGCGAACGGAGGGTCGGCGCTGCCGGCCTTTTGTTTTTGATGCACAGGACGCGCGAATGCCGCGGGCGGTCGATTACGGCTTCCTGCCTCCCGCGACACTTGTGCATCCATGCACATCGCAGGCCGAAAAATGCTCCTGCATTTTCGGCATTTTTGATGTCCATGGATGGACAAATGCCGCGAGCGCAGGATGCGCAGGAGAGGCCGCCATCCATGGTGGTCAGATGCGCAGGAGCGGCGGCGGCCGATCAATTGCCAATGTTGTGCGGCTTGATCCAGCCGCTCCAGATGCCGATGCCGATGATCGCGATCAGCGCGACTGACAGGCCGATGCGCCAGGTCAGCGAGCGCACCATTCGGTCGTTCCCGCCCTTGTCCACCATCATGTAGTACAGACCGGCGCCAAGGTTGTAAACGATGACCACGAGGAACGCGATGATGAGGAGCTTCTGCAACATGGTCTGTGTCCGTTGATCGCTGTCAGGCCCGCATTATCGCGCGGATGCGCGCCGTCTGCGACGCGCGCAGGTTGCTGCGCGTGAAACGCATCCTGCTGCCATTGCTCGCGTTGGCGTGCATCGCCGGTTTCGTGCGACTGGGTTTCTGGCAGCTGCATCGCGCCGACTACAAGGATGCGTTGCTGGCGCGCAGCCATCAGATCCTTGGCGAACGGCATGCGCAGCCGCTGGCTGCCGAAACCGACGCGCAAACAGCCGACAACTCTGCCGGCAACGATTCTGCGTGGAGTGCGGGTCATGGCCATTTCCTGCCGTTGCCCGCCGTGCTGCTGGACAACCAGGTGCGCGATGGCCGACCCGGTGTGCGCGTGTATCGCGCGTTCCAGCCCGATGGTGCGCAGCGCGCGTTGCTCGTCGAACTCGGCTGGCGGCCGCTGCCATCGCATCGCGAGCTGCCGCTCGAGCCTGCATTGCCCGGGAGCTGGGACGTGCAAGGCCTGCTGGCGGCGCCTCCGGCTGCAGGGTTGAATCTTGGCGGCTCGGGCGTCCAGCGTCAGCCTGACGGGGCGCTGCTATTGGTCCGTCTGGATCCATCGAACGTGGCGAAGGCGTTGGCGTTGCAGCACGGACTCGCCACGCGCGTGCTGCGCCTCGACCCGGCGCTCAAGCTTGGTTATGCACGCGATCTCGACGTGCTCGGTGGCAGCATGCCGCCAGAGCGCCATCGCGGTTACGCCGTGCAGTGGTTCGGGATGGCGCTCGGACTGCTGATCGTCAGCATCGTTGTCTCCCGCCGCAAAGTCGCGCCAACGTCAACGCAAGGAAAACAGGCTCCATGACTCCCGTCTCGACGCCGTCGCAAACACGGTCGCGCCTGATGCTGTTGTTGATCGCCGCGCTCTTCGTCGCGCCGTTCGCGAGCGCGCTCTACCTGTATTACACCGGCTGGCAGCCGGACCACACGAAAAATTATGGCGAGATGCTGCGGCCTGCGCGCGATCTGCGCGAGGTGCGGTTCACCCGGGCCGACGGCAGCCGTTTCGAATGGCATCACGAGGACCACGTCTGGCGTGTGCTGGTTGCGCCACCAGCCGATTGCGGGGCTGCCTGCGACAAGCTCGCGGATGCGTTGCATCGCATCTGGATCGGGCTCGGCCATGATGCCGATCATGTGCAGGTGTTGTGGGTCGGCACGCCACCGCACGAGGGCTTCCGCGCGTTGCTGCCGGTCAGCGTCGACGCTTCGCTGGCGGCGCGGCTGCCGGACGCCGCGCGCGTCGATGCGATCCCGGTGTACGTGATCGATCCGAGCGGCTATCTGATCCTGCGCTACGCGCCGGGCTTCGATCCGGGCGGATTGCGCCGCGATCTCGCACAATTGCTGAAGTAGACAGGAAGATCCTCACCAACCAATGAGCACGCACCGTCATTTTCATCGTCTTGCCTGGCTGGCCGCCGCGTTCGCCCTGGGCGTTATCGTGTTCGGCGCGTTTGTGCGCTTGTCCAACGCCGGCCTGAGCTGTCCGGACTGGCCGACCTGCTACGGCCACGCGGCATGGCCCACGCAGGCGCACGATATCGCCAATGCGAATGCGCACTTTGCGCTGCCAGTCGAAGTCCACAAGACGTGGCGCGAGCAGACGCATCGGCACCTGGCGTCGACGCTGGGCACGTTGGTGCTGTTACTGACGTTGCTGGCGGTGCGCCGCCGGCGCGGTGGCGTTGCAATCGTTCTCGGCGCAAGCGCGTTGATCGCGAGCTCGATCCCGCTCTACATCCACACGCAGTACCTCTGGGCTGGAGCATGCGTGGTCGCTGGCGAACTGTTGTTGCTGGGCAGTGCAGCGCGCTGGTCCGGCGACCAGTCGCGGTTGGCAACGATTGCGCTCGCGCTGATCGTCTTTCAGGCCTTGCTTGGCATGTGGACCGTGACCTGGCTGGTGATGCCCATCGTGGTGATGGGCCACCTGCTTGGCGGCCTCGCGACGTTCGCGTTGCTGAGCGCGATGGCATGGCGCGCGACGCCCGAAGGCCGGCTCACGCTGGCCGGTGCATCCCGATTGCGGGTGTTGCTGTGGATCGGATTCGCGCTGCTGGTCGTGCAGATCGCGCTCGGCGGCTGGACCAGCACGAATTACGCCGCATGGGCCTGCGGCACCGATTTCCCGAAGTGCCTCGACCAGTGGTGGCCGGCCAGCGATTTCCGTCAGGCATTCGTCTTGTGGCGCGGTTTCGGCGTCGATTATTCCGGCGGCGTGCTCGACAACCCCGCGCGCGTCGCGATCCAGATGAGCCATCGCATCGTCGCGTTTCTCGTGTTCGGCCACTTGACCGGCGTCGGCATCCGCCTGCTGCGCACGCCGGGCTTGCGATTCTGGGGTTCTGCGCTGTTGGTCTTGCTGGTGGCGCAGATCGCACTCGGCGTCAGCAACGTGATGTTCGCGCTGCCGCTGCCGGTCGCGGTCGCGCACAACGCGGGCGCCGCGTTGCTGCTGTTCGTGCTGGTCACATTGCTCGCACGCCTGCGCGAGCCGGGCGATGCGGCTGCGACCGCGACCGCGACCGCATGAGTTCCGTCGCGCGCCAATACTGGCAATTGACGAAGCCGCGCGTGGTCGCGCTCATCGTCTTCACCGCGTTCGTCGGCATGCTGCTCGCGCGCGTCGATCCGCCGCCCGGCATGCCGGTCCCGGCACCGCAATTGCCACCGCTGCGCGAATCGCTGCTGGGCTTCATCGGCATCTGGCTCGCTGCCGCGTCCGCTGCAGCGATCAATCAATTGCTCGATGCGCGCATCGACGCGAAGATGACGCGCACCTCGTGGCGGCCGATCGTGGTCGGGCAGATCACCCCGACGAAGGCATTGATCTTCGCGCTCACGCTCGCCGCGTTGTCGATGGCGATCCTGGCGGTCTGGGTCAACGCGCTCACCGCGGAATTGACCTTCGCATCGATGATCGGCTACGCGGTGATCTACACCGTCTTCCTCAAGCGCGCGACGCCGCAGAACATCGTGATCGGCGGTCTCGCCGGCGCGGCACCGCCTGCGCTGGGCTGGGTCGCGGTGACCGGCGAACTGCATCGCGACGCCTTGCTGCTGGTGCTGATCATCTTCGTGTGGACGCCGCCGCACTTCTGGGCGCTCGCGATCTTCCGCCGCGAGGATTACGCACGCGCGATGGTGCCGATGCTGCCGGTCACGCACGGCGTGCAATACACGCGCTGGCAGATCCTGTTTTACACCGTGCTGCTGTTCGCGGTGACCATGCTGCCGTGGGCAACCGGCATGAGCGGCGCGTTCTACCTCGGCGGCGCGCTCGTGCTGAACGCGGTGTTCCTGTACTACGCGATCCGCATGCTCAACCCGCCCGGCGAACTGTTCGCGATGAAGATGTTCCACTACTCGATCGTATACCTGATGGCGCTGTTCGCGTTTTTGCTAGCGGACCATTGGTTGCTGCCGCAGACCGACGTGGCCGCGATGAGTTGGCAGAAGATCGGCTGATCGCTTGCCTGGCCGGGACCTGTTTCTCCTGTTTGGCCGCGTTTCGGCCTACCGGTTGGTCCTGCCGCGAAAGCAAATCGTTTCGGTGGTCGACCTCGCCTCGCTGCTTTGCGGTGAGGTCGGAGATTGCATGATCGCGACGGCGGCATAGCAGCCCGGTTTCAATCCGTACTCGATCATCAATACTTCGGGACGGAATACTACGCCAGCGGTGAGCATCGGCTTGAGATCAACGACCGATCCGTCGTCGGGGGCCGGATAGCCGCCGGCGCGCTTGTGGAATGTTTTGTGTCCGTCGGAAAACTCGAGGCTGATCGATTCGATGAATTTCCTTTCCGGAAAGGAAATATCGCCGTCGCCGAGACTCGATACGTCGACGAAGACCAGTCCGTCCCGTGAGGAGAGCCTGACTTCCATGCCGCCGAACTCTGCGCTTGCGCGGCCGATCAGGAGGCAGGATGCCATCACAAGAAGCGGGTGGATTTTCATGGTGACCACGCGGTGGGAAATGCGGACAAGTCACTGACATCGTCAGCGATGGCGGCATCCGTTGCAACGGCAGCGTGCGCGAACCATATCTGGTTATCGCCGCGCGAACAGCTTCATCAGTTCGCGCAATTCGTTCTTTTCCTCGTCAGACAATCCTGATTCGGATTGGCGCGCCCTGAGTTCCTCGACGCGTTGCTGCAGCGTCTGCTGATCCAGTTGCGCGAGTGCGTCGCGCCATTCGTTGCGCCACATCGCCGCGTCGCCGGGCAGGGATTGCAGCGCGAGTTTCTGCAATGCGGCGATCTCTTCGCGCTCGGCCATGTGCTCGAGCAGCGCGCCGGTGGAAAGGTGCGGTCGTTCGCGCACCAGCTTGATCAATTCCACCAACAGCCCGATGCCCGGCTGGCGCAGCGCGGCGAACAACGGCGGCCACGGCGCGTCCTGCGCGAGTCCTGGTTCCTGCAGCAGCAAGGCGATCGCACTGCGCACAAGGCTGCGCCGCGGAACCGCATGCGCTCGCGGCGATGGATTCTGCGACGTTGCAGGTTTTGCGGCAGTCGCCGCGCCAACGCCCGCGATTTCAGTCAGCCGCGCGTGCATCAGGTCGCGGAACGCGCCGTCGGGAATCTGCGCAAGCAACGGGCGTGCGCGTTCGGCCAGGCGCGCGCGCCCATCGAGTGTGCCGAGGTTTACGTCCTTGCCGAGTTCGGCGAACAGGAATTCCGATAGCGGCGTTGCATGTTGCAGGCGTGCCTCGAAACCCGCCGCGCCATCCTTGCGCACGATGGAATCGGGATCTTCGCCTTCGGGCAGAAACAGGAAGAACGCCTGGCGTCCGTCGCGCATGCGCGGCAGCGCGGATTCGAGCGCCTTCCACGCCGCGCCGCGCCCGGCCTTGTCGCCGTCGAAGCAGAACACCACGTCGGCCGCGTTGCGGAACAGTAGCTCCGCATGGTCGGGAGTGGTCGCGGTTCCAAGCGTCGCGACCGCCTGGGTCACGCCGAACTGGAACAGCGCGACGACGTCCATGTAGCCCTCGACGACGATCAGCCGTTCGATCTTCGAATGCGCCTGGCGCACCTGCCACAGGCCGTAGAGTTCGCGGCCCTTGTGGAACAGCGCGGTCTCGGGCGAGTTGAGGTACTTGGGTGTGTGTTCATTCTTGCGCGCGTCCTGCGCGCGAGGATCAACAAGCGGCGGTCCATCGCCGCGGCTCTCAGTCTTGTTCTCAAGCACTCTCCCACCGAAAGCGATCACGCGTCCGCGGCGGTCGTGGATCGGGAACATCACGCGGCCGCGGAACTTGTCGTAGACGCGGCCGCTATCGCTTTTCGAGAACATCCCCGCGCTTTCGAGCAGGCGCAATTGGCGTTCGTCGGTGCCTAATGCGTTCTTCAAACCATCCCAGCCGTCCGGTGCATAGCCGATCCCAAAGCGAGTCAGAGTGCTGGAATCCACTTCGCGTCGCTTCAGGTACTCCTGCGCCTTCGGATTCGCATCGAGCTGCTTGCGGAAGAATTGCGCGGCCGCGTCGAGCGCAGCATAGAGGTCGACCGTTTCACCGCTCGCGTTGCGCTGGAAGGTTTCCTTCGGCACTTCCATGCCGTTGCGCTTGGCGAGTTCCTCGACCGCATCCAGGAATTCGAGGCGGTCGTAATTCATCAGGAACGAGATCGCAGTACCGTGCGCGCCGCAGCCGAAGCAGTGATAGAACTGCTTGGTCGGCGACACCGTGAACGACGGCGAGCGCTCGTCGTGGAACGGACAGCGCGCCGAATACTCGCGCCCCTGCCGCTTCAACGGCACGCGCGAACCGATCACCTCGACGAGGTCGGTGCGCGCGAGCAATTCGTCGATGAAGGCGTCGGGGATGCGGGCCATGGTCAAGCCAGCGACGGTTTCCGCGCCAGGCAGGCGTAGATGAATCCCGTGCCCGCATGGCGTCGCTGCAGGCGTTCGATCTGCAGGCGCTCGATGAATCCGGGCGACGCGCTGTGGTTGTAGATTTCCCAGCGGCGTCGTTCGATGACGGGCACGAAACCGGCGGCGGTGATGGCGTTG
This sequence comes from Pseudomonadota bacterium, assembly GCA_043747745.1. Taxonomy (GTDB): domain Bacteria; phylum Pseudomonadota; class Gammaproteobacteria; order Xanthomonadales; family Xanthomonadaceae; genus SZAS-103. The sequence goes on from JAYTOP010000057.1 coordinate 26,684, forward strand.
CGCAACAGGGCGGGGGGCAGTGGCGCTTCGTCGGGATCGGGGGCGGATGATTCGTAATGCCGCGATGCCGCCAGTGATTTCCGGTTCCATTGCTGGATCGCTTCGGGTTCCTCGATCGGGCCATCGGCGACGGGCTCGGCGAGCAGCACCCAACCGCCGGGTCGCGTTGTCCGAAAGATCGACGCAAGAACGCGATCGAGGTTCTCGACACCGAGGTGATGCAGGACGCCGACAGCAGTCGTGAGATCGGCGAAATCGGGGCTCTGGTCGAGGAATGACGCGACGTCGCGCTCGATGAATTGCGCGCGACCCAGCCCGATCGCTTCGGCCCGTTGCTGCGCGATCTGCAACATGCCCGGGCTGTGATCGATGCCGGTGATCTTGTGCGCGAGATGGCCAGCGCGCAGGACCATGTGTCCCGTGCCGCAGCCGATATCGAGCATCTGCGCGAACGGCGCATTCTTGGCGAGCTGGCGAAGTGCGGGCGCAAACAGGCTTTGCGTCGCCAGTTCGCGCGGCTCCAGCACGACCTTGTCGTACTCGGCGGCGATCGAGTCGTGGTAGTGGATGTCCTTGCTTGTATCCATGCCGCAACCTCGTGGTGACCGGGCGAGCTTACTTGCGAGACAGTGCTGCAATCGAAACCGATCGATTCAGCCTGCGAGTTTCTGCTTCACCAGCGCCGACGCCTGGCCCATGTCTGCGCGGCCCGCGATGCGCGGTTTCAGGATGGCCATTACCTTGCCCATGTCCTGCTGGCCCGCTGCGCCCGACGCGACGATCGCGCTGGCGATTTCTGACGCGAGTTCGTCAGCCGACATTTGCGCGGGCAGGTAGGCCTGGATGATCGCGATCTCGGCGCGTTCGACCGCTGCCAAATCCTCGCGGGCCGCAGCTTCGTATTGCGACACCGAATCCTTGCGCTGCTTGAGCATTTTTTCGAGCACGGCGAGCACCTGCGCGTCGTCGAGCACGATGCGCTCGTCGACTTCGCGCCGCTGGATGTCGGCCTTGATCAGGCGGATGACGCCGAGGCGATCTTTCTCGCCGGACTTCATCGTGGCCTTCATGTCATCGGTCAGGAGTTGTTTGAGCGACATGGGAATTCCTTGGCTGGGGGTGGAACGCCTATATGGGTCGCGCAGGATCTTCAATGGGAATGGCGGGGCATCCACAACGCAAAAAGCCGGCGACGCTCGCGCGGCCGGCTTTGTTCGAAAAGCCTGGCCTCAAAGGCCGGGCTGATCAGGCGGTCTTGCGATCAATACAAGCGCTGGCGCTTGGTAACGTCGCGCGACGAGCGGCGGATCTGGCGCTTCACCGCGGCTGCGGCCTTGCGCTTGCGCTCCTGGGTGGGCTTTTCGTAGAACTCGCGCTTGCGGGTTTCGGCCAGGACTCCTGCCTTCTCGCAGGTGCGCTTGAAGCGGCGCAGCGCAAACTCGAAGGGTTCGTTTTCGCGGACTTTGACGGACGGCATGGAGACTCCGGAACAGGGAAACCGTCCGACAGGACGGGCGAGCCGCGTATGATACCCGCATGAATGGCGCTCCCGCAAGCACTATGACTTCATGCCGAATCCCCCCGCCCGTCGCGATTTCGCGCCGTGGGGCTGGTCGTCGTGGGAGCGGCCTCCAGCCGCGAAGTCCGGGCCATCATTCTTCGGGCCGCGGACGGCCCTCCCACAGCCCGAGAGCGGTCCTGCGCACATGAACGTATTGGGTATCGAAACCTCCTGCGACGAAACCGGGGTTGCGGTCTACGACCTCGCCTCCGGGCTGCGCGCCCATGCGCTGTACAGCCAGATCGCGCTGCATGCCGAATACGGTGGCGTGGTGCCGGAACTGGCAAGCCGCGACCATGTGCGCAAGCTGTTGCCGCTGATCCGCCAGACCTTGGCCGAGTCCGGGCTGGCCGTCGCCGAGCTCGGCGGCGTGGCCTATACCGCCGGGCCAGGACTGGTCGGGGCGCTGCTGGTCGGGGCCGGGGTCGCGCGCGCGCTGGCCTGGGCGCTGGATGTCCCGGCAATCGGCGTGCACCACATGGAGGGCCATCTACTTGCACCGCTGATGGAGGATCCCGGCCTGAAGCCGCCCTTCGTCGCGCTGCTAGTGTCGGGTGGCCACACCCAGCTGATCGCAGTGAAGGCGATCGGCGACTACGAAGTGCTTGGCGAAACCCTCGACGACGCTGCCGGCGAAGCCTTCGACAAGACCGCCAAGATGATGGGCCTGCCGTATCCGGGCGGCCCCCAGCTCGCGAAGCTCGCCGCGACCGGCACCCCCGGCATCTTCAAATTTACGCGACCAATGACCGACCGGCCCGGGCTGGACTTTAGTTTCTCCGGGCTCAAGACGCAGGTGCTGCTCGCTTGGCAGAAATCCGACAAGTCCGATGCGTCCCGTGCCGACATCGCGCGGGGCTTCGAGGACGCAGTGGTCGACACGCTCGCAATCAAGTGCGCGCGCGCACTGGAGGCGGCCGGTTGCGATACCCTCGTCGTCGCGGGCGGCGTCGGTGCGAATATGCGGCTGCGCGCGAAGCTGCAGGCCCAGGCGGAAAAGCATGGCGGTCGCGTCTGCTTCCCGCGCCCGGCGTTCTGCACCGACAACGGCGCGATGATCGCTTATGCAGGCGCGCTGCGGCTCGCAGCCGGGCAGCACGACAGCGCCGCCGCCGATGTGCGTCCGCGCTGGGATATGGCGACGCTGCCGCGAGTCGGCGGCAGCAAGGGGCTGGAGGCTGGGGGCTAGGGGTTGGCAAAAGCCTGTAGCATCCCTCCAGTCTCCATATCCCAGCCGCCAATCCCCACTCCCATGGACCGAGTCTTCATCGCAGGTCTCGAAATCGAGACCGTCATCGGCATCTACGACTGGGAGCGCAAGATCCGCCAGCCGCTGGTGTTCGACATCGAGATGGCGTTCGACAACCGCGTGCCGGCGGTCAGCGACGACATCGTCGATACGCTCGACTACAAGGCGGTCAGCAAACGCGTGGTCGCGTTCGTGTCGACGTCGGAGTTCGGCCTGGTGGAAACCCTCGCCGAGCGCTGCGCGGAATTGATCCTTGCCGAGTTCCCGGTCCGGCAATTGCGTTTGAAACTCAGCAAGCCCGGCGCTGTGCGTGGTGCGAAAGCAGTTGGCGTGATCATCGAGCGGAAAAAGGGGTCAGAGTGAATTTTGCCCAGACAGGTCGGTGTTCGGGCGCGAAACCATGCCGCAGAACTTCACTTTGACCACCTTTTCGAAGGCGTACCTGAGCCTCGGCAGCAACCTCGATCCAGAACGCCATCTACGCGCGGCTGCGGCAGCACTGCGCGAACGCTTCGGCGACGCGATTTTCTCATCGGTGTTGCGCACGCCAGCGATCGGATTCGACGGGCCGGATTTCCTCAATGCCGCCGCGATCGTGCGCACCGATCTCGATCCGCATGCGCTCGATGCGTGGCTGCATGGGCTTGAAGCCGCGCAGGGCCGCGATCGCAGCGGGCCGCGATTCGCATCGCGCACGTTGGATATCGATATCGTGTTCTACGACGACCGCGTGATCGCACCGACGCCCGGCAGTCATCTGCAGATCCCGCGACCGGAGTTGCAGTTTGCATTCGTCCTGCAACCGCTCGCGGAGATCGCGCCCGACTTCCGCGACCCGCTCAGCGGCCGCACGCTCGCGCAACTGTGGGCTGCGCATCCGCAATACGCGATGCCATCGTCGGTCGCCGCATCGCTCGAGAATCCCTGAGCCACCAGGAGCGACGGGCAAACAAGCCGGTCATGTTGCGGACAGACTGGATGGCGTAGAACTCCAGAGGGTGCTGGAGTTGTTGTATTCCATCGGAAGGAAAGGCGATGAACATCCATCGGTCCACGCGATTCTCGGTTGCGCTGCTGGCGTTGCTTTCATTCGGCACGCACGCTGCGACGCCTCCCGACAGCCAGCCAGCGCCGTCGGCTGTCACTCCGGTCGCAACCACGACTGCGCCGACAGACGCGGCTCCGGTCGCATCCACCGCTCTACCTGCGGCGACCCCGGCAGACACGACCGATCCTGCTGCGGCAGCACCGGCCGCCCCCACCGTTCCGTCTGGTGCCGCACCTGCTGCCAGCCAGCAAGACCAGGCTGCTGGAGAGAGCCACCAAGCGCCGCCCGCTGTCGCCGCGCAGCCTGCGGATGCGACTCCAAAAGAACAGGCAGCAGCCGTGGCGCAGGCCGCAAGCCCGGGAGATCCCTCCGGGTTCCGCCTGATGACCCTGAGCACGAATGCGCTGCTGAGCCGGGTCAGCCTGGCAGACCATGCCGAACACTCCATCGACATGCAGTACTACATCTTCAGGAGCGACGCGACCGGTCGCCTGGTCGCGCTGCATGTGCTGCAGGCGGCCGACCGTGGCGTGCATGTGCGCATCCTGCTCGACGACCTCAACCTCAAGGAAGACGTGGCCATGTTCCAGGCGCTGGACGCGCACCCGAACATCGAAGTGCGGCTGTTCAATCCGCTGCGCACGCGCGATCCAACCGCCGTGTCCAAGGCGGCGCAATTCTTGCTGGAGTTCCGTCGGCTCAACCGGCGGATGCACAACAAATCCTTCATCGTCGACAACGACGAGGCGGTGATCGGCGGACGCAACATCGGCGACGGCTATTTCGATGCGAACGCCAACAACAACTTCCGCGACCTCGACCTGCTCGCGATCGGCCCGGTGGTGCCGGCGGCGACAAGCACGTTCGAGGCCTACTGGAACAGCGACGCCGCGCATCCGCTGTCGGAATACCACTCGAAGACGCATTCGGACACCGGCCTGGCCGATCTGCGCGCAACCCTGGAGAAAAACGCACGCAAGTTCGATGCCTCTGCATACACGCAAGCGGCGCTGGACGACCTTCCCAATGGAGCCTCGGCCGATCGCCCGGGCAATTGGTACTGGGGCCCCGCGACGCTGGTAGCCGACCAGCCCGAAAAGATCGCAGCCGAATCGGAGCGGGGCGATCTGAGCATCGGCCCGCAACTCAAGACCTTGATCAATGGCGCGCAGTCCGACGTGTTGCTGATCTCGCCGTATTTCATTCCGGGCAAGCGGGACGAAGCAAATTTCATCGCCCTCGCGCAGCGCGGCGTCGCGGTCAAGGTGCTCACGAACTCACTTGCATCCACCGACGAGTTGGCCGCGCATGAAGGCTATTCGGACCATCGACGCGCGCTGCTCAAGGGCGGCGTGCAACTGTTCGAACTCAAGCCTGCACCCGGGGTCGAGATGGCCGCATCGGATGTCGGCGCGTCGTCAGGCGTCAGCCTGCACGCCAAGTCGTTCGTCGTGGATCAGCGCTATGTGTTCATCGGTTCGCTGAACATGGACCAGCGATCGAAGTTGCTGAACACGGAAATGGGCGTGGTCGTAGATTCGCCGCAGCTCGCGAAAGCGGTTGCCGAGTTCTTCGAGACGGCTACCTCGCCGGCGAATGCGTACCACGTCGTCCTCGGTGCCAGTGACGGATCGCACCCAACGGAAATGCATTGGCAGGCAAGCAAGGACGGAAAAGACGTGGACTACGACAGCGAACCCGACGCGACCCTGCGCAAGCGCACGAAAGTGCTGCTGCTGAAGCTGTTGCCGATCGATGGGCTGCTGTGAAGCGAGGCCAGGGAAGCGTTCCGGTTGAAGGCTTGAGCGTCCAGCTCCATCAGCCCGCGCGTTGAGCGAACACACGGGTTGTTGGCTCAGTCGTACAGCGCGCTCTCGTCGCCGTCCCATGAGATCGACTCCATCGAGAACAGGTCGATCGCGGTGTGGGCGACCTTGCGGGTGTCGTACCACGCGTAGGCGCCGACGCCCATTGCGCCGACGACCGGCAGCCAGCGTGCGAGGCCGCGGCCGATGCCGCGCTCGGTCAGCCTGACGCCGATCTTGCGCGCGGCTGCGCGTACCGTTGCCGATCCAGCCGCGCGCACAAGCCAGCGTTCGCCGACCTGTACCGCGATGTCGCGGAATGCCTGCGCTGCAGTGTGGCGGAACAGGCAGAACAGCATCTGTTCACGCGTGAGTTGCCAGCGTCGGCCGTAAGCGCCCGCGATGTCGGCCACCATTTGCGCCTGGATCTTCCAGATTGCGTAGAGTTCAGGCAGCACGGTCAGCCATCCGAGCGGGCCGGGCGGCAACGCCAGCGTTCCCGCGACCAGCGCCGACTTGCGCGCGGCCGCCTCGGCGATCGCTTTCGAGCGCTTTTCCGGGGTCATGCTCGCGTCTTCGGTGGTTTGCGGCAGGTGGCCCAGCAATTCAATGATCGAATCGCCGAGTCGTCCCGATAGCGTGCGGCGATTCGTGCGGCGCAGCCTGCGCACGCTGACAGCCGGGATGTGTTCGCTGCCTGGGGATCGATGAGTAGTCATGCGTACAGGATAGGCGCTTTGCGGTTGCGACCGGAAGGGCTCAGATTGCCAGCATGCGACCGCCGTCCACCCGCAGGATCTGGCCGGTGGTGTAGCGCGCGTCGCGGATCAGGAACAACGCCGCATCGGCGACATCCTGCGGATCGCCTGCGCGTTGCAGCGCGGTTTTCGCGAGCAGGCGATCCTGGTCGTCGCTCGCCATCCCGGCCTCGGGCCACAGCACCGCACCCGGCGCGATGCCATTCACGCGGACCTCGGGGCCGAGTTCCTTCGCGAGCGACAAGGTCAGCATCGTGAGTGCGGCCTTGGCCATGCAGTACAGCGTGTGATCCTTGAGCGGGCGCTCGGCGTAGATATCGACGAGATTGACGATGCTGCCGCTGGCCTCGCGCAAGTGCGGCGTTGCGGCCTGCGCGAGAAAGAATGGCGCGCGCGCGTTCGCGGCGAACAACGTATCCCATTGCTGCGGCGTCGTGCTGCCGATCGGCGTGGGGAAGAATGCCGATGCGTTGTTGACCAGCGCGTCAAGCCGGTTGAAACGCGCGATCGCATCGGCGACCAGCATCGGCAACGCTTCGACATCGGCGAGTTCGGCATGCAACGCCAGTGTGCTGTGGGCGCGCTCCGATTCCAGGCTCGCGATCAGTGCGTCCATGCCGTCGTCGTCGCGGCGATGGTGCAGGACGAGGTCGTAGCCAGCCGCGTGCAGGGTGCGCGCGATCGCTGCGCCGAGACGACGCGAGGCACCAGTGATCAGCGCGACCGGACGTGTCTGGATCATGCGGCATTGCTCATACGGATTGACTCACGCCATGTTCGCAACATCCTGCAACATGCGCGCCGCGAACGAAAGCGGTCGATTGCGGCCGCGCGCGGCGACCAAAGGGAGTTCAGTGTCATTCGCACATCCTGCGATGTGCAGGATGCACAAGTGTCGCGGGAGGCAGGATGCCGGAAGCGACTGCAGCAAAAAAGACCCGCCGACTTGCGCGCGGCGGGTCTTGTAGTAAAACGTTTCCGGCTGTTACTTCACGCGATGCCAGACCTGGGTGCGTCCGAGCAGGGAAAACCCGATGTAGCCGCGCACTTTCAGATCCTTGCCGTCGTTTATCGGGGTCAGCTTGGCCTTGTAGAGGCTTTCGTTGCCCTTCTTGGGATCGAAGATCTTGCCTCCGTCCCACACGTCGTCATCCTTTGTGAAGCCCCACATGATGACCAGACCCTTGATCTTGTGGTTGTGCAGGGCGCCGGTGCAATGGTCGCAGACCGGATCGGGATCTTCACCGGGTTCGCGGATCAATTCGACGATTTGACCTTTCAGCTTGCCGTCGGATTCGGTGATCTGCACCAGCGATTTCGGCTTGCCGGTTGCGTCATCGACGGTTTTCCAGGTTCCGACAGGCGTGTTCATGTCCTGCGCCATCAACGTGTACGGAAGCAGGCTAAGCAGGCCGGTGGCGGCGATCAGCAGGATCTTGCGCATGGAGCATCTCCTGGGCAGTGGGTAGGTCTTACGCGGCGATAGTAGCGCGTCCGGACGCGCGTGCGCTGATCTGGATCACGGTTTGATGAGGCGGCCAGCGGCTGCATGGCCGCGTCCGGCATGCTTCAATGCGCGACCATGCCGAACCGATCCTCCACGCACCGTGCAATGTCGCTGCCCGAGCCCGATCCGGCAGCGCGCGAGCACAGTGCGCGTTTGGCCGCGCTGATCCGCGGGCAGGTCGTGGCAGCGGGCGGGGCGCTGCCGTTCTGGCGTTACATGGAGCTGGCGTTGTATGCGCCGGGACTGGGCTATTACAGCGCCGGTGCGCACAAGTTTGGCGCGGCCGGCGATTTCGTGACCGCGCCCGAACTGGGCGGCCTGTTCGCGCGCTGCGTGGCCGAGGCGACCGCGCCGGTGCTGCGTGCAGTCGGTCCGGATGCGGTGTTTTTCGAGCTCGGAGGCGGTAGCGGCGCGTTCGCCGAGCACGCACTGCTGCGGTTGGCTGCGCTCGATGCGTTGCCAGCGCGCTACGCGATCCTTGAACCGAGCGCCGACCTGCGCGAGCGCCAGCGCGAGCGGCTCATGGCGGCGCTGCCCGCAGAATTGTTCGCACGCGTCGCCTGGCTCGATGGTCCGCCGCAGCTCGCATGGCAAGGCGTGCTGTTCGCGAACGAAGTGCTCGATGCATTGCCAGTCTCGCGTTTCGTGATGCGCGATGGCGAGGTGCTGGAAGAATGCGTCGCGCTGGACGTCCTTCGACAGGCTCAGGATGATCGGTTTGCGTTCGTGCGCGCCGAGCGCCCTGCCGACATGTTGCTGTCCGGCGCGCTGCGGCATGTCGAGCGTGGCTTGGAAGACTGCTTGCCGGAAGCCTATCGTTCCGAATTGCTGCCGCAGTTGCCGTACTGGATCGACGCGATCGCAGGCACGATGGAACGCGGCGCGCTGCTGTTCATCGACTATGGTTATCCGCGCCACGCATTCTACGCGCCCGAGCGCAATGACGGCACATTGATCTGCCATTACCGCCATCGTGCGCACAACGATCCGTATCTTTGGCCGGGATTGCAGGACATCACCGCGTCGGTCGATTTCACCGCGCTGGCCGAGGCCGGTACGCGGATCGGTTTCGAGCTCGCGGGCTACTGCGCGCAGGCGCAATTCCTGATCGGCAATGGCTTGGCCGAGGCGCTGGAAGCGGCGCAGACGCTGCCGGACATCGAACGACTGCGGATCGTGCAGGAAGCCAAACGCCTGACCTTGCCCGGCGACATGGGCGAACGCTTCCAGGCGATGGGATTCCAGCGCGGCGTCGAT
>JAYTOP010000058.1:0-29076 GCA_043747745.1 Pseudomonadota bacterium
ATGGCCCTTGGCGACCATCTGGGTGCCGATCAGGATATCGACGTCGCCCCGGTGCACCTGGTCGAAGGCCGCTTGCGCACTGCCCTTGCGGCGGGTCGAATCGGCATCGATACGCATGATGCGCGCCTCCGGAAAAATCGCCTGCAAGCCTTCTTCGACCCGCTGCGTCCCGCGTCCAAGGGGCTGGATGTCGATGTTGCCGCAGGTCGGACAATGACGCGGAATCCGCTGCTCCAGCCCGCAATGATGGCAGCGCAGCTGGCGATCGAGCTTGTGCAGCACCATGAAGGCGGTGCAGCGGGTGCAGTTGCTGATCCAGCCGCAGGCATCGCAGGCGATTACCGGTGCATAGCCGCGCCGGTTCAGGAACAGCAGCGACTGTTCGCCGCGCGCCAGGCGCAGCTTCAGGGCAGCAATCAGGGAGGCTGTCAGGCCCTCGACCGGCTTGTCGCGCTCCATGTCGATCAACTTGACTGTCGGCAGTTGCGCATCCTTGACAGCACGCTCACGCAGCACCAGCTTGCGGTAGCGGCCCGATTGCGCGTGATGCCAGGTTTCCAGGGATGGCGTGGCCGAGCCCAGCACGATCGGAATGTCGAGCTGCCGCGCCCGCCAGACGGCCAGGTCGCGCGCCGAGTAGCGCAGCCCTTCCTGCTGCTTGTAGGAGGGATCGTGTTCTTCGTCGATCACGATGAGCTTGAGGTGCGGCAGGGACGCCAGGATCGCCAGCCTGGTGCCGAGAATGATGCGCGCATGGCCCAGGTGTGCCGCCAGCCAGTGGGTCAGCCGCTCGCCCTCTGCCAGGCCGCTGTGCAGCGTGGCGACGGCGACAGAGGGAAAGCGCGCACGGACGTTGGCCTCAAGCTGCGGCGTCAGGTTAATCTCCGGCACCAGGATCAGGATTTGCGCGCCGCCGAGCGCATCCCCGACAGCGCTGTCAGCACCTTCGGCGCCGGCTTCAGCGGCAGCCAGGATCGCAGCGGCGGCCTGCAAGTACACCTCGGTCTTGCCGCTGCCGGTCACGCCTTCCAACAGCAACGGCTGGAATCGGTCGTGCGCTGCGAGCACCGCGTCTGCGGCGATGCGTTGCGCCGCATTCAGTGCATGTCCGGGAGTCGCAGGCGTTACGGCACTGCCACGCGTCAGCGCAACGCGTTCAGCGTAACCGCGCTTGTTCAATGCGCGTGCAGCAATGCGCCAGCCATCGCATTCCGCGTCCAGGGTGTCTTCATGGTCGGCTGCTGTCGCGATGCGCTCTGCGAACCTGCGCGTGCTCGTGTGCTTGCGCAGTCCGGCAAGACCGGTGCGGCCGGCTTCGGTCAGCATCCAGCCGTAGGCGCAGGTTTCCGGCAGCGGGTCGCCGCGCCGCAACGCTGCGGGCAATGCGGTCGCGATGACCTCCCCGAGTGGCGCGTGGTAATAGCGCGCGGCCCAGCGCAGCGTCGCCAGCAATTCGCCTTGCACGATAGGCTCGTGATCGAGCATGGCAAGTGCGCGTTTGAGATCGCGCTCGGCAAGCGCTGGCGCATCGGTATCGGGCGGGCCAACGGCGTCGATGAGCCCGATCAGTTCGCGGCTGCCGAACGGCACGCGCACGCGGCATCCGACCAGCGCGACGTCGGCGTTCAAGCCCATCGGCGGCAGGTAATCGAAACTGCGCGGCAGCGGCAGCGGCAGGGCGACGCGCAGCATCGCTTCGGGAGGTCGCAAAGGCATCCGGGCAGTCTAGCAATGGCCTCGATTGCGGGTTGAACGAACATTGGAAATCGACCTGAACGCGGCGCATATCGCCTGTGGATCAAGTTAGCGGAACTAGCTCGGAAATCCCGCATAAACAGCCCGCAAGTAACTGGCTACACTAGAGAAAACCCCTTATCCACACGATCTGTGGATAAGTCTGTGCATGGAATGCTGGCGCGGACTGCGCACCCCAACGAAATTGGCCCTGCGCGCGAATTGGGGAGTTTTTCGCCAGACTGTCATAGTCCATACGAATCAATCAGTTGGCAGCGTCACGTCATGGTCATCTGGTTTGCGGGCCTGCAATTCCGGCTCTGACGACAGCAAACGGGTTGCTGTGCACAAGCCAAAATCCCGGAAGCCTTGTGCTGTCTTGCGGAGCGTGAAAATTTCGTCTGTCAAGCCTGTGCGGAGAGTGCACAATCACCACGGTGAGGTGTCGGCAACGGGTAGAATCCGCCGTCGCCAGTCGCTGGACAAACCACCGCATGCTCGCTGCTGTTCGGCAATGACCGCATGACCGCCAATCCCCGGCAACGCGGGTCGCAAACGCTCAGGCTACTGCTGATCGTTCTGCTGGCGTTGTTGCTTGCCATCCTGGTCGGGTCGTACCTCTGGCTGCCGGCGTTCCTGAAAACCGGTGCGACGAAGCAACGCTTTGAAACACTCGGCGCGCAGGCGCCCGCCGCGACCTTGTCGGCGACTGCGACTGCTTTGGCAGGTGCGGATTTCGACTTGCTCGACGATCCGGCTGGCGAGCGCATCGCCCGCGATCTGGATCTGTACGCGTGGTACGCCGCAGGCGCGAATGCAGCGGCAACGGACCCGGATGCGCCGACGGTACCGCCGGAAAGTTCGACACCCGAAACCAGCGCGCCGGATACCGAGGAGAGCAACGGTGCGCAGTAGCCGCTGGCTGCGATCATTGGCCTGTGCGCTGGCGCTCGCGCTGTTGCCTGTGCATGCGCAGAACGCCGATTGGTCGGCGCTCGACGCAGGCACCCGCGATTTGCTCGCACCGTGGGGCGAAGGCTGGGCGTCGCTGGTTGCCGCAAGCCGTGCGCGATTGCTTGCGAACGCGAAGCGTTGGCAGGCGATGGATGGCGCAGCACGCGATGCTTTCCAGCGCCGCAGCACGGATTGGCAGGCGCTGCCGCCGAATGAACGCGCGCGTCGTCGCAGTCATTACGCCGCGTGGGTCGCCCTGGCGCCAGCCGAGCAGGTGCGCGTGCGCGTTGCCGAGGCGCAATTGGCGGCAATGTCGGCCGCGCAACAGGCCGCATTGCGTGCCCGTTTCGCGATGCAGGATGCCGATCAACAACGCGCATGGCTGCTTGGGCCCGGCGATGGTGCCTGGATCGGGCAGGCGCGCGGGTTGTTCGCCTACGTGCCAGAAGGCGAGGGCGATGCGACCTTGCGCATGCTGCAAGCGTTGTCGGCCGATGCGCGCAAGCAATTGCTGGTGCTCGCGCAGCGCTTGCCCGACGAGCAACGCGAGCAGCTTCGCAAACAATTGCTTGGCGTCGACCCAGCGCAACGCGAAAACCTGTTGCGCCAACGCTTGTCTCAGTAACTCGACGGCGCCGGCATCACGGTCACAGCCATACCAGTTTCACGAGAAACGTCCCTGCCGCGCCAATCGTCAGCAGGAACAGATAGACGAAACCCAGCACCGAGTACTTGAGCGAGGTCATGATCCAGCCCTGGCCGTAAACCCGCTTCTGCATCAGCAACAGGTACACCGGCATCCAGACGATCAAGGCGGTCCGCAACCAGGCCAGCGGCGTGTGCATCCACGGCGATGGCGTCACTCCGGCGAGGCCATTGAGAACGAGGATCAGCAACAGCGAGAAACACAGGAACGCATGGCTGTGCAGCGCGACGATGAAGTGCTCCATGTACAGCCGTCGCTTGAACAGATAAGCCAGCTTGAGCAGCACCGCGAACAGCGGCAGCAGCAGGAACAACGTCGATGGCGCCGCACTCATGAGCGCGTCGAACAGCAGCTTCGGATCCTTCTGGATGCGCCCGACATTGCCCTGCGCGCGCGTTGCCATCTGGTTCAACCATTTGTTCGCGAATGCAGGCAGCGTGTTGAAGTGGAGTGGATTGGCGACTGGATCCCATGGCTTGTCGTCGTCGCCGAAGGTCAACTGCTGCACATGCTCCGATGCCGGCTTGCCTTGTGCCTTGGCGGTATTGAGTTCGGCGATGCGCCTGTCGGCTTCCTTGCGGATGGCTGCCTGGGCTGCGGCCAGTCCGTTCGCGAGATCCGGCACGGCTGCTGCTGCTTCCGGCATATGCGCCTGCACTTTTTGCAGAGCCTGGTCGCGCCGCTGTTCGACTTGCGCCACCGTCATCGCACTGTTGATGCTGTCGTTGCTGACCTGCAGAACCTTGGTGTCGCTCGCGTCGAAACTCCATTGCGCGATAAAGAACGCAATCACGCTGATGAAGAAGAACAGCCGCACCGGGCTGACGTAGCGCACCCGGCGCCCGGCGAAGTATTCGCAACTCAGGTACCCCGGCCGCAGCAGCAGTGGCACCACGGTGCGGGTCAGGCGGGTGTCGATCTCGAACAATGTGTCGGCGATGTCGCCGATCACGCTGGTGAAATGCCGCACCAGGCCTTTCACGGGCTGGCCGCAGTGATAGCAGTGTTCGCCGAGCAGGGCTGTGCCGCAATTGCTGCACACCGCGCCCGTCTGCATCGGCACGGCCACGTCCATGGCGTCATCCGGGTCGGCAGGCGGCGCGGCTGGTTCGTTCGTCATGCCGCGCCTTCCCCGGCAGGCTAAGATGCGTCGATTGTCGGTGTTTTACGTTGCGATGTCGCCTCCTCGCCCTGATCGAATCGGTTCCCGAATTGCGCGTCTCCGGAGTGAGGTACGCGCCACATGGTTGCTGGCCTTGCCGCTGGTGCTCGGGCAACTGTCGGCGGTCGGCCTGAGTGTGGTCGACACCCTGCTCGCTGGCCGCCACGGTGCCTTGACCCTCGCCGGCGTTGCGGTTGGCAGCGCGGTCTGGTCGATCGTGCTGCTGGTGCTCATCGGCGTGATGATGGCTGTGCCGGCCTTCGTGTCGCAGTACAACGGCGGCAATCGTCGCGACGCGATCGGCTCATTGTTCCGGCAGGCGTTGTGGCTCGCGCTTGCGATGGGCCTGGGGCTGTTCGTGCTCGCGCGTTTCGGTGGGGTGCTGCTGGCGTTGATGCATGTCGATCCCGGCGTGCGCCCCGAAGCGCTCGGTTTCCTCGATGCGATCAGTTGGGGCGCGCCCGCGTTCGCGCTGTACCTGGTGTGCCGGTATGTCAGCGAAGGCATCGCATGGACGATCCCGACGATGCTGTTCGGCATCGCCGGTTTATGCGGGCTCGCGCCGCTCGGTTACGCGCTGATGTTCGGTGCATTCGGATTGCCCGAGCTTGGCGCGGCCGGTCTCGGCTATGCGACAACGGTCGTGTTGTGGATGCAGGTGCTGGGCTTCGCGATCTATCTGGCGAAGGCGCAGCGTTTTGCCGACCTGCATCTGTTCGCGCGCTTCGAGTGGCCGCGCTGGAAGACGATCCGCGACCTGCTGCGCGTCGGCCTGCCGATGGGCGTCTCGGTGTTCATGGAGGGCAGCCTGTTCGTCGCGACGTTGCTGGTGATCGGCAGCATGGGCAAGGTTCCGGTCGCTGCGCATCAGATCGCGATCAATGTCGCGAGCCTGTGCTTCATGGTGCCGCTCGGCCTCGCGATGGCGACCACGGTGCGGGTCGGTCATGCCGTTGGCGCGGACGATCTGTCGGCGGTGCGCTGGTCGGCTGGCGCGGGCTATGCGCTGGTGCTGGTCGCGCAAACCGTTTCGGCGCTGCTGATGCTGTTCGGAGGCCGCGCGATCGCGCACCTCTACAGCAACGACGCCGCGATCGTGTCGCTTGCCACGACCCTGCTGCTGTATGCGGCGGCGTTCCAGTATCCCGATGGCATCCAGGCGCTGTCGGCCGGTGCGTTGCGCGGCCTGAAGGACACGACCGTGCCGATGGCGATCACCCTGCTCGCATACTGGGTGCTCGGCATGCCGCTTGGCGCATGGCTCGGGATCGGCCTGGGCTGGGGCGCGCAGGGAATGTGGTGCGGATTGATCCTGGGCCTGGCCGCAGCCGCGCTGCTGCTCGCCGCGCGGTTCTACCGTATTTCAAGACATGACGATCGGCTGATGGCTGCGCTCGCGCGATCGGCTACGCTATGACACTCGTTTGGAGAAACCCATGACCGACGCCCAGCCCAGTCTGCTCTACCGTTTCGTGCGCGGCGTCTGGCGCGTGATGGACTACTCGCGGCGGCTGACGATGAATCTGGTGTTCCTGGTCATCGTGCTGATCTTTGTCGTTGCCGTGTTCTCCGCCAAGCCGATCCTGCACGAACACACCGCATTGGTGATCGCTCCGGAGGCGAAGATCGTCGAGCAATACAGTGCCGATGCCGGTTCGATGGCGATCGCGCGCGCATTCGGCGGGCACAGCAAGGAAGTGCAGTTGCGCGATCTGCTGCGTGCGCTGGAAGCGGCGAAAAACGACAAGCGCATCGATCGCGTGGTGATCCGTCCAGACCTGATCGGAGCCGGGGGCTTCGCGCAATTGCGCGAAGTCGCACGCGCGCTGCACGACGTGCGCGCATCCGGCAAGGAAGTGATCGCGTATGCCGAGAACCTCGAACAGCGGGGTTATCTGCTCGCAGCCGAAGCCAACACGATCTACCTGCATCCTTCCGGCAGCCTGATGCTCGAAGGCCTAGGCCGCTACCGCTCGTATTATCGCGAGGGTTTGCAGGACAAACTCGGGGTGGACGTGCACCTGTTCCGCGTCGGCGAATACAAGTCCGCCGCCGAGCCGTACATCCTCGATGCCGCATCGCCAGCCTCGAAAGAAGCCGACTTGTTCTGGATGAACGATCTCTGGCAGCGCTACCTGGCCGATGTCGGCCACGCGCGCGGCATCGATCCGGCCAAGCTCGCCGCCGATATCGACGGCATGACGACCGGCCTGAAAGCCGCCGACGGCAATCTCGCGCAATGGGCGCTCAACGAACATCTCGTGGATGCGTTGAAGACCAGCGACGAGGTCGAAGCCATCCTCGAAAGGAAAGGCGAGTTCGACAACAAGTTGCACAGCTTCCGCCAGGTCGATCTGGATGGATACCTGGCGTATCTGGGCCGCGACCTGCCAATGCTGCGCGGCAATGTGGTAGCGGTGGTCGTGGCTGAGGGCGAGATCAGCTCCGGCGAACAACCGCCGGGCAAGATCGGTGGTGAATCCACTGCCACGTTGATCGCCAGCGCGCGCAACGATGAGCACGTCAAGGCGCTGGTGTTGCGTGTGGATTCGCCCGGAGGCGAGGTGTTCGCGTCCGAGCAGATCCGTCGCGAGATCGAACTCACGCGCGCGGCCGGCATCCCGGTGGTGGTCTCGATGGGCGACGTCGCGGCATCGGGCGGTTACTGGATCTCGATGAATGCGAACCGGATCTACGCCGACGAATCGACGATCAGCGGCTCGATCGGCATCTTCGGACTGGTGATGAGCATCCCGCGCGCACTCGAGAAAATTGGCGTGCACAGCGATGGCGTCGGCACCACGCGCTGGGCGGGTGCGTTCGATCCCACGCGCACGCTCGATCCCGCGGTGGGCGAGTTGATCCAGATCTCGATCGACCACGGCTACCAGCAATTCATCGGCAATGTCGCGCGCGCGCGCGGACGCACGCCGGAGCAGATCGATGCGATCGGTCGCGGTCGTGTCTGGAGCGGTGCGCAGGCGAAGGAGCGCGGGCTCGTGGATGCATTCGGCGGCGTTCGCGAAGCGATCGCTGCGGCCGCACAACTCGGCAAGCTCGATAGCGACAAGTACCGCGTGGTCTATGTCGAAAAAGCGATGACACCATTCGAGAAATTCTTCGCTGGCCTCGCCGGCAACTCGAATGCGCGTTCGCTGCTGGTAGCCAGCGGTCTGCGTGGAGTATTCCTGCCCGCACGCACGCAGGATGAACTCGAACACGGGCTGAGTTGGCTCAGCGCGCAGAAAGACAAGCCATTCAGCGCGGTGGCGCATTGCTTCTGCGGATTGTAGAAAGTTGCGAGCCTGAGAATCGGCAGGCTGCCTCGCCATGAAACCGGGCGCGACATGCGATTCAAGGCATGTCGCGCATACCCGGGTTCACCCTCCCTGGTCCTGGACTTGCTTGTCCTGCTTTTCTTTTTCGTCCTGAAGCTTGCCCTCGACCGACTTCGCGCGGTCGATCGGCTTCTGGATCGCGTCGCGGAGTTGGGTATCGCCAGCCGGAACGTCGACCTGTTTCAGCGGAGCGGGGGGTGGATCGGCGCTGCAGCCGACCAGTAGCGCGATAGCGGCCAAAGGTAAAAGCAGCAAGCGGATGAAGCGCGTCATGGAAGCATCTCCTGGGCGGTGTCCACGGCTATGCTAACGCAGACGCAACGGGCGCATCACCGAGAGAGGGCGCGGACATGGCAGCACAACGCTGGCGGCTGGATGGACAGGTGGCATTGGTGACCGGCGCGAGCGCAGGCATCGGCCAGGCGATCGCACGCGAATTGCTCGGTTTTGGTGCCGACGTGCTGCTGGTCGCGCGCGACGCAGACCATCTTGAAACCGCGCGCGCCGAGCTTGAAGACGATTTCCCGGATCGGATCGCGCGCGCTTTCCCCTGCGATCTTGCCGACGAGGACGCGCGCCGCGAATTGTTCGACTGGATCGAGGACATCGACTGCGGCCTGCACATCCTCGTCAACAACGTCGGCACCAACCAGCGCAAACCGACCATGGACTACGCCGATGCCGAATGGCGAGCGTTGTTCGAGCTCAACCTGTTCGCGACGTTCGAGTTGTGCCGTTATGCGTATCCGCTGCTCACGAAACATCCGGCGTCGAGCATCGTCAACATCGGCAGCGTGTCCGGTGCGACGCATGTGCGCACCGGCTCGCCCTACGGCATGAGCAAGGCCGCGCTGCATCAACTCACGAAAAATCTTGCCTGCGAATGGGCCGAGGACGGCGTGCGCGTGAACTGCGTCGCGCCTTGGTACATCCGCACGCGGCGCACCTCGCCGATGCTCGCCGATCCAGAGTATTACGACGACGTGATCCAGCGCACGCCGCTCGGCCGTGTCGGCGAACCCGAGGAGGTCGCCGCTGCAGTCGCGTTCCTGTGCCTGCCGGCATCGAGCTACATCACCGGCGAATGCATCGCCGTGGATGGCGGCTTCCTGCAATACGGGTTCTGAAGTGGAAGTCTTCGCGTGTCCTGTGGCTTCAGTTCGCGCTGCAATCGCTGCGCATCTGTTCGAGCAATCCCTTGCGCTCGCGTTCGTAACGCTCGCGGTCGCTGGGTTGTCCGTTGAAGATCAGCGTGCCGAGTGCGTCGTTGCGCGCGCGCAGGCTGTCGCAGACCTCGTCCTGCGGCATGCGCACGCAGGTGTCCTCGACGTAGGTCATGAGGGGAAATGCGAACCCGCCGTTGCGGGATTGCGATCCGCCCGGTCGCTCCGTGGGCGGAGGCGCAGGACGGCCGACATGCATGAATCCGCCCCCGCCGAACGACGTCCACACCGGCACATAACGCGCCTGTGGAATTCCGGTATGACTGATGTAGGTATCGCCATCCGGCGTGGTGCATTGGTAGGTGGGCTGCGGATACCGGTCATGCACGACATGCACCTCGACAGTGCGCGGTGCGGGCGTCGTCGTCGCGACGACTTGCTGTGGACGCGGCGGCGGATCCTGCGGCCGCACCATCTGGCGCACGTCCTGATGCACATCCTTGGGGCACGGACGGTCTTGCAGGCTGACCTTGCCATTGGCATCGACGCAGCGATAAATCGTCACATCGTCGGCGTGCGCGATGCCTGTAACGCCGAGTGCTGACAACAGCAGTCCAGCGATCCACAAGCGATGGTGGGCAATGGACGACATCCGCCGATTCTGCACCGACAAACGCCGTGGAAACAGCTACGCGACGTTGCCCTTTCACTGCAATTCAGTCTGTGTAGGGTGGCGGCAGCGTTCAGCGACCGCAGGCGGCAAACAGCATGGAGGTCAGGTCCTGCTCCTCGGGCGCGTAGGTCGCGCGCTCGCTGGGTTTGGCCGCGTAGATCTGTTTGCGCAGCGCATTCCTGCGGGTAGCGAAACGCTCGCACGCTTGCTGGGGTTCAAGCCGGGTGCATTGGTCGGCGACCCACTGGCCGGGCGCTGTGCCGGGCGGCGGCGGGGTGTGATCGACGTGCGGGGCGTCCTCCGATACCTCGGCTTCGGCGTATGGCCGCACGATCGGCGCTTTCGGATGCTTGGCGTTCTGTGCAGGAGCGGGCTCTGCGAGGCTGTCGTCGGCATCGTCGGGCTTGTCCGGACGCACCACCCACTGCTTGCCTGCGATGCCGTCGCGGCTGTCGAAGGTCGAGCCGTCGGCGCGCATGCATTCCCACAAGGGGTAGGGGTCATTGGGACCATGCATCGCGCTGGCCGGGGTCAGTGGCACGCTATGCGGCGCGCTCGGCTGCGATGGTTGCGCCAACGGCGACGTCTGTGTCTGCACCGCAATCGGTGTTGCGGGCACAGGTACGGCGTCCGCCGGTTGCTGCACGGCGATCTTGCGCTGGGTGACGCCCTTCGGGCAGGGCGTGCCCTGGATGCTGATGCCGGCGTCCGATTCGCAGCGGTACAGCACGCCCTGCGAGAGGGCGTCGCCGGCGAGCAGGACAGATGACAGTGCAGCGATGGCTGACAGCAGGATGATCTGGCGCATGCATGGATTCTGCGACGCGCAGGCCATTCGCGCCAGCACATCCAGGCTTGGGTTTGCGCGCACCCGCCCCGATAATGCCAAAATGACAAATTCCGATACGACTGCCGAACACGACAAGGGTTTCCAGTTCCCCGGCGTCTTCGAGATCACTGCGTTGGGTCCGGCGTCGGCCAATCTCGATACCGAAATCCCGCGTCTGCTTGCGGCTGCAGGTTTGCGTGTGTTGCACGAAACAGTCGCGCTGCGCCCTTCCAGTGCAGGCCGCTTCGTGTCGGTGACGATCAGCTTCCGCGCAGAACGTCGCGCCGATTACGACACCGCACACACAGCGCTGCGTGAGCATCCCGAGGTGAAGTGGACGATCTGACTGGCATGGGTGAGGTTCGTCGCGCCGAAGCCCGGTGCGAGAGCTGGCGCGTCCACGATCTGGGTCGTCGAGCTTACGAACCGGTGTGGCGGGCGATGCAGGCGTTCACCGACGCGCGCGACGAGTCCACTCCCGACGAATTGTGGGTCGTCGAGCATGATCCGGTCTTCACCCTTGGTCAGGCGGGCAAGCCCGAGCACGTGCTCGCGGCCGGCGACATCCCGGTGCTGCGGGTCGATCGCGGCGGTCAGGTCACCTACCACGGTCCGGGTCAGATCGTCGCATACCCGCTGGTCGATCTGCGCCGCCGCAAGCTCGGCGTGCGCGAACTCGTCGAGCGCATCGAGCAATCGGTGATCGACGTGCTGGCCGACTGGAACATCGTGGGTGAACGCAAGCCCGGTGCGCCCGGCATCTACGTCGCCGGTGCAAAGGTCATGGCGCTTGGCCTGCGCGTGCGGCGCGGTTGCAGTTTTCATGGTCTGGCGTTCAACGTGGCGATGGACCTGGAGCCGTTCCGGCGCATCAACCCCTGCGGTTATGAAGGCCTGCAGGTGACCTCGGTGCTAGACTTGGGCGGTCCGTCCGATCCTGCCGCACTGGTGCCTGCACTGGTCGCAGCGCTGTCTGCGCGACTCGGCCTTGCACCCGATTGGTCGTCCGATCCGCCCCGCCTGCTCCCAGCCCCTGGCCCCCAGACCCAAGTCCCCGTATTTCCATGAGCGCATCCGCCGACGACGCCGCAAAATCCATCCCGCTGCATGTGCTCGCGCCCGATGCGGGCATGACGCCCGGTGCCAAGCAACTGGGCGAAAACAAGATCGCGCGCAGCCCGGTCACGTTCGACGCGTCTGCGCCCACCTTGCGCAAGCCCGCGTGGATCCGGGTGCGCATCCCGGCCGGCAACGCGGTGGCAAAGCTCAAGGCCAAGCTGCGCGAGAACCGGCTGGTGACGGTTTGCGAGGAAGCCTCGTGCCCGAACATCCACGAATGCTTCAGCCACGGCACCGCGACCTTCATGATCCTCGGCGAGGTCTGCACGCGGCGCTGCTCGTTCTGCGATGTCGCCCACGGCCGACCGAAGCCGCCGGACGCCGAGGAACCCGAAAGCCTTGCCCGCACGATCGCCGACATGGGCCTGCGCTACGTGGTCATCACCTCGGTTGACCGCGACGACCTGCGCGATGGCGGGGCGGCGCATTTCGCCACCTGCATCCGCCGCGTGCGCGAGCTCAGCCCGGCCACGAAGATCGAGATCCTGACCCCGGACTTCCGCGGCAAGGGCCGCATGGAACGCGCGCTGGAAATCCTCGCGACCGACCCGCCGGACGTGTTCAACCACAACCTCGAAACCGTGCGCGGCCTGTACCCGAACGTGCGCCCCGGCGCCGACTACGACTGGTCGCTCACGTTGCTTGAACGCTTCAAGCGCGATCATCCCAGCGTGCCGACCAAGTCCGGGATCATGCTGGGCTTGGGCGAGACGCGCGAACAGGTGATCGGTGCATTGAACGATTTGCGTGCCCACGCGGTCGACATGATCACCATCGGCCAGTACCTGCAGCCGACCCCGCACCACCATCCGGTGATCCGCTACTGGACACCGGCCGAGTTCGCGGAGCTGGAAGCGCTGGGCATGGCGATGGGTTTTACCCACGTTGCATCCGGGCCGATGGTTCGCTCGTCCTACCATGCCGACCGGATGGCGGCCGACGCGGGTTTCGTCCAGATGTCATGAATCCGGCTTAGCCCTTCCGGCACAGGCCGGATTCAGGCGAACCGTGCATGCTGTCACTCTTGATTGTGTGGTTATCTCCAAGGATTCGTGATGCGCAAACTCATGTTGCTGCCCCTGGTGTTGATCGTGCCGCTGGTGATCGCGGGTCGCTCACTGACCCACGCGCCCGCGCCGCAACTCCGCAATCTCATCGCATCGACCGCGCCCGCCGCGCTGGCCAACAGCTCTGTACTGGGACCGCGCAGCGGCTCCATCACGCTTGCGCCGACCGCCGAAGAAGGGCGCGCTGCGCGGCTGGTCTATGGCCTGCTCAGTGAAGGCCAGTTTCACTACCGTCCCGAGCCACTCGATGACGCGATGTCCGCGCAGATCTTCAAGCGTTATCTGGACGACCTCGATGGCGGGAAATTGTTTTTCACCCAGGCCGATATCAACCGCTTCGCGCCGTACCGCACGACGCTCGACGATGCGATCAAGTCCGAACACCTGCAGCCCGCGTTCGACATTTTCACGGTGTACCTGCAGCGGGTGAACGAGCGCGTCGCATTCGCGCAGTCGCTGCTCAAGCAGGATTTCGATTTCAGCGGCAAGGACAGTTGGGCCTACGACCGCAAGGACGTGCCGTGGGCGACCGACAATGCCGCGCTCGACGATCTGTGGCGCAAGTACGTCAAGAACGACGTGCTGCGGCTCAAGCTCGCAGGCAAGAACATGGACGAGATCCGCAAGACGCTGGGCAAGCGTTACAGCGAGCTTGCCACGCGCGCACACCTGTTGAGCGGCGAGGATGTGTTCCAGACCTTCCTCGATTCGTACGCGATGTCGCTCGATCCGCACACCAATTACATGACCCCGCGCAGCACCGAGAATTTCAATATCTCGATGCGGCTGTCGCTGGAAGGCATCGGCGCCGTGCTGCAGAAGCAGGACGATTACGTCGCGGTGCGTTCGATGGTGCCGGGTGGCCCGGCCGCGACGTCGGGAAAGATCAAGGTCGGCGATCGCATCACTGCGGTCGGGCAGGGCGCAACCGGGCCGATGGAAGATGTCGTGGGCTGGCGCATCGATGACGTCGTGGACAAGATCCGCGGCAACAAGAACACCAAGGTGCGGCTGGAAGTGCTGCCCGGCAACGCCGGCGTGGACGCCAAGCCGGTGACGTTGACCATCGTGCGGCAGAAGGTGCGCCTGGAGGAGCAGGCCGCCAAATCGCGAATCATCGAAACCGGTACTGGCGCAACGAAGCACACCATCGGCGTGATCGATCTGCCGACGTTCTACGAAGATTTCGAGGGCCGTCGCGTCAACGATCCGAACTACGCATCGGCCACCCGTGATGTCGCCAAAATCCTTGCGCAATTCAAGGCCCAGAAAGTCGATGGCGTGGTGATGGATCTGCGCGACAACGGCGGCGGTTCGCTGACCGAAGCGATCGACCTGACCGGTTTGTTCGTCGGTCCGGGTCCGGTGGTGCAGGTGCGCGAAGCCAGCGGCAATGTCGACGTGCAGAGCGACAACGACAGCCATGCGACCTGGACCGGCCCGCTTGCGGTGGTGGTCAATCGCGGTTCCGCGTCGGCATCGGAAATCTTCGCAGCGGCCATCCAGGATTACGGCCGTGGCCTGATCGTCGGCGAGAACACGTTCGGCAAGGGCACCGTGCAGAACCTGATCGATCTTGATCGCGTGCCGCGTCCGGAAAGCGAACATTACGGACAACTCAAACTGACGGTCGCCGAATTCTTCCGCGTGAACGGCGGCAGCACCCAGCACAAGGGCGTGTTGCCGGATGTGGCATTCCCGGCGAGTCTGGACGGCAAGGAGTATGGCGAGAGCACCTACGACAATTCATTGCCGTACACCGAGATCAAGTCCGCCGAATACCGTCCGCTCAGCCATTTCGCGAGCATGCTGCCGCAACTGGCGTTGCTGCACGATGCGCGCGTGAAAGCCGATCGCGAGTTCCAGTGGTGGATGCAGGACTACACCGAATTCCGCGAACAGGCCGACAAGAAGACCTTGTCGCTGAATCTCGCCGAGCGCACCGCCGAGCGCGACCGCAACGAAGCCAAGCGCAAGCAGCGCGATAGCGAACGCAAGAAGGCCGGCCTTGATGTGCCGACCGACGAGCGCGCCGACGATGGCCTGCAAGCCGACGAGCGCAATATCGCCGAAGAGGCGCGACGGGAGAAGGAAGCCAAGGACCGGATCAGCCCGTTGCAACGCGAGGCCGCTGCAATCCTTGGCGATGCGATGGATCTGCTTGGCGCCGACACCAAGCTCGCCGCGCAGGTGCTGCCTGAGCAAGCGCATGGGGCATGGGCGAACTGATCCTGATTGTTTTTCCGGGTTGTTTTTTCCGTAGTTGTTTTCTCCGTTCGTGGTGAGCTTGTCGAACCATGAACGGAGTTGATCGCACACGAATCGGATAGCGGGCATCGCGCGCGACGCCTATCTTGCATCGCATGCATCCAATCAATGCCAATAGCGATTCCGCAGTCGACGCCGTCGATGCAAATGCTGCAATCGATCCGCGCCTGCTGCGCGCGCGCGCCTTGCTTGATTCCGACGACTACGATCTGTCTGCACTCGCGGTCGCCGTTGGGATCAGCCGCGCACATCTGCAGCGGCGTTTCCGCTCCTGCTTCGGCGTGAGTCCTGCGGCGTATCGTGCGCAGCGCCGGCTTGCATCGCTCAAGCGTTCGCTGAAGGACGGTAGTGACGTCAGCGCCGCCCTGTACGACGCCGGCTTCGGTTCGCCGAGCCGCATCTACGAAAACGGTGCCGCGAAGATCGGCATGACGCCCGCGACGTATCGCGATGGCGGCCGCGGCCAGGTGGTGTGCTGGAGTACGGTGCAGACGCGATTCGGCGTGGCACTTGTCGCTGCGACACAGCGCGGCATCTGCGCGGTCGCGATCGGGGAGGACGAAACCGGGCTCGTTGCCGAACTGCGACGCGAATTTCCGCATGCGCAACTCGAGCGCGTCGATGCCGGTCGCGATGCATTCCTTGCGCCGCGCGTGGAGGCTGTCGCCGACCTGCTCAACGATCGCGCTCCAGCGACGCGACTGGACGCCGAGTTGCGAGGCACCGCGTTCCAGGCGCGCGTCTGGGATGCGCTGATGCGGATTCCGCGTGGGCAAACCCGCAGCTATGCCGAAGTTGCCGCCGACATCGGCGCGCCCAAAGCCGCGCGCGCGGTCGCACGCGCTTGTGCGCAGAATCGGCTGGCGGTGGTGGTGCCTTGCCACCGCGTCGTGCGTGGCGACGGCTCGCCCGGAGGCTATCGCTGGGGGCTTCCGCGCAAGCTTGCGTTGCTTGATTCCGAACGCAAAAGGCCCGCTCTCGCCTCGGGAGAGCAACTGTCTTCAAGCGCTCTCCCAGCGGGAGAGCAATTGTCTTGAAGCCTATCTGAGGACTCTCCATTTGCTTCATGCGCTCTGTCGCCTATCGCGTTGGCAGGTTCAGCCCTTGCTTGATCGTGTCGAACACCAGCCGCGTCTCGTAGCGTTTGACCGTGCCCTCGTCGACGAACAGGCGTTCGGCGACCTCCCGATAGTGCGCCACGCTGCGCGCCACGATGATCACCAGGTAGTCCCACTGGCCGGCCAATGCGTAGCACTGCTGCACTTCGGGCGAGGCGCGCATGCGGGTGCGGAATGCCGAGTGCAGGCGGAACGTGTCGCGTTCCATCGTCACCCAGACCGCAGCCAGCGTGGCTGCGGGCAGCAGGCCGACATCGAGGACGGCGACCTGGCGCATCAGGCCGCACTTGCGGTAACGGGTGATGCGCCGCTGCACAGCACTCGGCGACAGGCCCACCGCTTCGCCCAGTTCCGTCAGCGTGGCGGAAGCGTCGCGCTGGAGTAGATCAAGCAGGCGATGGTCGAGTTCGTCGAGGGCTGGAGGATGCGACACGCACTATTTTTGCGTCAAGCCGCATGATTTTACAATCGCGATGCTCGCCGCTTCGCTACGCTGGCGATGTCGGGAACCGACTTGCCGTCGCTTCGGCACCAAGGAGTCAACGCATGAGCAGCATTCCACTGGTCGCCGAAAGAAAGATGCCGAATGCGCCCGCCATCGCGCTGGCGCTGCTCAGCGTCTACGTGATCTGGGGCTCGACCTATCTCGCGATCCGTATCGGACTGGGAGGTTTCCCGCCGTTCCTGATGGGTTCGATCCGCATGGCGATCGCTGGCGCGCTGATGTACGCCGTGCTGCGTCGTCGCGGCGAATCCGCGCCGACCCGCGCGCAGTGGAAGACGCTCGGCGTGCTCAGCATCTGGATGGTGTTGCTGTCGAACGGCCTGGTGAACGTCGCCGAACGCCAGGTGTCTTCGGGGCTGGCCGCGATCGCGGTCGCGTCGATGCCGCTGTGGGCCGCACTGTTCGGCGTGCTGCGCGGGCGCCATCCGAGCCGTGGCGAATGGACCGGGCTCGCGGTCGGTTTCGCCGGCATCCTCTGGCTCAACGCGGGCAGCGCGCTCAGCGCGACGCCGCAAGGCATGGTCGCGCTGATCATTGCGCCGATTGCGTGGGCCTGGGGTTCGGTCTGGAGCCGCGACCAGAACCTGCCCGCGCCGTTCATGTCCGCCGCGAGCCAGATGATCTGCGGGTCCGCATGGATGCTCGCAACCGGCCTGCTCACCGGCGAGCGCATGCACGCGCTGCCTTCGACCCCAGCGGTGCTGGCGGTGGTCTATCTCATCACGTTCGGTTCGATCATCGGCTTCACCGCGTACATCTGGCTGCTGCACCACGTGCGCCCGGCGCTCGCGACCAGCTACGCCTATATCAACCCGCCGATCGCAGTGCTGCTCGGCGCGCTGTTGCTGCACGAACAGTTCGGCATGCACGAAATCGGCGCGATGGCGGTGATCCTGGTCGGCGTGGTCATCATCACGCGGGCGAAGGCGCGCAGTCCGCGCTGAAAAACCTGCGCGCCGACCGGTTCCGGATTCCGCATCCACGCTCAGGCCGCACGCAGTGCATCCGTGACCTGCATGCGCGCCGCGCGGATCGCTGGCAGCAGCCCGCCGAAGAAGCCGATCGTCACCGCAATGACGAGTCCCGAAGCGACGAGTCCGAAGGTCACCTTGAACGCGAAAACGACCTGGGTGAAGTTCGCGCCGAGCGTCGATACCGAGATGCCGTTGAACAGAAGGTAGGCGATCGCGGCGCCGAGGACGCCGCCGACGAGCGACAGCGCGACCGATTCGATCATCACCGAAACCAGTACCGCGAATCCGCCGAAGCCGATCGCGCGCAGCGTCGCGATCTCGCGCGACCGCGCCGCAACCGCCGCGTACATCGTGTTGAGCGCGGCGAAGATCGCTCCAAGCGCCATGATGAAGGTGACCGCGCCGGCAAGAACGCCGATGCTCTTGCGGAACTGTGCGGTCTGGCTGCTGAAATAGTCCTGCTCGCTTTGCACGTCAACGTTCAGCCGTGGATCGGCCTTGAGCGTGGTCTTCAGTTGCGGGATGGCGGCCGGACTTTCCATTCCCGCCAGCACCGAGCTGTAGGCGGGGCGACCGTAGGCGGATTGCGCGGTCTCCGCATCCGTCCACAGTTCGCTGTCGTGCGCATCGCCGGATTCGAAAATGCCGACGATCGTCCAGTCGGCTCCGCGCATCCGCAAGACCTTGCCCAGTTGCGCGTCCTCGAACTGGCGCGTTACACCGCGCCCGACCAGCAGTTCGCGCAAGCCGGGCTTGAACACCCGGCCTTCGACGACATGCAGCTGTGGGCGCAATGCGAAAGCATCGGGTTCGACGCCGCGCAGGGTCACGTTGGCGCCGTTCTTGGTCTCGCCTTTCCTCAGCAATTCCGTGATCACGATCAGCTCGGCCGAAGCCAGCGGCTTGCCGCCGGAGTCCTTGCGAATGCCCTGGGACAGCTTGATCAGGGTCGCGTCGTCGCGCGTCAGCACCGAGTTCAATTCGGCATTGGAACCGCCGCGCAGGACCAACGCCGCGTCCTTGCTGCCGGTCGCTTTCAGGGTGGACTCGAAGCCTGCGCTCATCGCGAGCAGTGCGGAAAACACCGCGACGACGCCGGCCAGGCCGATGATGATCACCAGCGATGACGCCCAGCGCACGGGGATGCTCTTGAGGTTGACGGCGGTGATCGCAACGATTTGCCTGAGCATGGGATTTCCTGAAAGTGCGACCGTGGAGGGTCGCTTCTTGGCACGCGCCATCGTGGAAGATGGCAGTAACTGATCCTCACCTTCCAGCAAGCGCATCGACGATCTTGAGGCGGCTTGCACGCAGTGCGGGCAACAGCCCGACCGCGACGCTCAGCAGCACGATCGCGATCAATCCCGCCAGCCAGACCCGCCAGTCCACGCTGAGCGGAAACTGGCCGCCAGCCGCTTTCTGGATCCACAGGCCGAGCAGGGTGGCGAGGACAAGGCCGACCAGGCCGCCAAGCGCGCACAGTGCGGTCGTCTCGGCCAGCACGAAGCCAAGCACGGTGCCGTCGGAAAAGCCGAGCGTCTTGAGGACCGCCAGTTCCGGCACGCGCTCGCGCACGCTTTGCGCCATCGTGTTGCCGACCACCAGCAACAGGGTGAAGAACACCGCAAACAGGATCCAGCGCACGATCAGGCCGATGTCGCCAAGCTGCTTGAAGAACCCGATGTTGAAATCCTTTTCGGTCTGGGTCTTGGTCTCGTCGGGGGAGTTGGCAAACTTCGCGTCGATCGTCCTCGCGACTTTCTGCGCGTCGTCGGGGTTGGAGAGCAGGACCGCGAACGTGCCCGCGCTGCCGCGCCCGAACTGGTTGGCTTCGTCGAAATAGGCATAGTTGATGTAGACCAGGTTGGTGCGCTTCTTCCAGTCCTCGTCCTTGCCGTCGTAGATGCCGACCAGGTCGAACGCCCACGACTTGCTGCCGTCCTTCTGCGGGAAGATGTTCGACTTCAACGGCACTTTCTGGCCGACCTTCCAGTGGTATCGCTCCGCGATGTGCTTGCCCGCGATCATGCTGGTGCGCGTCGTGGCGAACGCCTTCCACTGCGCCTCGGTCAGCACCCATTCGGGATAGGTTTCATGCAGGCGCTGAGGATCGGTGGCGAACATGATGATCTGGTCGTTCTCGCCGGCGATGCCGCCGAACCACTGCGTCCAGTTCACCCGCTTCACGCCAGGCACCGATTCGATCTGCTGCAACAGGCTCATCGGCAGGGGTTGGGTGAACGATACGCGTGCCTGCGTCACCAGGCGTGTCGCGCCGACGAAGTCCGCGCCCGCGTTGAAGACCCCGTTGATCGCCTGCAGCAATCCGAACAGCAGGAACGCCATGACGATCGACAGCAAGGTCAGCGACGTGCGCGTCTTCTTGCGGAACAGGTTGGCGAGTACGAATCCGGTCTTGGTCATGTTGGTACCGCCATTCGGGAATCGAAAATCGGGAAAGCAGGACGCGTCGAAGGTGTCGGGAAGGCCGGGAATCTCAACTCTTGCTGCAACGATTCCCCATTTCAGATTCCCGAGTCCCTATGCCAGGCTCGTCGTCTGCTCGGCGAGCTGGCCCTTGTCCAGGTGCAGGGTATGCGTTGCGAATTCGGCCGCGCGCGGATCGTGGGTCACCATGATGATGGTCTTGCCGTGCTGGCGATTGAGCTGCTGCAGCAGGGTCAGGATTTCGTCGGCGGTCTTGCGGTCCAGGTCGCCGGTGGGTTCGTCGCAGACCAGCAGGGTCGGGTCGGACACGATCGCGCGCGCGATCGCGACGCGCTGCTCCTGGCCGCCGGAGAGTTCGCGCGGCTTGTGCCGGGCGCGATCCTTGAGGCCGACCAGCTCCAGGGCGATCGCGGTGTTGCGCTTGCGCTGCGCGGCGTTGAGGTTGGTCAGCAACAACGGCAATTCGACATTGCCTTCGGCGGTCAGCACCGGCATCAGGTTGTAGAACTGGAACACGAAACCGACGTTCGCCGCGCGCCACTTCGCGAGCTTGCCGCTGCCGTATTGGTCGATGCGCTCGCCGTTGATCGCGATGCTGCCTGCGCTGGGCGTATCCAGTCCGCCGATCAGATTCAGCAGGGTCGTCTTGCCCGAACCTGACGGGCCCATCAGCGCGACGAAGTCGCCCTTGGCGATGTCGAGGTCGATGCCATGCAGCACCTCGATCTTTTCGGGGCCGCGTTGATACGTCTTGGAGAGACCGCGCAGCGAAACCAGGATGTCCATCGTCAAGATCCTCGAATGCAAATCGACATGAATGCTTGCGGCCGGGAATGCGTCATTGCGCGTCCTCGTCCGCTGGCGCGATACGGACCTTCGCGCCATCGGTCAGTGTTTCGGGTGGGTCGAGCACGACGCTGTCGCCGGCTGCCAGGCCGTCGAGCACCTGCAGGTCGTCGCCCATCGTGCGTCCCGGCGTCACTGCGCGCGGCTGCACCTTGCCCTTGTCGCCGAGCACGAACGCAATCGGCTTGCCGTCGCGCTGCACGATCGCCGCGGCAGGCACTCGCACGCCTTCGTTCTTCGGCGCGCCGGCAGTCGGTGCGGCTTCGAGAAAACTGACCCGCACGCCCATGTCCGGCACGATGCGCGCGTCTTTCGACTTCAGCGCGATGCGCACCTTCACCGTGGCCTTGCTGCGGTCGGCGGTCGGGATGATCGCGATCACCTCGGCCGGGATCTTCCAGTCCGGATACGCGTTGAGTACGGCCTCGACCGGCATCTTCGGTTGCACGCGGCCGATGTAGGACTCGTTGACGTCGACTTCGACCTCGAGCGAATCCATGTCGACGATCGTGCCGATGCCGGTGCGCGTGAAGCCGCCGCCGGCCGAGAACGGCGACACGATCTCGCCGGCCTGCGCGGCCTTGGCAATAATGACTCCCGCGAAGGGGGCTCGCACGATGGTGTTGTCGACGCCGAGATCGGCGATGTGCGCATTGTCCATCGCGACCTGCACATTGTGTTGCGCGGCGTCCATCTGCGCATGCAGGTTGTCGCGCAGCGCGACGGCCTGGTCGAGTTGCGAGCGCGAGACCAACTTGCGCGATGCGAGTTCCTGGAAGCGCGCGGCATCGGCTGCGGCCGACTTGAGTTGCGCCTGCATGCTCTCGACCTGGCTGCGTGCAGCGGCGACCTGGGCCTGGCTCAGGCTGCGCTGCGCATCGGCGTCGATCGGATCGAGCGTCGCCATGACATAGCCCGCATCGACGTGCTGGCCTTCCTCGATGAATACTTCCTTGACCTTGCCGGTGATCTTCGACGACACCGTGGCCTCGCGACGTGCGGTGACGTAGCCGGTCGCGTCGAGTACCGATGCATTGCCGCTCGCGCCGCCGATCGCGGTCGCTGTCGCGACATGCACCTGCGGCGCGTTGCCGCCGCGCAGCATCATAACGGCGGCCACGACGACCGCAGCCAGCACGACGATCGCGAGCACGATCCACAGCCAGCGCCACGAACGCAGCGGTGGCGGCGCGTTGCGATCGATGCGCAGTTCGTTCAGCAGGTCTTTGGCGCGATCCATGTGGGGCTTGCCATGTAGTCAATCGGGATTGCGAACGCATTGCCGGAGGCGACGGCCGCGCTAACAGGCGATGTCGCGTTGACGTCGTCGCGACGCAGCGCATTGTTGGCGATCAACATGCCTCATTGGTAGTGACGGTCGTCACCTCGTGCTGGTGCGTGCCTTCAACAGTGCATATGCCGCACGCAAGCCTTGCGCCTCGCCTCCAGCGGGATGGCCCGGGCGATCGGCGTCGTTCCACGCGTAGGTGTCCACGTGCGCCCACGGCAGGTTGTCCGGCACGAAGCGTTGCAGGTAGAGCGCGGCGGTGATCGCACCGCCCATCCGCGATCCGCCCGAGTTGACCATGTCGGCGACATTGCTCTTCAGGTAAGTCAGATACGGTTTCCACAACGGCATCCGCCAGAGCGGATCGCGCGCATGCTGGGCGGCTTGCAGGTAATCGGTGGCGAGCGTTTCGTCGTTGCAGAACAGCGCGGGCAGTTCCGGTCCGAGTGCGACGCGCGCTGCGCCGGTCAGGGTCGCGAAATCGATCAGCAATGCTGGCGATTGTTCGGCCGCATAGGTCAGCGCATCGCACAGCACGAGTCGACCTTCGGCATCGGTATTGTCGATCTCGACGTTGATGCCGCCACGCGTGCGGATTACATCGCCGGGGCGGAACGCATTGCCGGCGATGGAGTTCTCGACGGCCGGCACCAGCATCGTCAATCGCACCGGCAAGCCAGTCGCCATGATGAGTTGCGCGAGGCCGAGCGCATGTGCCGCGCCGCCCATGTCCTTCTTCATGTTGCGCATGCCGTCGATGGACTTGATGCTCAGGCCGCCGGTGTCGAAGCACACGCCCTTGCCGGCGATGACGACATGCGGATGCGCGTCGTCGCCCCAGCGCAACACGATCAGGCGCGGCGCGCGATGCGAGGCGCGTCCGACCGCGTGGATCGTCGGAAAATTTGCGGACAGCAGCGCATCGCCGACGATTGTCTCGACCGTGCCGCCATAGGCATGCGCGAGACGCTGCGCGACCGCTTCGAGTTCGACCGGCCCCATGTCCTCGGTCGGCGTGTTCACCAGATCGCGCACGAGCGTGCTCGCCTTGAGGATCGCGAACGCCTCGGAGCTGGTCGCTTTCGCGTCTTCGAGCAGCAGCCGCGCCGGCGCGCGCGCCTGCTTGCGGTAGCGCTCATAGCGGTAAGCGCCAAGGCCCCAGCCCAGGATTGCGTTGGCCAGGTCGATGCGCAGGCCATCGTTGTTCAAACCGAGCTTGTTCAGCGCATACGTTCCTGGCGGCAATGCGAATGGGCAGGCCGCAAGCGCGAATGGATCGCTTGCATCGGCCACGCCAACCAGTGCTGCCATGGGCGCGCCGTCCGCATCCGGCAGCAGCAGGACGGTATTCGCATCGGCGACAAATCCCTGCGCGGCGACCCAGCGCTGGATGCGCTCGGATTGCTTCGCCAGATAGCGCGGCAACGTCGCGGCATCGAGCGCAATGAGTGGAATCGCATGCGCGACTTCCTCGATGGCTGTGCTTGCGAAACAGGAAGGCAAACTCATGCGGTGCTCCGTAAGGGTGCGGCGATCTGTTCGTCCAGCCAGTCGGCCAGTGCGTCCAGGTGATCGAAGGTCAGGTCGGGACGCACGGCGGCATGCGTCCAGGTTTCGTTGCGGCGATTGATCCAGCACGTGCGCAGGCCCGCTTGCGCGGCACCGACGACATCGAGTTCGGGATCGTCGCCGACGTGCAGCGTTTCATGCGGCTCAATGCCGAGTCGCGCGCTTGCAGCGTGGAAGATGCTGGCGTCGGGCTTCGCGCTGCCATGTTCGCGTGCGCCCAGTGCGAACACAAAGCGATGCCGCAATCCGATCTGCGCAAGATCGGCATTGCCGTTGGTCAGCGCCGCGAGAGGCGTGTGCGCAGCCAGCCGATCCAGCGCACCTTCGACATCCGGGTACAACTCCACCCGATTGCGCGCAACGTGAAACGTCTGGAATGCGGCTTCGACAAGGTCCGCCTCGTGGCCGCATTCAGTGAACACATGAGTGAGCGAGAGTTTGCGTTGCGCGGTGAAGTCGTGCGCGAGGTGCGGGTTGGCGAGCGCGACCGCGTCGCGCAGAGCGCGCATCGCGGCGACCGGATATCGCGCGGCTGCATTCGGCGCGTGGACCAACATCCAGTCGTGCAGCGCGGTTTCGGCGCGCGCGATCACCGGCGCGATCGGCCAGAGCGTGTCGTCAAGATCCAGGGTGATGGCGCGCGGAACCCACTGCATGGGCCTATAGTACCGTGGGCTTCATTCCAGCAGGGTCGCCCAGCCGGCCATGCCTTCGAGCTTCGACAGCACGATCTTGACGCAGACCACCATCGGCACCGCGAGCAACAACCCGGCAATGCCCCACAGCCAGCCGCAGACCATCAGCGCCAGCAGCAGGATCAGCGGCGAAATCGCCATGCGTCGGCCGAGCACGATCGGGGTGACGATTTCGCCTTCCAGCACATGCAGGCCGAGATAGATCATCGCGGGCATCAGCGACGCGAGCAGGCTGTTGAAACTCACGAACCCCACCAGCAACATCATGCCGACGCCGATCAGCGGGCCGACATAGGGCGCGAAGTTAAGCACCGCTGCGACCGTTCCCCACAGCAATGCCTGTTGCAGAGGCAGCCCGATCGCGAACAGGATGCCGGCCAGCAGCACGCCGACGATGCAGTTGATCAGGGTGATGGTCAGCACGTAGCGCGAGACTTCGGCTTCGATCGCCGACAGGATTTGCACGGTCACCCGCTTCTGCGCGTGGCCCGGCAGCAGGGCGATGGCTTTCCGCTGGAAACTCTCGCCGAATACCATGAAGAAATAGGTCAGCAGCACGACCGCGAGCACGACCGCGAGCGCGCTGCCGATGCGCACCGGCGCGCTGGTGAAATCGCTCCACGGATCGTTGACTTCGGTCTTGATCACCCGGACTGGCTTGGCGTTGCCGGTGCTTGCGGCTTGCGCTATCGATTGCGCAGCGGTGTTGGCTTCCTGCATCGGTCGCAGTAATGCGCGCAGCTTCGGCGCGAGCGTATGCAGTTCGGCGGGCGCCTGGCGCAGCCAAGTGCTGGCCGGTTCGAGCAACTGGCTGGCCAGGATGCCGGCGGACGCCAGCCCGAGACCCAGTACCAGCAATGCACCCAGGAAGCGCGGGATGTAAAGGCGCTTGAGCGCGCGGATGATCGGATTGCCGATCAGCGCGAAAAACATCGCCAGCAGCAACGGGATCAGCACATCACGCGTGGCCCACAGCGCGAACAGGACGGCGAGCGTCGCCAGCACAACCTGCGCACCCGAGGCGCGCGGGCGCGGATTGGGGGGCGATGTCGAGACCGACTCGGTCGACGTCGCCGGATCGACGGCTGCGGGAACATCGGCAGCGACGCGTCCTGCGTCGCGTTCGATCGTGCCCGGCTCGATCACGTCAGCTGGATGCTGCATCGCTCAGTCGTTTCCTGCGGATGTTTGCGGATCGGTCGCAGTGGCGTTCCGATCCACATCGGCTGCGGCGGCACCCGCTGCCATCGCCGCGCTGAAGCTCGCAAACGCGCCATCGATCAGCAGACCGAACAGTTTGCCGCCGAGCGCCGAGCCGTTACCGGATGCAGGCTTGCGCAGGCCGCTGATGAAACCGGCGATCAAGCCTGCACCCAGCACGCGGCCCGGAGTCGCGGCGCGTGCGGCTTCCTGCTTGAGTC
Organism: Pseudomonadota bacterium; assembly: GCA_043747745.1. Classification (GTDB taxonomy): domain Bacteria; phylum Pseudomonadota; class Gammaproteobacteria; order Xanthomonadales; family Xanthomonadaceae; genus SZAS-103. The sequence goes on from JAYTOP010000058.1 coordinate 25,878, forward strand.
CACGCCATGCGGCACCTACGGTTGCCCGACGTATTGCGCAGTCGGCTTCGGCGATACCCACCACGTCAAGTTTGCTGCGAATGCTCATGGTTTCGGATCCATGCCTGGGTCGCTCTGCGCGGGCGCGCCCGCGTGAAGGCTGCCGGGCGGAGCACTCTTTGCTTCCTGCGCTTCCGCCTTGGTGCCGAACCACAACGTGAGTTGCCGACGCGATGCATCCAGGTCGGCCATCCGCAATGCCCTGGCGGCGTGCAGGAATGCGAAGACGCCGATCGCCGAGCTGACCAACAACGGAATCCCGAGCGCGACCCCGATATCCAGACCGAGCTTGATCAGCATCCAGACGATGAACGCAGTCAGCAGGACATACATCGTGCCGAACATGATCGCCGCAATCAGCAGCAACACCAATCCGCGCACCAGTGCCGCGCGCGCGAGCGCCACGTCGGCGACCAACAGCCTGCGCAGGGCAGCGAAGGTGCCGCCCCACGCGCCGGCGACGTTGCGCGCCGCCTCATAGACCGATCGCGCGGACTCCGTCAGCGGCGGAGCCGGTTCGGGCTCGGTCACGTTCTAACCTGAAAGTCGTGCAGCGACGTCAACGTCCCTCTCCCGCATTGCGTCGTGAGATGGGAGGACCACCGGCGGAGCCGATGGTGGGGCGAGGGCGTTCATCTAGCTGCGGCGGGTGAACTTGGCGATCAGGTATCCCGCAGCGAACGCGGCGCCGAAGGTGACCCATGGACGGCTGCGGATCAGGTCTTCGGCTTGGCCGAGCATGTCCTTGCCTTGATCGAGCAGTTTCTCAAACTTGTCGTCGAGCTCGGCTTTGGCTTCGCGTGCGGCGTCCTTGCTGGCGCCATACGCATCGGCGACGCCTACGGTGATGTGGTCGCGCGCCAGACCGAGATGTTCGCCTGCGTTGCGCAGGTGGGATTGGGCGGCTTCGGATGCTGCGGATTCTTCGAGTTCGGATTGGATCGACATGGCCTTGCTCCTTGCTGTTGGCTACGTTGAGGTGGATACGCTACACCACTGGCGCGCTGGCGACGACGATCCGTTGTCGTACCGGCAGCCGTGGTTCAGCCCGCGGCATGGGCAGCGATCATTGCAACGACAGCGTGCCGACCATTTGCCCGCGCAGCAAGGTGAGTTTGAGTTGCGCAGGTTTCGCGGCGAGCGCGGCTTGCAGTGCAGCCAGATTGCCCACGTCCGCACCATTGACCTGGGCGATCAGGTCGCCGACCTGCAGGTTGTTGGTGAACGCCCGGCTGCCCGGCGCGACCTGCGCGACCACGACGCCTGCGAGGCCTTTCTGTTTCAGGCTTTCCGGCAAGTCGCCGAGGGTCGCGCCATCCAGTCGACTGTCGAGGTTGGTCCCCGCCAGCTTGTCGGGTTGCACCTTCAATGCAGCCGACAACACCAGTTCATGGCCATCGCGCGAGACATCCAGGGTCACCGGCTTGCCGACCGGCAACAGGCCTTCCTGGTTGTGCAGCGCTTGGCTGTCGGTGATCGGCTGGCTGTTGATGCGGGTGACCACGTCGCCGATCTTCACGCCTGCGGCCTGCGCCGCCGAGCCCGGATACACCCTTGCGATCAACGCGCCATGACTCGAAGGCAGCTTCATCGCGCGCACGATCCGGTCGTTCAGGTCCTGCGCCTCGACGCCAAGCGAGCCGCGCGTGACCTTGCCAGTCGCGAGCAGTTGGCGCATCACGTCGCTCGCCAGGCTCGATGGAATCGCGAAGCCGATGCCGACGCTGCCGCCAGACGGGCTGTAGATCGCATTGTTGATGCCGACCAGTTCGCCGCGCAGGTTGACCAGCGCGCCACCCGAGTTGCCCGGATTGATCGAGGCATCGGTCTGGATGAGGTTCTGGTAGCCCAGTCCCTGCAGGCCGCTGCGGCCGAGCGCCGAGACGATGCCAGAGGTCACCGTCTGGCCGAGGCCGAACGGGTTACCGACCGCGACCACGAAATCACCGACTTGCAATTGCGTTGAATCGGCGAGTTTCAGCGCGGTCAGGTGGTCGGCCGGAATCTTCACCAGCGCCACGTCGGTGTCCGGGTCGGCGCCCACAGCCTGCCCCTCGAGCGTGCGGCCATCGGCCAGGGTCACGGTGATGCCATCGGCGGCCTCGACCACATGGTTGTTGGTCAGGATCAGGCCGCGTTCGGCGTCCACCACGACGCCCGAGCCCAGCGCCTGCTGCACGCGCTCCTGCGGCATGTCGGGAATTCCAAAGAACTGCCGGAAAAAAGGATCGTCCGCCAGCGGATTGCGGGTGCGCACGATGTGCTTGCTCTGGATGCTCACCACGGCCGGGGTCACGTTGCGCAGCATCGGCGCGAGCGATGGCAGCGGTTGGCCGCCTGCCTCGGCCGGCAGCGCGGCGCGCGCTTGTGGTATCGCGAGATCGAGCGGCGCACCGGAAGCGGCGCCATGGAGGGTCTGGAGGCGATCCACCGCAGCGCCACCGAACGCGGCGGCGAGCAGCAGGGCAAGCGTGGTCGGGAGTGGACGCATGGTCGTTCGATGCCTGGAGCTGAACGGAAGTTCCCAGTATTCCGAGTATGAATTGAATCCTGACTGAGCGCGGTACGGACGCGCGTCGAACCCACCGGGTTTGCCCGGATGTCCTGCAAATCACAGGATCCGCGTTAACATTAGGTGAGGAAGCATTCCCTCAATGCGAGACGCTTCCCGAATCCACCCGTTTACACACACCACCAAGGCCTTATCGGCTAGGAGAAACACCTCATGAAGAATTCACAGAAAACGCTGTTGACGCTTGCGGTTGCGCTGGCATTCGGTAGCGTCGCCGGCCACGCTTGGGCGCAGGAAACCTGCACCGGCCCGACCGGCGAAACCGCATCGCTTCCGGGCGATGTCGCTTGTGGCACCAATGCCACTGCGAGCGGCGGCTACAGCAATGCGTTTGGTAGCGGTGCCCATGCGACGGGCGACCAGAGCAATGCATTCGGCGATTACAGCAGTGCGAGCGCCCACGGCGCGACCGCCACTGGCAGCCATTCCAGCGCCAGCGGCTTCGACAGCACCGCGAGCGGCCGTTACAGCAATGCGGAGGGCGCCTACGGCAATGCTCTCAACTTAAGCCCTCAGCACGCAGATTTGTAGGCGAGGTGAAGATGCGGTTTGATTCTTGGTGGTCGCGGGTAATTGCGACCACGCTGC
>JAYTOP010000059.1:0-55432 GCA_043747745.1 Pseudomonadota bacterium
GCTCCATTACGGCGATCCTGGAGTGGCTCCATTACGCCGATCTTCGACTGGCTCCATTACCGCGATCACGGAATGGCTCTATTGGGGCGGTCGCTGACAGCGAGCGTGCATCGCATGCAGACTAGACGGGCATCGGGATACGGGCAAGGCTCGGATCGCCACACGCTCAGCAAGGCGCGTTGCGCGGCAGCGGCGCGACTCCAAGCGCCAACGTCGGCGCGCGAAGCGCTTCCCGAAGGCTGATCGGGGGTCGGGTCGAGGCCCGCAAGCGCCAGCGTCGGCGCAATCCGCGTCAGCGGTGGCAAAAAATGCAGCAAGGTCGGCACCTGAAGCGGCAGCGTTGACACTTTCCCAGGGCAGGGGTTGGCTGAAAAGCGGCATGCGTGGCGCTTTTTGCGCCAGCGTCGGCGCGTTGCCCGACAGCGCGGGCGCGTTCAGGGACTGCCGAAAGCCGAAAAGACCAATAGGTGCGGCTTGGACCGGCTGCGCTGTCGAAAGCCGGGTGTCGTGCGACGCAGGATGCGTCATCAGTCCTCAGACGTGCGGGGCCGCTGTGGCGGCGGTGGCCGCAGCGGCCCAGCGTGATTGTTGCGGAAACGGCTGGACAAGCCGGTTCGTCGGGCTCCCGGTCCGTTAGTGCACTGGTGGTTGTTCCTCTGAATCCTTTTTCTTGAGATCCGGGTCTGTCAGTGTGTCCGCAGGTTTCTTCACCTTGGGTACTGCCTTCTGCGGTGACGCCGGGTCCGGTTGTGGCGAAGGCCCCTGATGGGCCGCATCACGCTGGGCCTTGGCTTGCGCCGCACGCTCGTCTGCGGCTGCCTTTATTTTTGCAGCCCGCTCTTGTGTCGCTGCGAGTTGCGCCTGTTGCACTTGCACCGCATGTTGTTGGTCAGCTGCGAGTTTCTCCTGTTGCAGTTGTGCGGCATGTTCCGTCGCGGCTGCTTTCTGGGCATCCATTTTTGCTGCGCGCTCCTGCGCTGCCGCGTTCTGCGCCTGTTGCAGTTGTGCTGCGTGCTGCTGAGCCGCTGCGTTCTGTGCCTGTTGCAGTTGTGCGGCATGTTCCGTCGCGGCTGCTTTCTGGGCGTCCATTTTTGCTGCGCGCTCCTGCGCTGCCGCGTTTTGCACTTGCTGCAATTGCTCAGCATGCTGCTGCGCGGCTGCGACTTTCGCCTGTTGCAGCTGTGCGGCATGTTCGTCTGCGGCTGCACTTTGGGCTTTCATTTTTGCAGCCTGTGCTTGTGCAGCTGCGTTCTGCGCTTGCTGCACTTGCGCAGCATGCTGCTGCGCGGCTGCGAGCTTCTGCTGTTGCAGCTGTGCGGCATGTTCGTCTGCGGCTGCACTTTGGGCTTTCATTTTTGCAGCCTGTGCTTGCGCTGCTGCGTTCTGCGCTTGTTGCATTTGCGCAGCATGCTGCTGCGCGGCTGCGAGCTTCGCCTGTTGCAGCTGTGCGGCATGTTCGTCTGCGGCTGCACTTGCGGCTTTCATTTTTGCAGCCTGTGCTTGCGCTGCTGCGTTCTGCGCTTGCTGCATTTGCGCAGCGTGCTGCTGCGCGGCCGCGAGCTTCGCCTGTTGCAGCTGTGCGGCATGTTCCGTCGCGGCTGCTTTCTGGGCGTTCATTTTTGCTGCGCGCTCCTGCGCCGCCGCATTCTGCGCCTGCACTTGGGCGGCTCGCGCATCTGCCGCTTTTGCAGCGCGATCCTGTGCCAAACGTTGCGCCATCAAACGCGCTTGTGCAGCGCGATCTGCTGGAGAGCCATTCGCATCCGGCGCTGGTGGCGCATGCCCGATACCGGGCGCGGTTGGGCCTGCAGGCGGTGCGCTTGCAGCGCCTGGTGCGACGGTCGCTGGATTTCCGTTTGGCGGCGCTCCCGGGCCTGTCGTCGCTGTCGTACCCGGAGTGGCCAGCCGTATGCGCTGCGGTGGCGTCTTGCCTTCGGCGCGAGCCTGCTGCAGCTGGCGCAGTTGCTGCACGGCAACTGGTGCGCCATGCTGGGTAGCGATCAGCTTTTCACGTGTGGCAAAAGGCACCGGCGGCGGTGGCGGGGCGTTCCGCGCCACCACGATCCGATCAAATGCGCCATTGGGCACTGCGCTCGATTGCGCTCCCCCACGCAGGCCCAGGCTTGCTGCACCAGGTGCCACATGCGGGTTGGACGCCACACTGGCGCCGGTCAGCGCAGCGGGTTGCATGGCGATTGCAGCCGCTGCAACCGGAAGTGCCCCAATGAAGACGCCGCGTGGCACTACCGTGACCGCCTGTGGCGTCGTGCTGTAGGCATAGGTCTGCTGGGCAGCGTTCGGTGACGTGGAATTATCGTAGTAGTTGTTGATGACCGTGTTGTTGACGATGGTCTTGTTGGACACGCTGATGTTGGTCACGTTGACATTGGTGAAATAATCGCGTGAGACCTGATAGGGCGGCACGTAGACGTCCCTTGGTCCGAGCGGAAACCAGCCCACTGGTTCATCGCCGTTCCTGTTCCGCGTATCGCGGTTTGAGGGCCCGACAAAGGCGACCAGAGCGGGCGCATAGACTGCGCGCTCGACAGGCGATCCTGGCAGCCAGCCCCAGCGATCATGGATACGCACCCAGCGACCATAGTGGTATGGCGCGAAGCCCCACGGTGCGTTGTCGACCCAGGTCCATCCATACGGATCGACCCACTGCCACTGACCGTCGCGATAAGGTGCCCAATTGGGTGCTACGTGAGACGGATACCACACCTGTCCGTAGTCGGACGTTGCTTCCCAATCGCCATTGTCGTCAAGGTCGTCGTAGCCGATCACACCGGAAGAGACATGACGTCGCGATCCCGAATTGGAATACCGGTCGTCGCGCGCGGCGCTGTAGCGATCGAAATCGTCCGCTGCGGGCGATCCCCGATCCGTCACGCTGCCCAGCCGGGTGTCATCGAATTGATACGAACGACGGGCGCTGAGCACGCGACTGACCCCGTTTTCGCCATACACCGTGGCACTACCCTCGGCAACCGTGACAATCGTCGCCCGCCCATTGGGCGTAACTTCGATGCGGTAATCGCCCGGTCGATCTGCGACGAATGCAAGAAGCGGTGTATCGACCTCGTAGTTCTGCCCCGCGTTCATCGTCCGCACCCTCAGATTAAGCGTGCCTTGCGACAATTGGATTTGGGTTGTGCGGTCGTCAAGGCTCAACACATTGAACGCGCTGTTGGCGTCGATGCGCACCGCAGAATCCCCGAGTTCCAATGCGGCTCGTGCGTTGCCGCCGGTCAGGAGTCGATCGCCGGTCACCAACGGACGGTTGCGGTTGGCGCGATCCCACTGCGTTTCGCCGGAGGGCGAGAATTGCACGTCACCATTCATCTGAGCCAATCGAGCCACACGCGATGGAGGGTCGGACGACACGCGATGCGGAGTGGTGCGCGGGTTGCTGGGCGCTTGACGGTCGGGAGCGGAGGCAGGGCCTGCGCTCACGGATGGGTCATTGACGGTGGCTTCAATCGGGCTGCCGCTCGAACTGGGATTCACAATCGCAGCAGCGGGAGCCAGCGTGGTGGTTGGCGCCGGAACGCTACTCAACGCGGCAGCCGCTGGGGCTTGTGCTTGGTTGGAGCTGCCGCAAGCAGCCAAGGAGGCGGCAATGCTGACCGTCAGTAGAAGTTGAGATGTTCGCTTCATGGCACTCATCCGATGGATAGCTGGCAGGGTGACCTCCGGTGCGCGGCAGCTCCGCGCCCGAAGATGATTGTGAAGGCTTGCCTATCTAATCGTTCACCTGCTGAATGAATGCTGTGGACATGCGCTGGCGAGGGACACATCCGTTGAATGGTTCAGGTTACTGATGCCCCTCAGGCTCGCCGCAGGAAGCGGTTTCGAATGATGCCGCTGCGACAGCGGTTGTGACAAGGCGGTTGGGTGTCAGTTTGACCCGGAGACGTAGCGAGGCCAAACTGGCTTCCGATGCGCTCACGCCTTGTCCACTGCATTCTTTGCCTCATGCTGGTCCTTCAGGGCCTGCCGATGATGCCCGTTGCGCAGGCGCATGCCCCGTGTCCAGTCATGGCAACGCATGTTGCAACCCCATCGCATGCTGCAATGACGATGCATGCCGCAACAGCCATGCCATGCGATTACTGCATGCCAAGTTCCATGGGTAGTGGGATGCATGCTGCGGCCGCGCACGGGCACGACTGCATGACCAACTGCGGATCACCATGCCAGGCAAACGTGCCGGCTGCGCTGATGCCGGTCGCCATATTGGCGACACTGCACCTGCCCGCAATTCTTGCTTCCGACCCAAGACCGTTGCTGTACGGCATCTGTGAGGATTCGATCCAGCGTCCTCCCATCGCCTGATGCGCTGAACAATGCGCCGCGTCGCGGCGCATGGCGAATCATTGGGAGAGATTGCGATGAAGTATCCAGATCGCTCGCGTGCCTTGATGGCTGCGGGCTTGGCGTTATTGCTCATGACGCCTGCGGCGATGGCCAAGCCCATCGCCTACGCGCGCGGCACGACTGTGATGGCGGAATATGGTGCCGGGACGATGAACGAACTGCAGGTGTTCTACGCACCTGCGTATTGGTGGTCGGGTGGCGTTGGTGCGCTGCAGTTGCGCAGCGAAGACGGTCGGTTGCGCCGCGATATTGAATACATCCGGGGCAACCTGTTGCTGAAGCGTTGGAACCTGCCTGCGGCACAGGCCAACGTGTTTGCCTGGGGTGGTATTGGCACTGCTCATGGCAACACCTTTGCGGGCACCGAGACGGCATGGAACGCAGGCTTCCAGCTCGACTACGAAACCCGTCGATTGTATGGCTCGTTCAAATCCGATCTGGAGGAAGCGAATGCCTATTCGCATCGCATCGATACCTTGCAGATCGGCTGGGCGCCGTACGCGCACGACTACGACACGCTGGCCACATGGGTGGTCTTGCAGAACCGGCACTACACCGGCGATCTGTTCCATGGCGTAGAAACCGCAGTGCTGTTGCGCCTGTTCAAGGGCGGAGCCTGGGTAGAGGCCGGCGTCACCATGCAGGGCAAGCTGCAAGCCATGGCGATGTTCAATTTCTAATGTTCCATTTTCGACGGAGATATTTCATGAAACGCATGACGATCATCTGCATCGGCCTTCTGCTCGCGCTGGCTTCCGCCGGAGCCGCAGCCCGTACCATCGAAATGCAGGTCAATGGATTGGTCTGCGCGTTTTGCGCGCAGGGCATCGAGAAAGCGATGAAGCGCCTCGATCCTGGGGCAGATGTATGGGTGAGCCTGGAGAACCGCATGGTTGCGGTGAAGCTCAAGGTGGGAACCGACATTCCTGATGCAGCCTTGCGCAAGGCGATCACGGATGCCGGTTACGCACTCGTCAAAGTCGATCGCAGCGATCGCACGCTGGATCAGGTGCGTTCCAGCTTCATCAGGAAGTGAACGCATGAGTACGCAACTCAAGCGCAGCTTCGGGCTGTCTCTGCTCACACTGGTTGCCAGTACGGGAACATTGGTGTGTTGCGTATTGCCGGCGGCGATGGTCGCGTTGGGTGCCGGTGCGGCGCTCGCAGGGCTGGTGACTGCGGTGCCGCAACTGGTGTGGCTGTCCGAACACAAGTCGCTGGTATTCGGACTGGCTGGCGTGGCGCTGCTGTTTTCAGGATGGATGTTGTGGCAGGGGCGACGCTTGCCGTGTCCGGTCGATCCGGTCCTGGCACGCACGTGTCAACGGTTGCGCAGTGCGAGTTGGGTCGTCTGGAGCGTCGCGCTGTTCGCAGTGTTGATGGGCGCGACATTTGCGTTCGTGTTGCCGCGACTGGGTTGATCGAGCGAAACGGCAAATACGTGGAACAGTTAACGGCGGCCGCATCGTTGCGCCGCCGCATCGACCGCGTGCGACGCAGCCTGGGGTTTCAGACCGCCGACACCGGAGCCTGTCCGCAGGGATGCGCTTCATCGCCGAGCTCGAACTGCACGGTGACATGGTCGATGCCGAACCTCGCACGCAATTCCTTGTTGATGCGCGCGAGCAGGGCGTCGTCGATGCGTGCGTCGGGCTTCACGAGATGCACGGTCAGTGCGGCTTCGGTCGTGCTCATGCCCCAGATGTGCAGGTCATGGACTGCGATCACGCCCGGCAGGCTTGCAAGCCAGGCCTCGACCTGTTCCGGATCGATGCGGTCCGGCACCGCATCCAGCGCGAGGTCCAGCGATTCGCGCAGCAGTCCCCAGGTGCCGACCGCGATCACCACCACGATCGCGAGGCTCACGACCGGGTCGAGCCACAGCCAGCCGGTGTAGCGCATTGCGAGCGCAGCCAGCACGACGCCGAGAGACACAGCAGCGTCGGCCGCCATGTGCAGGAACGCGCCGCGGATGTTGACATCGCCCTTGCGTCCCGATGCGAACAGCCACGCGGTGATGCCGTTGATCGCAATGCCGACAGCCGCGACCGCCATCACGATGCCGCTGGCGACGGGTTGCGGATGACCGAGCCGGCCGATCGCTTCCCACGCGATCGCGCCGATCGCGAACAGCAGAATGACCGCGTTGAACAGCGACACCAGGATCGAGGAGCGACGCAAGCCATAGGTGCGGCGCTGCGAAGGGATGCGGCGCACGAGGATGCTGGCGCCCCACGCGAGCACGAGGCCAAGCACGTCGCTGAGGTTGTGGCCGGCATCGGCGAGCAGGGCGAGCGAATGCGCGATCCAGCCGTAGATCGCCTCGACGATCACAAAGCCAAGGTTCAGCGCAATCCCGATGGCGAACGCGCGACCGAAATTCGCGGGTGCATGGCTGTGGCTGTGAGAATGTTCGTGACCATGACCATGGTCTCTCGATTGGGCGGCAGCCTTGGTGCGGTCGTGATCGTTGCGGTGATCGTCGTGATGATCGTTATCCATGGCGCGCAGCCTAACGTCACGATGTTAAGGACACTATTACATCTGTCCGTAACGGCATTCACATCGCACTGCAGGACCTGCTGCAACGCGCTCTCACATTGCCGAAGGAATGGCTGGCGATGTGGATTGCATGCACAACGCGCGCTTGGCTGCAGGCGACAGTTGCTTGATCGCATACTCGGCTTTCAGCGCGGTGGATCGATCCGGATGCGCGAACGTAGCCATCAGCCGCGCGGGCGGGTGCGAGCGCGTGTAGTGTCCACCCTTGCCGACTGCGTGCTTCGCATAGCGCTTCGCGACATCGACCGCGATACCGGTGTAGAGGCTGCCGTCGCGGCATTCGATGATGTAGACGAACCAGCTCATGCGCATGATCCAGTTGCGTTCGGCACGGTTCGATCAGCACAGCGTGAACGCGATCCGCCGCCAGTCGGCGCGGACCTCGCGGCAATCGTCGCCGGCCATCTCGAACGCGCGGCAGACCCATGGCCTGCGTGCGTAGATCGTGCAGCGCATGGTGTCGCGATCCAGCGCTGCGCACCAGCCATCGTCGGCCTTGCCCATGATCGGCGAACCATGTTCATCGATGTCGATGAAGTGCTCTGGCGGATCGTCTCCCGGCAACACCAGCACCGGCAACTGGCAGCAACAAGCCTGGCACGCGTCGCAGGTGATCGGGGCGCTGTCGTCGAGGGCGGGGGTGGTTGGCATACGCGTGCATTCTCCCATGCTGCCTGACAGATCCCGCTATGTGGGAGAGGCGTCCCGCCCCGACCCACAGACCGATGCACCGGCGGCTTCGGTACCATGGCTGCGGGCGTGACGGGGAAAACGCGTGCAATCAATCAGTGCGACACAACGGCTGCGTTCGATCTTCGGCGGATCGGTCGGCAATCTTGTCGAGTGGTACGACTGGTATGTCTTCAGTTCGTTCTCGCTGTATTTCTCGAAGGCTTTTTTTCCGCAGGGCGATCGCACCGCGCAACTGTTGAACACTGCGGCGATCTTCGCGGTCGGTTTCCTGATGCGGCCCATTGGTGGTTGGCTGCTGGGCCGCCACGCGGATCGCCACGGGCGAAGATCATCGTTGCTGTTCTCGGTGTTGCTGATGTGCACGGGCTCGCTGATGATCGCGGTGACGCCTGGCTACGCGCAGATCGGCATCGCCGCTCCTGTACTGCTGGTCGTCGCGCGGCTGTTGCAGGGGCTCAGCGTTGGTGGCGAGTACGGCATCTCGGCGACGTACCTCAGCGAGATCGCGACGTCCGGGCATCGTGGATTCTGGTCGAGTTTGCAGTACATGACCCTGGTGATGGGCCAGTTGCTCGCGCTCGCGTTGCTGATCGTGCTGCAGGCATTCCTCATGCCCGCGCAACTCGATGCATGGGGTTGGCGCGTTGCGTTCGCACTAGGTGCAGTGTTTGCGCTGGTCGCGGTCTGGGTGCGTCGCGGCATGGACGAAACCCCCAGTTTCATGCGCGAGCGCGCTGGCGACTCGAACTTGCGACGTGGCGAGGGCACTTTGCGCGTCCTGCTGCAGCATCCGCGTGCGATCGTGACCGTGGTCGGCCTGACCCTCGGCGGCACGCTCGCGTTCTATACCTACACGACCTACATGCAGAAATTCCTGGTCAACACGGCGGGCTTCACGAGTGCTGCGGCGACGCAAGTTTCGGCGGCCACCTTGTTCGTCTTCATGCTGATGCAGCCGCTGATCGGCGCGTTGTCCGACCGCATCGGCCGCAAGCCGCTGCTGATCGGCTTCGGCGTGCTCGGCGCGCTCGGCACGGTGCCGATCCTGTCCGTTCTGGCGCACACCACATCGCCGTGGATCGCGTTCTGGCTGATCCTGCTCGCATTGACGGTCGTCAGCGGGTATTCCGCAGTGAATGCGGTCGTGAAGGCCGAACTGTTCCCGGTCGAAGTCCGCGCGCTCGGGATCGGACTGCCGCATGCGCTGACCGTCTCCGTCTTCGGCGGCACCGCCGAATATGTGGCGTTGAAGTTCAAGGTCATCGGCCACGAGCCTTGGTTCTACTGGTATGTGAGCGTCGGCATCGCGGTGTCGTTGCTGGTGTACCTGTGGATGCCGGAGACGCGCAAGGCATCGTGCATCGATCGTGATGGCATCGATCGCACAGGCATCGATCACGACCGGGACGGTCGCATGCACGACACAGGAGGCTGACGTGACCGACAATGGCTTCATCGCGTATCTGCACGAACTGCTCGATCCGCTCGGTCGCGTCGCCACGCGCGCGATGTTCGGCGGCCATGGGGTCTATCTGGACGGGGCGATCATGGGGCTGGTCGTGGACGGACGGCTGTACCTGAAGGCCGATGCGATCAGTGCGCCAACATTCGCCGATGCAGGTTGCGCACCATTCACCTACGTCAGCAAAAACGCATCCATCGCGATGAGCTATTCGTCGGTGCCGGACGCTGCGATGGATTCGTCCGAAGCGATGGCGCCATGGGCGCGCCTGGCGTTGGCAGCGGCGCTGCGCAAGGATGCGTCTAAGGTGGGGAAACGCACGCGCCTGCGCAAGCCGCGTTGAGGTTCGCAGCAGGTACCATGGCACTCTGTGAAACCGCATGGAGCATTGCATGGGCACACCACTGGAAGGCCGCGTCGCACTTGTCACCGGCGCATCGTCCGGCATCGGCGAGGCGACTGCGCTCGCATTGTCAGCGGCGGGCGCGAAGGTTGCTCTCGCCGCACGTCGGCGCGAGCGGCTTGACGCGCTGGCTGCGCGTATCCGCGACAGTGGTGGCGTGGCATTCGTCGTCGTCGCTGACCTCGCGAACGAAAAGGAAGCGCAGCGTGCGGTGCGCGAAACAGAAGCGCATTTCGGCAGACTCGATATCCTCATCAACAACGCCGGCGTGATGTATCTCGAACCTGTCGCGACTGCCGACCTCGCGCGCTGGCGGCGCATGTTCGAGCTCAACGTGCTCGGCCTGATCGCCGCAACCCAGGCCGCATTGCCTGGCATGAGCGCCCGCCGCGATGGCCACATCGTGAATGTGTCCTCGACTGCAGGTCGCATCGCGAACGCCAGCGCGGCAGGATACTCAGGCAGCAAGTTTGGCGTGGTCGGCTTTTCCGAAGCGTTGCGCAAGGAGGTTTACAAGGACGGCATCCGCGTGACCGTGATCGAACCGGGCGTGGTCGCGACCGAACTGCGCGACCATATCGCGGATGCGCAGACGCAGCAGGCGATCAACGCCTGGGCCGAATCGATGCGCCAATTGCAACCGGAAGACGTCGCGAACACGATCGTGTTCTGCGTATCGCAACCAGCGCACGTCAACATCAATGAAGTGCTGATGCGACCGACCGATCAGGAGCGTTGATGTGAGCGGACTCGAAAGCTGGAGCGAAGAGAAACAGTCGGGCTGGCTGTATCGCGAACTTGCGAAAGCCGAACGCGACCCACGGATTTCCGAATTGTTCGCGAAGCTCGCGCTCGAAGCCGATGCGCAAGCCGGGCAGTGGGAGAAAACCCTTCGCGCGCAAACGCTGCCCGCGTTTTCGCCACCGCTGCGCGCACGGATGGTGATCGCGCTCGCGCGCCGAATCGGACCGCGTCGGATGCGCGGCGCGCTCGCGGCGATCAAGGTACGCGGGTTGTCGGCGTACAGCGCGGCGCCGGTCGGCGGCCATGCGATGCCGACGTCGGTCGAGGACATCGGTCGCGGCCACCGCAGCGTCGGCGGTGGCAATCTGCGCGCGGCGATCTTCGGCATCAACGATGGGCTCGTGTCGAATGCGAGCCTGATCCTCGGCGTCGTCGGTGCGAACGTAGCCAATGCGACGGTGCTCACGACAGGCATCGCGGGCATGATCGCGGGCGCGATGGCGATGGCTGCAGGCGAATTCGTCTCGGTGAGTTCGCAGCGCGAGATGTACGAATACCAGATCTCGCTGGAAGCCGACGAACTCAAGGAATATCCGGAAGCCGAAGCCGAGGAACTCGCGCTGATCTACGAGGCGCGCGGCCTGCCGCTCGAGGAAGCACGGCGCATGGCGCACACGCTGATCTCGAATCCCGAGCATGCGCTTGACGCACTCGCACGCGAGGAGCTCGGGCTCAATCCGCAGGAACTCGGTTCGCCATTCGGAGCGGCCGCGTTCTCGTTCGTTTCGTTCGCGATCGGCGCGTTGGTTCCGATGCTGCCGTTCTTCCTCGGCGCGAAACTGCCGGAAGCGGCCTGGATCGGCGCGGCACTCGCGGCGCTGGGCCTGTTTGCGACTGGCGCGGCGATGAGCCTGTTCACTGGTCGGCATGCGCTGCGCAGTGGGATGCGGATGTTGCTGATCGGCGGAGGTGCTGGTGCGCTGACGTACGCGATCGGGCATGTGATTGGTGGTGGCATCGGTTGAGCTTGATCGTCACAAGATACTGAAATGCCTGCGGATAGCCTTGATGAATCAGATGTCCCTGCGGGCTTGATAGCTCATGGTCGTTCCAAGCGCCTCTACATCAATCGCTATGTCATGCATGAGATCGCGCCTGAACTCGCATCACTGCATGCAGTTGATCAGCGTTCCCTGATCTTCACTATCGAGCAGGATGAGTTCCTCCATGTGGATGCAAACCAGAGTGCCCGCAGTTCCCATCGGTTGGCGCAGCATGCCGCTCCAATGCCCACGCCACATGTTCCCGCACCAGCTCAGACGCATGCTCACGGCGTGACTGCAACGCCGCAACAATAACCGCCGTCGTCGGCGCGTTGCCCAACCCGACCGCAAGATTCCGCAGCCAGCCCTCGTAGCCCGTGCGGCGGATCGCCGAGCCTTCCGTGCGCAACAGGAATTCCTCTTTGGTCCACGCGAACAATTCCGCGAGCGTCGCGTTGTCGAGATTGTTGCGGGCGCGGAAATCGGGTTCGTCGGTGCGTTTGGCGAACTTGTTCCATGGGCACACGAGTTGGCAGTCGTCGCAGCCGAATACGCGGTTGCCGATCGGCGCGCGCATCTCTTCCGGGATCGGGCCGGTGTTTTCGATCGTGAGGTAGGCGATGCAGCGACGCGCGTCGAGCTGGTACGGCGCGACGATAGCCTGGGTCGGGCAGACGTCGATGCAGCGCCGACAGGTACCGCAGTGCGCGCTGGCGGGCTCGTCCACCGGCAATGGCAAATCGACGTATAACTCGCCGAGGAAGAACCACGAGCCGCTGTTCTTGCCGATTAAACAGGTGTGTTTGCCGATCCAGCCCAGGCCTGCGTCGCGTGCGAGCGCGCGCTCGAGCACCGGCGCGGAATCCACGAAGACGCGATGGCCGAACGGGCCGATCTCCGCCGCGATGCGGTCGGCGAGTTTCTGCAAACGTGCGCGCAGCAGCTTGTGGTAGTCGCGACCGCGCGCATACCGCGCGATGTAGGCGCGCTCGCCTTCGCGCAGCGCGGCCCAGTCTTCGTCTTCACTCGTGACGCCGTAATCCATCCGCACCGACACCACGCGCAAGGTGCCAGGCCGCAATTCGGCCGGGCGCGAGCGCTTGGAACCGTGCCGGGCCATCCACTGCATGGTGCCGTGGCGATCCTGTTCGATCCATTCCAGCAGCCGTGCTTCGTCTTCGGCCAGTTCGATGCCGGCGATGCCGCAATGCTGGAAGCCCAGCGCGTGCGCATGCGTCTTGATGCGCGCGGCGAGGTCGGCCAGCGCGGCTGGGTCATGGGCGGTAGTGGCAGGCGGCGCTAACACCAGTCGAGTATAGAATTGCGCGATGAACGACGCTGCCCTTCCCCTGTATTCCGTTGCTGCCGCGCGCGCGCTGGATCGGCGCGCCGTGGACACCTTTGGACTCGATGCCGACATCCTGATGCGGCGCGCTGGTGCTGCCGCGTGGCGCGTACTGCTGGAGCGCTGGCCGGATGCACAGCACATCGGCGTCGTCTGCGGGCCGGGCAACAATGGCGGCGACGGTTACGTGCTCGCATTGCTTGCGCACGCTGCGGGCCGCGAGGCTGTCGTCGTCACCTTGCCCGATGGCGCATCGCGCAGCGATCCAGCGCGTGCACTGCATGCGGAATGGCTGGCGCAGGGCGGCGTCGTGCATGCATTCGATGGCGGCTTGCCAGGCATGGACGTGTGGGTGGACGCGTTGTTCGGCATTGGCCTGACCCACGCGCCTGAGCGCGCTGCGGCCGCGCTGATCAAGGCGATCAACGCCAGCCAGCGGCCGGTGCTGGCGCTCGATGTGCCGTCCGGCGTGGACGCAGACAGCGGTCGTGCGCCGGGTGCCGCAATCGTTGCCGAGTGCACGCTGCAATTCATCGTCGCCAAACGCGGCCTGTATACCGGAGATGCGCGAACGCTGGCCGGTGACGTCGTGCAGGACGCACTGAAGCTGCCATCCGGATTGCTCGCTTCCGAACCGCACGATGCCGATCTGCTGCATGTCGAAGCGCTGGCTGGATGGTTGCCGCGCCGGGCGCGCGATGCGCACAAAGGCGATTTCGGGCATGTGCTGTGCGTCGGCGGCGATCACGGTACTGGCGGCGCGATCTTGCTCAGCACGCACGCGGCATTGCGCAGTGGTGCGGGACTGGTCAGCGTGGCGACGCGTGCGGCGCACGTCGCTGCGTTGCTCGCCGCACGTCCTGAAGCGATGGCGCATGCGGTGGAGGATTCCGCCGATTTCGCCCCGCTGCTGCAGCGCGCCACTGTGGTTGCGGTCGGGCCCGGCCTGGGGCAGGGCGAGTGGGGACGCGCCCTATACGCGGCCGCGCTTGCATCGGGAAAACCGCTGGTGATCGACGCCGACGCGTTGAACTTGCTCGCGCAGCATCCGCAACCTTTGCATGACGCCGTGCTCACGCCGCATCCGGGCGAGGCCGCGCGCATGCTGGGGGTAGCCACCGAGATGATCCAGGGCGACCGCTATGGCGCTGCGCGGGTGCTTGCCGAACGTTACGCAGCGGTCGTCGTGCTCAAGGGCGCAGGCACGGTGATCGCAGCGCCTGGCCAGATTCCGGCGATCATCGATGCGGGCAATCCCGGGATGGCGACCGGCGGGATGGGCGATGTGCTGACCGGGGTGATCGCCGCGATGCGCGCGCAGGGTTTGTCGGCGTTCGATGCGGCAGTGTGCGGCGCATTGCTGCATGGAGCTGCTGGCGACCTTGCGGCTCGCTTCGGCGGTGAGCGTGGCCTGCTGGCGTCGGATCTGTTCCCGCAGCTGACCCGACTCGCGAATCCGTGAGGCAAGCTCCATGAGACTCGATCTACCCGATGCCAAGGCAACCGCAGTGCTCGGCGTGGCGCTGGCCGCGAGCCGTCCGCCGCGTGCTGTCGTCCATCTGCATGGCGACTTGGGTGCTGGGAAGTCCACGCTGGCCCGTGCCTTGCTGCGCGCACTTGGCGTGCGCGGCGCGATCCGCAGCCCGACCTATACCCTGATTGAGCCCTATCGCCTGGAAGGCGGCGACGAGGCAGTCCATCTGGATTTATATCGGATCGCTGCTGCCGATGAGCTGGAATTCCTGGGTCTCGACGAACTCGCCGCACAGGCGGCGTTGTGGCTCGTGGAGTGGCCCGAGCGCGGCGGCAAAGCCTTGCCACAGGCCGATCTGCGGGTCGATCTGGCGGTCGAAGGCGAGGGCCGTATTGCTCTGCTGGAAGGTCGCTCGCCGGTGGGCATGGAATGGCTGCAAAGGGTGCAGTCCGACTCGCAGATGGCGCATCTTCCTGCGGTGAATTCCAGATAGTTGGGCTAGCTGACGGATTCACAAGGGAAAATCACTTGAAATCGCTTTCGCATTGCGCTATCAATCGCGTCATGCAACGAAATCACAACATATCCGCTCTCTGTGCCGCGCTGCTGCTGGCTTGCGGCGGGTTGGCCCAAGCCGCGCAACTGGCCGATGTACAGGGCATGACGGTCGTCGAATCTGGTGGCCGTACCCGCGCCCTGATCGATGTGCCGGACGGTACCGAATACAGCGTTTTCAGCTTGGCCAATCCCAATCGACTGGTACTGGATCTGCACGACAGCCAGTTCAGCAGCCGTTTCCATCTGCCCGGCCCGAACGGTGTAGTCGCCAATGTGCGTACCGGTCAGCCCACGCCTGGCGATGCACGGGTGGTGTTCGAACTCTCCGCGAAGGTTCGCCCGCACAGCTATTTCCACAACGAAAATGGTCACGTGCAACTCGTCGTCGAGTTGCTGACCGTTTCGGACATGGCCAAAAAAGGCTCAGGCAAGCCCGACCCGATCATCGCCGTGTTGACCAGACAGCCGTCTGACGCCATCACAGAGAACGCCGCATCGGTCGGCGACGCAGTCGTCATCGAACCGGCCAATGCGCCCAAGGTGGCCACCCAGGTTTCTGCGTGGAAGCACTCCAGGGCCGCCGACCAGTACAAGCTCAATCCCATGGTTGAGTCGCCGACCAGCACCTTGGTCGTCCAGCCAGATCCGGGTCCGGACGCGCCATCCGATGCGGTTGCGACCGCCTATGTTTCGGTGCCCGTCTATCATCCGGGTGCGCGCACGCTGCGCGATGTGGTCGGTGCGGGCCAGCGCAAGCTGGTGATCGCGATCGACGCGGGTCATGGTGGCCAGGACACGGGCGCACGCGGCTACACGGGCACCTACGAGAAGAACGTGACGCTTGCGACTGCGCGTGAACTTGCGCGGCAGGTCAATGCCGAGCCCGGCATGCAGGCCGTGCTGACCCGCGATGGCGACTATTTCGTTCCGCTGGCCGATCGCTATCACAAGGCGCGCGCGGCCAAGGCCGACCTGTTCATCTCCGTCCACGCCGATGCCGACCCGACCCATACGGCTACCGGTTCGTCGGTGTGGGTGCTCTCGCAACGCGGCGTGACCTCGCAAGCCGCACGTTGGCTGGCCGATCGCGAAAACGCGGCCGACCTGATCGGCGGGGTTTCGCTGAGCGACAAGGACGACACCCTGGCCTCGGTGCTGCTGGATCTGTCGCAAAGCGCGACGATGAAGGCGTCCGACGATGCCGCCGAGCGCGTGCATCAATCGTTGCGCGATATCGGCCGTACTCACAAGTCCCATCCGGAACAGGCGAATTTCGTCGTGTTGCGTTCGCCCGACGTGCCGTCGATGCTGGTCGAAACCGCCTTCATTACCAATGCCGAGGAAGAGCGGCACCTGAACGATGCCGACTACCGCTCGCGACTCGCCGGTGCGGTGCTGAGCGGTGTGCGCAGCTATTTCATCGACAATCCATTGCCGGGAACCCAGTTCGCGGCATTGCACGAGCCGAATGCGCGCCATACTGCGCGTGCGACTGCGGTTGTATCGAACGATGCGCATACGGTTGCAGCCGCGCCGTCGTACTACGCAGCAGATGCGGATGCGCTGCCGGTGCAACTGGCATCTGCGGACTCCGGGCAACAGATCCACGTCGTCCAGCATGGCGAAAAACTGATCGATATCGCCAATCAATATGGTGTTTCACTGATGCAACTGCGCGAACTGAACGACCTTGAAGGCAACCGCGTGCGCACGGGTCAGCGTCTGCGGATTCCGATGCGATCGGGCGCTGGTTGATCCACGGAGCGTGCACCCTGCGCACGCACGCAGTGCCTGGTCGATGCGGTCGTGCGCACAGCGCGCGTTACTCATGATCGAGGCATGCAATCCGCGCTGGTATCATCGCGCTCTAATCGACGCGAAGTGACCGTGCAGATCATCAAGCAGCTACCAGACACACTGATCGATCAGATCGCCGCTGGCGAAGTCGTCGAGCGTCCCGCGTCTGTCGTCAAGGAGCTCGTCGAGAATGCGCTCGACGCTGGCGCCACGCGTCTGGATATCGATCTCGAAGAGGGCGGCGCGCGCCTGATCCGCGTGCGCGACGACGGCGGCGGGATCGCGGCTGACGACTTGCAATTGGCGGTGTCGCGGCATGCGACCAGCAAGATCGCCTCGCTCGACGATCTCGAACAAGTCGTCACTCTTGGGTTTCGCGGCGAAGCATTGCCGTCGATCGCGTCGGTCAGCCGATTCAGCCTGACGTCGCGGCGTGCGGATTCCGAACACGGCGCGCAATTGCGGATCAATGGCGGCAAGCATGGCGAGGTCACGCCGCATCCGCATCCGCAGGGCAGCACGGTCGAGGTGCGCGACCTGTTCTACAACGTGCCTGCGCGACGTCGTTTCATGAAGGCCGAACGCACCGAACTCGGCCACGTCGAGGACTGGCTGCGCACGCTCGCGCTGTCGCGTCCGCGCATCGAATTGCGGGTGAACCACAACGGAAAATTGATCCGGCATTACCGCGCACTGCGAGCCGACGACACTGGCATCGGCCGCATTGCCGATGTGCTGGGAGAAGACTTCGCATCGGCCTGCATCGTCCTCGATCACGCCGCCGCAGGATTGCGCCTGCACGGCTGGATCGGCCTGCCGACCACCGCGCGTTCGAATGCCGACCAGCAATATTTTTTCGTGAACGGCCGCGGCGTGAGCGATCGCACGGTTGCGCATGCGGTGCGCCAGGCCTACGCGGACGTGCTCTACCACGGCCGCCATCCGGCATTCGTGCTGTTCCTCGAACTCGATCCGCGTCGCGTCGACGTGAACGTGCATCCGGCCAAGTTCGAGGTGCGTTTCCGCGACGGACGCATGGTGCACGACTTCGTGTTCCGCACCTTGCACGAAGCGCTGGCTGGAGCGCGTGCGGGCAATGTCGCGTCGCCGCCACAGAGCCCGCCGGGGAATGCGCATGCGTTCGGCGCAGCGGCGCTGACAGCGCATGCGTCGTCCTGGTCGCCGACGCGGCAGTCAGGCTTGTCGCTCGCGGTGAACGATGCAGGTGCGGCTTACGCTGGAGGCTACGGCAGCGATGCGCTGGTTTCTGCAATGCCGATGCAATCGATTCCCCAGTCCATTGCCGACGGCGAAGCGCCCCCGTTGGGTTACGCGCTCGCGCAATTGCACGGCATTTTCATTCTTGCCGAAAACCAGCACGGCCTGGTGCTGGTGGACACGCACGCTGCACACGAACGGATCACTTACGAGCGTCTGAAAACCGCGCAGGAAGGCGTCGGCATCCGTGCGCAACCCTTGCTGGTGCCGCTCAGCCTGGCGCTGTCCGAGCGCGAGGCCGACGTAGCGGAGCAGCATGCCGAAGCGCTCGCAGAGCTCGGATTCGAAGTCCATCGCAGCGGCCCGCAAACCATCCGGCTGCGCTGCGTTCCGGCCTTGCTCGACGGTGCCGATCCGCGCCAGCTGCTGCTCGATGTGCTCGCCGACTTGCGCGAACACGGTGGCTCGCGCAAGGTCGAGGAACGCCGCAACGAACTGCTCTCGACGATGGCCTGCCACGGCTCGGTGCGCGCGAACCGGCGGCTTGGCATCGCCGAGATGAACGCATTGTTGCGCGACATGGAGGCGACAGAACGCTCCGCGCAGTGCAATCATGGCCGACCGACCTGGGTGCAACTTGGTCGCGCTGAACTCGACCGTTTTTTCCTGCGAGGCCGTTGACAATCCACCTGCGACCCACATGGATGTGGGGAGTGCACACAGGCGACTGGAACGCCTGTAGCCGACCCACATGGATGTGGGGAGTGCACACAGGCGACTGGAACGCCTGTAGCCGACCCACATGGATGTGGGGAGTGCACACAGGCGTCTGGAACGCCTGTAGTCGCGGCCGTTAGTCCACACGATTTGAATCTGGAGAAATGCGCATGCGTCACGCCAATCTCATCGCCACGTTCGGAGCTGTCGCCGTGATCGGTTTGCTCGCATGTGCCGCAGCCCAGCGCGCGGAGGCTACGGCTGCGTCGACGCCCAAGGCGAGCGTCGTGCAACCGGCGCCTATGGATCGCGCGGCATTCGAGAAAGAAGTCATGCAATGGCGCAGCGTGCGCGCCGAACGCCTGCGCAAGCCCGACGGCTGGTTGTCTTTGGTCGGCCTGCACTGGGTCGAACCCGGCGTGCATCAGGTCGGCAAGGCCGATGCCAACGACATTCAGTTGCGCACCGGTCCCGCCAGGCTCGGCACGCTGACCCTGAAGGATGGCAAGGCGACGCTGAAACCCGATCGCGCTGCCGACGCCACGATCGGCGGCAAGCCGGTCGTCGGCGGAGTCGCGCTGAAATCCGACACGACAACTGATGCAGAGGGCCCAACCATCGTCGCGTTCAACAAGGGCAGCGCGAACTTCCAGGTCATCGAGCGTAGCGGTCGATTCGCATTGCGCGTGAAGGACGCGAACGCGCCGACCCGCACGGGTTTTCTCGGCATCGACTATTTCAACGCCGATCCGGCGTGGCGTTTCAATGCGCGTTTCGAGCCGCATCCGCCTGGCAAGACGATCCAGATTGCGAGCGTCATCAACACCATCGACCCGATGGCGAACCCCGGTACGGTCGTATTCGAGAAAGACGGCAAGACCTATCGGCTTGAAGCCGTCGATGAAGGCGATGGCCAGTTGTTCCTGATCTACGCCGATCGCACCAACGACAAGACGACGTATGGCGCTGGCCGTTTCCTGTATGCCGAGCCTGTGAAGAACGGTATGACCGTTGTCGATTTCAACAAGTCCTACAACCCGCCGTGCGTGTTCACGCACTACGCGACGTGCCCGCTGCCGCCGCCCGAAAATCGTCTCGACCTGACCGTCACCGCAGGCGAAAAATCCTATCGCGGCGCCGTGCATCACGATGCACCCGCAGCGCCGCCATCCAACGCCAAGACCCACTGAGGATTTCTGATGCGCAACACGTTCCGCAGGATTGCGATCGGGCTCGGGCTCGGCTTTCTGTTGGTTGGCGCGGCCTGCGCCGAGCCGCCAACGCCGATCCTGTGGAAGGTCAGTAAGGGCGACAGCACGGTGTATCTGCTCGGATCGATGCACTTCCTGATGGACGCCGACTATCCGCTGTCGCCCGATGTGGATGCGGCCTACAAGGATGCCGAAAAACTCGTGTTCGAGATTGCGCCTGCGGAAATGAATCCGTTGGCGATGATTGCCGAGACCCTCAAGCACGGTGTTTATCTGGACCCGACGCACAAGCTGCAGGACGATCTGTCGGCGTCGACCTGGCGCGACCTCGTGGCCTATGGCTCGAAGAACAATCTGCCGATCGCCAAACTGCAGACCATCCAGCCATGGATGATGGTCCTGACGCTGGTCGCGCTTGAAAGCCAGAAGATGGGCCTGAAGCCGGAACTCGGCCTGGACATGCATTTCATGCAGATGGCCAGCGCCGACCACAAGCCGACTGCCGGTCTGGAAACGGTGGATCAGCAGCTGGCGATCTTCTACACCGCGCCGATCAAGACGCAGGAACAAATGCTGCGGCAGGGCCTGGACGAAGTCGTCGATTTCAAGAAAGAGATGGACAAGGAGCACAACACCTGGCGTCGCGGCGATGCCGATGCGATGCTGGTCGGCGAAGAAAAAGACAACGCAAAAATCCCCGGCATGCATGAAAAAATCCTCGTGCAGCGCAACCGCAACTGGATTCCGCAGATCGAGAAGATGCTCGCGGAGGGCAAGACGCACACGCTGGTGATCGTCGGTGCGCTGCACCTGCCAGGGCCGGACGGTGTCGTACGCCTGTTGCAGCAGAAGGGCTACTCCGTCGTACGCATGTGCAGCGGCTGCAAGAACATCCACTGAGCGCCAGACACGCGGCGCGCGTGCGCCGCGAACTGCCGTGCATCACCTGTTAGGCCGTCCACATGAGCGTAGAAGCCTCTCTAAAATCCGCAGCGATTATTGGCGCGTTGTCGGGGACTTCAATTGCGCTGACAGACTTATGGATCAAATATCATCAGCCTCTGCCAGGGCAGAACGTAACAACAATCTGGCTAGTTGCGATCGTGGCGTTCATTTTTGTCCCCGGATACTTTTTTGTCCTTGGGCATGGCAATGAATTGCCTAGTCGCACTTGGTTTCTTTTGCGAGAGGATCGAGATCGCCATTGGGTCACCGTCAAACGCATATCCGTTGGGTGGGTCTTTGCAGTCATTTTTGGCGCTTCATGGCATGCGGGCTTAATTTTTCTTCTAGGTGAGATTCCAAAGCCATGAAGCATCTAAAGGTGGTTCTTGCTTTAGTACTGTGGCCTAACTCAAACAAGCCGACCTGGCTTTCGCCACGCGGCTTAATTCAGGCGATATGCGGCATCACTGGCAGCAGTTCGATGCAATCCACCGGGCATGGAGGCAGGCAAAGTTCGCAGCCCGTGCATAGGTCTGCGATCACGGTATGCATGCGCTTGGGAGCGCCGATGATCGCATCGACCGGGCATGCCTGAATGCATTTGGTGCAGCCGATGCAGTCATCCTCGACGATGAGTGCGACGACTTTCGGTTTCTCGATGCCGTTCGCAGGATTGAGCGGTTTCACCTTGCGACCAAGCAACTCGGCCAGCGCGCGGATGCCGTCCATGCCACCCGGCGGACATTGGTTGATGTCGGCGATACCAGCGGCGATGGCCGTTGCGTAAGGGCGGCAGCCCGGATAGTTGCACTGACCGCATTGGGTTTGCGGCAGCAGGCAATCGATCGCTTCGATCAAGTCTTCGTTGTTTGGCTGTGCGACAGGCATTCGGGGAGATCGTAGAAGCGCGATCCTCCAGGCGGCGAACGCGACCAGGACGATCGCTACACCGACGACAAGCAATGGTTCGATGGCGGCGATCATTGGCATTCGGGAATTCGCTGCTGCGGGTCATCCAGTAGCGCTACGACGGACAACAAGAAGTACGCAATTGGCAAAGCAAAGGTCCCCGCCTGCGCGGGGATGGCGGAATGGCAAAGACGCTCGCATTGCGAACGCGCTAGTCCGTCACTTCACCGGCATGCCAGCTTGCGCGCCAGCATCCACGTCGAGCAGATGCAGGTCGCCGCCACCGCTGCCAGCTGACAGGATCATCCCTTCGCTGACGCCGAAGCGCATCTTGCGCGGCGCGAGGTTCGCGATGAACACGACCTTGCGGCCGACGAGTTTCTCCGGCTCGCTGTAGGCCGCGCGGATGCCAGAAAAAATCTGTCGCTGCCCGAGTTCGCCCGCATCCAGCAGGAAGCGCAGCAGCTTGTCCGAGCCATCGATGAATCCGCATTCGAGCACCGTGCCGATGCGCAGGTCGAGCTTGGCGAAGTCGTCGATGGAGATGGTTTCTGCGACTGCGGGATTCGGTTGTATCGGCGCGTTGCTCGCGTGTATGACGGTCTTGGGTTGTTCGGTCGGCTGCATGGATTCGGTGCTGGCGGCGGTCATGGCTTCGATGTGTTTTGGGTCGATTCGGGTCAGGAGGTGTTCGTAGGCATTGATGCGCGTCGGAAACCTAGTCGATTTGCAATCGTCGAATGTCAACGCATGCCGGATTTCAAAGAAACTCTCGGCTTTCTTGGAAAAAGCAGGAAGGATCGGCTTCAGATAAATGCTTGCGAGGAAGAATGCCCACAGCGAGTCGGTGCAAATCCAGTGAAGCTCCAAGCGCTTATCTTCATCTGCATCAAGATCTTTAGCTAATAACCAAGGTTTTGCTAGATCCCAACGACGATTGGTGTTGTCGGCAATTTCCATGACCTGCCTAATTACGGAAGCGAAATTCCCTGCCGTATACTCTTTGACGATTCCATCACCTGCCTCTTCCGCTAGGTCGCTCGAGGTCGGATTCGTGGTGACAGGTAGTTCATGCATCCGATGCAGACCGTTCGGATCAAGCAAGCCATCGAAGTGTTTAGTGATGAACCCTGAGGCCCTACTTGCGATGTTCACAAACTTGCCAACCAAATCGCTGTTCACTCGCGCGAGAAAATCGGACAGGTTGAGGTCAAGGTCATCGACAGCACCGGTAGATTTCGTAGCCAAGTAATAGCGCAGGTATTCCGGATCCAGCCCCGCATCCAGGTACGTGCGCGCCTGGATGAAGGTGCCGCGAGACTTCGACATCTTCGCGCCGTTGACCATGAGATAACCGTTGACGTGCAGCGCGGTCGGCATCTTGATGTTCGCGCCACGCAGCACCGCCGGCCAGAACAAGCCGTGGAAGTTCACGATGTCCTTGCCGAGAAAGTGATGCAGTTCGGCTTCGCTGTCGGCTGCGAGCAACGCCTCGAAGTCGAGACCGTCGCGCTCGCAGAGCGCCTGCAAGGCAGTCAGGTATCCGATCGGTGCGTCCAGCCAGACGTAGAAAAATTTTCCAGGCGCGCCCGGAATCTCGAAGCCGAAATACGGCGCATCGCGCGAGATGTCCCAGTCGCGAAGTCCTGCGTCAGTCCACTCCCGCAACTTCGCTCGGACTCCTATATGGGCTGCGAGCTTTCTCTTGAAATAACGAAGAGTATCGGACTCATCTTTTAACGGTTTCGGAAGGACATCATCACTTAGATACTGTTCGAGAATATTTTGGAAATCACCAAGTTTGAAGAAGAAATGCTCCGAGGCACGCAGTACAGGCGTCGCTCCGGATACAACCGAGCGCGGATTCTTGAGGTCGGTCGGTGAATACGTCGCACCGCAATGCTCGCAGTTGTCACCGTACTGGTCGGGCGTGCCGCAATTCGGGCATTCGCCACGGATGTAGCGGTCCGGCAGGAACATCGACTTGATCGGATCGTAGTACTGCTCGACGCTGCGCCGCGCGATGTGGCCGCCCGCATCGAGCCGTGCGTAGATCATTTCGGTGAGCTTGCGGTTGCGCGGCGAGTTGGTCGAGTCGTAGTGGTCAAAATCGACATGGAATGCGGCGAAATCGCGTTCATGTCCCGCCTGGATTTCCGCGATGAACGCTTCGGGCGTGACGCCAGCCTTCTCCGCTGCAAGCATGATTGGCGTGCCATGGGTGTCGTCGGCGCACACGAAATGCACCGTGCGCCCTGCCATTCGCTGCGCGCGCACCCAGATGTCGGCCTGCACGTAGCCGACCAGGTGGCCGAGATGCAGAGCGCCATTGGCATAGGGCAGGGCGCTGGTGACGAGCGCGGTGGGCTTGAGGGCCGACATCGACGGGAATCCACGAACGGATGGCCCACGATTATTCCACAAGACGACGCATTGGCGCGGTTTTCAGCCCATGGTCGTTCGATTGGCCGCTGAGCATGGATTACACTGCGCGCCCCGACTCCGGAATCACCATGACCGACGATCTTCGATCACGCCTTGCCGAGGCGCTCGCGCGCATCCCCGATCCGCACACCGGCTCCGATCTCGGCGCGGCGGGAGCGGTAAAGGGCATCGGCATCGATGGCGACAAGGTCGCAGTCGAGATCGTGCTGGGTTATCCGGCCGCCGGTTGGCACGCAATGCTGGCCGAACAGGTGCGTGCGGTCGCGCTGTCGGTGCCGGGTGTTGCGCAGGCGACGGTCGAAGTCCGTTCGCGCGTGCTTGCGCATCGCGTCCAGAACGAACTCACGCCTCTGCCGGAAGTGAAGAACATCATCGCGATCGCGTCCGGCAAGGGCGGCGTCGGCAAATCGACAACTGCCGTCAACCTCGCGCTCGCATTGCAGGCCGAAGGCGCTACCGTCGGCGTGCTCGACGCCGACATTTACGGTCCCAGCATCCCGAAGATGCTGGGCTTGACTGGCCGCCCGGACAGTCCCGACGGCAAATCGATCGAACCGAAATACGGTCACGGCCTTCAGGCGATGTCGATCGGTCTGCTCGTCGCCGAGGACACCGCGATGATCTGGCGCGGTCCGATGGTCACCCAGGCATTGCAGCAATTGCTGGGCGAAACGCGCTGGAAGAACCTTGATTACCTGATCATCGACCTGCCGCCGGGCACCGGCGACATCCAGCTCACGCTGTCGCAGCGCGTGCCGGTGTCGGGAGCGATCATCGTGACCACGCCGCAGGACATTGCGCTGCTCGACGCGAAGAAGGCGCTGCAGATGTTCAACAAGGTCGAGGTGCCGGTGCTCGGAATTGTTGAAAACATGGCCGTGCACGTTTGTTCCAACTGCGGCCATGCCGAGCATGTGTTCGGCGAAGGTGGCGGCGAGCGCATGTCCGCGCAGTACGGCGTGCCGCTGCTGGGCGCGCTGCCGCTGGACATCCGCATCCGCGAGAATGCCGACGGCGGCACGCCGAGCGTCGCCGCAGACCCGGATTCATCCGTCTCGCTGACCTACCGCGCGATCGCCCGCAATGCCGCCGCACGTCTGTCGTTGCAGGCGAAGAACAAGTCCATCGCGTTTCCGAACATCGTGATCCAGAACACGTGAGGTGGATCGGGGGTTGGAGGCTGGGGTCTGGGGATTGGTTGTTGCAACAGCCACGACGAAGCCCCAATCCACTCGATCAATCCCGCGCCTCCCGCTTCACGGCAACCCCAGCCCCCAACCTCCAGCCCCAATCCATGCACATGATGTTGCGACAGGTGCTCATCCTGCTGATCCTCCTGTTTGTAGCGGGTATCGCGACAGCGCAGGACGCGGCAACTGTCGTTACATCCGCGCGCGCGCAGGTTGGCGTCACCACCCACTACGATGCTGCCTATGCGCGCATTCGGTATCCGATGGGCGATGTGCCGATGGAACGCGGCGTCTGCGCGGATGTGCTGATACGCGGCTTCCGAGCGGCTGGCGTCGATCTCCAGCAAATCATCCATGAGGACATGCGCGCGCATTTTTCCGCGTACCCGCGTTCGTGGGGCTTGCGCACACCGGACAGCAACATCGATCACAGGCGCGTGCCGAACCTGGAAACGTTTTTCCGTCGCAAGGATTTTGCTTTGCCGGTCAGCGCGCTCGCGCAGGATTACCACGCCGGCGATGTCGTGAGCTGGCGGTTGCCGAACGGGCTTGCACATATCGGCCTGGTCTCGGATCGGCTCGTGTCTGATGGCTCCAAACGCCCGCTGGTGATCCACAACATCGGTGCCGGTACGCAAGAAGAGGATGTACTGTTCGCGTGGAAGATCGTGGGGCATTTTCGCTGGAAATTCCCGGTCGCGACGCATCACGCCAGCCGCCAATGAGCACGCCTGCATGTCGGGACGCCGCAATTTGCGAGAATGACCCGCTAACCTGGTTCGCAAGCTTTGCCAATCCCAAGTCCCTATCCCCCAGACCCGTGAGCGCAGCGAGCAAATGAGCATCAAATCAGACCACTGGATCCGCCGCATGGCCGCACAGCACGGCATGATCGAACCGTTCGAACCCGGCCAGATGCGGCACGCGGCCGACGGTCATCGCATCGTATCGTACGGTACGTCGAGCTACGGCTACGACGTGCGCTGCGCGCGCGAGTTCAAGATCTTCACCAACATCAATTCGACGATCGTCGATCCGAAAGCTTTCGATACGTCGAGCTTCGTCGACGTCGAGGCGGACGTGTGCATCATCCCGCCCAATTCTTTCGCGCTGGCGAGGACAGTGGAGTTTTTTCGCATCCCGCGCAGCACGCTCGTGGTCTGCCTCGGCAAGAGTACCTACGCGCGATGCGGCATCATCGTGAACGTGACACCGCTCGAACCCGAGTGGGAAGGCCACGTGACGCTGGAGTTCAGCAACACCACCCCGCTGCCAGCGAAGATCTACGCGAACGAAGGCGTCGCGCAGATGCTGTTCTTCGAGTCCGACGAAGTCTGCGGAACCTCGTATAAGGATCGCGGCGGCAAGTACCAGGGCCAGACGGGTGTGACGTTGCCGAAGACCTAGGAGTTCGGAGTGGAAGAGTCGAATCCGCCATCTGCAGAGAAGCCGGCGACCGAAGATGGATTGCGATTGGCCAGTCGTGGGCTCCGCCTCGGTGGTTCATTGCTGGACGCGCTGATCATCGGCGCGATTATCTTTCCAATCTACTACGTGACCGGCGCCTGGCAGACAACCTACGATGCCGCGAAACGTCATGAGATGCTTCCACTCGGATTTACACTGATGTGGATGGTCATCGGATTGGCAATTTTCGTGATGCTGCAGGGCTATTCGCTGGTCAAGAATGGACAGACGCTCGGCAAGAAGCTTGTCTACACCAGGATCGTGACGATGGACGGAACATTGCCTTCGGTGCGGCAGCTATGCGTGCGCTATGGCATGGCCAATTATGTTGGAACCATTCCGCTCATCGGGAAGTTCCTGGCGCTGGCGGACATCTGCCTCATTTTCCGCCGCGACAAACGCTGCGGCCACGATCTTGCAGCAGGTACACAGGTCATCGATGTATTCGAGGGACCGCGCGAATAGCGGATCAATGTTCCGTGCCTGCCGCAAAATTGCGCTCGCAATCGTTCAACAGCGCCGCCTCGATCGCAATCCCGATTCCCTTCGACAACGTGCCGAGTTCCATGCTCGGTGCGCCTGGATGCGCTGCGGCTTGGCGCGGCAGATAGGGGATGTGGATGAAGCCGCCGCGCAGTTCCGGGTGGCTCGTCGCGAGCAGGTGCATCAGCGCAAAGAACGCCGCGTTGCAGACATAGCTTCCCGCGCTGAACGAGAGTTCGGCCGGTACGCCAGTCGATTGCATCGACGCAAGCATCGCCTTGACGGGCAGGGTCGTGAAATAGGCTGCAGGTGCGCCATCGATGACCGGCTTATCGACTGGTTGCGCACCGGCGTTGTCGGGGATGCGCGCGTCGATCAGGTTGATCGCGACGCGCTCGAGGGCGATGCGTGCGCGACCACCGGCCTGTCCGACTCCAATCACCAACGTCGGCCTTTCACGTGCGATTGCATTCGCCAACGCTGCCAGCGCGCCATCGAACGCGACTGGCAGTTCGGCCGGCACGACGCGGTGGCCGGCGATACGTTCGCCTGCGAGTTCGCGCACGACGTCCTGCGCGGGGTTGATGTCTTCGCCACCGAATGGTTCGAATCCGAACAGCAGGACCACGGGGGTCTTCATCGGAATGCCAGCCACATCATCAGCGCAAGGTTCACGACGAGCAGCATGAGCGCGGTCGGCCATTGGGCGCGGATCACGCCGTTGCGGTCGTCGAGTTCGAGCAGCACGGCGGGGACGATGTTGAAGTTGGCGGCCATCGGCGTGAGCAGGGTACCGCAGTAGCCGGTAAGCATGCCGAGCGATCCGACCACCGCAGCGTCGGCGCCATGCAGCCTGATCAGCAAGGGCAGGCCGATGCCTGCGGTGATGACCGGGAACGCCGCGAACGCATTGCCCATGATGATGGTGAACGCGACCATGCCGAGTCCGTAGGCGAGCACGCACGCAAATGCATGCTGCGTCGGCACGATGTTGGCGACGATTGCAGCCACGGCATCGCCGACGCCGGTCGCGGTGAACACGCCACCGAGAGCGGCGAGTACGAGCGGCAGCAGCGCGGCCCAGCCGAGCGTATCGAGCAGGCGGCGGCCTTCGCTGACGGCGAGGGCAGGGCGGCTGCGTGTGACCGTCAGTGCGGCGAGCAAGGCGACGACGCAGGCGAATGCGAGTCCGACGAGGGTCGCCGAACC
This sequence comes from Pseudomonadota bacterium, assembly GCA_043747745.1. Classification (GTDB taxonomy): domain Bacteria; phylum Pseudomonadota; class Gammaproteobacteria; order Xanthomonadales; family Xanthomonadaceae; genus SZAS-103. Next base: position 28,256 of record JAYTOP010000059.1, read on the forward strand.
GCTGCCAATCAGCCAGTCGATCGGGCGGTTGTATTTCTTCGACGCGAGATCGACGAGGGCGAACACAACGGTCACGGTGGGAATCAGCAACGCCGGCAGGAACAACCGATGCCGCAATCGTTGCGCCGATACAATGCGCTCGTCGAGCCCGCGTTCGGCGAACGCAGGTCGTCGCATCATCGGTGCAAGCACTGCGAGCGCAACCACGCAGAGCCCCGCGAATTGAGCCGAACGCGCGTCGCCGGCTTGCTTCGCCGCCAGCGCGAAATCGCCGCCTGCGAACAGCAACGCGAGCACCGCCCAGAATGCGGTCGCGGCCCAACGGCGCTCGCGCGAATTCATCCACGCGGCTGCGAAGAAAAATGCCGCAATCAGCCACCAGGCGTATTCAATCCGCAGCATCGGATGCCTTGGCGGCAGTGCAGTTGCTCGAGCCGACTTTGTGCTGATTGAGTCGGAGCTGGAACAGCACGATGCGCACCGAATGGATCACGAACGCGGCGATCGCGGTCGGCAGCGCCCACAGCGCGATCTGCAATGGCTCCAGCTTGATGCCATTGCTGGCGTAGAAACCCTGGATCAAGAGCACCGCACCGAATGCGAGAAATACGTCTTCGCCGAAGAAACGACCCACGTTGTCGGTCGCTGCGGCCAGCGCATGCACTTGCTGTCGTTCTTCGCGACTGAGTTCGCCGTGGGTTTTCTCCGCTGCGGTTTCGCTCATCGGCGCGAGCAACGGTCGAACCGTCTGTGCATGGCCGGCAATATCGAGAAGCCCGATCATGCTCAACAATTGCCGGATACCCAGATAACCGATCAATAGTCTTGCCAGCGTCAGACCGCGTAAAGCCGCGATCCAGCGCTGCGCGTGTTCGCGCAGCCCTGCGCGTTCGAGCACGCCGATCACCGGCAGCGTGAGCACGAACAACATCAACGTGCGATTGGTCAGGAAACTCGCGCCGAGCAAGGCCAGCAATTCCAGCAGCGACTTGCCTGCCGCGAACCCGCTCGCGAATCCGGCCGACACCACCACGAATACCGGGTTGAGCCGGAATGCGAATCCGAGCACGACGACGGCGACGCCGATCAGCGGCCAGTAGCTCATGCGCGGTGCCCCGGCCCCGCAACGTCGATGCCGTCCGCTTCCAATGCCTCGCGCACAGCACGTGCGAATTGCGCGGCATCGCTACGATCGCCGTGCAGGCACAACGTATCGGCGCGCAGCGGTACTGACTCGCCGGTGAGCGCGATGACGCGGCTGTCGCGGACGATGCCGCGCACCTGCGCGAGCGCAGCGTCGAGCGCATGGATCACGGCATCAGGGTGGGCGCGTGGTGTGAGTCGTCCATCCGCTTCGTAGCGGCGCTCGGCGAAGACTTCGTGCTGCACGCGCAGGCCGATGGCTGCGCCTGCGGCCGGCAGCGCGCTGCCCGAGAGGCCGACCAGGAACAGCATCGGATCGGCATCGCGCACCGCGCGTGCGATGGTATCGGCCAGCACCGGGTCGCGCGCGGCCATGTTGTACAGCGCGCCGTGCGGCTTGACGTGGGCCAGTTGCGCGCCGTGCGCCGCAGCGACGTCGGCCAGCAGGAGGATCTGGTCGAGGACCAGCGTGTAAACCTCGGTCGGGGTCCACGCCAGTTCGCGACGACCGAAGCCTTCGCGGTCGTCGAACGACGGATGCGCGCCGATCGCGACGCCATGCTGCTGGCACAACGCAACCGTGCGCCGCATCGTCTCTTCATCGCCAGCATGCAATCCGCAGGCGATGTTCGCCGAACTCACGAACGGCAGCACAGCCGCGTCGTCGCAGCCCTCGCCGAGGTCGCAATTGAAGTCGATTCGGCGCGGCATCGGACGTGCCTATTTGCGCACGGAGCCGCGTTTGAACAGCATGCTCACGCCGACCAGAATCAGGATCAGCGGCCACCATTTCGCGATCAGTTGGCCGAGATGGACGTCGGCGATTCCCAGGTTCTGCAGCAGGAAGACCACGCCGATTACGATCAGGATGATGGCGGAAAGGTAGGGGCGCATGCGGCATATCTCGATGTGTGGATGCGATGCGGCGAGTCCGGGATGCGTTCTCGCCGCGATGGCGGATCAGGGAATCATTTTGCAGCGCCCGCCGACTTCTGCCACAACACAGCCTCCGGTTTGCCGCCTAGCATTTGCTCGCGCACTAGCGGAATCGGTGGGCCGCCGTAGGACAGGAACTGGTCGTGGAAAGCCTTCCAGCCGGCCCGGCCTCCGCGCGTCCTGGTCCAGTCCTCGCGCAACTGCATGATCATCAGCTTGCCCAGCGTGTAGTTCAGGTAGGCCGGATCGTAGGTGCCGCGCGCGGCCTGCTGGCGTGCGTTGCCGGGGTCCTGGAAGGCTTGCTCGCGAAACATTTTTTCCGATTCGGCCATCGTCATGCCGCCGGTATGCATGGCGATCGCTGACACGAAACGCACATTGCGCAGCAGCGCTTCGATGAGTTGCCCGATGTGCACCTCGGGCGTGGCATCCTGCAGGCCGGCGTCGTACATCATCTCCTCGCAGTAGTGCGCCCAGCCTTCGGCGTAGGCGTAACCGACGAACAGACGTCCGAAAATCCAGTCCGAACGGTTCGCATGCAGGAACTGCACGAAATGGCCGGGGAACACCTCATGCGCCGAGGTGAACAGCAGCACATCCTTGCCCGGTACATACGCGAGCTGCTCGGCTTTCGGCCATTTCGGATCCGGCGGTGCGATGTAATAGGTCGATGGCAAGCCCTTTTCGTACGGGCCGGGAATCTCGATGTACGCAAAGTTCCAGCGATTGAACGGCGGTGCCTCATCGACCTTTGCCTGCTCGGTGCCGGGGATCGTCAGCAGATCCTTGTCGACGATGAACTGACGCAGTCCGGTCAATTGCGCACGCGCGCCTTGGACCGCGCCGCCGGTGGGCTTGTCGGCCTCGACCTTGCCTACGCAGTCGACGAGCGATTTTCCGGGCGCGAATTGATCGCACGCGGATTTGAGCGATGCGAGATTGCGCGCGAGATCGGATTCGCCAGCAGCCTTGAGTTTGTCCAGCGGAATATCCACGCGTTCGGTCGCGTACAGCATCCTCGCGAAGCGCGCGCCGCCCAATGCGAAATCCTGGGTTGCGTGCGGCTTCTGCGCCTTCAGCCAGTTCGACAGATCGCGCATCGTTGCGATCGTCTTGGCGTTGGATGTCTTGAAGTGTGCCTGCAGGTCTTTGTCATCGACGGATGCGAACGCCTTGGGCACGTCGTTATGGAAGAAGTCCGCAAGCCCGCCGAATACGCCGATGCCGTAGTCGATATAGCTCGCTGGAAGCGGCGTTTGCAGGTTGGCGCGGATCTGCGCGACAGCGGTCGGCAGGTTGTCTTCGTAGGCCACGAATGCGGCCATGCGTTGCGGCAGCGGCGCGTAGTCGCGGGTCAGGTACATGCTCGGCGAGATGCCATCGGCGTAGAACGCCGGGTTATTGTGGACGAAGCCCGAGTCTTCGAGCCAGAACAATTGCTTGTCGATCACTGCAAGCACGTATTCGCGCTGGAAACTCTGGGTGTTGTCGAGCTTGTCGTCGGTGAACGCGGTGACGCCGTTGCGCTGTGCGTGCATCCAGCCAATGGTTTCCTTCAGGCCGTCGGCACTCCAGTCGGGCAGCTTGCCATCGAATTCGTGCTTGCCCGCGCCCGCTGCATCGGTCGGGAAGCGCTTGAAATATCCGGCGATCAACACGTCCACTTGCGCCTGCCATGCCGCGTTGTGTTTGTGGTGCTCGGTCGATGCGTCGGCGGTCGCGTGCGTCGCATGTACATCCGCTGGAGGCGTCTTCGACTTGTGATGGCAACCGGTCACGGCAAGCGCGACGGCGATCGTCAGTGGGGCAAAGCAGCGCAAGGTGGGACGTTGCATGGATGCACTCCGTGGGAGGGGCGGATAGCTGGAACAGGCATAGTGCGCAATTGTAGCGGTCGGGGCAGGTCAATACCGCATCGAGACCGCCAATGCGATCCTTGCGATGCGTGCGCGTTGCTCGGCATTCGCGCGCTGCGCCTGCAACCGATCCAAGACCGCGAAACGCAGGTGCTGGCCAGCGCGACGTTGCGCGAGTTTCGGCAGGTCGGCGGCGATCACATGGCCGATCCGCGGATAGCCGCCGACGGTCTGCGCATCGGCGAGCAGCACTATCGGCTGTCCGTCGGGCGGCAGTTGTACGGTACCTGGAACCACCGGTTCGGAGATGCGTTCGCGAGAGTCGGCAATGTGCATCGATGCGCCACGCAGGCGCAGGCCCTGGCGATTGCTGGCTGCATCGACGACGAATTCCTGTGCCCACAATGCATCGACTGGCGATGTTGCATCGCTGCCCATCAGCATGCGCACGGCGGCGCTGCCGCTGAAATCCAGATCGGCGTCGGCATCGATCCACCACGTTGCGATGCGTGGTGAGGTCGATGCGTTGGGCGCGCTGGGCGACGTGAGCGCTGTGTGCGGCAAGCCCAACGAAAGGACATCGCCGGTGCGCAGCGCGCAGCCTGCGTGGCCACCGAATCCCGAGCGCAGATCGGTACTGCGACTGCCGAGCACGATTGGCGCATCGATGCCACCTGCGAATGCTAGGTACGCGCGCGCGCCGCGCCGACATGCTCCGAGCATGAGCACGCTGCCGGCTTGCAGGACGATCGGTCGCCAGCCTGGCAATGCGATGCCATCCGCATGCGCGTCGATCTGCGCGCCGCAAATCGCCAGACGTGTCGCGCACCGCATGCGCAGGGTCGGTCCGGCCAGGGTGACTTCGAGCCCGGCGGCATCGGATGCGTTGCCGACCAGCAGGTTTGCGATTTCAAGGGAATAGCGATCCGCCGCGCCGCCAGGGCCGACCCCGTACGCGCGCGAGCCGTATCGCCCCGCATCCTGCACGCTGGTCAACAGTCCCGGCGCAAGGATGTCGAGGCTCATCGCGCTGATGCGCCGAGCGCGACGAATGGATTGGTATCGATGGCAATGAACCGCACACGGTCGCCCGGTTGCAGCAGGCTCGGCGGATCGCGCTGCGCATCGAACAGGCAACATGGCGTGCGTCCGATCAGCCGCCAGCCGCCGGGGCCGGCGTTCGGATAGATTCCGGTCTGCATGCCGCCGATGCCGACGCTGCCAGCCGCGACGTGCTTGCGCGGGGTGGCCAGGCGCGGCATCGCAAGTGTTGCATCCAGCCCCGGCAGATACGGAAATCCCGGCGCGAAGCCGATCATCGCGACGCTGTATTCCACCCGCGCGTGGCGTGCGATGACGTCTTCGATTCCGATACCGGCATGTACGGCCACAGCCGCCAGATCCGGCCCATGCGTGCCGCCGTAAACGACTGGAATCTCGACGACGCGCGCGTTGACATCGGGCGGATCGACAGGCACATTCGCCAGCCATTGCGTGAGCCAGAGATGTGCCGCACCGAGCGGATCAACCCCGCCGATCCGCGCAATGTCCACATGCAGTGCAACGCTCGCATATGCGGGCGTGAGATCGACGAGCCACGCCGGTGCCTGCGCCCGCAATGCAGCGGCGCATGCGTGGACGCGCCGATTGATCGTCGCATCGATGCGATCGCCAAGCCGCAGCAGCAGGGCGGCGTCGCCGAGGTCGTCGATACGCCAGACGCTCATGAAGTCCTGGCGGTCACGGCATCCGCACCGCTCAGACTCCGAAGAACTGCTTGTAACGTGTGCCGCGGGCGTTGAGCATCGCCGGCGCATAGGGTTGAGGTTCGCCAAGGCCCCAGACCGGCCGCGGCCATGTCGGATCGTCGACGAACCGCGCGATCACATGCACATGCAATTGCGGCACGACGTTGCCGATCATCGCGATGTTGATGCGCGCAGGTTTGTGCAGCGCCTTGAACAGCTCGCAGCAGCGGCGGATTTCATCGAGCAGCAGCGACTGTTCGTTGTCCTGCAGGTCAGTGAATTCGTGCATGTTCGGGCGACGCGGCACCAGCACCAGCCATGGGTAGCGCGCATCGTTCATCAGCCGGACCGCCGACAGCACCGACGGACCGATTCCGACGGTGTCGGCTGCAAGCCGCGGATGCAGCGCCCATCCCTGTTCCAGTTCCAACGACGCAGCGGTTGCCATCAGCCCAACTCCCTTTCAAGAAATCCAAGTGTGACCGCGAGCGCCTTGCTCGCGCTGTCTGCATCGTAGTCGGCGCGCTGGTCGCAATTGAAGCCGTGGCCTGCGGGCCAGACGCGGACTTCGGCTTGTGGCTGCGCGGCGCGGATCGCTGCGATATCGGCCGGCGGAATGGATGCGTCGCGCTCGCCGAAGTGGAACAGCAGCGGCGCTTTCGCATCCTCCGCAGCGAAGGGCAGCGTGCGCGCACCATAGTAACTGACGGCAGGCAGACCGAGCCGGGTGTTGGCGAGGAAGGCCACGCTACCACCCCAGCAATAACCAATTGCAGCGGTGCGCAGATGCTTGCCTTGCAGCACCCGGGCCGCGGCACTGATGCTGTCCAGTGCATGTCCAAACCCGATCGCGGTCACCAAATCGCGGCCACGCGCGATGCCGTCTGAGTCGTAGCCGAGTTCGACATCGCGCTCGACCGGATCGAACAACGCCGGCGCGATCGCCGCATAGCCATGGTTCGCGAAACGCTCGGCAACACTGCGGATGTGCGCGTTGATACCAAAGATTTCCTGGATCACCACCACGCCGCCGCGCGGCTTGCCATCCGGCGACGCCTGCCATCCGCCGATACGGCCATTCGGGGTATCGATCTCGATGCGCTCGCCCATGCATGTCTCCTGCGGATCGGTGGATTCTAGCGGCAGCAGCTGGGATCGTGTGGTGGATAGCTTTTCGCTTTGGCGTTTTCACGCGCCGCTTACGTCAACGATTCGAAACGGTAGTAGGCTCGCGTTGTCAATACCGGGGAGCGGCGGCGATGGCGGCAACCGAAGCAGGGGTCTCGACGCAGGCGGAGCCGGCACGACCAGCGCCGATCCAGCCCCAGCCAATTCCCGTAACGCCAACGCGACCACCAGCGTGGACGATCTATCGGCATCGGCTGCCGGTGCGGATCATGCACTGGATCAATGCGATCTGCATATTCGTGATGGTCGGCAGCGGCCTATCGATCTTCAACGCGCATCCGCACCTGTACTGGGGGCAGCAGTCGCAGTTCGACAAGCCTGTGCTGGAACTGGTTGCGTTGAACGGCAGCGACCACAAGTTGCACGGTGCGACCCGGATCGGTGGACACCAGTTCGACACTACCGGCGTGCTTGGCGTGTCCGCAGGCGTCGATGGCAGGCCGCGTTCGCGTGGTTTCCCATCGTGGGCCACATTGCCGGGTCCGCAATCGCTGGCATTGGGCCGCCAATGGCATTTCACTTTCGCGTGGATTTTCGCGATCAACGGCTCGCTGTATCTGTTGTGGACGTTGCTTAGCAGGCATTTCAGCCGCGACCTCGCACCGACCGGCAAGGACTGGCGCGGCATCGGCCGCTCGATCATCGACCACATGAAGTTCAAGCATCCGCATGGCGCAGAAGCCACGCGCTACAACATCCTGCAGAAGCTTGCCTACCTGGCGGTGATCCTGGTGTTCGGGCCGGGCATCGTGCTGATGGGTCTGGCGATGTCGCCGCACATGGACAGTGTGCTGGGCTGGCTGGTCGATCTGGTCGGTGGCCGACAATCGGCGCGTACGATCCATTTCATCATCGCGTTCGGATTCATCGCGTTCGTGCTGATCCATGTGTTCGAGGTGCTGGTGTCGGGCATCTTCAACCACCTGCGCTCGATGATTACCGGCAATTACAGGGTTCCCGTGGGGAAGGAGGACAGCCATGAATCCGAATGATCGCAGGCGCTTTCTCGCGCGCAGTGCCGTTGGCGGCAGCGCCCTGCTGCTGGCCGGTTGCGACAAGCTGGCCGGTACGTCGTGGTTTTCCGGATTGCTCGGCAAGGCCGGTCCGTTTACCGAGGCTGCGCAAAGCGCGATCACGCCGGCGAATGCACTTGCGCGCGAATTCACCGAGGCCGACATCGCCCCGCATTTCAAGGCGAACGGCTCGATCGACCCGCAAGACGACGACTACCTCGCCCATGTCGACAATGATTTCAAGGATTGGAAGCTGGAGATTCGCGGTCTCGTCGAACGTCCGTACAGCCTGTCGCTGGATGCATTGCGCGCGTTGCCATCGCGCACCCAGATCACCCGCCACGATTGCGTCGAAGGCTGGAGCGCGATCGGCAAATGGAAGGGCGTTCCGTTGAAGGCCGTGCTCGAAAAGGCGGGCGTGAAACCGCAGGCGCGCTACGTCGTATTCCGTTGCATGGATACGCTCGACGATGCGCTGTACTACGAAAGTTGCCGCATCGTGGATGCCTTCCATCCGCAGACGATCCTTGCCTACGACCTCAACGACAAACCACTGCTGGTCGCCAATGGCGCACCCGTGCGCGTGAGGCTCGAACGCAAGCTTGGCTACAAGCAGGCCAAGTATCTGTCCGCGATCGAACTGGTGGACGACTACGCGCGGATCGGCGCAGGCAAGGGCGGCTTCTGGGAAGACAAGGGTTACGACTGGTTCGGCGGGATCTGATCGTTTGGCGTCGCATAGCGCACGTCGATCACTCCATAGCGGGCGATGCCATCGGGTAGCGGCGCTTCGACGACATCCCCAGCGCGCTTGCGCAATGCGGCGCGAGCGAGCGGCGAGTCGATGCTGATCAATCCGGTCTTCGCGTCGGTCTCGTCCGGCCCGACGATGCGATAACGCATGCTGTTTCCGTCGTCGTCCTCAACCACGATCCACGCGCCGAAATAAATGGCGCCGCTGTCGGAAGGCATTCCGTCGGCGACCTTGAGCGACGGCAACCGTTTGCTCAGGTAGCGTACCCGCTGGTCGATTTCGCCAAGCTGCTTCTTGCGATAGATGTATTCGGCATTTTCGGAGCGGTCGCCTTCGGCCGCTGCGGCGGCGAGTGCGGCGACGACTTCGGGTCGCTTGCGCTTCCACAGTTCGTCGAGTTCCGCGCGCAGGCGTTCGTAGCCATCGCGGGTGATGATCGCGGTCGAATGCGGTGGTGGCGGGCGCCAGCGCGACATCCTAGCGCGTGCTCATCGGGTGGCCGCCGGATAGGCATCAGGAAGCTTGCTCGAGAACAGATCGAGTTGGGCAAGTTGCCGCAGCAGTTCTGCATGCGCCCGGTGATCCGGGAAGCGATCCGCAGCCGCCTGCAGCAATGCGCGTGCGCCGGCAAGATCGCTGCGACGTTCGACCAGCAGGCGTGCTGCGACCAGCGTGTTGTCCGGCACGTCGGGATCGCGCGGATTGCGCAGCTGGAAGTCCAGCAGCAGCGCGAGCGCGAGATCGTGCTGGCCGAAGCGTTCGGCTGCGTGCGCGAGGCGCGTCGTCTGCTCCGCTGCGGACGGTCGGAACTGCGGATCGTGCGCCAGCGACTCGCGCAGCAGCGCCAATGCCTCGCGCTCGTTGCCGTCCACGAGCAACGCGCTCAACCGCGTCTTCGCGTGCTCGAGCAGACCAGCCTGGTCGTCGATCTTCACGAGCAATTCGCGATAGCGCGCATGCATCGCTGGCGATGCGTGCAATTCACTCGCGAGGCATCGCTGCAACGCGTAGGCGGCACCGCCGAAATCGTCAGCGGCGATCAGGTCGTCGACGCGGCGCAGCAGCGGCGCATGCCGATCTTCTGGTCGCAGCGTCGATTCCGGAACCGGAACGAAGTCGAGCTCCTTGCGGTAGGCGTACACGATCCTGCCGAGTACGTGGAAATACATCACCATCAGGTAAAACCACACGAAGCCGGTGAAGACCTGGCTCAGGACAGACGGTAGCCAGTTGTCGATCAAAACGGACAGGACTCGCTGAGCGCCGCCTGCCAGCACCGTTGCGATCACCAGCAGCGCATAGCCTGTGCCAAGTCGGCCGACCACGCGCAGCAACCGTGCCGGATTCAAGGCTGCGCCGAGATCGCGCGCCATCGCGGCGGTCATCGTCATCGCTGGCTGCAGGCAGGCCAGCACGGCAAAGCCGAGCCAGCGCAGGCCAGGCGTATCAACGCGGAGGTTCAACCACGCCTGCGCGACGAGGAACAGCAGTTGCAAGATCAGCAGCGTCCAGCCAGTGCTATCGGGTTCGGTTGCGAATTCCGGCGGAACCAGTGAGCCGTTCGCGCTGCGGTCGAGCACTTCCACCGCATAACGGCAGGCTGCGGCCCAGATCACCAGCAGGATCACGATCCCGACCAGCGGCGCAATCGTCAGCAGCAGGCTCAACGACAGCGCAACCAGTGTCGTCAGCGATGCGGGCTGTGCCGGATAGCGCAGAATCGCGATGAGATCGCGGCGTCTATCGGAGGCTGTCTGTGGAACCTTGGCAGTCATCGCGCCAACTGCACGCTCAGCGACGACCCGAGCCAAGGATGCCGCCGAGCACGCCGCGCAGGATCTGCCGCCCGACCTGGCTGCCGACCGTGCGCGCGGCCTGCTTGGCCATGCTCTCGACCATGCCTTGCCGTCGGCTGGTGCCGAACATCCAGTCCTTGATGGTCTGGCCGATGCCTTCGCCAGCGGCTGGTGCAGACGCAGTTGTTGTCGGTGCGCTGCCACCGCTAACAGGTGCCACGCCAGCATCTGCGTGCCGTTGCGCAAGCATCTCGGCCGCGGATGCGCGATTGATCGGAGTGTCGTACTTGCCGCCGACCGGGCTGCGCGAACGCACCATCGCACGTTCGGCATCGGTGATCGCGCCCATCCGGCAATGCGGTGCGCAGATAAGCGCGCGCTCCACCGGCATCGGTATGCCCTTGTCCAGCAGCATCGAGGCCAGCGCTTCGCCGATGCCCAGTTGCGAGATCACTTCGGCGACATTGAATTTCGGATTGGCGACGAAGGTCTGCGCCGCAGTGTTGACGGCTTTCTGGTCGCGTGGCGTGAAGGCGCGCAGCGCGAACTGCACGCGATTGCCAAGCTGGCCGAGGATGTCTTCGGGCACGTCGTCGGGGAACTGCGAGCAGAAGTACACGCCGACGCCTTTCGAGCGGATCAGCCGCACGACCTGTTCCACGCGCTTCTGCAATGCCGGAGGGGCGTCGTCGAATAGCAGGTGGGCCTCGTCGAAGAAGAACACGAGCTTGGGCTGATCGAGGTCGCCGACCTCGGGCAGTTTCTCGAACAGTTCCGACAGCAGCCACAGCAGGAAGGTCGAATACAGCTTCGGCTGGAGGACGAGTTTGTCGGCGGCGAGGATGTTGACGATGCCGCGGCCGCTCATGTCCTGGCGCATGAAGTCGGCCAGATCCAGCGCCGGTTCGCCGAAGAACCTGTCGCCGCCCTGTTGTTCGATCTGCAGCAGGCCGCGCTGGATCGCGCCGACCGATGCTGTGCTGATCAATCCGTACTTGGCCGAGATGTCTGCGCGGTTTTCGGCGCAATGGTTCAGCAGCGCACGCAGGTCGTCGAGGTCGAGCAGCAGCAGGCCGTTGTCGTCGGCCATCTTGAACACGACCTCCAGCACGCCTTCCTGGGTGTCGTTGAGGTCGAGGATGCGCGCGAGCAGGGTCGGGCCCATCTCGCTGACCGTGGTGCGCACCGGATGCCCTGACGTTCCATAGATGTCCCAGAACACTACTGGGCTCGCTTCGGACTTCCAGTCGGCGACGCCGATCTGCGCATTGCGCTGGGCGATCCTGTCGCTCGCCTGGCCGGCCATTGCGAGTCCGGCCACATCGCCTTTGACGTCGGCCATGAACACCGGGACCCCCAGCCGCGAGAATCCTTCCGCCATCACCAGCAGGGACACGGTCTTGCCGGTACCGGTGGCGCCAGCGACGAGGCCATGGCGATTGCCGTAGCGGAGCAGCAGGAACACCTGCGCGCTGGCGGCATCGGTGATGCCCTTGCCGATCAGGATGCCGTCGGTCTGTGTCGAACTCACGTTGTGCTCCATCGCGACAGTTCCGCCGATTCTAGTCGGGCAGGGCGGCGCACGATACCGGTTGCTCGCGGGCGATGCGATGGTTAGGCTCCCAATTGCCTGATCCTTGTTTCCATCTTCTGCGTCATCACCGGGAGTGCCCATGCGCCGCATCGCCGTTCTGCTGTGTTCCTGCGCGCTTACAGCCTGTGCGACTGTTCCATCCGCGAAACCGGCACAGCCATCCACGGCACGTACCGGCATCGCTGCCGTGGACGCGTTGTACGTGCGTCTTGAAGCCGACACCGCGCGCTACAACGCAGGTCTGGACAGCATCGCGCGCGGCGATGGCGACGGCGGCCGCAAGGCGACCGCTGCTGCAAGCACCGATCTGCTCGATGCTTCGAGCAAATGCCAGGTAACGGCGTCCTGCGATAGCGCCCGTTTCATCGCCGCCTACGACGCGCTGTTGACGCGCCAGGCCAGCGAGCTGAACAACGATGGCGAGGGTTTTGCCGAAGTCGAGGACAAGAACAGCGCATCCGGCGTGGCGCGCGATGGCATCTCGCCAGTCATCAAGAACCTCCCGGCGGCGTCGCGACCAGTCGCAATGCTCAAGGGTCGCGACATGCGCGAGATCATTACCCTCAATGAGCCGATGAAGGCCGCATTGACGGAGTGGTTGACGTCCAACCGCGCGCAACTCATCGATGCGTGGGAAAACTACCAGTACATGCGCCAGTTGATGTGGCCCGAATACGAGCGCGCCGGCCTGCCCGAGGCGCTGCTATTCGGGATCATGGCGCAGGAATCCGGCGGCAAGGTACATGCGGTATCGCGTTCAGGCGCAGCGGGCCTGTTGCAGTTCATGCCCGCCACTGGCGCAGCCTACGGGCTGGGCCTGAGCAACGGTTTCGATACCCGCTACGACCCGACCCTGTCCACGCGCGCGAACGTGCAGTACTTCAACGCGCGCTTCGCCGAGTTGGGCAACAACCTCGAGCTGTCGGTCGCGGCGTACAACGGCGGCGAGGGCCGTGTTGCGCGGCTCTACAACAATACCGGTGGCAAGGGCTTCTGGGATCCTCAGGTCTACAGCCAGCTTCCGCCCGAAACCCGCGACTACGTACCGCGCGTGCTCGCTGCGGCGTGGCTGTTCCTGAATGCGAGGGAGTACGGCCTGCAATTTCCGCGCGTGAACGCCGGTGAGCCGCAACAACTCAACCTCGCACGCGCGACATCGCTCAACGAACTCACGATCTGCCTTGGCAACAACGGCGTCCGCGATGGCTGGTTCCGCGCGCTGCGCAACCTCAACGCGCGTTACGAGCCGCACGATGTGATCGCCGCAGGCACTGTGCTGCGCGTGCCGCCGTACGTGATGCACCTGTATCGCCCGAATTGCGTGGACAACAACACGCGCGCGCAACTCGCCGCCGATCTCGCTGCAGCGCGCAAGCCGATGGTCGTCGCGCCCCCGCCGCCGCAGGTGCGCGTCGCGGTGGAAGAGGAGCCGCGCCCACGCGGCCATGACAAGGGCAAGGCCGGCAGCTACACCGTCGGCCACGGCGATACCCTTGAGGAGGTCGCCGACCGCAAGGATTGCGATACGCATGAACTCGCGCGGGCGAACGGGATCCGGGCCCCGTATCGGTTGCGCAAGGGCCAGAAGATCAAGCTGGTGGGGTGCTCGCGTCGCTGATCGAGGCTGATGTCATCGCCTCAATGGATGTCGTCGCGGGCATGGCGGGGGGATCTGTTCATTTGTCTGGATCCTTCAAAAACGCGATCTCGTCCGCTGAGGAAGGGCGAGCAAGTACCGCGTTGCGGTGCGGGAAGCGGCCAAAGCGGTCGATGATCGCCTTGTGTTCCATTGCGTACCGGGTCCACTCCTTGTCGCCCAGATGTCCGATCAAGATGAGGGACAACACCTGGTCCGTTGCATCCTCGCTGTGCTCGAACGGCAGGTAGAGGAACATCCGTTGCTGCCGGGTCATGGCGATATCGAAACCCAGTTCGATCGCTGACCTGGAAATGCGGCGAGCGATCGAATCGGCAGCAAACGTGCGCGGGTGATCGCGAAACATGTTGCGCGAAAACTGATCCAGAACAATCACTATGGCGAGCGCCAGGCGCGATGTTGCGACAACGAGTCCGTCCTGCGCAACGAGTTGCTCGTGCAGGACAAGAAAGCGGTCGCGGATTTGCACGTCGATGGCGTCGCTCTTCGCGAACCATTCGGATTCCGACATCTCCTCGAACCAGAAACGGATGACATCGCCGACCCATGCAGGATCGAGTGTTTCGGGATTGGATCGGATTGTGGACATCACTCTTCCGCACCACCACCAGGCCCATACGGTTTCGAGTTCAGTGCGGTTGCCTTGTGCATGGTTGGCTGACTCGGTTTTCAAGCGCAACACACTGAAATGCAGGGTGTTGCGAAGGGCAAACAGTGCGATGGCCGGAGGATTCCTGAGTCTTGATCAATTCAACCGGACCTGCGAAGGCGATAGACCGCCGTCTGCAACACGCTGACGCCTTCCGCAATGAAGCCCGGTTGCTCGGCGAGGATGTCGCGGCGTTCAAGCAGGTCGACCTCCCAGTCGCGATCAAACAGCGCGTGCACTTCTGCGTCGGCCACCGAAAACGGAGGACCGGATTTTTCGTGCTGCGGATAGTCCAGCGTAATCAGCAGGCCACGACAGCCTGTCGGCAGGAGCTCGTACAACGCGTCGGCATAGCGCAGGCGCAACTCGGGCGGCAGCGCGATCAGTGCGGCGCGGTCGTACACCGCCACGCAATCGGCGAGTGCTGCGGAATCGAGCGCGAAGGCATCGCCGCAGATCAGTTCGATCGCGCCGGATGTGTAGTGTTGGCCGAACTGTGAAGCACTGATCGTTGGTACAAGATCGCGTTCGGCGAAAAATTGCCTCACCGCAAGTTCTGACAACTCCACGCCGAGTACTTGATGGCCGCGCGCCACCAGCCAGTCCATGTCGAGGCTCTTGCCCGCGAGCGGCACGAACACCGTACTGCCCGACGCAAGCTCAAGCGCATCCCAATATTTTTCCAGCAACGGCGTGACGCGCTCCTGATGGAAGCCGATCCGCCCTTCTTGCCAGCGCTGCTTCCAGAACTCCGCGTCCATCATTCCACCGAGAGTCCATCCACCTTCTGCCAGCCGCGGGGCAGCAGGCCGCCGCGCGATGCGCGCGAGCCGAGATAGTCATCGAGATCCTTCCACGCAAGGCGCATCGGCGTGCGCTGGCCGCTGTGGACGAACAACGCTCCGTTCAACGGGATTGCGGCGACCGCAGCGACGCGTTCTGTACCAAGTTTGGCGCGTGGAATCTCGATCAGCTTGTTGCCCTTGCCGCGATCGAGTTCGGGTAATTCGGCGACTGCGAACACGAGTAGGTGTCCTGCCGTGGTGATGACGGCGAGGCGATCGCTTGCAGCATCGGTGACTTGCGTCGGTGCGAGCACGCGCGCGCCTTCGGGCAGGGTCAGCATCGCCTTGCCGGCCTTCTGCCGGCCAGTGAGGTTCTCGAAACGGGTGACGAAGCCGTAGCCGTGGCTCGATGCGAGTACCAGGCGCGTGTCCAGCTCGCCACTGATCAGCGCCTGGAATTGCGCGCCCGGCGTGAGCGTGAAACGGCCGGTCAATGGTTCACCGTTGCCGCGTGCCGATGGCAGCGTATGCGCGAGCGTCGAGAAGCTGCGCCCGCTGGAATCGAGGAACGCGATCTGTTGCGTGCTGCGCGCGTGGATCGCTTGCAGCAATCGGTCGCCGTCGCGGTAGTTCAACTCGGCGGCGTTGACATCGTGGCTCTTGGCCGCACGCACCCAGCCCTTTTCGGACAGCACGACAGTGACCGGTTCGCTCGCCACCAGTTCGGTTTCCGAAATCGCCTGCGCTGCGCCGCGCACGACCAATGGCGAACGGCGCGCGTCGCCGAATTTCTTTGCATCGGCCAGCAATTCGTCCTTGATGAGTTTCTTGAGCCGCGCATTCGAGCCGAGCGTGTTCTGGATGCTCGTGCGTTCCTTCGCGAGTTCGTCCTGCTCGCCACGGATCTTCATCTCTTCGAGTCGCGCGAGTTGCTTGAGCTTGGTGTCGAGGATGTAGTCGGCCTGTTCCTCGTCGAGTCCGAAGCGCGCCATCAGCGCGGGCTTGGGTTCGTTTTCCTGGCGGATGATGCGGATCACTTCGTCGAGATTGAGGAATGCGACCAGCAGTCCTTCGAGCAGGTGCAATCGGCGTTCGACTTTTGCGAGCCGATGTTCGAGCCTGCGCCGCACGGTCCGCGTGCGGAACTCCAGCCATTCGCCGAGCAGGCTCTTGAGGTTCTTGACCTGCGGCCGACCATCCAGTCCGATGATGTTGAGGTTGACGCGGTAGCTGCGTTCGAGGTCGGTGGTCGCGAACAAGTGGCCCATCAGGCCTTCGACATCGACGCGGTTCGAGCGCGGGATCAGCACGATGCGGGTCGGATTCGCGTGGTCGGATTCGTCGCGGATGTCGTCGAGCCACGGCAGTTTCTTCGCGCGCATCTGCTGCGCGATCTGCTCGATCACCTTGCTCGGCGAGACCTGATACGGCAGCGCGATGATCACGATGTTGTTGCCTTCGCGTGTGCATACGCCGCGTGCGCGGACGCTGCCGCCGCCCGTTTCGTACATCGCGCGCAGGTCGGCGCGCGGCGTGATGATTTCCGCTTCGGTCGGATAGTCCGGGCCGAGCACGTGTTCGCACAGGTCGCGCACCGAAGCATCAGGATCATCAAGCAACCGCACGCAGGCGCTGACGATTTCGTTGAGGTTGTGCGGCGGCACGTCGGTCGCCATGCCGACCGCGATGCCGGTTGTACCGTTCAGCAGCAGATGCGGCAGGCGTGCTGGCAACCAGCTCGGTTCTTCCAGGGTGCCGTCGAAATTCGGCGTCCAGTCCACGGTGCCGTGGCCAAGCTCGCCGAGCAGTACCTCGGCGATCGGAGTGAGCTTGGCTTCGGTGTAGCGCATCGCGGCGAACGACTTGGGGTCGTCCGACGAACCGAAATTGCCCTGGCCCTCGATCAGCGGGTAGCGGTACGAGAACGGCTGCGCCATCAGCACCAGCGCCTCGTAACAGGCCGAGTCGCCGTGCGGGTGGTACTTGCCGATCACGTCGCCGACCGTGCGCGCGGCCTTCTTCGGCTTCGACGCGGCGCTCAGGCCGAGCTCGCTCATCGCAAAGATGATCCGGCGCTGGACCGGCTTCAGGCCGTCGCCGAGAAAGGGCAGGGCGCGGTCGAGGACGACATACATCGAGTAGTCGAGGTAGGCGCGCTCGGCATATTCGCGCAGCGGGACTTGCTCGAATCCGTGGAAACTGGCTCGGGTTGGTGCGGTCATCGAAGGCTCGGAGAAGGCTGGCGCAGGTTGTCGATGATACGGGGCGCGGCTTCCGGGTGGGGACGCCGATGCAAGGTTGTGGACAAAGAGCGTCGCGGCAACAGCACCTGCGACAATCAACGCCGCGTCACTAATTGCCTTGACAATTATTTTCTCGGCACTAAAATGACCGCCCATGAGCCAGCCCGACCCCGCCGCCTGCACTGCCGCTTATTCGCCAGCGGTCAACATCTGCCTGTTGGTCCGGCAAGTCCGTGATGGCCTTGCGCGTCGGCTGGAGGAGGATCTGGCCGCGAGCGGCTATCCGATCAACCTCAGCCAGTTCCTGGTGCTGCGCAAGCTCGATGTGATCGGGCCGATGTCGGCGATCGACCTGGCACGCGCAATCGATCACAACCCCGGCGCGATGACGCGCCTGCTCGACCGCCTGGAGCAGATGGGCTATCTGCGGCGCACGCCGCATGCCGAGGATCGGCGCACCCTGCGGATCGAGTTGACCGACGCCGGCCTCGCCCTCTCGCACGCGTTGCGCGCCTGCGGCGAACGCATCGCCGAGTACGCGCTGCGCAACCTGGCTCCCGATGAGCGCGGTCACTTCGTCGCCCTGCTCGAACGCGTCCACGCATCGCTGTGAATCCGATGAACGCACACGACCGCCACGGCACCGCCATGAATTCGTCCAGAATCGCTTTCGTCGCGACCGCGTTGCTCGCTGCATTGCTGGCCGGCTGCGCGAACATGCAAGGCCTGCAAACGCAGAGAGCGCTGACCGAGCCGAACAGTCTGGCTAGCCAGCACAGCCTGTCCGGAGTGACGCTGACGCCCGCCGCGTGGCCATCCACCGATTGGTGGAAAGCGCTAGGCGATCCGCAACTCGATGCGCTGATCGACGAAGCGCTGGCCGGGAATCCGACATTGGCTGCTGCCGATGCGCGCGTGCGGGTCGCGCTTGCGCAGGCTGGTGCGCAGGACGCCGCGCGTAAGGCGAAAGTGAATGCGGAAGCCCAGTATTCCGGTATCCGCATTCCGGCGACGGTCGCGCCCGATCCACTCGGCGGCCATTACCTTGGCGCGGAGATCCTCAGCCTCAGCGTCGGCTATGCGCCCGATCTGTGGGGCGGCAAGCGCGCAGCGTGGGAAGCCGCGGTCGATCAGGCGCATGCCGCGCAGGTCGATGCGCAAGCCGCACGACTCACGCTTTCGGCGAACATCGCGCAGACCTATGCCGAACTCGCGCACGCGGCTGTGCTGATAGATCTCGCGCAGCGCGAACTCGAGCGTTCGCGCGATACGCAGAAACTCACCGCGCAGCGCGTCAAGGCGGGTATCGACAACACGATCCAGTTGCGCCAGACCGACGCTGCAGTCGCATCGGCGCAACGTGGCGTGCAGTCTGCGCAGGAACAAGCAGCGCTGATCCGTGCCGCGCTCGCCGCGCTGGTCGGGCAGGGGCCGGATCGCGGGCTGCACATCGCGCGTCCACAAACGCTGGCTGTCGTTGCATTGGAACTGCCATTCGACTTGCCGAGCGATCTGCTCGTGCGCCGCCCCAACATCGTCGCTGCGCGCTGGCGTGTTGAAGCCGCGCAGCGCGGCATCAAGGCTGCAAAAGCGCAGTTCTATCCGAGCATCAATCTCAGTGCCGCGCTCGGGCTTGCGTCGGCGAGCCTGGGCACGCTGTTCGAATTGCCATCGCGTTACGCGCAACTCGGCCCGGCGATTTCGCTGCCGATCTTCGATGGTGGCCGCTTGCGCGCCGGTCTCGCCGAGCGTGACGCGAACTACGACATCGCTGTCGCGCAATACAACCAGACGCTTGTGGATGCGTTGCACCAGGTTGCAGAACAGGTCATCACCCTGCGCGCGATCGATGCGCAGGTCGCGACCCAGCAGCAGGCGCTCGACGCCGCCCAATCCGCATACGACCTCGGCACGAAGCGTTTCCACAGCGGTGTTTCGGCGTATCTCGAGGTGCTGTCCGTGCAGCAGCCCCTGCTGCGCGCGCAGCAAGGTTTGGCTGATCTGCATGCGCAGCGTGTGATTGCATCGGTGAAGCTCATGCAGGCGCTGGGTGGCGGCTTTCGGCCAGACGCGGCCCAGCCAGCCGCGGCGTTGCCGCAAGCATCCGCTCCGCACTGAATCCCATCCATCTCGCATCCGTCGGAAACCATCCGCCATGAGCACACCTGCACCCGCACCGATCACCGCGAACGTCCCGTCGACCAGGCCCGCAGGACGTCGCAGCATGATGTTGCGCCTGCTGTTGCTGGTGGTCGTGCTCGGTTTGATCGGCTGGTCGTTCTGGTATTTCCTGGTCGGTCGCTGGTACGAAAGCACCGACGATGCCTATGTCAGCGGCAACGTCGTGCAGATCACGCCGATGGTGCCGGGTACCGTGGTCAGCATCGGCGCCGACGATGGCAGCCTGGTGCGCGAAGGCCAGTTGCTGGTGCAGCTCGACTCGAGCGATACCAAGGCGACGCTCGCGCAGGCCGAAGCCAGCCTCGCGCGCACAGTGCGCCAGGTGCGCGGCCTCTACAACGGCATCGACAGTTCGCAGGCATTGCTCGCCAATCGTCGTGTCGATCTCGCACGTGCGCGCGCCGATTACGCGCGTCGGCAAAGTCTCGCTGGCACCGGTGCGATTTCGACCGAGGAGCTCGCGCACGCACACGACCAGCTGTCCGCTGCAGAGGCCGCCGTGGATGTGTCCGCGCAGAAAGTGGCGAGCGACAGTGCGCTGGTGGACAACGCTGGCGTCGCGACCCAGCCCGACGTGCAAGCCGCTGCCGCGCAACTGCGTCTGGCCTACATCAACAACGCGCGCGTGCAGATCGTCGCACCGGTGACCGGTTATGTCGCGCGGCGTTCGGTGCAGCTTGGCCAGCGCGTGCAGCCTGGTGCGGCGCTGATGGCAGTGGTGCCGCTGGAACAGGTCTGGGTCGACGCGAATTTCAAGGAAACCCAGCTCAAGCACATGCGACTAGGCCAGCCGGTTGCGCTGAACGCGGACATCTACGGCAGTAGCGTGGACTATACGGGTCGCATCGTCAGTCTCGGCATCGGTACCGGCAGCGCGTTCGCGCTGTTGCCAGCGCAAAATGCGAGCGGCAACTGGATCAAGATCGTGCAACGCCTGCCGGTGCGCATCGCGCTCGATGCCGACGACGTGCGCAAGCATCCGTTGCGCATTGGCCTGTCGATGAGCGTGGACGTGAACCTGCATGGGCAGGACGGCGAACTGCTGTCGAGCAAGCCGGTCGACAGGCCTGTGCTGACCACCAATGTCTATGAGCATCAGCTGCAGGACGCCGATGCACTGGTGGCGAAGATCATCGCAGCGAACCTGCCAGGCTCGGCGCATGCATCCGCTTCGCATGCATCCGCCGCGCATGCGACCGCAAGTCGCTGAGGCACGACCGGCATGGCCGCTGTAACCGCCGAAACCGCGAGCGGGTTCCGACCGCCGAACATGGTGCTTGCGACGATCGGCTTGTCGCTCGCCACGTTCATGCAAGTAC
Organism: Pseudomonadota bacterium; assembly: GCA_043747745.1. Classification (GTDB taxonomy): domain Bacteria; phylum Pseudomonadota; class Gammaproteobacteria; order Xanthomonadales; family Xanthomonadaceae; genus SZAS-103. Next base: position 49,118 of record JAYTOP010000059.1, read on the forward strand.
TCGACACCACGATCGCAAACGTTTCGCTGCCGACGATTTCCGGCAACCTCGGCGCCAGCGCGTCGCAGAGCACCTGGGTCATCACTTCATTTGCATGCAGCAACGCGATCGCGCTGCCGCTGACCGGCTGGCTCAGCAAGCGCTTCGGCGAATCGCGCTTGTTCGTCTGGGCGACGATGCTGTTTTCGATTGCGTCGTTGCTGTGCGGACTCGCCCAGAGTATGGGCATGCTGGTAGTGGCGCGTGCACTGCAGGGTTTCGTCGCCGGCCCGATGTATCCGCTCACGCAAAGCCTGCTGGTGTCGATTTTCCCGCGCGACAAACGCGGGATGGCACTCGCGTTGCTTGCGATGGTGACTGTCGTTGCGCCGATCGCCGGACCGATTCTCGGCGGCTGGATCACCGACAACTACAGCTGGGAATGGATCTTCCTGATCAACGTGCCGATCGGCATCTTCGCGAGCGTGGTCGTCAAGACGCAGCTGGCCGGTCGTCCCGAAGTGCTCGAAAAGCCGCCGATGGATTACATCGGCCTTGCGAGTCTCGTGCTTGGCGTCGGCGCATTGCAGATCATGCTCGACCTCGGCAACGACGACGACTGGTTCCACTCGCCGCACATCGTGATACTGGCAATCGTCGCGGCGATTTCGCTGTCGGTGTTCGTGATCTGGGAACTTTTCGACAACAAGCATCCGCTGGTCGATCTGAGCCTGTTCCGCCATCGCAACTTCAGGGTCGGCACCATCGGGCTGATCGCTGCGTATGCGGCGTTCTTCTCGGTCGGCCTGCTGATTCCCCTGTGGTTGCAACGCGATCTCGGCTACACCTCGATCTGGGCTGGCCTGGCGACCGCGCCGCTCGGCATCTTGCCGGTCTTCCTCGCGCCGCTGGTCGGCAAATACGCAGGCCGTTTCGACTTGCGCATGATCGCGAGCATCGCGTTCATCGTGATGGCTGCGACGAGCTTCATGCGCTCGAGCTTCAACCTCGACGTGACCTTTGCGACGATTGCCGGCATCCAGTTGTTGATGGGCCTTGGCGTCGCGCTGTTCTTCATGCCGATCCTGACGATCCTGCTGTCGGACCTGGACGGTCGCGAAATTGCCGCTGGTTCGGGCCTCGCGACGTTCCTGCGCACGCTCGGCGGCAGCTTCGCGGCATCGATCACGACCTTCGTCTGGAACAACCGCACCATTGTCCACCACGCGCAGATGACCGAACGCATTTCGATGTACGAGCCGGCATCGCAAGTCTCGGTGTTGGCTCTCGGCGGAGGCGACCTGCAGCGCGGCGCGGCGATGCTCGAACGCACGATCGTCCACCAGGCATCGCAGATCGGCTTCAACGAAATCTTCTACGCACTCGGGTGGATCTTCCTGATGATCATCGTGCTGGTGTGGTTCGCACGCCCGCCATTCGGTGGCGGGCCGATGGCAGCGAACACTGGCGGGCATTGAGTTGACCCGTCAATTGTTCTCTCTCCCGTCGACAGAAAACAGTGATGGGCAAGAAGCCCCGATGCCGAGCCGCAGATGACCGCACTTTGCGATAGATCACCGTACTTTATTGTGGCGTAGTGGCGTTTCGTTTTTTCGGTGGCCGCTTGAATCGTTCGATGCGCGGAAACTTCCAGTCACCCGGCGGTGTCGCCGTCGCAGCGCAGTCGAGCTTGCCTTTTCATTCATCGATGGCGCACCACGTCAGCGCGAACAGGCTCGGCGCATGCAACCCGCCTTGCCGTGTCAGCACGATCAAGCCGTAGTGCCGCAATTCACGCAGTGCCCAGAACACGGTGTCATCCGACTTCCAGCCGTATCGCTTCAGCACAGACAGCGCCGCGCACAGATCGCCGTTATTCTTGCCGTTGAATTGCCGCGCAAGCGTGTCGAGCATCTTGACCGCCGTTCCGCTGTACGCGGCCCAGTTCGGGCAGTCCTGTATCGCATGCGGGGTGCCGATGTAGTTGCCCGATTCGCATCGGCCTTTGTCCTTCCAGCGCTTATGGGCCATGCTCGTCCCCCATCGCTCCCGCGCATGCGTTTTGCAGTCTCGGAACACTCGGCGGACACGGCCAGGTGATGCGTGGCGGCTGCGATGCAATCGCAGGCTTCGACTATTCCACGCGCTGGCGCATCGGTCAGCGAGGCGAGCGCATCGCATCCCTGCAACGCGAACATCACGCCGAGCCGCAGCAACGCATCCGCCGATGCCGATGTATGCTCGAACCCGCCAGCGGTTTGACCATCGCTCGCATCCGCCCCCTGCATCCCGTTGGCCGCCAAGCTCGCCGGGATGTTCAGGAGGTTTTTCTTCGCGGCGTTCATGTCGCCGCTCGTGGTGCGCTGGCTTCGATAAGCGCGAGGATGGATGCAACAGGCCACGCCGTAATTCTGACCCCGAGCGCGCGCGTCGGTTGTGGATAGCGGCCATTTCGAACGCCTGCCCACCATGTCGATGCAGATACGGGAATGATCGCGGGAATACCCGAATCGTCTTTCGTTGCAGGCTTGCCGATGATGGCGCGAAGCGGAAGATAGCCGGTGGTCAGAAGCCGGGTTGCGGCGAGTGTCGTAGTAGGTTGCATGGAACCGTCCCTTGTTGCCCGTTGTTGGGTGGACGGCTCTCTAGATAGGCGCGAAAACGTGAGCGCGGTTGTTCAGATTATCGGGTGGCCGGATGTTCGCCCCGTCGGGCTAGGCGCGGTTTGAACGAGTGAGTTGCTAGTACGTTGTCGGGCTGATGCTTAGGGTGCCGTTCGCGTCGATTCCTATCCGGAATTTTCGTGTCTCTCGGGTTTTCACGGTTGCATCGGTTTCGACATGATTTCCTCGCCCGTGAAATGCATATAAGCCCCTGCCAGCGTCCCACGTTCCGATGATTCTGGAGCCGCTTGGAACATGGAGAACGACACGCTCGCCCGACTTGAGTGAGGCGACTTGCTTGCCATCCACGTAGAGGGAAGACATGCAACCACTTCCGTAAAATCCAGCGTCCCGAGTAACGATCAAGATTGCGTCGCCGTCGGATTCACGCTGAAACCCTGTTGTGCGCTCGAATGGGGCCATCACCATGCTTTGGGTACCCGGCGACGTTGTCGCGCAGCCAGCAAGTATTACGAGGCATGCTAGTCCCACATGTTTTCGATTCATTGCACTTTCCCGTGTAGCGCACCATGCGCCGTGAGTGTCATCCCGCATTGCGTTGCATCGGTAACACGTTGCCGCCTTGCTTGAGCGTATTCAGATAATCCGCCCATTGCTGCATCATCGCGCGCCGCTCGGGCAGGTGCGCGGTTCGGTTGTAAGCGTGTCCGTTCGGATCGCGTACCGCGTGCGCCAACTGGTGTTCGATGAAGTCGGGGCTAACGTGCAGCACTTCGTCAAGGATCGTGCGGGCCATCGCGCGGAAGCCGTGGCCGCTCATTTCGTCCCTGCTGTAGCCCATCCGGCGCAGGACCAAGCGCGCGGCGTTGTTGCTCATCGACGTCTTGTCGGTGCGACCGGGGAAGACGTGGCGATGGTCGCGGCCCGTGAACGGATCGCGTCCGGTGACCGGGTGCAGATCGCCGGGGCGCACGAACAGCAGCGGGGCGAGCCGTAAGGCCGACTTCACGATGATGCCCGCTGGAAAGCTTGTCCATCGCGCGCAGCAGTTCGCCCATCTTTAGCGGATCGGTGATGCTGGCGTGGTGCAGGGACTTCCACGGGGTGAGCGCCCCGCGCAGGTCTACTGACGGGTCGCGCTTGGCGCGTCCGGTGGCGGTGGCATAGCGGAATACCTGCCCTCAGTTCTGCAACGCGCGGTGCGCGGTGTCCGGTGCGCCGCGTTCCTCGATACGGCGCAGCGTGCGCAGCAGTTCGGGCGCGGTCACTTCGGCAATGGGACGCCCGCCGATCCACGGGAACAGGTCGCGTTCCAGTCGGGCAATGATCCTGATTGCGTGGCCTGACATCCACTGCGGGGATTGCTTCGCGAACCACTCGCGCGCCACGACTTCCATGCTGTTGGGGCGGAGCGGTCGGCCCCCGCGATTTTCTCGGCCTTGCGATCCGCGCTTGGATCGACGTCAGCGGCCAACAGTTTGCGGGCAGCCTCGTGCTTGTCGCGGGCATCCTTCAATCTGGTGCCGGGGTAAGTCCCCAGACTGAGCAGCTTTTCCTTACCCCCATGCCGGTACTTCAAGCGCCACCAGCGCGAGCCGTTCGGGTTCAGCAGCAGGTACAGGCCGCCGCCGTCGTCCAGCTTGCGCGGCTTGTCGCTGGGTTTGGCGCTGCGGATCGCGCGATCAGACAGCTTCATCGGGGTAACACCTTCATGGGGTAGGCGGGTTACCCCGCAAAGTTACCCCCGGATTGCAATGCATGCTATTGCACTGCATTGGGCACAAAAAAAGCCGGAACCATTGCTGTAGCTAGGTTTCCCGGCCTTTATTGCACTGCTCTGCACTGTCCGATTGTGGAGCGACGGGCTATCTAATAGATCGCGCAAGTCACTGTTATTACTAGTAGATATTAAACGCATCGAATGACGATACCGCCAAAGCTACCGCCAAACGCGCGCGACGCTTGCCGGGGACGCTCTTTGCTTGGCAGGGCTGGCGACCCAGATCGGAAGCAGTCCGGCCAAGTAAGCCGCGCGTGCGTATGCTTGATCGGGGCAGCGGTGTCGGTTGCACGTCCTAGCCGAATGCATGCGCATGTCGACGCGGTGGGCTTCATTCCAAAACATTGCGTTTTGAGGATGCGAGAAAAAGGCTCCCTGCACGTATCCACTGGCGAGCGGCCCAGACTTTTCGCACCCCCCCGCCGTCATTACGCCTTGCGCTTGCGGGGCTTGGCTGCGGGTTGTAGGGCTGTCAGGCGCGCATATAGGGCGAACAGGAACGCGACGCGGGCAGCGTCATCCTTGCCGCCCCGATAGCCGTAAGCCGCATCCACGGCCTTGTCGAGCGCGCGGTGTGCGTCTTGCAGATCGGTCGGCATGCTGTCGGGATCGTACAGGTCGGACAACGTGGCGCTCGGGTGCGCGGTACGCGCGGCCAGCACGCCATCGGCAGCGCGCGTGATCGCCATGCGCTTGTCGTCGGCCACGTCGCCCGGCCACGGGAAATTGTTGTAAACGATGTGGACGGAATAGCGATAGCGGCTTTCGAGTCGTCCGGCGACGGCGCGCATCCATGCGTTGTGCATCGAACTCGACAACACGCCGAAGTGATAAGGCGTGGCATGCGGCACGATCCGTATAAGATCGCTCGCAAGCGTTTCGGGCTTGAAGTAGCCGATCGGGATGAAGTCGCGACGCTCGGATGAAACGTATGGAATCACAAGATAGGCATCTGTAGGCATACATTCGACCTGAAAGCGTCGCGGAGTGCCGGCGAGCTTCAATGTCGCCTTGCGCTTGCTCTTGCTCCGGAACTTGCGCACGTCTGCAACACGTTCCATCGCTAGCGGAAGCGCCTTCAAGTCAGCCGGTTCGGCATCGCCCAGCCACAAGCACCAGCGTTCGTAGCCGTGCAAGAACTCATCTGCGCCCAGCCAGCGGCGAAAGTACGGACGCGCGCCCGGTTCGTGTTGCAGGAACTCGGCCATTTCATCCGGCGTGAATAGATAGTTTCCGTCGTCGATTGGCTGATTTCCTGACAGCATCCCCGGTACTGCACACAGCGGCGAACCGCGTCGCTGCAAAGTCACGTCCGGAGCGTCGGCTAGATACGGATTGATGTTCTTTGCGACGATGGCCGTCGGCTCGCCCTTGATGCCGTCGTGGTACAGAAACAAAGTCCGTTTGTCCGGCATCTGCAAGCCATAGCCAATGATGACGCAATGCACGGCGGCAACGCCCTTGCCTTCGTTATTCCACTGGAAGGTGCGATGCGCAAAACGGATGTGCACGCCATGTCCAAGCAGCCACGGCCACAACACGCCCGCCTGTTCGCCCTGGGTGATGCTGTTCGTGGACACGAACGCGACGGCGGTCGCGGGGTTGTCCGCGATATAGGCCGCCGCCTTGACGTGCCACGCGGCCACATAGTCGAGCAAGCCGCCGCTGCTGAGCGGTTGGAAAATCGGGGCCACGTCCGCGCGCTGCGCATCGGTCATGAACTTCGCACCGATGAATGGGGGATTGCCCAGCACGAAGCTGCATTGTTCGGGTGGCAGCACTGCGCGCCAGTTTGTTTGCAGCGCATTCGCGCACAAGATGGTCGGGCTGGTTACTAGCGGCACGGTCGGGCGCGTGGTTCCGAAGCGTTCGGCGGCTTCCTGATTCATCTGGTGATCGGTGATCCACAGCGCGACGCGGGCAATGTGTGCA